>NZ_JAJSOH010000040.1 GCF_021277265.1 Kineosporia rhizophila
CTCTAACTTACCCGGCTGACCGAGCGGTGTAAACCTTACCAGAAGATTTTCACTGCTTCGTTCATCCGGTGTTCCCTGATCGAGCACTTCAGGCCCAACCCGGCGTGGGTTAGTCCTCGGAAGGTGTTCCAGGGAAGTTGAGCCAGGACCGGCCGCTTTCGCGTCCGTGTCTCCCTCGCTCCAACACGTAGAACTTTACGGATGGCCCACAGGCAGGTCAAATCGACGTGACATCACGACGCCGATGAGGCCCAAAGTGACCACACCGCAGGCAGATCAGCCCCGGCGGAGCACCGGGACGCCGAGCGAGACCGGCGTCGGCCCGGTGCCGGCACCACCCGCAGGAGCGGGAGCCGGACCACAGGCGTCGATCTGCCGGCGTTCCCAGGCGTCACCCGCCCGGCTGCGCCGCACCGCGTAGGCACTCCCCGAGTCGTCGGCCACCAGGTGGTGCGGCGCCCCGTAGGAGATGCGCACCGTGGCGAAGTCACCCGGCCGAGGCGTGGCCGCCCCGTCCGGGACCGAGAAGTGCACAAGACGGTTGTCGGGTGCGCGCCCGGAAAGGCGCGTCGTCGCCCCGTCCTTACGCCCCTTGCTCTCGGTGACCAGCAGCTCGAGGACCTCGCCCTCCAGCTTGCGGTTCTCCTGCCAGCTGATCTCTTCCTGCAGCTCCAGCAGGCGCACGTACCGCTCCTGCACCACCTGCTTCGGCAGCTGGTCGGGCAGCGTGGCAGCCGGAGTACCCGGCCGCTGCGAGTACTGGAAGGTGAAGGCCTGGGCGAAGCGGGCCTGGGCCACCACGTCGAGCGTGCCCTGGAAGTCCTCCTCGGTCTCCCCCGGGAAGCCGACGATGATGTCGGTCGAGATCGCGGCGTGCGGGATCTGCTCGCGCACCTTCTCGAGGATGCCCAGGAACTTCTTCGACCGGTAGGAGCGGCGCATCTCCTTCAGCATCCGGTCGGACCCGGACTGCAGCGGCATGTGCAGCTGCGGCATCACATTGGGGGTCTCGGCCATCGCGTCGATCACGTCGTCGGTGAAGGCCGCCGGGTGCGGGCTGGTGAAGCGCACCCGCTCCAGGCCCTCGATCGAGCCGACGGCCCGCAGCAGCGCGGCGAACGCCCCCTTGTCGCCGAACTCGACGCCGTAGGTGTTCACGTTCTGCCCGAGCAGCGTCACCTCGACCACGCCCTCGGCGACCAGCGCCTCGACCTCGGCCAGGATCTCGCCCGGCCGGCGGTCGCGCTCCTTGCCCCGTAGGGAGGGCACGATGCAGAACGTGCAGGTGTTGTTGCATCCCACGCTGATCGAGACCCAGGCCGCGGCGGCCGAGTCACGCCGGGTGGGCAGTGTGGAGGGGAAGACCTCGAGCGACTCCAGGATCTCGACCTGGGCCTCGGCGTTGTGCCGGGCGCGCTCGAGCAGCACCGGCAGCGAGCCGATGTTGTGCGTGCCGAAGACGACGTCGACCCAGGGCGCCTTCTGGACGATCGTGTCCCGGTCCTTCTGGGCCAGGCAGCCACCCACCGCGATCTGCATGTCCGGGCGCCCGGCCTTGACCGGGGCCAGCTGACCGAGGTTGCCGTAGAGCTTGTTGTCGGCGTTCTCGCGGACCGCACAGGTGTTGAAGACGACCAGGTCGGCGGCCTCTCCCCCGGGCGCGGCGGGCGCGTAGCCGGCCGCGTCCAGCAGGCCGGACAGGCGCTCGGAGTCGTGCACATTCATCTGGCAGCCGAAGGTGCGCACCTCGTAGGTGCGCACGGGCGCAGTGTCCTCGATCGTCATAGCAGCTCAACTGTACGACGCCGGCCCGGCGACCGAGGACCGGTCACCTACGCCGCTGGTAACGGTTGACGACCTCGCGCAGCGGCGGCACGTGCACCCCGTTCTCGGCCATCACCCGGCGCAGCCGCCGCCGGTTGTGCAGGACACCGACCACCCCGACCAGCCATAGCAGGTAGAGGCTGCAGAAGGCGATCCGGAATCCCTCCAGGCTGTAGGTGTCGGGCGTACCCGCGTTCTGCACGTCGAGCAGCGCCCCGATCATCAGCAGGGCCAGCAGCGAGGCCAGGAAACCGGCGCTGTTCGCCATGCCGGTGGCGCTGCTGGTCAGGTGCGGCGGGTTGGAGGTACGGGCGAAGTCGAGGCCGACCAGGGAGCCCGGCCCGCCCGCCGCGAAACACATCACCAGGATCAGGAGCTGCCAGACCGGTGCGGGCCCCGGATTGGCCACCACCACGGCCAGGGCGACCGCCTGGATGCCGACCACGGCGAGCACGGCCCAGGACCGGCGCAGCGGGTGCCGGCCGGCGAACCTGCCGATCAGCAGACCGAACACGGCGCCCGCCACGACCTGGATCGACAACAGCGCCTGGGCCTGGCCGATGGGGAGCCCCTCGCCGGCCGTCAGGTAGGGGAAGCCCCACAGCAGGGCGATCACGTTGCCCCCGTGCGGCGTGACGAAGTGCGCCCAGAAGCCGAGCCGGGTTCCCGGGTTGGACCAGACCTCCCGCACCCGCTGCACCACTCCCGGTCCGGCGGGCAGGACCGGCGCCTCGTGGTGGGGCGGATGGTCGCGCACGCTGGCCCCCACCGCGATCGCCACCAGCAGCAGCACCAGGGCCAGGCCGAGGAAGGCGAACGTCCAGCCGCGGCTGTGCACCAGGGCCAGCAGCGGGATCACGCTGACGATCTGGCCGAACTGCGCGATCAGACCGGTGACCTGGGTGAGCAGGGGCGCCTGGCGGGGTGGGAACCAGGCGATGATCAGGCGGACCACCGAGACGAAGATGGTCGCGTCGCCCGCGCCGACCAGGAAGCGGGCGGCGAAGGCGCCCGGCACCGACTCGGTCACCGCGAGCAGTCCCTGGCCCAGGGCCATCACCAGCAGGCCGACGGTGAGCACCCGGCGCGGCCCGATCCGGTCAAGGATCAGCCCGACCGGGATCTGCATCGCGCCGTACACGCCGAGCTGCAGCACGGCGAAGGTGGAGAGGGTGGCGGCGGTGACGCCGAAACGGTCGGAGGTCTCGGCGGCGACCGCCGAGAGCGACGAGCGGCTGACGATGGCGAGGATGTAGGCCAGGACGCCGAACGACCAGACGAGCCAGGCCCGGGTGGAGGGACGGGGGTGCGTGGGTCGGTCGGTTCGGGTCGCCGAGGTCGGGGCGATGCCGGTGCTCACTTGAAGACGCTTCTCTCTGCGGTTTCGGGGGTGGCGGCGGGGTCGTGGCCCGCCCGTCCGCAGCGTCTTCGGTCCGGCTCTACATTCCTGATCCTGCACTCAGGTGCGAATCCAGTATCCACCTCGCGACGCAGGGCGACGAACGGCGCCGTTCGTCCCACCGGATTGTTTCCTGGGGGTTGCCGGCTGGGCCGATCCGGGACGATCAGGCATGGTGGGCCGATGCGGTTCACCAGGACACTCGTGCTCACGGTGCTCCTGCTGCTGCCCATGGGGTGTTCCACCGGTACGGCCACGGCCGACGACTCGCTCGGCGAAGAACCCGGTCCGGGACGCATCGTGATCACGGCCGGCACCACTGCCGGGGTCTACTACGCCTGGGCCACCGCGCTGGCCCGGGAGCTGGAGAACGCGCACCCTTCGCTGACCGTCGAGGTGCTGCCCTCTTCCGGGAGCATCGAGAACCTGGCCCGGCTCTCGGCGGGTACGGCCGATCTGGCCGTAAGCGCCAACGACGCGGCGGAGAGCCGGAACGGGCGAGGTGCGGCGGACGACGAGAGCCGGGACGTGCCGCTGCGAGCGCTGGCGCGGATCTACGACGACTACTACCACGTGGTGGTGCCGGACGGCTCCGGGCTGAAGTCGCTGGAAGACCTGGCCGGGCTGCGGGTGGCGGTCGGCGACCCGGGCTCCGGTACCGCGCTGATCGCCCGGCGCCTGCTGAAGCTGGCCGGTATCTCGGTCGAGACCAAGGAACTGGGCATCGTCGACGGGCTCGTGGCCCTGGAGAACGACGAGGTGGACGCGGTCTTCTGGTCCGGCGGCGTGACCACGGCCGCGGTCGAGAACGCCTCCGAGCGCATGCCGCTGCGGCTGCTCGGGCTCGGTGACCTACCCAAGCGCATGCGCGCCGCGTACGGGGCGGTCTACCGCCCGGCCGCGATTCCGTCCGGCTACTACGGCATTCCTGAACAGGTGGACACCCTGGCTCTGGCCAACCTGCTGGTCGCCCGGGAAGACGCCGAAGGTGACCTGGTGACGGCGGTGCTCACCACGATCTTCGATCGGCGCGCGGCCATTGCCGAGGCCGCCCCCGCCGCCAATCAGACCGACCGCCGCTCAGCGATCCTGACCGGAGGGCTGGAACTGCACCCGGCCGCGGTCGCCTACTACCGCCGGCAGAAGCTCTAGCTTGCGGGCGGGATCACGAGCCGCACGCTCAGGCCCCCGGCCTCACCGGTCGTCGCCTCCAGCGAGCCGTCGTGCCGCTCCATCAGTGTCTTGGCGATCGACATGCCCAGGCCGGTGCCCTCCTGCTCAGCGCCCTCGGCGCGCCAGAACCGGTCTGCGATGCGGGGCAGGTCCTGGGCCGAGACTCCTGGGCCGTCGTCGGTCACCGTCACCTCGGCGCCGCCGCGGGGAGGCTGATCCGGTCCGGACACCTCAACGGCGTGGGCGAGAGCCAGCATCGGCGCCGAACTCGGTCCGCCGATCGGCACCACATCCCGCGGGCCGGGTCCGGCCGCGGCACCAGGCACTGAGCGCACCTCGACGGTGACCGTCCCGCCCTCGGGCGAGTACTTCAGGGCGTTGTCCAGCACTGCGTCGAGGGCTCCGGCCAGTGCCCCGGCGTCGTGCAGCCCCTGTGCTTCGACCGCTCCCCGGCGAACGATGTGCACCCCTCTGCGGTCGGCCACCACCATCCAGAAGGCCAGCCGCTCGTCCACCACTGCAGCGACGTCCAGAGCTACCGCGGGCGCACCAGCGTTCTCCACCTTGGCCAGGGCGAGCATCCGGTCGAGGGTGCCGGCCAGGTGCCGGCCGTCGGCGAGGGCCTGTTCCATCAGCTCGGTCTGCCGGGCCTTGGACACGCCGGGCAGGCCGGACGTCATCGCCAGCCCCTCCAGCCGCATCAGCAGGGCGGCGAGCGGGTTGCGGAGCTGGTGGCTGGCGTCGGCGACGAAGGCCCGCTGGGCCTCCACGGCGTCCTGCACGTGCACCGCCATGTCGTTGAACGAGGCCTCCAGGCGGCGCAGCTCCGGCGGCCCGGACCCGGTGGGCACGCGGGCCGACAGGTCGCCGGCGGAGATCTGGTGCGCGGCCTCGTCGAGCCGGGCCACCGGCCGCAGCAGCCAGCGGGCCAGCCGGTCGACCAGGGCGATCGCGCCGATCATGGCCACCAGCTCGGCCGCCAGCAGGATCGACCAGCGGGCGAGCACCCGGTTGGCCGCCTTCTCCACCGGCGACACGCTGACCACTGCACCCACGACGTCCCCGTCGCGCACCACCGGCTGGGCCGCCACCAGCGGCTCGGAGTCCCACGGCTGGATGTGGTCCCACACCTCGGTGAGGCGCCCGGACAGCGCGGTGTCGAGCGCCGCGTCCTCCGCCACCGACAGTGCTGCCGAGTCGGCATTGCTGTACCGGGGGTGGCGCGCAGCGTCGTAGACCGTCACCGAGATGCCGTAGAGCTCCTCGTAACGCTCCAGGTCGCGTTCCAGCGCCATCACCTCGGCGGCGCCCGGCTCCTCGCCGAAGGGGGCCCGGCTGACGAACAGCGACAGGTCGGCCATCCGGTCGGTGTGCAGGGTACGGGCCTCGTCCGCGGCCATCCCGGAGATCAGCGGGATGCCCAGGCTGACCAGGACCACGCCGATCAGCACGAGCAGGAGGGCGGACAGACGTGTCCTCATCGACTCCTCATCGGTTGATCAGGACCAGGTCGAGCTCGCCGCGCCGATCGCCAGCCGGTAGCCCACCCCACGCACCGTCTCGATCAGACCCGGCGACCCGGTCTTGGAACGCACCGCGGCCACGTGCACCTCGAGCGTGCGCCCGCAGCCGTCCCAGGTCGACTGCCAGACCTCGCTGATGATCTGCTCGCGCCGGAACACCACCCCGGGATGCCGGGCCAGCAGGGCGAGCAGGTCGAACTCTTTGCGGGTGAGGGCGATCGACCGCCCACCCTTGACCACTGTGCGGCTGCTGACGTCGATCACCACCTCGTCCGGAGACAGTGGTGCCGGTTCGGTGACGGGATCGCCGTCGGGGCCCACCGACGTCCCCAGTTCGCTCTCTTCGAACGCATCGGTGACCGCGCCGCCGGCGCCCGCACCCACCAGCTCGCGCCGGTGCCGGCGGCTCACCGCGTGCAGGCGGGCCAGCAGTTCGCGCACGTCGTAGGGCTTGACCAGGTAGTCGTCGGCGCCCAGGTTCAGCCCGTGCACCCGCGCGGTGAGGTCGGAGCGGGCGGTGGCGATCAGGATCGGGACGTCGTGGGTGCGCCGGATCCGGCTGCAGACCTCGAAGCCGTCCCGGTCGGGCAGGCCCAGGTCGAGCACCACGGCCTCGGTCTGCGGGGTGAGGCGGGCCAGCGCCATCCGGGCGGTGGTCACGTGCTCGACCTCCATGCCGTGCACCCGCAGCACGTCCGACAGCGCGGCCCCGAGCCGGGCGTCGTCTTCCACGAGCAGTACACGCATCCCCCTACCTTCGCCGGTCACGGTGTTTCGGGGAAGTCACGTAACCAGCCCGTGACCTCAGAAGATCCTCAATTCACCTTCACCGGCCGCTAGGTTCTTTCTACCTTCCAGACACACCATGCCGGAGGAGGAATCAGCCATGACGGCGGAAAACGTTGCACCGGGCGACGATTCGATGACATCAAACGGTGTCAACGGGTCCGGCGAGCGGACGGCCCTGGTCACCCTGACCGGCGTCAACAAGCATTTCGGCTCTCTGCACGTGCTCCGTGACATCAACCTCACCGTGAGCACCGGGGAGGTCGTCGTGGTGATCGGGCCCTCCGGGTCCGGAAAGTCCACCCTGTGCCGGACGATCAACCGGCTCGAGACGATCGACGCGGGAACGATCACGCTGGACGGAAAGCCGCTGCCGGCCGAGGGCAAGGCCCTGGCCACCCTGCGGTCGGACGTCGGGATGGTGTTCCAGTCGTTCAACCTGTTCGCCCACAAGACCGTCCTCGAGAACGTCACCCTCGGCCCGATCAAGGTCCGCAAGGAGAAGCGCGCCGAGGCCGAGAAGCAGGCGCTGGCCCTGCTCGAGCGGGTCGGGGTGGCCACCCAGAAGGACAAGTACCCGGCCCAGCTCTCCGGCGGTCAGCAGCAGCGGGTGGCGATCGCCCGGGCCCTGGCGATGAAGCCCAAGGTCATGCTGTTCGACGAGCCCACCTCCGCGCTCGACCCGGAGATGATCAACGAGGTGCTCGACGTGATGACCTCGCTGGCCAAGGAGGGCATGACGATGGTCGTGGTGACGCACGAGATGGGCTTCGCCCGCCGCGCCGCCGACCGGGTGGTCTTCATGGCCGACGGTCAGATCGTCGAAGAGGCGCCGCCCAGCACGTTCTTCACCAGCCCGAGCAGCGACCGGGCGCGCGACTTCCTCTCCAAGATCCTTACTCACTGAACCGGTTTCACCACTTACCAAGAGATTGGCGCACCCGATGAAGACCAGCATCCTGCGTACCCCGCGCGCCCGCCGCACCGTCAAGGTCGCGGCCGTCGTCGCGGCCGGTGTCCTGGCCCTCACCGCCTGCGGTGACAGCGACTCCGACGACAGCGACACCGGCTCGGCCGAGGTCAATGACGACGCCACCTTCGAGGCCGGCACCACCATGGCCACCCTCCAGGAGGCCGGGAAGATCACCATCGGCACCAAGTTCGACCAGCCCGGCTTCGGCCTCAAGGGCCTGTCCGGCGACCCGGAGGGCTTCGACGTCGAGATCGGCAAGATCATCGCCGGTGGCCTGGGCATCGAGGGCGACGACATCACCTGGGTCGAGACCCCCTCCGCGGTGCGCGAGACGGTGATCGAGGACGGCGACGTGAGCCTGGTCGCGGCCACCTACACGATCAACGACGAGCGCAAGGAGCGGATCACCTTCGCCGGGCCGTACTACGTGGCCGGTCAGCAGATCATGGTCCGCAGCGACGACACCGCGATCACCGGCCCGGACGCGTTCAAGGCCGACTCCAAGCTGAAGGTCTGCTCGGTCGCCGGCTCCACCCCGGCCGACAACATCGGCGAGTACCTGGCCAGCCCCGGCCAGCTGGTCACGTTCGACGTGTACAGCAAGTGCGCCGACGCCCTGCGCAACAACCAGGTCGACGCGGTGACCACCGACAACGTCATTCTGCTGGGCCTGGTCGGCGACTCCGACGGCGCGTTCAAGGTGGTCGGTGACACGTTCACCGAGGAGCCGTACGGCATCGGCGTCAAGAAGGGCGATGTGGAGTTCTGCAACTACATCGTGGACACGCTGAAGAAGGCGTCCGAGGACGGCTCGTACGAGAAGGCCTGGACCTCCACCGCCGGCAAGGTCGAGGGTTCCGAGGTCCCGACCCTGCCCACGGCCGACGCCTGCGCCTGAGCTCCTGGTGAGTCCGGCACCGGGGCTCCCCGCCCCGGTGCCGGCTCCACGACGTCCCCGAACTGACTGGAGTCACTGGTCATGAACGTCATCACCGACAACCTCGACCTCTTCTTCCAGGGATTCCTGAAAACGCTCGGAATCTGCCTGATCTGCATGGTCGGGGCGCTGGTCCTGGGAACCATCGTCGCCGCGTTCCGGGTCTCCCCCGTGGCCCCGCTGCGCGCGGTCGGCACGTTCTACGTGAACGTGATCCGCAACTGCCCGCTGACCGTGGTGCTGTTCTTCATCGCCTTCGGCCTGCCGGAGATCGGGATCAACCAGTCGTTCTACGTCTTCGGCTGCGCATCGCTGATCATCTACACCGCGGCGTTCGTCTGCGAGGCCCTGCGTTCGGGCATCAACGCGATCCCGGCCGGCCAGGCCGAGGCGGCCCGGGCGATCGGGCTGACGTTCAGTCAGAACCTCGGCTCGGTGATCCTGCCGCAGGCGTTCCGCACCGCGATCCCGCCGGTCGGCAGCGTGATCATCGCGATGTTCAAGAACTCGGCCATCCTGGGCGCTTTCGGGGTCAGCGGTGACCTGCTGGGCAACGCGATCCTGCTGACCAGCTCCCGGGGCGAGGACCCGACGCCGGTCTACCTGGGCATCGGCTTCTTCTTCCTGCTGATCACGATCCCCGCCGGCCTGCTGCTGGGATACTTCGAGCGCAAGGCGGTGATCCTGCGGTGAGCACGTCCAACCTCTCCGTCCTGTACGACGCCCCCGGTCCCCGGGCGAAACGCAACGCCCTGATCGGCAGCGCGGTGGTCGGGCTGGCCCTGATCGGTGTGCTGTACCTGGTCTACGCCCGGCTCGACGAGAAGGGGCAGTTCGAGCAGGAGCGCTGGGCACCCCTGGTCGACCCGTCGAACGACGACTTCAAGGCCGTCTGGGACCTGATCTGGGACGGCCTGAAGAACACCCTGGCCGGGGCCGGCGTGGCGATCGTGCTGTCGCTGGTCATCGGCATCGTCTTCGGCGTGAGCCGGATCATGCTGGGCCGCCGCTCCCGGCTGCCGGTGGTCACGGTCATCGAGATCCTGCGTGGCCTGCCGGTCATCGTGCTGATGTACATGGCCTACCAGCTGCTGCCGGACCTGGGGGTCAACTACGAGCCGCTGCCGGGTTCGGACGCGTTCTGGTGGATGGTGACCGGTCTGGTCGCCTACAACTCGGTGATCTTCGCCGAGATCCTCCGGGCCGGGGTGAACTCGCTGCCCAAGGGCCAGCGGGAGGCCGGTCTGGTGATCGGCCTGACGCCGTTGCAGACCATGCAGATGATCCAGCTGCCGCAGGCGTTCCGGACCATGCTGCCGGCGATCATCAGCCAGATGGTCGTGGTGCTCAAGGACACCTCGCTGATCGCCTTCATCGGGCAGTACCCGGAACTGCTCAAGCAGGGCCAGTTCATCTACCTGAACCTGAACAACCCGCTGCAGACCCTGCTGATCGTCGGTGGCATCTTCGTGCTGATCAACTTCGCACTGTCCCAGCTGGCGGTGTACGTGGAGCGGCGGATGTCCCGGCGCTCGGCGGGCCGGGGGATCAATGCGGTACACATCGACCCGGGAAGTGCTGGTAACAGCACGCTCTAGGACGATCGGGTGATCGCCCGAATGCCGAAGGCGCCGTTGCGCGGGAGACTTGTCTCCTCGCACCGGCGCCTTTCGCATGGGCGCGGCCCGCAGGAGGAGCCATGACTCTGACCGGTGAACAAGTCCGGAAGTACGTCGGCCGTGCAGTTTTCGACGCCGACCACGAGATGGTCGGTGAGGTCGACGCGGTCTACTTCAGCGACGACACCGGCGAACCGGCCTGGGTGTCGTTCCACACCGATTTCTTCGCAGAACGGGACGCTTTCGTCCCGGTCACGCAGATCGTGCCCACCGGCGAGGGGGTCTCGATCCCGCTCCCCCGTGACGTGATCCGCTCCATGCCGCGGATCAAACCCCGCGACGGCGCGCTGTCCAGCGCCCAGGTGGCCCGGCTGCACGAGTTTTTTGGGACGTTCTCGGGCCAGCATTTCGCCTCGGCTCACGAGGGTGCCCCGAAGTTCGCCGACATCAGTCACATCCCGGACCCGCGCCAGTCGTTCAAGGGCCGTGCGCACGAGACCGCCTTCGGTACCGGGATCGCGGGCCCGAACGAGCCGCACGACGTGACGTTGCAGGGCACGGGTAACTCGGCTCCGTAGGGGGCTGGGTTTCCAATTCAGGACGGTCGGCGCGCCGCTGTTTCTCGGGCGCGCCGATGCGCGTGGAGCCCCTGGGTGTGCGCGTGGTCGGGGCGTGTGGGGCTCTCGAATGGTGGGCGCGGGCGATCGCGTGAGACTTGCCTTCTCGGAACGGCGCAGGGCGCAGGTCTGCGCCAGGCAGAGGAGGAGAAGGTGGATCTGAAGCCCCACGAAGCGCGTGACCTGGTCGGACGTACGCTGCACGACTCCGGCGGCGAAAGTCTGGGCGAGGTCAGCGGCGTCTATTTCAACGATGCCGACCGGAGCCTGGAATGGGTCTCCATCGCCGTGCCGGCTTCGCTGGTCGGAGCCGATGCCCAGCAGGAGGAGCGGGACACGAGCGACGCGATCGCCTCGGACGGCAGGACCGACGTGACGGACATGAGCGACGAGCGGGTCACGTCCGACACCTTAGGTGCATCCAGGACCGGAGCCGAGCTGCGGTTCGTGCCCGCTGGGGCGCTCAGGACGGCGGAGGACCGGCTGTCGCTGATTTTCTCCCGGGACGTGCTGCTGAACCAGCCGCACATCGAGCCCCAGGACGGCACTTTGTCGAACGCCCAGGTGGCCCGGCTGCACGAGTTCTTCCACACCTTCGACGGGCAGAGCCGGATCACCACCGCGAGCGAGGGCGAGCCGCCTACAGCCGCCGTCGGCGAAGGTGGGGAGAGTACGGCCCCGTTCACCGGGCGGCACCACGAGCCCGCCTTCGGCACTGGCTCGTCGGGGCCCGGGGAGCCGCACGACGTCACGCTGCAGGGAACGGGAAATCCTGCTCCCTGATGCATCGCTCCGGTTCGTGACTGGGCTTCGGCCTGGTCACGAACAGGTTGGCTTTGTCGGCGGCTAGTCGAAGTCGGGGTGACCGAACATGCCTTCCGCGTCCAGTTCGGCCAGCTCTTCTCGGATCGCCTGGTAGGCGATGCCCGAGCTGTAGCCCTTACGGGCCAGCATCCCGGCCAGCCGTCGCAGTCGGCGTTCCGGATCGTCCTTGGTCATGCTGCCCGCCTTCTTGCGCACCAGCTGCCGGGCCGTTGCCAGCTCATCTTCGGAGCTGAGCGAATCCAGGGCCTCGCGGGCCGTTTCGTCGGCCACCCCCTTCTGCCGCAGCTCGTAGGCCAAGGCCCGCTTGGCCAGACCCTTTCCGGTGTGCCGGTTCTCGACGTACTGCCGGGAGAAGGCGGCGTCGTCGACCAGGTCGACCTCTTCGAACCGGTCGAGCACGGCAGCCGCCACGTCGTCCGGAATCTCTTTCTCGGCAAGCACTTTGGCCAGCTGGGCGCGGGTGCGGTCGCCGGCCGAGAGCTGCTTGAGCAGGATTTCGCGGGCTTCGAGCTCGGGGGCGACAGGCGGGCGGCGGCGTGCTGGGGAGGCTTCGGCACTGTCCGAGCCTTCATTGCCCAGCCTCTGGCCACCCGGGCCCTCGTTACCCGTGTATTCGTTGCTGGCGTATCCGTTGCCGGTGTTGCGGCGGCCCAACTGGCTACCGCCGGTGGCCTGGCGCTTTCGGCTGAGACCATTGCGTCGGCCTCCCCCACTTCGGCCTCGGGGCGAGTCGTTCTCGGGCGGTTCGCCGAAGAAGTTCTCTTGGCCGGGGCCGCCTGGGGTTTCGTCATCGCGGCGGGGGCGGCGGTCGAGCTTGCTGGTACGCCGAGGCTCACGCGCTCGCGGCTGCTGCCCCCGGGTGGAAGTCGGCTCCGCAGCGGGATCAGCACCCCAGCCCGGCAGGGTCCAGGCGGGCTGGGCCAGCTCGTCGGACGGAGCGCCCTGCGGCGTGCATTCGGCATCGAGCTCGAGCGGCTCGCAGGCGGGAGCGCTTCGGCCCGAGCGGGCGGACCGGCCGGCCTGGTCAGCGTCAGCAGCCTGGTTGCCGCGGGCAGACTGGTCATCTGGGCCGGGTTGGCCGGCCCGCTGCCACTCGGCCTCTTTCTGGGCGATCATGTCGCGCAGGTCGTGCGGATTCAGCTTGGAGCCGTCGAGGCTGACCACGGTGCTCTGGGCGGTGCCTTGATCGGGCCGGCGCGAGTCCCGGCCCCTGCCGCCGAAGCGGCCAGAACCTCGGCCGCTGGAGCCCTGGCCACCAGAGCCCCTGCCGCCCGAACCCTCGTTCTCGGCGCCTTGCTTGTTGGTGTCCTCGCCCTTGGAGCCCTCGTTCGCAGCGCCCTCTTTCTCGGAGCCGCGGCGAGAACCGGATCCGGACGCGGACCGCCCGGCGTCCGGTCGCGCACCACCGGCGCGGCCGGAGAACAGGTTGTGGACAGTCGCCAGTCCCGGGGTGCCCCCCTCCAGGACACCCCGGGACCGTCGCTGGTCGTCGGTCATTCGTGCTTCACCTTTCCCAGTGGTGCGCCCGCCCGCGGCTCAGACCGGTACCGGAGGAGGTCGGCCGGGACCGTGGGCGGGACGCCGCCGGGATCAGAAGCTGACCGCGACCTCAGCGGGGGCGTTGACCTGCGCGCCCACACCAAGCTTCTCCTTGATCTTCTTCTCCAGCTCGTTGGCCAGGTCGGGGTTGTCACGCAGGAAGTTGCGCGCGTTCTCCTTACCCTGGCCGAGCTGGTCACCCTCGTACGTGTACCAGGCACCGGACTTGCGGATGAACGAGTGCTCGACACCCATGTCGATCAGGCCACCCTCACGTGAGATGCCCAGGCCGTAGATGATGTCGAACTCGGCCTGCTTGAACGGCGGGCTCATCTTGTTCTTGACGACCTTGACCCGGGTGCGGTTACCGACCGCGTCGGTGCCGTCCTTCAGGGTCTCGATGCGGCGGACGTCGAGCCGGACCGAGGCGTAGAACTTCAGCGCCTTACCACCGGTGGTGGTCTCGGGGGACCCGAACATCACGCCGATCTTCTCGCGCAGCTGGTTGATGAAGATCGCGGTGGTGCCGGAGTTGTTCAGCGCACCGGTGATCTTGCGCAGCGCCTGCGACATCAGGCGGGCCTGGAGGCCGACGTGGCTGTCGCCCATCTCGCCCTCGATCTCGGCCTTCGGCACCAGGGCGGCCACCGAGTCGATGACGATGATGTCGAGCGCGCCGGAGCGGACCAGCATGTCCGCGATCTCGAGCGCCTGCTCACCGGTGTCGGGCTGGGAGACCAGCAGGGCGTCGGTGTCGACCCCGAGCTTCTTGGCGTACTCCGGGTCGAGCGCGTGCTCGGCGTCGATGAAGGCGGCGATACCGCCGGCCCGCTGAGCGCTGGCCACGGCGTGCAGCGCCACGGTGGTCTTACCCGACGATTCCGGGCCGTAGATCTCGACGACGCGGCCTCGCGGCAGACCGCCGATGCCGAGCGCGACGTCGAGCGCGATGGAGCCGGTCGGGATGATCTCGATCGGCGGGCGGGTGTCGTCTCCCAGCCGCATGACCGAGCCCTTGCCGAACTGCCGGTCGATCTGGGCAAGAGCGGCGTCGAGAGCCTTTTCACGGTCCGCAGGAGCGGGCATGTGTGTTCACCTCACAGTCGGCCGGCTTCGCGGGATCGCGGACGCCGGATTCTTCCGTCGGTACAGACGCTAGACGCGACCACCGACAAACTTGGCCGAGTAACTTCGCCCTGTGGACAACCGGGCACTCGTGGGTACCGGTGAGAGCGCGATCGTCGTTGACCTCGAGCACCGGAACACCGGGACTCTATCCGAACAGGTGTTCGGACGAGCAAGCGACACGCCCGGCCCGAGCGCCTCGCGCACCCGTCCGCAGCATCAGCGAATCGCGCTCTGACCAGCAGTGCGACACCTGTAGGACCAGAGTGCGCATCTGCATTTTGCAAGCCCTGCAAAAGCGTTGGCCGCGAATCCCAGCCCGTCATTTTGTAACGCTGCGCAATCACTGTTGAACACGCAATGTGATGACGCACCGCGCCCGGCAGAGCCCCGAACGTCACGCCACAATCGCCCCGTAGCCCCCTGCTGACACAGCATCATCACTGGCCAGGCGCGAGTGACGATTTCTGGAACAGGCTGTGACACGTGGCCCGAAGGGGTGGAAATGAGGATTACTTAGAGGCACAATGCCGGACATGATCGATGCACTCCGCGAAACCGACGAGTTCGGGCGTTCCCCGCTGCACTACGCCGCGGCCGACGGCGATGCCGCCGAGGTAGCGCGTCTCCTGGCCGAGGGCGCCGACCCGGGCCAGCCCGACGCCGTGCGCTTCACGCCGCTGCACTTCGCCGCCCAGGAGCAGCACCCCCAGGTGATCGGCATGCTGATCGCGGCCGGGGCCGCCACCACCGCCACCGACCGCTGGGGCAACACCCCGCTGTGGCGCGCGATCTTCACCGCGCACGGTCAGCGGGCGGCGGCCGACGAGCTGCTGGCCCACGGTGCCGACCCGGACGCCGCCAACTCCACCGGGATCAGCCCGCGCCGCCTGGCTCAGCGGATGGGCCTGGGTGACCTGCTGGGCCCGTCCACCCAGCCGATCCAGCTCCCCCGCCAGCGGGACTGACATCGGCGCCCACGGGCGTCCATTGTTTGGGGGCTTCCGGATTCCGGGGGCTTCAGGACAGCAGCAACCGCTCCAGCCGGCGCCCGGCCAGCCACAGCCCGGCCAGGCCCAGCACCAGCAGGTAGATCACGTGCCCGAGCACGCTCGCGTCCATGGTGCCGAGCATCAGGGCCCGCTCCAGCTCGACCCCGTGGTACAGCGGGGTGAGCTGCACGATCACGCCGAACCCGCTGGGGTAGGTGGAGAGCGGGTAGAACGTGGTGGAGAGCAGGAGCAGGGGCAGGGCCACCAGGTTGACCAGGTCGAAGTCCTGCCATGAGCGCATGAACGTGGTGGCCGCCATGCCCGCCCCGGCGAACGCCAGCCCGATCAGCGTGGCCGCCGGCACGGCCAGCACCGCCCACCCCGACTTCACATACCCCGCGACGACCAGGACCAGCAGGAACGCCGTCGCGTAACCGGCCCCACGCAGCAGGGCCCAGCAGATCTCTCCCGCCGCCACCGCCCGGGGTCCCAGTGGTGTGGCCAGCATGCCGTCGTAGACCCGCGTGTATTTCAGCTTGCCGAACACGTTGTACGTGGAGTCGGCCACCGCCCCGTTCATGGCCGAGGCCGCCAGCAGCGCCGGGCCGACGAACTCCTGATAGCTGAACGACTCTCCGCCGTACTGCACGCTGCCGACCAGTGCTCCGATGCCGATGCCCAGCGAGAGCAGGTAGAAGAGCGGCTCGAAGAAGCCGGAAATCATCACGAACAGCGAGCGCCGGGCGCCGCGGGCGTTGCGTTCGACCACGGCCGGGGCTCCGCGGAAGTGGGCCAGCCAGCCGACCAGTCGGTGCAGGACAGTCGGAGCGGTCGGGGCGCCCTCGTGCTCCAGGGTGCTCACGACAGCAGCATCTTCCGGTAGGAGCGCACTGCCAGCGCGTAACCGCCTGTGCACCAGAGCACCAGGTAGGCCAGATGGCCCAGCGAGGCGATCAGCCCGGCCTCCTGCAGGGCGAGCTCGCGGCACAGCTGCGTGCCGTGCCACAACGGGGTGAGCCAGGCGAGGATCTCGACCCCCTGCGGGAACTGGCTCACCGGGAAGAAGGTGCCGGCGAAGAGGAACAGCGGCGTCATCACGAAACGCATGAGCACGGAGAAGTCGGAGTCGTTCTCGCGGGTGATCGAGAACGCGATCAGCGGGGCGGCGTGGGCCAGCCCGGTGAGCACGGCGACCGGGACCGCGAGGATCAACCAGGCCGAGGAGAAGGCCCCGGCCAAGGTGCCGATCACGGCGAACGCGACCGCGCCGAGGAGCAGCCGGATGGCGACGAAGAGCAGGTGCCCGGTGACGATGTCGGGGATGGTCAGCGGCGATCCGGCCTGGGCGTGGTAGTGCCCGGTCCATTTCCGGCTGGAGAGGATCGGCCAGGTGCACTCGCCGAAGGCGCTCTGCATCGCGCTCGCGGCCAGGATGCCGGGAGCGACGAAGGCCAGGTACTCCACCTCGCCGAGCGGGCCGGCCGTGTTGCCGTCGACCAGGCTGCCGAGCCCGAGCCCGAAGGCGCCGAGGAACACCAGCGGCATGACGAACGCGGTGGCGGCGCTGGCGCGCCAGGTGCGGCGGTAGGCACGCAGCCAGTACTCCAGGGCAGCCAGTGAACGGTGCGGGTCACCCAGTGCGGGGACCCCGAGAGTGGGCGTGGTCATCGCTCTTTCCCCTCAGTCGACCAGGGAACGACCGGTGAGGTGCAGGAACACGTCTTCCAGCGAGCTGCGGCGGACCAGCACGGAGAGCGGGCGGTCGGGGCCGGAGTCGACCCGGCGGGCGGCTGCGTCGCCGTCGTCGGTGTAGATCAGCAGGCGGTCGGGCAGTACCTCCACCCGGGCCGCGAGCGGGCCGAGATCCAGCCTCTCGCGGTGCGGTTCGAGGTCGAAGTCGCTGAACCGGACCTCCACCACCTCCCGGCTGGAATAGCGTTCGATCAGCTCGCGGGGTGAGCCCTCGGCGACGATCCGGCCGTGGTCCATCACCACCAGGCGGTCGCACAGCTGCTCCGCCTCGTCCATGTAGTGCGTGGTCAGGACCAGCGTGACGCCCTGCTGCTTGAGCCGGAAGAGCCGGTCCCACAGCACGTGCCGGGCCTGTGGGTCGAGGCCGGTGGTGGGCTCGTCGAGCAGCAGGATCTCGGGGGCGCTGATCAGTGCCCGGGCGATGGTCAGACGGCGTTTCATCCCGCCCGAGAGCGGTTCGACCGGGCTGTCGGCGCGATCGCTGAGCTGGGCGAACCGCAGCAGTTCGTCGGCGCGACGGGCGATCTCGGAGCGGCGCAGGCCGAAGTAGCGGCCGTAGACCAGGAGGTTCTCGCGGACCGTGAGTTCCTCGTCGAGCAGGTCCTTCTGGGGCACGACGCCGAGCCGGGCGCGGATCGCCGGGCCGTCGGCCTGCGGATCCATCCCGAGCATGGTGAGGGTGCCCGCGGTGACCGGGGAGACGCAGCCGATCATGCGCATGGTGGACGACTTGCCGGCCCCGTTCGGGCCGAGGAAACCGAAGGCCTCGCCCTTACGGACCTCGATGTCGATGCCGTCGACGGCGACGAAGTCGCCGAAGTGCTTGGTCAGGGCGCGGGCCCTGATCAGGACCTCGGCCGGTTCCCGATCACGGACGTCGGTGGGCACCTGGGCCCCGACGTCCGGTGTGTGGGTGCCGGCCGGGTCGAACTGCGATGCGGGCCCTGCGTCCTGCCGGATCCCGATCTCTTCCCCCTGCTGCGGTGTAGCCGCTGCACCTTCCGTGGTTGCTGGGCCCTCCCCTGCCCTTCCCGTCATGCCCGGCGGCGCTCCTTCTCGTCTTTGCCCCACTGCCGTTCGGGGGGCACATCCATCGACCGGCACAGGGCGAACCACACCTCACGCAGTGACTCGCCCGCCTCGATCGCCTGCTCCGCCGTTCGGTTACCCAGTTCCAGCAGCACGAGGTCATGGACCAGCATGCGGCCGTGGGCGCGCCCGAACTCTTCGTCCACCAGATCCCAGAACTCGCTGCTACGCACCTTCCGAGCATGCCACCCGCCCGGCTCGGTGCGCTCGCGGACCAGTGTGGCAGCTACCTCCGACAGACTCGCCGATCTGCTCCTGACCTGCTCCGACGGCTTCTGGAGCCGAAATTGTCGGTGGTGCGTGTGAGGATCTGTGGTGTGACGGAACAGGTGCTCGAGCGATTCTCCCCGGCCACCCGCGCGTGGTTCACCGGGGCCTTCGCCGCGCCCACGCCCGCGCAGGCCGGAGCGTGGAACGCGGTCAGTGCCGGGCGGCACGCGCTGGTCGTCGCGCCCACCGGTTCGGGCAAGACCCTGTCTGCGTTCCTCTGGGCGCTCGACCGGCTCGCCGCCACCCCCGTCCCGGAAGAGACCAAGCGCCGCTGCCGGGTGCTCTACGTCTCGCCGCTGAAGGCGCTCGCGGTCGACGTCGAGCGCAACCTGCGTTCGCCCCTGGCCGGTATCCGGCAGGCGGCCGGGCGGCTCGGGCTGCCGCTGCCGGAGGTGAAGGTGGCGCTGCGCTCGGGTGACACGCCGGCCGACGAGCGCCGGGCCTTCACCCGTAATCCGCCCGACGTGCTGATCACCACCCCGGAGTCGCTGTTCCTGCTGCTCACCTCGCAGGCGCGGGAGATGCTCAGCGGGGTCGAGACGGTGATCATCGACGAGGTGCACGCCGTC
Organism: Kineosporia rhizophila; assembly: GCF_021277265.1. GTDB lineage: Bacteria > Actinomycetota > Actinomycetes > Actinomycetales > Kineosporiaceae > Kineosporia > Kineosporia rhizophila. The sequence goes on from NZ_JAJSOH010000040.1 coordinate 19,013, forward strand.
GCCGGCTCGAAAAGAGGCGCCCATCTGGCGCTCTCGCTGGAGCGGCTGGACGCGTTGCTCGAGCGCCCGGCGCAACGGGTCGGCCTGTCGGCCACCGTACGGCCGATCGAGGAGATCGCCCGCTGGCTGGGCGGGCGCAACCCGGTCGAGGTGGTGCAGCCGGGCTCGACCAAGCAGTGGGACCTGCGGGTGATCGTGCCGGTGCCGGACATGGCCGAGCTCGACTCCGGTCCGGGCAGTACGGCCAGCGCCACCGCCGATCCCGACGAGGACCTGACCGGTGCAGCAGCCGGGGCCGCGGCCCGGCCCTCGATCTGGCCGCACGTCGAGGAGCGCATCGTCGACCTGATCGCCGAGCACCGTTCCACCCTGGTGTTCGCCAACTCGCGGCGGCTGGCCGAGCGGCTCACCGCCCGGCTCAACGAGATCTGGACCGAACGGCTGGCGTTGGCCGCCGACGACGGCCAGGAGCCGCTGCCTGACCACGGGGCGGTGCAGCCGGCCGCGATCATGGCCCAGTCCGGTGCCTCGGTGGGGGCCGCGCCGGTGCTGGCCCGGGCGCACCACGGCTCGGTGAGCAAGGAGCAGCGGGCGATCATCGAGGGCGAGCTCAAGGCCGGGCGGCTGCCCGCGGTGGTCGCCACCTCCAGCCTCGAGCTCGGTATCGACATGGGGGCCGTCGACCTGGTGGTGCAGGTGGAGTCCCCGCCGAGCGTGGCCAGCGGTCTGCAGCGGGTCGGCCGGGCAGGGCACCAGGTGGGTGCGGTGTCGGCCGGGGCGCTCTTCCCGAAGTACCGCGGTGACCTGGTGCAGACCGCGGTGGTGGTCGAGCGCATGCGCGAGGGCTCGATCGAGCAGCTCGCGGTGCCCGCCAGCCCGCTCGACGTGCTGGCCCAGCAGATCGTCGCGATGGTGGCGATGGACGAGTGGCGGGTGGCCGAGCTGGAAGAGCTGGTCCGCCGGTCCGCGCCGTTCGCCGGGCTCACCCGCGGGGTGCTGGAGTCGGTGCTGGACATGCTGGCCGGGCGCTACCCGAGCGACGAGTTCGCCGAACTGCGGCCCCGGCTGGTCTGGGACCGGCACGGCGACGTGCTGCAGGCCCGGCCGGGAGCTCAGCGGCTGGCGGTGACCAGCGGTGGCACCATCCCCGACCGCGGGCTCTTCGGGGTGTTCCTGGCCGGGGGTGACGAGGCCCGTAAGGGCGCCGGGCGCCGGGTGGGTGAGCTCGACGAGGAAATGGTCTACGAGTCACGGGTGGGCGATGTGTTCACCCTGGGCTCCTCGTCCTGGCGCATCGAGGACATCACGCACGACCGGGTCCTGGTCACCCCGGCGCCCGGTCAGCCGGGCCGGCTGCCGTTCTGGAAGGGCGATCAGCAGGGCCGCCCGGCCGAGCTCGGGCGCGCGGTGGGGGCCTACGTGCGCTCGGTCGGCCGGATGAAGGCCGAAGCCGCCCGCGAGCGGGTGCTGGCCTCGGGTCTGGACGAGTGGGCGGCCGACAACCTGCTGGGCTACCTGGACGAGCAGAAGCAGGCCACCGGGCACCTGCCGGACGACAAGACGATCGTGATCGAGCGCTTCCGCGACGAGATCGGCGACTGGCGGGTGGTGGTGCACTCGCCGTTCGGTGGTCAGGTGCACTCGCCCTGGGCGCTGGCTGTGGCCGCGCGTTTCCGCGAGCGGTTCGGGGTGGACGTGCAGGCCGCACCGGGCGACGACGGCATCGTGCTGCGGCTGCCGGACGTCGAGACGGAAGACGGCTCAGCGCCGGACGTGGCCGACCTGATCGTGCTGGAGGCCGAGGACGTCGAGGAGCTGGTCACCGCCGAGCTCGGTGGTTCGGCGCTGTTCGCCTCACGCTTCCGCGAGTGCGCGGCCCGCGCTCTCCTGCTCCCCCGTCGGCAGCCGGGCAAGCGGCAGCCGCTGTGGCAGCAACGTCAGCGAGCGGCCCAGTTGCTCGAGGTGGCCTCGCGCTACGGCAGTTTCCCGATCGTGCTGGAGACCCTGCGCGAGTGCCTGCAGGACGTGTTCGACGTGCCGGGCCTGGAGTCGCTGATGCGCGACGTGCGGGCGCGGTCGGTCAAGGTGGTCGAGGTGACCACGCAGCAGCCGTCGCCCTTCGCCCGCAGCCTGCTGTTCGGCTACGTGGCGCAGTTCCTCTACGAGGGCGACTCCCCCCTGGCCGAGCGTCGGGCGGCCGCACTCGCGCTCGACCCGGCGCTGCTGGCGGAGTTGCTGGGGCGGGGTGAAGGGGCGTCGCTGCGTGACCTGCTCGACCCGGCTGCACTGCGGCGCACCGAGGACGAGTTGCAGCGGCTGGCGCCGAACCGGCGCGCGCGCTCGATGGAACAGGTGGCCGACCTCGTCCGGATGATCGGGCCGTTGTCCACGTCCGAGGTGGTCGAGCGCACCATCGACGCCGAGGCATGGGCCGCCGTGGAGGCTGGACTGGGTGCTGAGCCGGGGCCGGACTCCGGATCTGGGCCAGACGCCGGACCTGGGCTGGACGCCGGATCAGCCGCGAACCGCGGGCCTGCCCTGGACGCCGAGCCTGGTGAGGGCACAGATCTTGAGGCGGGCCCACATCTTGAGGCGAGTCCAGGTCGCGAGGCGAGTCCAGGTCGCGAGGCGAGTCCAGGTCGCGAGGCGAGTCCAGGTCGCGAGGCGAGTCCAGGTCGCGAGGCGAGTCCAGGTCGCGAGGCGAGTCCAGGTCGCGAGGCGAGTCCAGGTGCCAAGGCAGCCCGAGATCCTGAGTCGGCCTCAAATGCCGAGGCAGGGCTAGGTTCCGAGGCAGGCTCAGGTCCCGACGCGGAGCCAGGTTTCGGGGCGGGGCCAGGTCGCGGGCCAGAGGCGGACGGCGCGAACGAGCTTGTCGATCTGGGTGCCGAAGGTGGCTGGGGGGATGACGCCACCGAGGCCGAGATCGCTGCGGCGGCCCCGGTGTCGGACGCCGCCGCCGGTGCCCTGGGGCCGGACGGATCGGACCCCTCGTGGCCACACGCGCGGCGGGCGGAGACGGTGACTGCCCGGGTTCCCACCGCCGATCCGGCTGAGGTGGGGCGCTGGCTGAGCGAGCTCGAGGGCGCGCGTCGGCTCATCCGGGTGCGGGTCTCGGGCGAAGAGCGCTGGGCCGCAGTGGAAGACGCGGGCCGCCTGCGCGACGCGCTGGGCACGGCCCTGCCGGTCGGGGTGGCCGAGGTGTTCACCGAGCCCGTACCGGATCCGCTGGGCGACCTGCTCTCCCGCTACGCCCGCTCGCACGGTCCCTTCACCGCGCAGGAGCTCGCCACCCGGCTCGGCCTGGGCGCAGTGGTGGTCGTCGACGGCCTGCGCCGGCTCGTCGACAACGGCCGTCTGGTGCAGGGCGAACTGCGTCCGCTGGAGTCCGGCGGCGGTCAGGGCATGGACTACTGCGACGCCGAGGTCCTGCGCACGCTGCGGCGGCGCTCGCTCGCTGCGCTGCGGGCCGAGGTCGAGCCGGTCCCGGCGCTCGACCTGGCCCGGTTCCTGCCCGGCTGGCAGGGCGTGGGCGGCCGCACCCGTGGGGTCGACGGCGTGTTGCGGGCCGTCGAGCAGCTGGCCGGGGCCTGGATCCCGGCGAGTGCGCTGGAGACCCTGGTCATCCCCGGCCGGGTGCCCGGTTACACGCCGGCCCTGCTCGACGAACTGACCAGCGCCGGCGAGGTGGTCTGGGCCGGGCACGGCACCCTGCCGGGTGACGACGGCTGGATCTCGCTGCACCCGGCCGACCTCGCGCCCCTCACCCTGGCCGCGACCGAGGCCGAGTTCGAGCCCGAAGAGAAGCATCTGGCCGTGCTCGACGCGCTGGCCGGTGGCGGGGCCTACTTCTTCCGGGCGCTGAGCGACGCGGTGGCCAGCACCGACGACCAGGAACTCACCCAGACCCTGTGGGACCTGGTCTGGGCCGGGCAGATCAGCAACGACACCCTGTCCGCGCTGCGGGCGAAGCTGGCCGGCGGCAAGGTCGCGCACAAGAGCCGCCCGAGCGCCCCACGCGCACGTTACGGCCGCTACGGCTCTCTGCGGGCCGGGCGGGGCGGTTCCTCACGCCCGGCCATGCCCAGCCGCACCGGCCCGCCGCTCGCCGCCGGGCGCTGGTCACTGCTGCCCGAGCGCGAGCCGGATCCGACCGCCCGCGCCCATGCCCAGGCCGAGGTGCTGCTCGAACGGCACGGGGTGGTCACCCGGGGCGCCGTGATGGCCGAACGGGTGGCCGGCGGTTTCGCGGCGGCCTACCGCGTGCTCTCCGGCTTCGAGGACGCAGGGCGGGTGCGGCGCGGCTACTTCGTCGAGGGCCTGGGCGCGTCCCAGTTCGCCGGCACCGGCGCCGTCGACCGCTTGCGGGCCTCGGCCCGGCCCGCCGGTGAGACCTTCGCCTCCGAAGGCGGCTTGCGCACAGTGGTTCTCGCCGCCGCCGACCCGGCCAACCCCTACGGCGCCGCCCTGCCCTGGCCTGAACGTCCCGGCGACAACGCCGGGCACCGTCCCGGGCGCAAGGCCGGAGCCATCGTCATCCTGGTCGACGGAGCGCTCACCCTCTACGTCGAACGCGGCGGCCGCACGCTGCTGTCCTGGACCAACGAGGAAGAACTGCTCCGCGCCGCCGCCGACGCTCTGGCGCTGGCCGTGCGAGAGGGGGCACTGGGCCGGCTCACGGTCGAGAAGGCAGATGGGGAGGGAGTTCTGAACACCGACAACCCGCTGGCGCAGGCCCTCGAGAACGCCGGGTTCCGGGCAACTCCGAGGGGTCTGCGGCTGAGAGCCTGAACGGCCAGGATCAGGAGACCGCGGCAACATCTCGGTCGGGTGACCGCGAAACCGGCTGACCTGGCCTTCAGCGGCCGCTCCGCAGCCGACCTGGTGATTCCGCAGCCGACCTGGTGATCAGCGGATGGGCGCCCGGCAGACGGCAGGGAACGCCCAGCCCACCCGGGCGGTCAGAGGCAGCGACGCGCAACGCTCCGCCCGGCAGCGCCGACCCCGACAACGCCGACCCCGACAACGCCCAGCCCGACAACGCCCAGCCCGACAACGCCCAGCCCGACAACGCCGACCCAGCAGCGCTGGCCCTGCAACGCCGACCCTGCAACGTCCAGCCCGGCACTCAGCAGGTAAGCCGTGACAGCCGGAAGCCAAGGGGCAAGGCACCCAGCCTGATGCTGGACGGCTCATGGTCGGGTGCTTCGGCAGCCCTTGGCCACCGGGCGATGAGATGTACATCGTGTACCAGGTGTACGCAATGTACGCCTCACCGACTGGGCCTAGCCGTAGCTGGCCGGGGGCAGGAGGCGAGTGATCGTGTGGTCATGAGTCCGGCGCGTTCCGTTGAGCGCAGCGTCTGCGTGAGCATCTTCTGGCTGATCCCGGCGATTCGGGTTCGCAGCACACGCTGTACCTGCGGGGGCCCGGGTGGGGGCCAACTGCCGCAGCGAACGCCCCGTTTCGTGTAGGGGGTTCGCGGGAGATCGGGGGCTCGGCGCCCCTCGGTCGATGGGGCCACAGGCGACAGGGCGCTGCGGGATGGCTGGCACCTGGGCAGTCAGGCGTAACGCTCGACGAACCGCCGCTGCCAGGGTGTTTCGACGGCGTGGGGAGAGTATCCGCGTCGTACGAACGCCACCGCCTCGGTCGGGGGCACGCCGTCGAGCACGGCGAGGCAGGCCAGCGCGGTGCCCGTGCGGCCTCGGCCACCCGCACAGGCGATCTCGACCCGTTGTTCCTCGGCCCGGGCCAAGGTTTCCTGCAGCACCTTGCGGGCCTGTTCCCGGTCGGTGGGTAGGCGGAAGTCGGGCCAGCGGATCCAGGCGCTGGCCCAAACGGTCGCTGCCGGTGGCTTTCCGAGCAGATAGACGCCGAACTCAGGGTCGGGGCCGGGTGGGGTGCCAGAGCGCAGGCCCCGGCCCCGGATACGGCGGCCCGAGGGCAGGTCGAGGACTCCCGGTAGACCTTGGTCCCACATGCTGCCCTCCTCGGACGCGAACGATCAGGCCAGGCTCTGGGAGGATTCTTTGTCGAGGACCGGCGCCCTGTCCATCTCTCGCCAGGCCCCGCCCCTGAGCGGCTGCAGGGTGACCAGCACGTAGCAGAGCCCCACGAACAGCAGGGTCCCGGTCAGCCCGACCTGGTCCACAGCGAGGCCGGCGGCCAGGCTGCCGAGCGGCATTCCGGCCCAGCAGCCCGCATTGACCAGCCCGAACGCCCGGGCCCGCATCTGCGGCGGAATGCGCTCGAGCATCACCGTGCCGAGGATCGGGTTGATGCCGCCGGCGCAGAAGCCGGCCAGCGCCTTCATCACCAGCAGCACGCCGAAGGGCAGGCCGGCGGCGAACGCCAGGTAGACCGGGCCCCCGGCCAGGGTGAAGGCGATGATCAGGGTGGGTCGGCGGGGTAGGCGGTGCCCGACGGCACCGAACAGGAGTGACCCGAGGAAGGCGCCGCCGCCCATCGCCCCGACCAGCAGCCCCAGGGCGACCGCACCACTCAGCTCGCGGTCGGCGTAGACCGGCACCAGCACGGAACTGCCCGCCGCGTCGAAGAAGTTGGTCACCACGACGAGCAGGACCATGGCCCGCATCAGCGGGTCCGCGGCGACGAAGCGGAAGCCGGCGCGCAGGTCCTGCCAGTAGCCCGACCCGGCCACCGACTCACCGGCCGTTGCCGGCGTTCCTGGCTCACCCTCGTCCTCAGTTGTGCTCCTGACCTTGACCAGCCGGGCCACGAGCAGCGCCGAGACGACGAAGCTGGCCGTGTCCACGAACATCGCCTCGAGACCGCCGAGGGCCACGACCAGGAACCCACCGAGCGGGGCACCGAGCAGACGGGCTCCGCGTTCGGTGGCCTCCATCCAGCCGACGGCGCGCTCGAGCGGGACGCCGGACTCGGCGGCCACCTCCGGCAGCATCGCCCGTCGCGCGGTCTGGCCGGGAGCGTCGATCAGGTTGCCCGCGAAGATCAGCACGAACACTGCCCAGAGGGGCAGGCCGGTGGTGACGTGCAGGAGCGGCACGAGCATCACGAAGAAGCCGCCGCAAAGGTCAGCGAGGATGCTGGCGCGCCGGTAGCCGAGCCGGTCCACCACTGTGCCGCCGAACAGGTCGCCCAGAACGATGGGCAGGGTGGCCACCACCCCGGCGACCCCGGTGGCGGAGGCCGAGCCGGTCTGGTCGAGCACGTACAACGGCAGGGCCAGCAACGTGATCATGTTGCCGGTCAGGGAGAGCGTGTGCGCCAGGAAGAGGGCGTAGAGCGAACCCCGGCGATGCTGCGACATCAGGGCCTCCGGTACAGCTGATAGGTGGCGACCACGGTCTCGGTGCCGGGCCGGCTGCCGTGCGAGGCCTTGGCCTCCCAGCGCTCGGCCAGCTCGTCCAGCTCCCCCTGCAGTTCCTGCATCTGCTCCACAGTCAGGTGCAGGAAGACGTCACCGGTGGTGGACGCCTGCACCCAGTCGGGTTCCAGCGTGGGTTCGATGTCCAGGTAGGCCTCGTACGTGCTCAGGAGCCGACGGGCGATCAGGCGACGCAGCGCTCCCGAGGCCACGTGGCGTTTTGGGTCTTCCAGGTCGTCGGACGGTGACCAGGAGGTGCTGGCGTGCGCCGACCGCCACCAGCGCTCGCGGCGGTCGCGGGCCAGCTCCGGCGCCTCCTCGACGAAACCGAACTCCGCCAGCTTGCCCACGTGGTAGCTGATCGAACCGGGGGCCTCGTCGAGCAGCTCGCAGAGCATCTTGACCGACTGCGGGCCCCGGATCCGCAGCTCCGCCAGCAGCGAGATGCGCAGCGGGTGGGCCAGCGCCCGCATGGCCTTGGGATCGCTGAGGTTGACCGTGCCCTCGTCGCCGACCCGTCGGCGGTCCTGCGCTTCGTCCATGAGGCACGAGAGTAGATGCACAAGAACTCTTGCGCAATGAACGTTGTGCAACTCGTAGCCCAACTAGGCAGTACGGCAGACCGGTCGAACGCACTGCCCCTTCGAGGCGGCGCCCCGCCCCACCTGCAGGCATGCTGGTCGGGTGCCCGAAGGTGACGTCGTACTGAGAACCGCGCGGCGGCTCGACGCCGCGCTCGCCGGGCGTCGCCTGGTCAAGGCCGACCTGCGCTGGCCCTCACTGGCCGGCGAGAACCTGGTCGGTCTGGAGGTGCTTGAGGTGGTCGCCGTGGGCAAGCACCTGCTGATCCGCCTGGAACAGAACGCGACGCTGCACAGCCATCTGCGGATGGAGGGCTCCTGGCACGTGCACCGCACCGGGGAGCCGTGGCGCCGGCCGCGGGCCGAGCACGAGATCCGGGCGGTGCTGGTCAACCAGGAATGGACGGCGATCGGTCACCACCTCGGGATGATGGACCTGATCGCCACCGACCGGGAGAGCACCCTGGTTGGTCATCTGGGGCCGGACATCCTCTCCCCCACCTGGGACCTGGCCGTGGCCACCCAGCGGGTGCGCGACCAGGGCGAGCGGGAGATCGGGCTGGTCCTGCTGGACCAGCGGGTGATCGCCGGGATCGGCACGTTCTTCATGAGCGAGGCGGCGTTCCTGCGCGGGGTGAACCCGTGGCAGCCGACCAGCGAGGTGGCCAAGCTCGAGGAGCTGGTGCGGCTGGCCCACCGGCTGATGGTGGTGAACGTGGACCGCGCCACGCAGGTCACCACCGGCAACGCCCGTAAGGGGCAGGAGGCGTACGTACACGCGCGATCGGGCCGGCCGTGCCGTCGCTGCGGCACGACGATCCGGGTGGCGACCCTGGGAGAACCCCCGAACGATCGGGCGGTGTTCTGGTGCCCGCACTGCCAGCCGGGCGTGGTGCCGACCGATGATGGACGTCCGCGGCGCCCGTTGGGTGCCGAACGCGGCCCGGTGGGTGCCGAGCGGCGGATCCGGCCACCTCGGCCTCGTTCGCCCTACCGACGCTGAGCACTCCTGGGCGAAACGGCAAAACCCGAGTGCCTCCGGGACGAGAAGTCCGGAGGCACTCGGGTTCAGCGCAGAGCTGTGGGGTTATGCGGCTCCGGCGAGCTCGTCGGCCAGCCCCTCCGGAACAGTGTCAGGCACCCGGACCGCAGCGGGCACGAGGTTCTCCGCCGCCGCCACCCGCTCGCTGACCTCGTGCAGCACCGAGGACAGCGGGACGTCGAGCGCCCCGCAGATCGATGCCAGCAGCTCGGACGACGCCTCCTTCTGACCGCGCTCGACCTCGCTCAGGTAACCGAGGGAGACACGGGCCACCGAGGACACCTCTCGCAGGGTGCGGCCCTGCTGGCGCCTGGCATCGCGGAGCACGTCGCCGATCTCCTGCCGTAGAAGCACCATGGCGCGCCCTCCTTTCTGTGGTCCTACCCTCGGTGCCCCGCCCGGAAGGCGGGACTCGACGGTGTTGGCACCATCTTGCCCCCGAACCGTTACGACCGCGTGGCCGACAGTCCGGCGTCCGTTCGACTTGACGGACTGTTGTTTACCCGGTTCGTACTCCGGGCGCGATCCGTACGGACCGGCCGATGTGCGTCGTGGTGGATTCACCGTACCCCGCGGCACCGACAACGGTCGCGCAGGAGTCCGAACGGGGGTGGCCGGAACGGCACTTTCGGACCGGTTGGCAGCTGACGACATGTGAGACCTAACGGCGCCGGGGGTGCCCCTGTTCCGGGGTTGAGGCAGGAGGACTCAGGTTCGGCCACCCCTTGACGAACCCGGCTCGGTGACCTGTCGGCACCCTGTGAATCAGCTGTTCACCTCGACCAGGAGCTCCAGCACCCGGGCCGCGCTGCCCAGCCGGATCGCCGCCCGGTCGCCGGGCAGGTCCAGGCGCAGCACCCGGGCCGTGACCTGCTCGTGACCTACGGTCCGGTAAAAGTCCAGGTCAGTCGCCGGTTGCGAGGCCTTCACGAGGGGTCCGGCGACGGCCACGAAGACCCTTCCGGCGGGGGCTCCGTCGGCCGGGCCCGGGCCCGCGACGCCGGTGGTGGCGAGGCCGTAGTCGGCCTTCAGCAGCTCCCGGACGCCCCCGGCCATCTGTGCGGCGACGTCCGGATCGACCGGCCCTTTCGCTGAGAGCAGAGCGGGATCGACGCCCAAAATGTCTTTCTTGAGCTCCGTCGCGTAGGCCACCACGGCTCCGCGCAGCACCGCCGACGCACCGGCGATCGCCACCAGAGAGGCCGAGACCATGCCGCCGGTGAGCGATTCGGCGATGGCCACGGTCCGCCCCTGTTCGCTGAGGGCTGAAACGATCTGGGCCGCAGTCTGGTCTATGTCCGCAGCAATCTCCGCATCGGCCACGGCGTGGTGCGGAGAGGCCGCGAGCTCACTCTCGTCCGCGTCGCCCGGCTCCAGTCCGGGCGGGGACGGCTCCTGGGTCTGGGTCATGGGGCACAGCGTGCCACTCCCCCACGTGACTACAACCCGTGAGGGCCCCTTCGGTCCAACGGCTTCTAGGCCGGGGACCGACCGGCCCGGCGCAGGCGCACGGCCTGGGCCACGTAGTCGATCCCGGTGCCCACGGTCAGGGCCACCGCGACCCCCATGCAGGCGAACGCCAGCGGCTGGACCGCGTCCGGCAGCGGGCAGACCATCAGCATGATCGCCACCGACTGGGCCACCGTCTTGGCCTTGCCGCCCCGGCCGGCCGCCATCACGCCGTACCTGATCATGAAGAAGCGCATGACGGTGATGCCGAGCTCGCGGAAGAGCACCAGCACGGTGACCCACCACCAGAGCTCACCGATCATCGACAGGGAGATCAGCGCGGCCCCGATCAGGGCCTTGTCGGCGATCGGGTCGGCGATCTTGCCCAGGTCGGTGACCAGGCCCCAGCTGCGGGCCAGGTCGCCGTCGATCCGGTCGGTGATGATCGCCCCGGCGAAGACCACCGCGGCGGCGATCCGCCAGCTGGTCTCCTGCCCGTCACCGTGCAGCATGAGCACGGCGAACAGCGGCACCAGCGCGATCCGCAGGGCGGTCAGCGCGTTGGCGATGTTCCAGTTGCTGGGCGCCTTGGTCGTGGTGCTCACCCGGCTGAGTTCACCGCGGACGAGCCCGCGGGGGCCGCCAGATCGACCGCCGGATCGACCGCGGAGGCGATCAGGTCCACACCCATCGTCTCGGTGACGACCGCCTCGACCCAGTCGCCGGGGGCGGCCTGCACGCCGGGCAGCAGCACCTGGCCGTCGACCTCCGGGCCCTGGTGGGCGGCGCGGCCGACCATCGTGCCCGGATCGTCCTCGTCCACACCCTCGACCAGGACCCGGACCCGCTCGCCGATGCGGTCTTCCGCCCGCTGCGCGGTGAGCTCCTCGACCAGGCCGGTGATGTGCGCGACCCGCGCCGCGACCTCGTCCGCCGAGAGCTTGCCGTCGAGCGTGGCGGCCTCGGTGCCGTCCTCGTCGGAGTAGCCGAACACGCCGACCACGTCGAGGCGGGCCTCGACCAGGAAGCCGGCCAGCTCCTCGACGTCGGCCTCGGTCTCGCCCGGGAAGCCGACGATCACGTTGGAGCGGATGCCCGCCTCGGCGCTGCGCTCGCGGATGCCGCGCAGCAGGTTGAGGAAGTCACCGGTGCTGCCGAAGCGGCGCATCCGGCGCAGCACGGCGTTGGAGGAGTGCTGGAACGACAGGTCGAAGTAGGGCGCCACGCCCTCGGTGCCGGCGATCGCGTCGATCAGGCCGGGCCGCAGCTCGGCCGGCTGCAGGTAGGACACCCGCACCCGGTCGACGCCCTCGACCGCGGCCAGCTCGGGCAGCATGGTCTCGAGCAGGCGGATGTCGCCCAGGTCTTTTCCGTAGGACGTGGAGTTCTCGCTGACCAGGAACAGTTCCTTCACGCCGCGCTCGGCCAGCCAGCGGGCCTCGGTGAGGACCTCGGCGGGGCGGCGGGACAGGAAGGCGCCGCGGAAGGCCGGGATGGCGCAGAAGGTGCAGCGGCGGTCGCAGCCGGAGGCGAGCTTCAGCGGCGCCCAGGGGCGGCCGTCGAGCCGGGCCCGGATCACCCGTGGGCCGCTGACCGGAGCCACCCCGGAGGGCAGGTCACCGATGATCACCGGGTCCTGCGAGTGCCCGGGGACGGCGACGGCGGCCTCCCGGCGCGCGGTCGGCGTGAGCGGCAGCAGGGTGCGCCGGTCGACCGGGACGTGCGACTTCGGCTTCTCGCCGTGCAGGATCGCGTCGAGGTGCTTGGAGAGGTCGGCGTAGGAGTCGAACCCGAGCACCGCGTCGGCCTCCGGCAGCGACTCGGCGAGCTGCTCGCCGTACCGCTCGGCCAGGCAGCCGACGGCGACCACGGCCTGGGTGCGGGCCGGGCCGTCCTTCAGCTCGGCGGCCTCCATCAGGACGTCGATCGAGTCCTTCTTGGCCTGCTCGACGAAGCCACAGGTGTTCACGACGGCGACGTCGGCGTTCTCGGCGTCGTCGACGAGTTCCCATCCGGCGGCGGCCAGGCGACCGGCCAATTCCTCCGAATCGACCTCGTTCCGGGCGCATCCCAGGGTGACAACAGCTACGGAGCGAGGGGCAACCACGGCCACAGACTACTGGCCGTTTCGGCCTGCCGGATTCACCAGCCCCGGTTGCCCGCCCGAGGAGACGTTGAGCACCCCCTCGGCCCAAGGGTCCCACGGGGAACCGGAAGGCCCCGGCCGCCTACGCGACCGGGGCCCACCGACGTCCTCGATCTCTAGGCGTTCTCGCTCAGCAGGGCCCGCATCGAACGGGTCGGCTGCAGCCAGGCGCCACCGGCCGGCAGGTTGTCCAGCCGCACCCGCGGCAGCGGGGTGGTGAAGGCGCCGGGCACGTCCTCGAGGTCGACGAACCGGATCACCTCGGACTCCTGCGCGTAACCGGCGACCTCGACGAAGGACAGCACCGTGACGTCCACGCCGTCGCGGGCCAGTTCTTCCAGCGGCTCGTTGAAGTTGCGCCCGTCACCGCTGGCCACCACCAGGCGCCGCAGCGTCCGGGTGCGGTGGCGCTCGGCGATGTGGGCGAGCATGTCGTCGTCCACGTCGTCGAGCGGGCCCAGCTTGGGCCGGGCGAACACCGAGTAACCGAACGAGCGGATCGCCTCGACCCAGCCGCGCATCGTGGCGGCCCCGCCCGGAGGCACGTTCGCGAAGACCGCACCCTCCACGTCCCGGTCGCCGGCCTGGGCCAGCAGCCACTTGGCCACCGCGTCGAACCGCGGCCGGGACTGCGCCGACGGCCGGCCGCCGATCACGTTCGAGAGCGTCATGTCGATGTTCGGGGCGTCCCAGACCAGCAGGTCCAGCTCGGCCCGCTCGCCGCTGACCAGACCGAGGTCCTCGACCGTAAGGGGGGCGTCCTCGCCCAAATCGTCGTCAATCATCATCCATACCTGGTTCCCATAGATCTTCTACCCGGCCGGCGTCGTCGTCCGGCGGGGTCTCACCGCGGATCAGGGCCAGCGTGGCAGGAAGATCGTCAGGTTTCACCATCACGTCGCGCGCCTTGCTTCCCTCGCTGGGTCCCACCACACCCCGGGACTCCAGCAGATCCATCAGCCGGCCCGCCTTCGCGAACCCGACCCGCAGCTTGCGCTGCAGCATCGAGGTCGACCCGAACTGCGAGGTGACGATGAGTTCGGCAGCCGCCAGCAGCAACTCAAGATCGTCACCGATGTCCTCGTCGATCTCCTTGTGGACGACCGGGGCGGCGACGTCCTCGCGGTAGACCGGCTGCAGCTGCTCGCGGACGTGCTCGACCACCCGCTCGATCTCGGACTCGGTGACCCAGGCACCCTGCACGCGCATCGGCTTGGAGGCGCCCATCGGCAGGAACAGCCCGTCGCCCTGGCCGATCAGCTTCTCCGCCCCGGGCTGGTCGAGGACCACCCGGGAGTCGGTGACCGAGCTGGTCGCGAACGCCATCCGGGACGGCACGTTGGCCTTGATCAGGCCGGTGACCACGTCGACGCTGGGCCGCTGGGTGGCCAGCACCAGGTGGATGCCGGCGGCCCGGGCGAGCTGGGTGATCCGGACGATCGCGTCCTCCACGTCGCGCGGCGCGACCATCATCAGGTCGGCCAGCTCGTCCACCACGACCAGCAGGTAGGGGTAGGGCTGGAGCCGGCGCTCGCTGCCGGGCGGCAGCACGACGGTGTTGTTGCGGATCGCCTTGTTGAAGTCGTCGATGTGCTTGAACCCGAACGCCGACAGGTCGTCGTAGCGGGCGTCCATCTCCTTCACCACCCACTGCAGGGCCTCGGCGGCCTTCTTCGGGTTGGTGATGATCGGCGTGATCAGGTGCGGGATGCCCTCGTAGGCGGTGAGTTCCACGCGCTTGGGGTCGACCAGCACCATCCGCACCTCGTCGGGCGTGGAGCGCATCAGCAGCGAGGTGATCATCGAGTTCACGAACGAGGACTTGCCGGCGCCGGTGGCCCCGGCGACCAGCATGTGCGGCATCTTGGCCAGGTTGGCGATGACGTAGCCGCCCTCGACGTCCTTGCCCACGCCCATCACCATCGGGTGCTCCGAGCGCCGCGCGGTCTGGCTGCGCAGCACGTCGCCCAGGGAGACCGTCTCGCGGTCGGCGTTCGGGATCTCGATGCCGATCGCCGACTTGCCCGGGATCGGCGACAGGATGCGCACGTCGGCGCTGGCCACCGCGTAGGAGATGTTCTTGCTCAGCGCGGTGACCTTCTCGACCTTGACCGCCGGGCCGACCTCGACCTCGTAGCGGGTCACCGTGGGGCCCCGGCTGAAACCGGTGACCTGGGCGTCGATGTTGAAGTCCTCGAACACCCGGGTGAGCGACTCGACCACCTTGTCGTTGGCCTCGCTGCGCTCCTTCGGGGCGGGCCCGGCGGGCAGCATGTCGGACGGCGGCAGGTGGTAGGTGACGTCTCCGGCCAGCAGCAGCTGTTCCACCCGCTCGGGCAGCTGGGTGGTCTCGGGGGCCTCGGGAGGGCTGGACGGGACGGGCGCGACCTTCGCGACCGGGGGCGGCGGCGGAGGGGGGGCCGGACTGTCGGCCGGAGCAGGGGGTGGCGTGCCCCGCCCGGCGTCCAGCAGGTCGCGCAGGTCGACCTCCTGGGTCTCGCGGACGGCGTCTTCCTGACCGGCGGCGTCGACGTCGAAGACCCGGGCCGCACGGCCTTTGCGCGGTTTGGCCGGCCGGGTCGGCACCGGGGCCGTGTCCTCCTCGTCGGGGGTGAGGATGGCCTTGGCGTAGGCCTCGTCGCCGTGCAGGGGGCCCTCGTCGCCGGCCGGCCCGCGGCGGAAGCGGCGGCCGGTGAGGTGGTACTCCTCGTCGGTGCCCATGCCGGTGAGGGAGTCGTGCAGGTCGCGCAGACGGTCCGGAATCGCGTAGACCGGGGTGGCGGTGACCACGAGCAGACCGAAGAAGGCCAGGAGCAGCAGGATCGGCACGGCGCCCCAGACGCTGACGCCGGCCTCGAGCGGGGCCGAGACCAGGTAGCCGATCATGCCGCCGGCGCCGCGCATGTCGCCCGCGCCGTCGGACGGGCCGGGCACGTCGGCGGCCAGGTGGGTCAGGCCGGTGGCGGAGACGATGATCGCGGCGGTGCCGATGAACATCCGGTTGACCGAGGCCATCTCGTCCGGCCGGCGCATCACCAGCCAGCCCGCGACCAGCAGGAGCAGCGGCAGGACGAGCGAGACCTTGCCGATGGTGCCGGCCGCCACGGCGTGCACCGCGACGCCCAGGTTGCCCGGCAGGCCCCACCACTCGCGGGAGGCGACCACGATCGCGGCGGCCACCAGGAGCAGGCCCACACCGTCGCGGCGGTGATCCGGGTCGAAGTCCCGGGCACCCTGACCGACCACCCGGGCGCCCCCGCCGACCAGGTGGGCCAGGCCCATGTAGAGGCTGCGAACCATCCGGAACGGCAGCGGGGCGCGGGCCGGGGCACTACGGCGGGCGGGCGGGCGAGCGGCGGCCTTGGTCGTCCGGCCGGTGCCGCGGGCCTTGGTGGTGCGCCCCTTGCCCTTGGCCGTGCTCTGGGTGCGGGACCGTCCGGACGCACTCTTGGAGGCAGTGGAGCGCGACGAACTGCCGCCAGATGTGGACGTACGGGTCGCCATGATGGCGAGGCTACGCGATAGACACACCGGATCACGGGTGCAACGCCGAGGGTCACGCCGGGCGGCGTCATCCCTTCGCCCAGGCCTGGTGACACACCGTGCAGCCGGTTCGAGCGCCTGGATCGGCCGCCCCTACAGTTACGCCGTGCCCGCCCACACAGCCCAGGACCAGCAGATCGAGGCCCCGGCGGACACCGGGCTGCACTTACGCCGGCACCGCTCCACCCGGGCGGTTCTGCTCGTGGTCGCAGTGGGCGCGGTGGCCGCGATCGCGGCGGTGGTGGGAGTGCGGCAGCTACGCACCGATCCCCCGCCCCCCTGGCCCGCTCAGGCTGCGCAGATCGGCAGCTCCACCTGCACCGACCCGTCCACGAACCAGCAGTGGCGAGTTTCCTGGGAGGTGAGCTCCGAGCTGGGGGTACGGCCCACCGCGCTGCATGTGCGCACGCTGCCCAACGGCGCCTGGCTGGACCGGGCCAACGATCGCTGGCAGCTGCGCTGGAACCAGGCCCCGGCCGAGGTGGCCGGCACCGACTTCGCCTGGAACCACGATCTGACCGCCCCGCTGTCCGGCCTGTCCCAGGTGGCCGTCTCGGCCTCCCTGTCGCCGCGATTCGTCACCCCTGACGGTGCCTGCACGGTCTACACCGCTCCCTTCGGACCGGGAGCCCCCGGCAAGGGGTCGGTCGCCGTCATCGGCGACAGTCTGATCGCCCAGCTGGTGCCCGCGGCCGCTACTGCTTCCGGAACCACCGTCTCGGCTGCACCCGGCGCAACCACGCCAGCACAAACGTCCGTTGTTACCCCCACCGCCGTACCCGGCGAGCCCGCGACGGGCCCCCTGCTCACCGCCCTGCTGGATCGCGGCCACCGCGCCCAGATCGACGGGCAGGGAGGACGACGATGGGTGGCCGCGCAGGAGGAGCTGGACGCGCTCGAGCTGGCCAACGGCACGATGAAGGACGAGTTGCGCGGGCTTCGGGAGGCCGGCTCAGTGGTCGTGGCGCTGGGGACCAACGATGCGAACTGGGCCGGGCTGGCCCCCGACGACGTGCAGTTCGAGTCCCGCCTCAGCTGGACCCTGGAGAACCTGCAGCAGACCATCGACGAGCTCGCCCAGCGAGGGCACTGCACGGTGCTGCTGACCATGGCCGCGCAGGGAAAGGTCAACGCCGGAACGCCCCGGGGTAACCGGTTCGAGCTGACCGCCGCCCGGATCAACGCACTGCTGAAGCAGAAGGCCGACGCCGAACCCCGCCTGGCCCTGTACGACTGGGGTTCACAGGGAGACCAGCACGCCTTCGGCACGGCCGACTCGTGGTTCGGCGCCGACACCGTGCACCTCTCCCCGGCCGGGATCACCGCCTACAGCCGTGCCCTCTCCGAGGCGGCCGATCTGGGCTGCTCATGACTGAGCGGCGCGGTGGAAGTTCTCCACCGCGCCGCTCAGTGAGCCGGATCAGGCCTCGATCACCAGGGGGATGATCATCGGCCGGCGCCGGTAGGACTCGTTCACCCAACGGCCGACCACGCGCCGCACGATCTGCGAGAGCTGGTGCGTGTCGTTGTTGGTGCCGTTGCTGGCCGCGTCCCGCAGGGCGTCCAGGATGCGCGGGCGGACCTTGTCGAACACCGCCTCGTCCTCGGCGAAGCCGCGGGCGTGGATCTCCGGGCCGGCCAGGACCTTGCCGCTGGCCGAGTCGACCACGACGATGATCGAGATGAAGCCCTCCTCGCCGAGGATCCGCCGGTCCTTCAGGTCGGCCTCGGTGATCTCGCCGACCGTCGAGCCGTCCACGTAGACCAGGCCGCACTCGATCTTGCCGGCGATCGTGGCCTTGCCGCCGATCAGGTCGACGACCACGCCGTCCTCGGCGACCAGGACCCGCTCGCGCGGCACCCCGGTCTTGACCGCGAGCTCGGCGTTGGCCACCAGGTGCCGCATCTCGCCGTGCACCGGCATGACGTTCTTCGGCTTGATGATGTTGTAGCAGTAGAGCAGCTCACCGGCGCTGGCGTGACCGGAGACGTGCACCCGGGCGTTGCCCTGGTGCACCACCTTGGCGCCGAGCCGGGTGAGCCCGTTGATCACCCGGAACACCGAGTTCTCGTTGCCCGGGATGAGCGAGGAGGCGAGCACCACGGTGTCGCCCACGCCGACCTCGACCCGGTGGTCACGGTTGGCCATCCGGGACAGCGCGGCCATCGGCTCGCCCTGCGAGCCGGTGCACATCAGCACCACCCGCTCGTCCGGCAGGTCGCCGACCGCCTTGATGTCGATCAGCACGCCCGGCGGCACGGTCAGGTAGCCCAGGTCACGGGCGATGCCCATGTTGCGCACCATCGAGCGGCCGACCAGGGCGACCCGGCGGTTGTGGGCGTGCGCGGCGTCGAGCACCTGCTGCACCCGGTGCACGTGCGAGGCGAACGAGGCCACGATGATCCGGCGCTCGGCCGCCGCGAACACCGAGTTCAGCACCGGGGTGATGTCCCGCTCGGAGACGGTGAACCCGGGCACCTCGGCGTTGGTCGAGTCCGGCATGAACAGGTCCACGCCGGCCTCGCCGAGCCGGGCGAAGGCCCGCAGGTCGGTGATCCGGCCGTCCAGCGGCAGCTGGTCCATCTTGAAGTCGCCGGTGTGCAGCACGGTGCCCGCGCTGGTGGTGACGGCGACCGCCAGGGCGTCCGGGATGGAGTGGTTGACCGCCACGAACTCGCAGTCGAAGGGGCCGAACTGCTCCTTCTGCCCCTCCTTCACGGCGAGCGTGATCGGGGTGATCCGGTGTTCCTTCAGCTTGGCCTCGATCAGCGCGAGGGTGAGCTGGGAACCGACCAGGGGCAGGTCGTTCTTCAGGCGCAGCAGGTAGGGCACCGCGCCGATGTGGTCCTCGTGGCCGTGCGTGAGCACCACGGCGACCACGTCGTCGAGCCGGTCGGCGATGTAGGAGAAGTCGGGCAGGATCAGGTCGACGCCGGGCTGGTGGTCCTCGGGGAACAGCACCCCGCAGTCGATGATCAGGAGCTTGCCCTGGTGCTCGAGCACCGCCATGTTCCGGCCGACCTCGCCGAGGCCACCCAGCGCGACCACGCGCAGGGCACCCTTCGCCACGGCCCGGGGTCTGCCGAGTTCGCTCAGGTTGTTGATCATGCGGTCACCTCGCGGCGCGCGTCGTCACCGGCACGCGCCGGTTCGGCGGGGCCGGTCTCGTTCGACAGGTTCAAAGAAGCTGTGCCTCCTCGAGGTCGCTGCGCAGCAGCGCTACCTCCTCGTTCGTGGCCGCCGTCTGCGGCAGTCGTACTGTTCTTGTGGGCAGTACTCCCATGAGTTCCAGAGCGGCCTTGGCCATCACCGCGCCCTGGGCGCGGGTCATGACACCGCGGACCGCGGGCAGCACCTCGGAGTTGATCCGTCGCGCGGTGACCAGGTCACCTGCGTCGACGGCGCCGACCAGCCGCCGGTACTGCGCGGCCGCGACATGGCCGACGACACTGATCATGCCGGAGGCGCCGATGCTGAGCCAGGGCAGGTTGAGCTGATCGGAGCCCGAGTAGATCTCCAGGTCGGTCTGCTCCAGCAGCCAGGCCCCGGCGTAAAGGTCGTCCTTGGCATCCTTGACCGCGGTGATCCGCGGGTGCTCGGCCAGCCGGAGCAACGTCTCGGCCTGGATCGGTATGCCCGAGCGGCCGGGGATGTCGTAGAGCATGACCGGCAGGCCGGTGGCGTCGGCGACCGCGGTGAAGTGGGCGAGGAGGCCGGCCTGCGAGGGCTTGGAGTAGTAGGGCGTGACCGCGAGCAGCCCGCGCGCCCCGGCCTTGGCGGCCTGGCGGCTGAGCTCCAGGGTGTGGGCCGTGTCGTTGGTGCCGATGCCCGCGATGACCACCGCGCGCTCACCGGCCGCCTCCACGACGGCCCGCAGCAGCTGTTCCTTCTCGGCGTCGGACGTGGTCGGCGACTCACCGGTGGTGCCGGAGACGACCAGCGCGTCGCACCCCGCGTCGACCAGGTGCACCGCCAGCTTCTGGGCGGTGGCCAGATCGAGCTCCCCGGCCTCCGTGAAGGGCGTGACCATGGCGACGCCGACGGAACCGAAGGAACGGGTGACGGGTTCCACGGACATGAGGGCCACGGTACCGGGCCGGGAGCGGTGCGCGGCGACGCGTGGTGCTGCGGGGCGGGCCGGCCAGTGAGTGCTGACCCTATTCGCTCGGGGGTTCGAACAGGGTCAGCACTCGCTGGGACTCATCGGTCTGGCATCCGGCGATGTTACGAAAAGGATTCGGAAGTGGTTCAGGTCACACGACGGTATTCTCGGATGCGGTAGCGGGTGCCGGTATGGGACTCCACCCACTCCGGGGCCTCTTCGGTGGTCCACTCCGGCGGGACGAGGGGTGCGTAGGTGTCACCGGCGACCTCGAGATCGATCTCGGTGACGACCAGCCGGTGCGCGAGCGGCAGGAACTCGGCGTAGACAGCCCCTCCGCCGATCACCCAGACCTCCGGGGTGTCTGCCGCGTGCAGCGCCTGCTGCGGGGTGTGCGCCACGACCGCGCCCTCGGCGGACCAGTTCTGGTCGCGGGTGAGGACAACGTTGCGGCGGTCGGGCAGGGGGCGGAACCGCTCGGGCAGCGAGTCCCAGGTGGCGCGGCCCATCAGCACGGTGTTGCCCCTGGTCAGGCGGCGGAAGTTGGCCTGGTCCTCGGGCACGTGCCAGGGAATGTCACCGGCCCGGCCGATCACCCGTCCGGCGGCCTGGGCCCAGATCAGGGCGATCGTCATCGGGGCCGCACCTGCACGCCGGCGTCGGTGACCACGAACTGCACCGCATCGAGATTTTGGACGATTGCGTCGGCCGGGAGCTGATCGGCGGCATGGGTGGTGGTCACGGCCAGGCACGCCGCGCCGGCGGCGCGGCCGGAGGCCAGACCGGCCGGAGCGTCTTCCACGACCAGGCAGTCACTCGCGTCGAACCCGAGTTTCTCGGCGGCCAGCCGGTAGGGCGCCGGGTCCGGCTTGCCCACCGCCACCATGTCGGCGGTGACCAGCACCGAGGGCGCCACCAGGCCGGTGACCGCGATCCGGGCCCGGGCCAGGGGGCCGACGCAGGAGGTGGCGATGGCCGAGCGGCCGCTGGGCGCCAGGGCGGCCAGGGCCTCGGCCGCGCCGGGCAGGACGACGACGCCCTCGGTGTCCTCGGTCTCGATCTCCTCGATCCGCCGGGTGCCGGCCGCCCACTGGTCCTCGGGCAGGAACTCGGGCACGATCTGCGCGGCAGGGACACCGTGCCACGTGCCGAAACTGGTCATGGGGACGCCGAACTCGGCCGCCCAGCGCAGCCAGGACCGCTCCACCGCGGGGGTGGAGTCGATCAGGGTGCCGTCCATGTCGAACAGGACGGCGGCGAAGGTGCGCCCGGCGAGGGAGCCCAGGAGATCGTTGTCGGCCACGCTCCTCAGCCTAGGTCCTCGGTCCTGTCCCGGCCCCCGGCCCCGGGTGCTCCCTCGGCCGTATCGGTGCGCTTTCGGGGGCGGGTGGAATGATGCCCACATGGCATCGAACGTCCTGGTCCGGCCCGCCCGCGCCAGTGATCCCGCGGTGATCGGCGCGATCCAGTCCCGGGCCTGGGGCACGGCCTACGCGCAGCTGCTCCCGGCCGAGGCGCTGGCCGTGCTCACCCCGGCCGAACTCACCCCGGTCTGGCGCGAGGCGGTGCTGCGCCCACCCAGCGCCAAGCACGGGGTCTTCGTGGCCGTGACGGACGACCTGGTGGTCGGTTTCGCCTCGGTGGCGCCGAGCGACGACAAGGACGCAGACGCGTCGACCGGCACGCTGGGCGTGCTCGCGGTCGATCCGGGGCACCAGCGGGCCGGGCACGGTTCGCGGCTGCTCTCGGCGGTGGTCGATCACCTGCGCCGGCACGACTTCGGCGCGATGACGGTCTGGGTTCCGGAGGCGGACCAGCCGCGTGTCTCGTTCTTCACCTCGGCGGGCATGGTGGCCGACGGAGCCCGCCGCTCGTTCGCCGGCGCGGGTGGGCAGACCGTGGTGGAGGCCCGCTACGGGGCCGAGATCGGGGCGCCCGCGGGTGGCTGAGACGGGCACCGTGGCGGCGAAGGGCACCCGGCTCACCGGGATCGACGTGGCCCGGTCGTTCGCCCTTTTCGGCATGATGGCCACGCACATCCTCTCCGGCCCGGGGTCGGACGAGGGCCTGATGGGTGCGGTCCACGAGGTGGCCGGAGGGCGGGCCGCGGCACTCTTCGCGGTGCTGGCGGGGGTCGGGCTGGCGCTGGCCTCGGGCGGCGACGACCCCACGCCCGAGAAGGTCTCCCGCACCCGGCGGACCACTCTGGTGCGTTCGGTCGCCCTGGTCGTACTGGGCCTGACGCTGGGCCTGGCCGAGACGCCGGTGGCGATCATCCTGGCCTACTACGGCCTGCTCTTCCTGGTCGCGGTGCCGGTGCTGGTCCTGCGGGCGCGCTGGCTGGCCGGCGCGGCCGTGGCCTGCGCCCTGGTCACCCCGGCGCTCAGCTACTGGCTGCGCGGCGAGCAGGAACTGGAAGAGGCTTCCGGCCCCAACCTGGAATGGTCGTCCCTGGCCGAGTTCGGTTCGGTGCTGCGGCATCTGCTGCTCACCGGGTACTACCCGGTGCTGACCTGGACCACCTATCTGTTCGCGGGCCTGGCCGTCGGCCGACTGGCGCTGCGCAGCCGCCCGGTCGCGGCCGCCGTGGCCGGGGCCGGTGCCCTGCTCGCGGCGAGCGCCTGGGCCGTCTCGGCCGTGGCCGTCCGTCTGGCCGGGGGTTTCTCCACCCTGATCACCAACGACCTGTCCACCCGCTACTCGGTCGACGGGGTCTCCCCCAACGACGGCTTCTACGGCACCACCCCGATCAGCGATCCGTGGTGGCTGGTGGTCCGGGTGGCGCACAGCGGCTCGATCACCGATCTGGTGCACACCACCGGCACGTCGCTGCTCGTGCTCGGGCTCACCCTGCTGGCCGTCCAGGCCCTCTCCGGCGCCGGGCGAGCGGCCCGGGTGCTGCTAACCATGCTGGCCGCAGCGGGCTCGATGACGCTGACCCTGTACTGCCTGCACGTGCTCGCGGTCGGGCTGAACGCCAGCGGCGGGTCGTTGGTGGACGCATGGCCCTTCCTGGCGCTGAACGTGGCCGGCGCGATCGTCATAGCGTTGCTGTGGGGAGCGCCAGGGCGGCGCGGCCCGGTGGAGGACGCGATCGCCACGGTGGCCGGGGTGGCGGCGCGCCGCTGACCGGCGGCGCCCAATGCGGGCGAAGATCGGTGCAACGTCGGCGGCAGGCTCGTCGTCTGTCTACCGCAAGATCCCCCGTGCCCGGGGGACGCGTGTGCTCAGCCGGCCGCTCAGCCGAGCGGCGGGCCGGAGACACCGAGGAGCCAAGGAGGCATGGTGGGCCTGTTCGACAAGATCCGCGGCGAGCTGATCGACATCATCGAGTGGCTGGACGACAGCCGCGACACGATGGTCTACCGATTCCCGCGGTACCAGAACGAGATCAAGATGGGCGCCAAGCTCGTGGTGCGGGAGTCGCAGACCGCGGTCTTCGTCAACGAGGGCACCATCGCCGACGTGTTCGGTCCCGGCACCCACACCCTGCAGACGCAGAACATGCCGATCCTGTCCACGCTCAAGGGCTGGAAGTACGGGTTCGACTCGCCGTTCAAGGCCGAGGTCTACTTCGTCAGCACCCGTCAGTTCACCGATCTGAAGTGGGGCACGCAGAACCCGATCATGCTGCGCGACGCCGACTTCGGGATGGTCCGGGTGCGGGCGTTCGGCGCCTTCTCGGCCCGGGTCTCCGACCCGGCCCGGTTCCTGAAGGAGCTGGTCGGCACCGACGGCCTGTTCAAGACCGACGAGGTCAAGGAGTTCCTGCGCCAGCTGATCGTCGGCCGGCTCACCGGCGCCCTGGCGCACGCCCAGGTGGCGGTGCTCGACCTGGCCCTGCACCAGGAGGAGATCGCCGCCCGGCTGGCCGGCACCCTCACCGAGGAACTGGCACCGAACGGCATCGCGGTGCCGAAGTTCATCATCGAGAACGTCTCGCTGCCGCCCGAGGTCGAGCAGGCGATGGACAAGCGCACCCAGATGGGGGTGCTCGGCGACCTGAACAAGTACACCCAGTTCCAGACCGCCAACGCGATCGAGAACGCCTCGAACAACCCGGGCGGCGCCGGTGACGCGCTCGGCCTCGGTCTGGGCGTCGGGCTCGGCCAGCAGGCCGCCGCGGCGATGACCCAGAAGCCCACGCCGCCTCCGGCTCCCCAGGCCCCGGCCGGCCCGCCGCCGCTACCGAACCCGGCCCAGTGGTACATCGCGGTCAACGGCCAGCAGCTCGGCCCGCTGGACGAGGCCGGCCTGCAGAACAACGTCTCCGGGGGCCAGCTGTCCGGCAGCACCCTGGTCTGGCGGGCGGGGATGAACGAGTGGACCGCGGCCTCCGCCGTGCCGGAGGTGGCCCGGTTGCTCAACCAGGGTCCGCCGCCGCTGCCGCCTTCGCTGCCCCAGAGCTGAACCCCCACCCCAACTTCCGGTAGAGCAGGTCAGGGATGACGGACGAGAGCGTCCAGAGCACGACGCCGCAGGAAGGCGCCCAGTACACCCAGCAGCAGTACCCGTGTGTCTCCTGCGGCGCCCGGCTCACCTTCGCCCCCGGCACCACCGCCCTGAAGTGCCCCTACTGCGGGGCCGAGCAGCAGGTGGCCCGCGACCCCGACCGTGAGGTGAACGAGCACTCGTACCAGCAGTGGCTGGCCGGGGCCCAGGACAAGCCGGTGGTGCAGCTGGCTCCGCACACGGTCACCTGCACCGGGTGCGGGGCCCGCACCGAGACCGACCACATCTCGGACCTGTGCCCGTTCTGCGGCGCCGCCGTGGTGGTCGAGCAAGACGCCGACCTGGTGATCGTGCCGGAGGGGGTGCTGCCCTTCGGGATCACCGCGTCCAAGGCCATGGACCTGTTCCAGAGCTGGGTGAAGAGCCGCTGGTTCGCCCCCAACTCGCTGAAAACCCTGGCTGCCCGGGAGGCCCTGGAGGGCACCTACCTGCCGTACTGGACGTACGACAGCGACACCCACACCAGTTACTGGGGTCAGCGGGGCGACTACTACTACGAGACCGAGACGTACAAGGACGCCGAGGGCGAGGAGCAGACCCGTGAGGTCCGGCGGATCCGCTGGACCTCGGTGAGTGGCCAGGTGCAGCGCGGTTTCGACGACGTGCTGGTCTCGGCGGTGAAGCGGCTGCCGGTCGAGAAGGTGAACAAGCTCGAGCCCTGGGACCTGCCCGCGGCGGTGCCGTACCAGCCGGAGTACCTGGCCGGCTACCAGACGCTGCGCTACGAGGTGGAGCCGCCCGAGGGCCTGGAACGGTTCCAGGACATCGCGCAGAACCAGATCGAGCGGGACTGCCGCGACGACATCGGCGGCGACCAGCAGCGGGTCAGCTCGATGGACACCCACTGGGGGTCGGTGACCTTCAAGCTGCTCCTGCTGCCGGTCTGGCTGGCCGCCTACCGTTTCGACAACCAGGTCTGGCGGGTGATGATCAACGCCCGCACCGGTGAGGTGATCGGCGACCGGCCCTACAGCTGGGTCAAGATCGCCGCCGCGGTGGTCGCCGGCCTGCTGCTGGCCGCCGCCATCGCCCTGCTCGTGATGGCGGTACGCGGCCGATAGCTCCTACAGGTAGTGCTCCAGGCCCTGCACCAGCCCGGGACGCCCGGCGACCTGGCGCACGGCCAGGAGCACGCCCGGCATGAAGGAGATGCGGTCGAAGCTGTCGTGCCGGATGGTCAGCTGCTCCCCCGGCCCGCCCAGCAGCACCTCTTCGTGGGCGACCAGGCCCCGCAGGCGCACCGAGTGCACGCGCACACCCTCGACGTCGGCGCCGCGGGCCCCGTCCAGCGCGGAGGTGGTGGCGTCGGGCGAGGGCGCCACCCCGGCCTCGCGGCGCGCGGCCGCGATCTGCTGGGCGGTGTGCCGGGCCGTGCCCGAGGGGGCGTCGGCCTTGTTCGGGTGGTGCAGCTCCACCACCTCGACCGACTCGAAGTGCTTGGCGGCCTCGGCGGCGAAACGCATCAGCAGCACCGCACCGAGGGCGAAGTTGGGGGCCAGCAGCACGCCGACCTCGGGGGCCTCCGCCAGCGCCGCCCGCACCTTGGCCAGACCCGCCTCGGTCCAGCCGGTGGTGCCGACCACCGCGTGCACGCCCTGCTCGACGCAGGTGGCGACGATGTCGTCCACCCCTTCGGGCCCGGTCATCACGACCGCGACCTGTGCGCCCTTCAGGCCGGCGAGGAGGTCGTCGCCGGAGCCGATCCGCGCGCTGAGCGTCAGATCGGCGGCGGCCTCCACCGCTTCGCAGGTGGTTCTGCCCATCCGACCGGCCGCGCCGATCACTGCTACCGCTGTCACGCAGGCGAAGGTACCAGCGATGGATCCGCCGACCGGCCGGTCGGCGGATCCATCGCGTTCCCGTCACCTCGGGCCAGCCGTCACTGCGGCGCCTGAGTCGCGTACGGACCCGTGTCCGGCCTCGCAAGGATGGCCAGCACGTCGGCCTCGGACGCGCCCAGCAACGGACCCAGTCCGCGGAAGGTCATGACGCCCGCCTCCCAGTCGATCCGCCACAGTTGGCTCTTGTCCGTGGCGTCGCAGGGCTTCAGAGGTACGGTGCCCTCGCGGGGCACGTCCGAGGACACACAGTTGCCGGCCGCCCCCGGTGAGATCATCCGGATCTGGTACTCCGCCCGGTCCGGGTCCGGCTGCGGGAAACCCCACAGGTCGTTCATCGGCAGGACCCCGAGGTCGGCCTCACTGAGATTGCCCGAGTCCTCGATCAGCTTCACGTTCTCCACGTTGCCGACGGTCCCCGGGACGAGCTGGATCTGCACGCCGTAGGGCAGATCCGATGCGGCCGGCTGGATGGCCACCGCGTCCGGACCCTGCACGGCCCGCAGCCCGAACAGGCCCCCGGCGGCGAGCAGGACGACCGCCAGCGCGCCCACACCGGACCGGACCACCCGACGGCGCGTACCCCGCCTGCGCACGCCCTCGGGTGGAGGCACCGGAACCTCCCTTCCCGCCGCAGCCACCAGATCGTGCAGACGCTGGTCAAGACCGGCCACCGCCCATCACCCCCTCCTCGCTCAGGTTCTCGCCGAGTTGCTCCCCCAGGGCCTGACGGCCTCTGACCAGCCACGACTTGACCGTGCCCTCGGGCGCCCCGAGCTCCTTGGCGATCACGCTCACCGGAGCATCGGCGAAGTAGTGCAGCACCAGCGCCCGCCGCTGCCCGTCCGGCAACGTGCGCAGGGCCTGGACCAGGGCGACGTGATCAGGCCCGAGCCCGGAAGGGTCCGAGGCCGGCTGTGACGAGCTCCGGCGGTGGGCCCGGAGCCGGTTCCCGTTCTTGCGCCACGTGCTGATCTCCACCCGCACCGCGACCGTTCGCACCCAGGCCTCCGGCGAATCACTGCGGCGCACAGCGCCCCAGCGTTGCCAGGCCCGGGTGAACGCCTCGGCGGCCGCATCCTCGGCGGCGGCCAGATCGCCGTTCATCGCGTAGAGCTGGCCCAGGATCCGCCGGTAGGAAACGGCGTAGAACTCATCGAACTCCTGACTCCTCGACACGACACCCCCCTTCCTGCATTCCCTCCATCACACGCAGAAGACGCCTGGACTGCGGGACAGGATGCGAGCGGCCGCGATTTTCTTCGCGGCCGCTCGGTCGGTGGGTGTCAGGAGAGCGCCGGGTCCACCTTGGCCGTCTCGATCTCGCGGCTGGTGTCTTTCAGCGCCACGCCGGAACGCCCGAGCTGACGGGCGCCGGCGATCAGGCCACTGACCACGCGGGCGGCGGCCGCGTACGGAAGGCCGCCGGGGGCATGGATGTTCGACACGCAGTTACGGTCCGAGTCGGCGAGGCCGGGGCGGGGGCGATGGGTGAGGTAGATGCCCAGGCTGTCGGCCACGGAGAGACCAGGGCGTTCGCCGATCAGGACCAGCACCGTCTGCACGCCGAGCGCCGCACCGATGTGGTCGCCCAGTCCTACCCGGGCCTGAGTGGCGATCACCGGTGGGGCCAGGGTGAGGGTGGGTGGGAGGACTTCGACCAGGGCCGCGAGCAAGGCCGGGCCGTGGGTCTGGAGGGCTCGGGCGGAAAGACCGTCGGCCAGCACGAATCCGACGTCGGCCGCGGCGGCGGGGACGCCGGAGAGGTCGGCCGGGAGCCGCCCCAGGTCTGGGCGGCGCAGGTACTCGGCGCGATCAGCGGCCTGGCTGGTCACGACCACCGCGGGGCCCAGGCGGGAATGCGGTTCCTCCGCGGAAGAACCGCCCACCCCGGCGTCGGCCAGTGCTTCCAGCAGAGCATCCACGTCGAGCGGATCGTGCACCGCGTCCCGGGCGATCGCATGAGCCAGGCGGAATTCCAGCACCCGCGACGTCGGCATCCCGTCGCCCACCCGCCCCAGCCCGATCCGGGCCTGGGTGGTGGCCCGCAATTCGTCCCAGAAGTCCGTCACGAAGCCACTCCCGTCAGGGCCAGGGCACGCAACGCCGAGGCCGAAGCGTCTACGGGCAGCACCCGTCCCCCGTCGGCCAGCATTCCCAGCTGGTCCAGCCAGGCCTCGAACTCCGGGGCCGGCCTCAGCCCGAGCGCCTGCCGCACGTACAACGCGTCGTGGAAGGACGTGCTCTGGTACCCCAGCATCACGTCGTCAGCCCCCGGCACCGCGATCACGAACGAGCAACCGGCCACGCCCAGCAGCGTCAGCAGGTTGTCCATGTCGTCCTGATCGGCCTCCGCGTGGTTGGTGTAGCAGACGTCCACGCCCATCGGGAGGCCGAGCAGCTTGCCGCAGAAGTGGTCCTCCAGCCCGGCGCGCACGATCTGCTTACCGTCGTAGAGGTATTCCGGCCCGATGAACCCGACCACGGTGTTCACCAGCAAAGGCTTGTACTCGCGGCAGACCGCGTAGGCGCGGGCCTCGAGCGTCTGCTGGTCGACCGGACGCCCTCCCACCCCACGATGAGCGTCGGCGGAGAGCGCCGAACCCTGCCCGGTCTCCATGTACATCACGTTCTGCCCGACCGTGCCCCGGTTGAGCGACAGCCCGGCCTCGTACCCCTCGCGCAACATCGAAAGCGTCACCCCGAAGCCCTGATTCGCTGCCTCGGTGCCGGCGACCGACTGGAACACCAGGTCCACCGGAACACCGGCCTCGATCAACCCGATGGTGGTGGTGACGTGGGTAAGCACGCACGACTGGGTAGGGATGTCGTAGGTGGAGCGGACCTCGTCGAGCAGATGCAGCAGATCGGCACAGGTCTGCGGTGAATCGCCGGCCGGGTTCACGCCGATCACCGCGTCCCCGCAACCCAGCAACAGACCATCGAGAGTGGCCGCAGCAATGCCGCGTAGATCGTCCGTAGGGTGGTTGGGTTGCAGTCGCGTCGCGAGCCGCCCCGGCAGGCCGACGGTGGAGCGGAAGGCCGACGTGACCCGGGTGGCGCGGGCCACCGCAATCAGATCCTGGTTGCGCATGAGTTTGCTTACCGCGGCGACCATTTCCGGCGTCAACCCAGGAGCCAGCGCCGTAAGCACGGAGCCGGCATCGGGGCGAGGTGCCAGATCCAGCAGCCAGTCACGGAACGCGCCTACGGTCAGCGAGGACACCGGCGCAAAGGCCTCGCGGTCATGGGTGTCGAGGATGAGCCGCGTGACCTCGTCGGTCTCGTAGGGCACCAGCGGTTCTTCGAGGAACTGCGACAAGGGGACGTCGGCGAGCGTCAGTTGGGCAGCAACCCGCTCGGCGTCGCTCTGTGCTGCGCACCCGGCGAGTTCGTCTCCGGAACGGGCCGGCGTGGCCTTGGCCATCAGATCGACCAGCCCGTCGAACTGGTGTGTCGTACCCCGGCTGGTCTGTGCGTACCTACTCATGGGCTTACCTCCCCGGCCCAAAATAAAGGACGCCTGTTACCGCGAAGGCGGTTACAGGCGTCCTTTGTTTCGAACGAGGTTTTCAGGCGATCCGGAAGGTGCGCTCGGGATCGAACGGCCCGACCACGGCCAGAGACAACGGACGGGAGGCCAGATCCTCGGCCAGCGACCGGATGTCTTCCGCGGTGACCTCACGGATGCGCCCCAGAGCCCGGTCGAGGCCCAGGTATTCACCGTGCACCAGCTCGGCCTTGCCCAGACGGGACATCCGCGAACCGGTGTCCTCCAGACCCAGCACCAGACCGCCGGCCAGCTGACCGTGGGCCCGGAGCAGCTCCTCTTCCGGCACCGGTTCTGTCGCCAGACGGCGCAGTTCGGCCACCATCAGGGCGATCACCTCGTCCACCCGGGACGGGGTGCAGCCCGCGTAGAGACCGAAGTAGCCGGAGTCGGAGTAGCCCGAGGCGAACGAGTAGACCGCGTAGGCCAGGCCCCGCTGTTCGCGGATCTCCTGGAACAGACGGCTGCTCATCCCGCCCCCGAGCACGGCGTTGAGCACCGACATCGCGTAGCGACGGCGGTCGGTGGCCACCAGGGAGGTGGTGCCGACGACCACGTTCGCCTGCTCGGTGGCCCGGTTCACCACGATCGAACGATGCGGCAGCCCGTCCTCGGCGAGGCCGGCCTGCTCCGGTTCCGGATGGGCCACGTCGCGCCGCGCGTAGGGACGGTGCCCCTCGTCGAGGTGCCAGCCCGAGCGCGCCAGGCTGGCCGCGACCAGCTCGCACACCCGGTCGTGGTCCACTCCCCCGGCCACCGTGACCACCAGGCCGGGCGCCTTGTAGTGCTCGGCGTAGTGGTCGGCGATGTTGTCCCGGCCGACGGCCCGGATGGTCTCCGGGGTGCCGCCGATCGGACGGCCCAGCGGGTGCTGCCCGAGAACCAGTTCGGAGAACCGCTCGTGCACCACGTCGGCCGGGTCGTCGTCGTTCATCGCGAGCTCTTCGAGGATGACCCCGCGCTCGTTCTCCACGTCACCGGCGTCCAGCCGGGCGCCGGTGACCATGTCGCAGAGCACGTCCACGGCCATCGGCAGGTCCTCGTCCAGCACCCGGGCGTAGTAGCAGGTGTGCTCCTTGCCGGTGACGGCGTTGGACTCACCGCCGACCCGGTCGAACGCGGTGGCGATGTCCATCGCGCTGCGCCGGGACGTGCCCTTGAACAGCAGGTGCTCGAGGAAGTGGGTGGAGCCGTGGTGACCGGTGGTCTCGTCACGGGAGCCCACGCCGACCCAGAAACCGATGGTGGCCGAGCGCAGTCCGGGCATCGCCTCGGACAGCACCCGGACCCCGCCGGGGAGGACGGTGCGGCGCACGAGGGCACCGCTCTCCTCCCCGGCGACGGTCTGCGTCGAGCCGGAACTCCCGGAGGCGACCAGCGGCAGCGGGACCGCCGTCACCGGCCGGTCCTCACCGGGGTGAGAGGCACTCTCAGGCCTCCGCCGTCTCGGACTTGGCCTCGGTCTCCTCTTCCAGGACCGGAGCCAGCGAGAGCTTGCCACGCGGGTCGATCTCGGCGATCTCGACCTGGACCTTCTGGCCGATGCTGAGCACGTCCTCGACGTTCTCCACCCGCTTGCCGCCGACCATCCGGCGGATCTGCGAGATGTGCAGCAGGCCGTCCTTGCCCGGCACCAGCGAGACGAACGCACCGAAGGTCGTCGTCTTCACGACGGTACCCAGGTAGCGCTCCCCGACCTCGGGCATGGTCGGGTTGGCGATCGCGTTGATCGCCGTCCGGGCAGCCTCGGCCGAGGGGCCGTCGACCGCACCGATGTACACCGTGCCGTCGTCCTCGATCGAGATGTCGGCGCCGGTGTCGTCCTGGATCTGGTTGATCATCTTGCCCTTGGGGCCGATGACCTCGCCGATCTTGTCGACCGGGACCTTCACGCTGATCACGCGCGGGGCCAGCGGGGACATCTCGTCCGGGCGGTCGATCGCCTCGCTCATCACGTCGAGGATGTGCAGCCGGGCCTCGCGGGCCTGGGTCAGCGCGGCGGCCAGCACGGAGGCCGGGATGCCGTCGAGCTTGGTGTCGAGCTGGATCGCGGTGACGAACTCCGAGGTACCGGCGACCTTGAAGTCCATGTCACCGAACGCGTCCTCGGCGCCCAGGATGTCGGTCAGCGCCGCGTACTCGGTCTTGCCGTCGACGGTGTCGCTGACCAGGCCCATCGCGATACCGGCGACCGGGGCGCGCAGCGGCACACCGGCGTTCAGCAGGGCCAGGGTGGAGGCGCAGACCGAGCCCATCGAGGTGGACCCGTTGGAGCCGAGGGCCTCGGAGACCTGACGGATCGCGTAGGGGAACTCCTCCCGGCTGGGCAGCACGGGCACGAGCGCGCGCTCGGCCAGGGCGCCGTGACCGATCTCGCGGCGCTTCGGCGAGCCGACGCGGCCGGTCTCACCGGTGCTGTAGGGCGGGAAGTTGTAGTTGTGCATGTAGCGCTTGCGGGTCACCGGGGAGAGGGTGTCCAGCTGCTGCTCCATGCGCAGCATGTTCAGCGTGGTGACGCCCAGGATCTGGGTCTCGCCGCGCTCGAACAGGGCCGAGCCGTGCACCCGGGGCAGGACCTCGACCTCGGCGCCGAGCTGGCGGATGTCGGCCAGGCCACGGCCGTCGATGCGGACCTTGTCCTTCAGGATGCGCTGGCGGACCAGCTTCTTGTTCACCGAGCGGAAGGCCGCGGAGACCTCCTTCTCGCGACCCTCGAACTCGGCCGCCAGCTTGGCCTTGACCGCGTCCTTGATCTCGTCGAGGCGACCCTCGCGCTCCTGCTTGCCGGCGATCGTCAGGGCCTGGGCCACGTCGTCGGCGACGGCGCTCTCGACCGCGCTGAACACGTCGTCCTGGTAGTCCAGGAACAGCGGGAACTCGCTGGTCGGCTTGGCCGCGGTGGCGGCCACCTCGGCCTGCGCCCGGCACAGCTCGGCGATGAACGGCTTCGCGGCCTCCAGACCGGCGGCCACGACCTCCTCGGTCGGCGCGCCGACGCCCTGGTCCTTGATCAGGGTCCAGGAGCCCTCGGTGGCCTCGGCCTCGACCATCATGATGGCGACGTCGTCCGAGCCGTCCTCGGCCTTCACCACGCGACCGGCCACGACCATGTCGAACACGGCCCGCTCGATCTCGGAGTGCCGCGGGAAACCGACCCACTGGCCGTCGATCAGGGCGATCCGGATGCCACCGATCGGGCCGGAGAACGGCAGGCCGGACAGCTGCGTGGACAGCGACGCGGCGTTGATCGAGACCACGTCGTACGGGTCCTCGGGGTTCAGGGCCAGGACGGTGATGACCACCTGGACCTCGTTGCGCAGGCCCTTGACGAAGGTCGGGCGCAGCGGGCGGTCGATCAGCCGGCAGGCCAGGATCGCCTCGGTGCTGGGCCGGCCCTCACGCCGGAAGAACGAGCCGGGGATCTTCCCGGCCGCGTACATCCGCTCCTCGACGTCGATCGTCAGGGGGAAGAAGTCGAACTGGTCCTTCGGCGTCTTGCCGACCGAGGTGGCCGACAGGAGCATCGTGTCGTTGTCCAGGTAGACGGCGACGGAACCGGCGGCCTGCCGGGCCAGCCGGCCGGTCTCGAACCGGACGGTGCGCTGGCCGAACGAGCCGTTGTCGATGACGGCCTCGGCCGCGGTGATCTCGGGACCCTCCAAGGGTCACTCTCCTGTTCCTCCGCGATGGCCTGGCCATCCGCGGTGTCGGGCAGGAGTGGTGCGCCGAGCCGTGGTCTGTCGTTCCGGTCTTCGATCGAGGCCCACGCGAGGCACCCGCCGCAGGCGGCGGTGCAGGTCGCGGAGGCCACTACCGAGGACCGGTTAACCGGGTCTCGCCGACCCCTCCTGATTGCTTTTCGTCTTTGGTGCTGGATGGTGCTCGGTGGTGCCGGTGGGTGCTCGATGGTGCTGTGGCCCACCGATGACCCGATGATCGGGCATCGATGGGCCAGCGTCACGACCTGACACACCGAAGAGGCCGTGCCCGGATGATCCGGTCACGGCCTCGGGGGTACTAGCGGCGCAGTCCGAGTCGCTCGATCAGCGACCGGTAGCGGGTGATGTCCTTCTTCTGCACGTACTGCAGGAGACGGCGGCGCTGGCCGACCAGCAGCAGCAGGCCACGCCGGCTGTGGTGGTCGTGCTTGTGCTCCTTCAGGTGCTCGGTCAGGTCCTTGATGCGCTGGGTGAGCATCGCGATCTGGACCTCGGGGGAACCGGTGTCACCCTCGCCAGTCGCGTACTCCGCCATGATCTTCTTCTTGGTCTCGGCGTCGAGCGGCACTCGATCTCCTCCTGAAGTTCGCTGCGCGGCGCCCCGGGGCACATCCACCCGGGCACTCTGGATCCGCGGCCGATCTAACGGCAGCGACCACCGTAACAGTGCGGGTGCCCCTCCTCCCAATCAGGCGCGGGAGTTCACGCCCAGCACCGCGCGGCACCGGGCCACGTCGTCGTTCATCTGCTCCACCAGGGCCTCGATCCCCTCGAAGCGCAGGGTGGGCCGCAGCCGCTCGACGAACTCCACCGCGATCCGCTCGCCGTACAGGTCGAGGTCGGTGCGGTCGAGCACGTAGGCCTCGACCCGGCGCTCCTCACCGTCGAACGTGGGGTTGGTGCCCACCGAGATGGCCGCGGGCAGCCGCTCACCGGTGTCGTGCTCGGGATCGGCGGCCGGCTCACCGCCCTTACCCGGGCGCACCAGCCAGCCCGCGTAGACGCCGTCCGAGGGCACCGCGCCGATCGCGTCGGTGGTCAGGTTCGCCGTGGGGAAGCCCAGCTCCCGCCCCCGGTGGTCGCCGTGCACCACCACGCCGGTGACCCGGTGCGGGCGGCCCAGCACCTCGGTGGCGGCGCGCACGTCGCCCCCGGCGATCAGCTCCCGGGCGAGGGTGGACGACCAGCGCCGGGAGGCGTCCGCCCCCTTCAGGTCGGCCACCTCCTCGACGGTGAAGCCCATCTCGGTGCCGAACTCGCGCAGCGTGCCGATGTCGCCGGCGTTGCGGCGGCCGAACCGGGTGTCCGAGCCGACCACCACCAGCCCGGCGTGCAGCGCGTCGACCAGGACGTCCTGCACGAACCGGCGCGGGCTCCACTGGGCCAGCTCGTGGGTGAACGGCAGCATCAGGACCGCGTCCAGGCCGGTGTAGCCCAGCAGCTCCAGCCGGTGCGCGGGGGTGGACAGCGGCTGCGGGGCGCGCTCGGGGTGCAGGACCGCCAGCGGGTGCGGGGCGAAGGTGATCGCCACCGACCGCAGGCCACCGTCGGCCGCGGCCCGCACGGTGCGGCCCAGGACGGCCAGGTGCCCGCGGTGCACCCCGTCGAAGTTGCCGATGGTCACCGCCGAGGGCCCGAATCCGGCCGGAACCTCGCCGAGACTCCGCCACACGTGCGTTGGGCTCTGCTTCACGGGGCAACTCTGCCAGGTGGCCACTTCAGTTCCACGTTCGGTGCTCCGATGTGGTGAAATCGCTCGGTCGTCGTGAGAGCAACGTAACAATCTCCCGGGCGGCAGCGATGGTTTGCAGCGATCCTTGGTCAAGTTCAGTTCATCAAGTCCACGAGGGACCCCAACCATGAACAGTCAGCATGTCGCCGGCCGGGCTCCGATGCCCGCCCAACGAGGTATCGAGAGCTTCCTGCACAGCAGCGGCGGAGGCTTCTGCACGGTCTGCGGCACGGTCTGGCCGTGCAGCCAGGCGGTCGCCCCCACCTCCGAGGCGAAGACGCTGGCCGGCACCTCCAGCTGACCGGTCCGGTGCGCCGCCCGCCCGGGCGGCGCACCGAGCTCAACCCGTAAGCACGACCAGGGGCCGGGCGGTGAGCCCGGCGTCGGCGATCAGGGCCACCAGGGAACCGTCCGGCGCGAAGGCGGCGACCGGGCCGGGGCCGAGCTCGCTGGCCTCCAGGCGCTGGCCGTGGGCCAGCTTGCGGGCCTCCTCGTCGGTGAGCTCCCGCGCGGTGAACGCCGCCCGCGCCGCGTCGGCGATGGGCAGCAGCGCGAACGACTCCTCCAGCGACGGCAGCGTGTGCGCGCCGTCGAGGTGGTAGGGCCCGACCCGGGTGCGCCGTAGCGCGGTCAGGTGCCCGGCGCTGCCCAGGGAGGCGCCCAGGTCGCGGGCCAGGGCCCGGATGTAGGTGCCGGACGAGCAGACCACGTCGACGTCCACGTCGAGCACCGGAACGCCCTCGTGCTGCCCCGGCCGGACGGCCCGGACATGCAGGGCCGAGACGGTCACCGGACGCGGCTCGAGCTGCACTTCTTCGCCCTCGCGCACCCGGGCGTAGGCCCGCTTGCCGTCCTTCTTGATCGCGCTGACCGAGCTGGGTATCTGCTGGATGTTGCCGCGCAGGAACTCCGCCGCCGCGTCGACCTCGGCCAGGCCCAGTTCGGCCTGCCCGGGGGTGAGCGAGACCGTGCCCTCGGCGTCGTCGGTGATCGTGCCGACGCCCAGGCGCATCGTGGCCGAGTAGGCCTTGTCCGCACCGACCAGGTAGGTCAGCAGCCGGGTGGCCCGCTCCACGCCGATCACCAGCACGCCGGTGGCCATCGGGTCGAGGGTGCCGGCGTGACCGACCCGCCGGGTCCCGGCCAGCCGGCGGATCCGGCTGACCACGTCGTGCGACGTCATCCCGGCGGGCTTGTCCACGATCACCAGGCCGCTGGGGCCCGGTTCACGGGACTTCACGCGTCGTCGTCCTCGTCCTCGTCGTCATCGGCCACCGAGGGCTTCTTGTAGGGGTCGGCCTCACCCGCGTACTTCGCCCCGTTGGCCAGTGCGGCCACCTCGGCGTCGCGCTCGTTGGCCACCTTGATCAGGTCGGCCATCGCCGCGGCGTTCTCCGGCAGGGCGTCGGCGATGAACTCCAGGGTCGGCGTGAGCCGGATCCCGGTGCGCTTGCCCACCTCGGAGCGCAGCACGCCCTTGGCGCTCTCCAGGGCGGCGGCCGTGGAGGCCCGCTCCTCGTCGTCGCCGTAGACCGTGTAGAACACGGTGGCGTGCTGCAGGTCGCCGGTCACCCGGGCGTCGGTGACCGTGACGAAGCCGAGCCGCGGGTCCTTGATCCGCTTCTCCAGGGCCTCGGCCACCACCTCGCGCACCCGGTCAGCCAGCTTGCGTGCCCGTGCCGTGTCGCTCATCGTCTGTCCTGCTCTTCACTTCACTCACCCCGGACCAGGCGGGGTTACTCGTCGTCGTCGCTCCACACCCTGATCCGGGCGGAGAGCAGGTGCAGCTCCGGACGCGCGGCGACCAGCCGCTCGCAGGACTGCAGGACCTCACGGCACTGGGTGGCGTCGGAGGAGACCAGGGCCACGCCGATCTCGGCGCGGCGGTGGAGGTTCGCGTCACCGGTCTCGGCCGCGTGCACCTCGAACTTACGGCGCAGCTCGGCCACCACCGGCCGGATCGCCGACCGTTTCTCCTTGAGCGAGTGGACGTCACCCAGCAGCAGGTCCAGGGTCAGCGACCCTACGTACACAGAACCTCCCGTACGGGGCGGGCGGCGGGCCCGAAGGCCCACCCCCCGTCGTCGAACCTGATCAGGCCCGCGCCTTCTCGCGCATCTCGTAGGTCTGAATGACGTCCTCGTTCTGGATGTCGTTGAACGACCCCAGCCCGATACCACATTCGAAACCTTCGCGGACCTCGGTCGCGTCGTCCTTGAACCGCTTGAGCGACTCGATCGTGAGGCCCTCGGCGACCATCCGGTCACCGCGGAACACCCGGGCCTTGCTGTTGCGCCGGATCTCCCCGGAGCGGACGATGCAACCCGCGATGTTGCCGAAGCGGCTGGAGCGGAAGATCTCGCGGATCTCCGCCCGGCCCAGCTCGGCCTCCTCGTACTCCGGCTTCAGCAGACCCTTCAGGGACGCCTCGACCTCTTCGATCGCCTGGTAGATGACCGAGTAGAAGCGCAGGTCCACGCCCTCACGGTCGGCGTACTCGGCGTTCTGGCCCTCGGACTTCACGTTGAAGCCGATGATGATGGCGTTGGAGGCCACCGC
Organism: Kineosporia rhizophila; assembly: GCF_021277265.1. GTDB lineage: Bacteria > Actinomycetota > Actinomycetes > Actinomycetales > Kineosporiaceae > Kineosporia > Kineosporia rhizophila. The sequence continues at coordinate 57,135 of NZ_JAJSOH010000040.1, forward strand.
CAGGTTGATGTTGTTCTTGGTGATCGCACCGACACCGCGGTCGATGATCCGCAGCTCGACCTCTTCGCCGACGTCGATCTGGAGCAGCGCGTCCTCCAGGGCCTCGACCGAACCCGCGCCGTCACCCTTGAGGATGAGGTTGAGGGTCTCGACCTTGCCCTGCTCGAGGGCCTTGGTGAAGTCCTCGAGGCTGATCCGCTTGCGGGACTTGGCCAGGGCCGCGTTCCGCTCGATCGCCTCACGCTTCTCGGCGATCTGACGCGCGGTGCGGTCGTCGGGCGCCACCAGGAAGGTGTCACCGGCGCCGGGCACCGAGGTCAGGCCGAGCACCATCACCGGACGGGACGGGGTGGCCACCTCGACGGCCTCACCGTGCTCGTCGATCATGGCGCGGACGCGGCCGTGACCGGTGCCGGCCACGATCGAGTCACCCACGTGCAGCGAGCCGGACTGGACCAGCACGGTCGCCACCGGGCCGCGACCACGGTCGAGGTTGCCCTCGATCGCCACGCCGCGGGCGTCCTTGTCCGGGTTGGCCCGCAGGTCGAGGGCCGCGTCGGCGGTCAGCAGGACGGCCTGGAGCAGGCCGTCGATGTTGAGCCGCTGCTTGGCCGAGACCTCGACGAACATCGTGTCACCGCCGTACTCCTCGGCGACCAGGTTGTACTCGGTCAGCTGCTGCCGGATCTTGTCCGGGTTCGCGCCTTCCTTGTCGACCTTGTTGATCGCCACCACGATCGGCACGTCCGCCGCCTGGGCGTGGTTGAGCGCCTCGATAGTCTGCGGCATCACGCCGTCGTCGGCCGCGACCACCAGCACCGCGATGTCGGTGACCTTCGCACCACGGGCACGCATGGCGGTGAACGCCTCGTGACCCGGGGTGTCGATGAAGGTGATCGCGCGGTCCACGTCCTCGTGCATGGTGTGGATCTGGTAGGCACCGATGTGCTGGGTGATGCCACCGGCCTCGCCGGCCACCACGTCGGTCTGCCGGATCGCGTCCAGCAGCTTCGTCTTACCGTGGTCGACGTGACCCATCACGGTCACCACCGGCGGCCGCGCCACGAGGAACTCCTCGTCGGCCTCGGCCTCGCCCTCGATGTCGATCGAGAACGTGCCCAGCAGCTCGCGGTCCTCGTCCTCGGGGGAGACGACCTGGATGACGTAGCCCAGTTCCTCACCGAGGACGTCGAACGTCTCCTCGTTCAGCGACTGGGTCGCCGTGGCCATCTCACCGAGGTGGAACAGCACGGTGACCAGGCTGGCCGGGTTCGCGTTGATCTTGTCCGCGAAGTCGGTCAGCGAGGAGCCGCGACGCAGCCGGATGACGGTGGTGCCGTCACCGCGGGGAACCGTGACGCCACCGGGTGCCGGTGCCGCCATGCTCTCGAACTCTTGACGCCGCTGACGCTTCGACTTCCGGCCCCGGACCGGGCGACCACCGGCGCGACCGAACGCGCCCTGCGTGCCACCACGGCCACCACGACCGCCACCACCGGGACGACCGGCGAAGCCGCCGCCACCGCCACCGGGACCACCGGGACCGCCACCACCGGGACGACCGGCGAAGCCACCACGGCCTCCGCCGCCACCACCGGGGCCACCACGACCGGGACCACCGGGACGGCCACCGCCACCACCGCCGCCGGGACGGCCGACGCTGGTACGGCCGGGCATCATGCCCGGGTTGGGCCGGTTCGGCATGTTGCCCGGGCTGGGCCGCGGACCGCCGGGACGGGGTGCCGGACGGTCACCGGCATCGCTGCCACGGGCCGCCACGTCACCGGGACGACCGGCGCCGCCACCCTCGGGGCGCGGGCCGCGCTGCGGGCGCGGCATGCCCTGGGCCGAGGCGAACGGGTTGTTGCCCGGACGCGGCGGGCCACCGTCGCGGCCGCCACCCGGACGGGGCATGCCCTGGGAGGAGGCGAAGGGGTTGTTGCCCGGGCGCGGGGCACCCGGACGCGGGCCCGGACGGGCGTCGCCGCCCGGACGGGGACCACGCTCACCACGGTCGGGACGCTCGCCCCGCTCGGGACGGTCACCGCGCGGGCCGGGGCCCGGACGGAAGTCGCCACCGGGACGGGGGCCACGGTCGCCACCCGGACGGGCGTCGCCACCCGGACGGGGACCACGCTCGCCACCCGGACGGGCGTCGCCACCCGGACGGGGACCACGCTCGGGCGCCGGGGCACTCGCCGCGGCGGCCGGACGCTCGGCCGGGCCGGGACGACCCGGCGTGGGACGCGGGCCCGGGGTGGGCGCGCCGGGACGGGCAGCCGGACCCGGGGTGGGCCGGGCTGCGGGGGTGCTCTGC
>NZ_JAJSOH010000041.1 GCF_021277265.1 Kineosporia rhizophila
TCAAAGACTTCGTCCAGAGTGGGATTGAGGACGATGACCCCTGATTCCAGCTCAACTCTGAGACCGCGCCCTCTCGCCTCCTGGGCCGAGACAACCCAAGCCGGCGTCATCCGGCGCAGTACGTCCGCATAACCAAGATCCGGCTCCCGCCAAACGGTGCCCGCCCGCTCCAGCACGGGCCAGACATAGCAGTTGAGGCACGGCGAATCAGAACTGTCCCCGCCATCGAAACGCAGTTGCACATAGTCGTTCAATACGAACTCGACCGAGTACAGCCGATAACCCACGAGCCGCGACAGCAACTCGTCAGGGATGTAACTGCTCAAACCCGCGCTCCCCCCTCTTCACGCGATGGCGTTCACCCGCCACCAGTCAAGTCAGATCTAAGTCCATGTGAAGATCCAGACCGCCGGAACCCGCCCGGACATTCGTCGTCGCAGCTCAGGCCGTATGCCACAGCAAACACTGGGACTTTCGCACTAGCCACCGCGCTCCGACCAGGCTCTACGCTCAGCCACCATGCCGTCCCTGACAAAACGCACCACCGCTCTCCTGGCCGCCGCGGCCGTCACCCTGACCGCTTCCGCGACTGCGGCCACCGCAGTGAACCGCTCCTCCGCCGACACCCCCGCGAAGTCGAGCGTCGCCGCCGAAGGCTCACCAACGTCCTCAGGTGTTTCGGTTGCCTCCCAGGCCGCCAAGAAGAAGGACCTGATCGACGGGCCCAAGAAGGGCGCGGCGCTGTGGAAGCAGGACGGCATCACCAAGAGCCTGAAGAACTCGAAGGTGTCCTGGTACTACAACTGGTCGCCGGTGCCGGCCGGGGTGAAGGCGCCCAAGGGCGTGGACTTCGTGCCGATGATCTGGGGCGCGGACTCGGTGACCAAGTCGAACCTGGCCAAGGCCAAGAAGAACGGCAACACGCTGCTCGGGTTCAACGAGCCGGACCTGGGCGAGCAGTCGAACATGAGCGTGGAGCAGGCCCTGGACCTGTGGCCGCAACTGCAGAAGACCGGGATGCGGCTGGGCAGCCCGGCCGTGGCCTGGGGCGCCGACCAGGACGGGCAGTGGCTGGACCGGTTCATGAAGGGCGCCAAGCAGCGCGGTCTGCGGGTCGACTTCATCACGCTGCACTGGTACGGCTCGGACTTCCGCAGCGCCCAGGCGACCAAGCAGCTGAAGCAGTACGTGACGGCGGTGCACAAGAAGTACCCGAAGAAGCCGATCTGGATCACCGAGTACGCGCTGATGAAGTTCGGCACCGGCGACCGTTTCCCGGCGCCGGCCAACCAGGCCAGCTTCGTCAAGAAGTCCACGGCCATGCTGAACAAGCTCAAGTACGTGGAGCAGTACGCCTGGTTCGCGTTCCCGACCTCCACGAACGGGCAGGACGAGACCGGCCTGTACCGCCCGGGTGGGGCGATCACGGCGCCCGGTAAGGCGTACCGCGCCGCTCGCTGAGCTTTACTTCAGGGGCAACTGCTCCCGCTGAAGAACGGCTCCACTCGTGATCCTTGAGACCGCGCCGGCCGCGGTGACCTGGCTCGTCCTGGTCACCGCGGCCTTCTGCGCAGGCTTCGCCAAGACCGCCGTGGGCGGGATCGGCCTGTTCACCGTTGTGCTGGCCGCGCTGGTGATGCCGGCGGCCGAGTCGACTGCGGCGGTGCTCCTGCTGCTGATCATTGCTGACGCCTGCGCGGTGTTCCGTTACGGACGGCACGCCGACTGGGCTCTGATCCGTCAGGTCGTGCCCGCGGTGATTCCGGGGTTGCTGATCGGCGCGGTGCTCCTGGCGGCTCTGCCCGACTCCCTGCTGCGGCGTCTCATCGGGGGCATTCTTCTGCTGATGGCCGCGCTGCAGCTTCTCCCCCGCACGCCGCAGCCTCCCCGGGGTGCGGCGACGGTGACGGGGCTAGGGGCGGGCGCCTGCACGATGATGGCCAACGCCGCCGGCCCCGTGATGACGCTGTACCTACTGGCCCGGGGGCTGGACAAGCAACGGTTCCTCGGCACGTCGGCCTGGTTCTTCGCCGGGGTGAACCTGTGCAAGGTGCCCTTCACCGCTGGGCTGGGTCTGTTCGACGGGCCAATGCTTTTACGGACGCTGGTGCTGGCCCCCGCTGTTCTGCTCGGTGCGTTGGTGGGCGTCAAAGTGGTGAACCGGCTGCGTCAGAGCGTGTTCGAGAGGGTGGTGCTGGGCGCCACCGCGGTGAGCGCTCTCACCCTGATCCTGCTCTGAGCCCGGCCTTTCCTGGAGGCCGGGCTCAGACGAGTCAGGCCCCTGGGTACTGGAACGGGATGTTCCCGCCGACGGCGATGTAGGCCAGTGGCAGGCTGAGCGCCGTCAGCGTGCCGGTGAGCACTTTCTCGAACTTGCCACCGGTCTTGAACCCGGCCCCGATGCGTCGGCTGTTGCCGGTCAGCGTGGCCAGGGCGAACGGGATGCCGCCGAACAGGAAGTCGGCGGCCAGGTGTGAGCCCCAGGCTGCCGCCGCGGCCATCAGGAACCAGTCGAGGTCGGGGGTCAGCACCAGACTCAGCCCGTACAGGACGGCGAAGACCAGCTCCGGCATGTGCGTGGGCCCGCGGTGACCGCCGGGGATGATCTTGGCCATCACCCCGCCCTGGTCGGCGTCGGGCGACCAGTCGTCGGCGCACATGCTCGAGGCGACGACCGCGCCGGCCACCACGTGCTGCCAGCCCAGATGCCAGTCGCCGTAGAGTTGTTCATAGGAGCAGATGCTGAGCCAGGTCGCCTGTGCGGCGGCCTGGTGGCCGAGCCTGTTCATGTGGTGCGAGGTCTCCGTTTCCTGGTGAATCTCCACTTCTTGATCACGTGGAGACCGTCAGTGCACCAGATGGGCGTTCTGCCCCGGTCATCGGGGTCGGGTCCGGACCGGCGGTCACCGGAACGGGGGTTCAGCGACCTTGCTGTTCTCCCCGCAGGCGATCGACTGAGCGCGACGTACCTCGTCCGCCCGCTCCGCAAGGTCCTTGCCGATCAGCACGTCCGGGCCATTCGTGGCCCGCTTGCCGTCCTTGTCGAGCTCGACCGCCCGGCGGGACACCTTGTACGTCTGCTGGTCCGGGTCGTACTCGGCCCGGTACCCGACCAGGATCCGTTCGGAGCCGTCGCCGAGGCAGCCCACCCCGTCACCGGTCATGTCGTAGCCCAGATCGAACAGGTACGGATGCCCCTCGGCATTCGTCGTGGCCACGATGTAGCAGTTGACCACGCTGTACAGGGCCGCCGACCGGCCCAGATCGAGCAGGATCACGGCCGATCCGTCTCCCAGGCGCCCGGCCAGGGCGTTCACCCGGTCACCGACCCGCTGCTCCAGCGCGCCTGCGTCCCACTGATTCAGGACCATGGAGAAACTGGCCCCGCTGGCCGTACTCACCCCCAGCAGCCGCAGGCCCTGATCATGGGCCAGCCACAGCTCGTCGGCCTCCCCGTCATCGTCCAGGTCGTCCGTGGCGACGCGGTTGGAGTCCTTCGGTACGGCTGCACCACCGGCCGGGCAGCCAGGCCCGGCACCGGCTGACGTTCCGAGGCCGGCCGGGCCGGCCGTGCCCTCGACGGCAACCGCGTCGGCCGCGTAGGTCTCGTTCGCGCATCCCGCCAGGGCAATGACCCCCGCGACCGCCATGGCCGCCCCCCGGGCCAACGGGCCGAACCAGGAGCGTCCTCCGCCGGTTTTCATGACCATGAACCGTTGCTCATCCACTTCTGTCCGCATCCCGTCTTGCACCAGTTCGTCATCATGCTCGAAGGCCCACATGCCTCAGTCAGTAGTCCCTCATCTGGCTGTCAGGCGCTGTCCCCCAGTGAGATGCCACGACAGACGAGTTTGTTCGATACTCGTGCAGCCTTCTGGTCCGTCCTGAGCACGGTCGACCGACGCTCCGGACGTGTAGGCAATATCAAACCTCCCTCAACTCTTTCCAACCCCGTTGTGCTTCTTGTCCCAATTCGTCACGGTGGAAGTCGTGACGACAACGGTGGGATCAGAGACCGAAGCGGATCTTGTGAACCACTGGCTCGACACCGGGGGCATACCGGTGATCGGTCACGACGGGTCGAAGGTCTACCCCCGGCGGGCAGATCTGCGCAGGGCCGAGGCCCGGGCCAGCGCGCGCCGCCGTTCGCACAGTCTCCCCGCCGACAGCCGCCGCTCCCCTGCGATCGCCGCCCACGAGCGTCCTCAAATTCCGCTGGCCGCCCCTCGCGGGGGTGCCTTCCGCTCTACGCCCGCCCTCGCCGACCCGACGCCGGAATGGGGACTCGACCTCACCCGTCCTCAAACGGCTCCTGCTGAGTGCGTCGACGCGCAGCGGGCCGGGCACTTCTCGGGAACGGCCACCCGCCTGCTGGTCATGGCTCTCGTGGTGGGTGCGGAAGGGGCTGCGGTGGCTCAGTTCGCCGGTCCCACCGACACCGACAACGGGCCCACCACCGCCACGTTCTCGCTGGAGGACCTGCGGGATACGGCTGAGGCCGAGCGTCGCGCCGCCGCGTTGCGCCAGGTTCAGACGGCGGAAGCCGAACGCCGCAAGACCACGGCGGTCGCTCTGGAGAGCGTGAAAGAGGCCTCACCGGCCAAGGCCGAAGCTGCCCTGGACCAGGCTCACAAGGCCAAGGCCGCGCAGATCCGGCACCTGAAGGCGCAGGCCAAGGCCAAGGCGGCCGCCCGGGCCGAAGCCGCTGAGGCTGCCGAGGCCCGCAAGAAGGCTCAGGCCGCGGAACGCCCGGCTGAGACCACCGCGCCGACGAGGGCCGCCGCGAAACCTGCGCCGAAGAAGGCCAAACCCGCCGCCAAGCCCCCCGCCAAGCCCACCGTCAGGTCCTCGCCGAAGGCTGAGAAGCCCAAGGCCGAGAAACCGAAAGCTGAGAAGAAGAAGGCCAGCACCTCCAGCCGGAAGAAGGCACTGGCCAACGCTCGCAAGAACCCGCGGGCCGCAGCCAAGGTGCTGCTGGGCGATCGCGGCTGGTCGTCGAGGCAGTACACCTGCCTGGACTCGCTGTGGAACCGGGAGAGCAACTGGAACTACCGGGCCAAGAACCCCTCGTCCGGGGCCTACGGCATCCCGCAGGCCCTGCCCGCCACCAAGATGAGCTCGGCCGGCTCGGACTGGAAGACGAACCCGGTCACCCAGATCCGCTGGGGGCTCGACTACATCGCCGACCGCTACGGAAGCCCCTGCGGCGCCTGGAGCCACAGCGAGTCACACGGCTGGTACTGAGGCCTAAGGCTGCACGGTGAGGAACAGCCAGGCGCCCAGCAGTACCAGGTGCACGAAGCCCTGCAGCGTGTAGGCCCGGCCCTGCACCACCGTGAACGCCGTGACCACGATGGTCAGGGCGAACAGGATCATCTGGGTCGGTTCCAGGCCGAGCTCGAGCGGGCCGCTGATCCAGATCATGGCCAGCGCGACGGCCGGGATGGTCAGGCCGATCGAGGCCATGGCTGAGCCGTAGGCCAGGTTCAGGCTCAGCTGAACCCGGTCGCGGGCAGCATTGCGGGTGGCCGCGATCGACTCGGGCGCCAGCACGAACAGCGCGATCACCACACCGACCACGGCGTAGGGCAGACCCAGGTCGGCCACCACGTCCTCGATCGTGGGCGAGAGCAGCTTGGCCAGCCCGACCACGGCGACCAGGGAGATCACCAGCAGGCCCAGGCTGGTCCAGGCCACCGAGGCCGGCGGCGGGTCGGCGTGCCCGTCCTCGTCCAGGTCGAGCAACCCTGTGACCTGCCCCATCTCGTCACTGGAGACCGGCAGGAAGAAGTCCCGGTGGCGGATGGTCTGGGTGAACACGAACGCCCCGTACAGGGCCAGCGAAGCGACCGCCGCAAAAGCCAGCTGAGACGTGGAGTACTCCCGGCCCGCGGCCGAGGTGGTGAAACTGGGCAGCACCAGCGCCACACCGGCCAGCGTGATCACCGTGGTCACGGCCGAACTGGTGCCCGAGGCGTTGAAACTGACGATGTGATGCTTGCGCGCCCCCACCAGCAGCGACAGCCCCACGATGCCGTTGAACGTGATCATCACCGCCGCGAACACCGTGTCGCGGGCGTACGTGCTCGCGCCCTTCCCGCCGTCGCTCATCAGCAGCACGATCAGCGCGACCTCGATGATCGTGACGGCCACCGCAAGGATCAGTGACCCGAACGGCTCCCCCACCTTGTGGGCCACCACCTCCGCATGGTGCACAGCGGCCACGATCGACCCGATCAGAGCCAGGGTCACGATGACCAGGGCTAACCAGTTGTCATGCCAGAACCAGGTGATGGCCAGGATCACGGCGGCCACCACGGGAGTCAGCAGCGGCCACTGCAAGCGTTCACGGATAGTAAGGGAACCCATGGCTCTAACTTACCCAGAGCGACCACTTCCCGCGTGCTGGGACTTATGTGCCGGCTGTGGCCGGCGGGCTCAGCCCAGGTGGGGCATGTCGGCGCCCTGGAGCCAGAGGTCGACCCGCATCCGCATCGACCGGTCCATCCTGAGGTCGGCGAGCTGATCCGGGTCTACCCACCTGACCTGGCTGGACTCGCTGGAGGGCGTGGGCCGGCCACTGATGTACGCGGCAGTGAAGACGACGGAGAACTCCTGCCTGACCTCACCGTTGCTCGTGTACTCGATCAGGTGCTTCGGGTCGGTGAAGATCCCCAGCAGGCCCGTGACCTGGCACGTGACGCCCGTCTCTTCCAGCGTTTCCCGCACGCCGCAGGCGACGATGCTCTCGCCCAGATCCATGCCGCCGCCGGGCAGCGCCCAGTTGCCGTTGTCGGACCGGCGGATCAGCAGAACCTGGCCTTGATCGTTTGTGACCAGCACGTTTGCCGACGGGACGAGGCTGTTGGGCCTGGGCGCGGCCGGGTCGTCGTAGTGATCGATGCGGCCCACTCATCCCCCAATGACCGCTTCGCCCCGGCTCGGCGGGGCCGTGTCAGGGCGTGCAACAGCCACCTCTCGTTCATGCTAATCTTCTACACGTTCGAAGGGAACACCCCAGAGAACAAAGTCCGGGTGGCGGAATAGGCAGACGCGCTAGCTTGAGGTGCTAGTGCCCTTTATCGGGCATGGGGGTTCAAGTCCCCCCTCGGACACGTAAGTGGGACATGAGTCAGGGAGTATCGAGGCCCTGACCAGGCGGTTCTCCTGCTCGTAGCAGAGATGAAGGCCGAGCTGCAGATAGAGATCAGCACGATCTCGCGGCTCGGCCTTTTTCAATGCCCGCGACAGCGAACCCAACTCCTCAACGACCTGCAGCAACTCTTTCTTACTCAGTTCGTTGGCCGGTTGAAGCTCCTGCAGTGCGACGGCCATCCGGGCACGCTCAGCAACAACCTCACTTGTCCATGTCGCCATCAGCGCAGGGTCGGCCCCGGCCTCTAAGGCCTCGCGGTACCGGGCAATCTTGGTCTCACACGCCTGCAGCTTCTTCCGGAGGGTCTCGCGACGCCTTTCGCAAGGGCCCTCGACCACGACGCATGCGAATGTGCTGCGCCTCGTCTGCACCGAGAAGGGATGCGCAGTAGCACCCTGAGGGTGAGTTCGGGAGGCTATGCGCGTAACACGACCTCGGCGTCGTCGCCTGAACGGTGCCTTCCCGCCCGCAAACGCGCCTGCAGGTGATCGTTGCGCTGGCTTCCATCCGCTACTGCCGCCTCCCGTGCCACAGGGCAGCCTCGTGGGGATCCCGAGCATCAGAGCGTTGTGGACGATGATCGCATCGTGCTGCCCTCCCTGTCGGAGCTGGCAGTGTGGCCGTGCGGGCAGATGGTGCAGGTGATTCGCATTGGTTGGCAATGGGTCACAACTCGACCGGCTAGCCGATGGTTTCCGTGGTGCTGCACCTGGATGCTGCAGGAACGTGATCTTGACTCGAAGGAGCGCTATGGCCTTGCCGCCCCGTCCTGCTTCAGCGCCACCTTGGCATGTCCCGGCCGTGGCTGCGTTGTACATGGCTGCGCAGGGACGGGCTCAACCTCGTCATCTGGTTGAGCAGCTCGTTCGGGACTTCAACCCACAGATTATGGACATGGTAGTGCTGACCTGGATCGATCTTTGTGCGGATGAAAGCAAACCCGATGAGTTCGCCATGGCGGATGACACCCCCGAGCCGATGAAATGGGCTGCGCGGGTGGTGTTTGCGCGCCTGGTCGGTGACGAACTGAACTGGAATGCGCTATGGGGATTGAGTTGTGATCCGGATGAGTGGATCGAGCGCTGGACTGCGTTGCTCCGGTTCTGCACCCATCGACAAGAGTAAGACGACCTTGGTCAGTTGGCTGACGGAGGTATTCCTGGGGCCCAACTGCTGACCGGAGAGTTCCCAGCCGACAGCCTTGCCGTCTTTGAGCGCCAATGGATAGCTGGCGGAGACGCCCTGAAACTTCTTGTGCTTCTGCTGGGTGTGGTTAGCGAAGCCTTCGGGTCGTTCTTGGCCCAGGCGGTCTTGATCTCGTGCGTGCGGTCCGCGATTCCGGAGCGGTGGCCGTGCAGGCCGGGATGGTCAATGCCCTCTTGCTGAACCGGGCCAAATTCTTTCGTTCGGCGGGGCTAGCTTCAACGCATGGCTGACGATGAGGGAGCGCCCAAGGGCGACGACAACGAAGACACCGTGGTTGGAAGGAAGGGGCACAAGCGCCCGCTCGACACGGCTTCCGGAGAACTGCATGCGTGCCCCATTTGTGGGTTCGAGCATTCAGGGGGCTAACCCGCAGCTGGGGGCCGCGATAGCGATCGGTCCTGCTGGACCATCAGTGCGCTATGGCCGGTTGAGTTCTGCGGCAGGATGCTTCGGAGGCGGCGGGCGTCTTGACCACGGGGGTGGCACGGATGAAGCGTCGTGTGCGGCCGCAGCGGTCTGGGATGGTGCGGCTGATCGGGCTGCTGCTCGTGGCCGCTGTGGCCTCGCCGGCCCTACTGCTCGCTTTCGCCCAGTGGGATACGAACTGGAATCAACTGAGCGCAATTGGGCAGGCGTACGGTTTTGCAACGGTGCTGCTGAACGGAGTTGCACTACTTGGCCCGGTGCGGACGCTGCGGCATCAGGCCCGGCAGCCTGAAATTTCGGTGTATCTTGCTCAGCGGCAGATTCTTTGGGAGATCGCGAAGGCGGAAATGGACGACGTCCGTTTGCTCCGCACCGGACGAGCTGCCTTTGAGAATGTGGACTTGGCGCGGTGCACGATTCACATCAACCAGTACTTTAGCTTCTGCTTATGAACTGGCGGTTCGAACTAATTGGGGAGCGAGAACTGGAGGACGTGGCCGCATACAACTTCCGGTCTCCGGTCGCGGCCTATTGGTGGCAGACGCGCAGGGCCTTTGGGAGAAGCATACTGAGGCTGAGTTCGTGGGAGCACTCGATCGAGGCATGCTTGCGGTAGCGGAGGATCCCGAAAAGTACAGGCATAGCACGAATGTGCCTGACGGGTCACACAAGCTGCCATCCGGCTCTTGGCGACATCAACCCAGGATGGTTCAAACCTTGCCCGGCAACGTGCGCCGAGGTCGCGGAAGCCGCGACCGAAGCCGCGCGCGCTGCGGCGGTGAGTGGCCTTGCTACTGACTGGTCACGGAGTTATTGGCCGGGTGTCTGGAATGGGGAAAACGGGCGCTACGACCTGACAGTCAACGCAGCAGCGAACGTGGTTGTTGCCGTAGGTGCTTGTGGGATTGGGTGCTGGGCGGGTGTAGCGCCGAAGCTGGGAACTCTGAACGTGGCAGTGACTGTCATCGGATCATTTCTGGCTAAGGGTGAAGTCGTCACCCAGCAGCAAGCTCGAAGCCCAGGTAGAAGAACACCGGGATGGAACAGCCGGGGGCGGGACCGTTCCCGGCGGGGCATCCACATCACGATCATCAGTTGCACAATACCCCGCGCGCGAACAGCGTCAGCATCGCGGCCGCCCGTGCCCGGCGCAGCCCAGCGTGCGGCCCTCGCCGATTCTTGAACCGGAACTCTCTCTGCTCCGACTCGACTGGCTGTTGGGTCATTCACTCATCCAGCTGCTCGACCCGGCTGTTGATCGTGGGCTCATACGGCAGCAGTCGACTGAGCTGAGTTGGCCACTCGGGCATTGCCCTGTCGGCTCAGAAGTCTCTGGCCTGGCTCAAGAGGGACTCAGGGCATGCCGTACATAGCCGCTCGAGCCTCAAGCCTCCTTTTGCTCTGCCATATCTGTGGAGTTGGGTGTAGTTCAGTGCAACGCCGTGGGCGCCAGCGGCGTTCTATGCGCACCCAACCCTCGGACGCGAAGGACGATCACCCCATGCCCTCCCCAGATGCCGTCTCTGCGGTCGCCGACGCGAGCACAGCGGTCGTGGCACTGGCCGCACTCATCGTGGCTGGCTGGGCAGCGAAGGCGACGGTGCAAACCAACCGAGCCCAACAGCAGACTCTGACGCTCCAACAGCAGCAGCTCGCCCACCAGCAGGAACTAGAGCGGGAGGCGCGAGAACAGCGGCGACGGTCCCAGGCCGAAATGATCGGCGTCTGGGCGGACCACGACTTCACGGATGTAGACCCTGCATCGGAGTACGGGGAAATCTTCGCCGCCGTCCGAGTTCATATATCCAACGCCTCGCCCGCTCCTATATACGGAGTGATCGTTGAAGAACGACACGGGACCGGCGCCCGCAATGCCCTGGCTCGCATCGGTGGCGTAGCACCATCAACCACCGAGTCTGGAGCTGGTCGTTTCGCCAGCGCGTTCTCTTTACGGAACTAGACCGAATGCCGCTGCTGTATATTACTTTCATGGATGGTCAGGGAAATACCTGGTGTCGCTCCAGCCGAGGCGAATTGTTGACCAGTAGGGAATACGAAGAGCGCGAGGATGCCCTCTTCGTAGCTTACGAAGCTCAGCAGCATGACGAGCCCTATGACCGGACGGTAGACCGCGAAATGTTCGTGGCTGACTGGATGCCCGAGATCAAGAAGCCTTGATCTCGGGCATCCAGACCCTCAAGCCCTCTCGCCTGGTCCGCTGATCCGCGCGGACGAGCGGACCACAATTTGCAGGGTTCTCCCGCCTGGCCTACACCGAGCACCTGCCCGATGAGAAAGCCACCACGGCGATCGCTTTCATGGCGCGAGCCCGTGCCTTCTTCGCTGCGCACGGCATCCAGCGGATCACCCGAGTCGTCACCGGCAACGGCTCCTGCCACCGATCCGGCGCATTCCTAAGAGCCATGAACAACCTCGGCGTGAGCACCCATCAGCGAATCCGGCCGTTCACGCCCCGCCACAACGGCGGGGTCGAGCGCTACCACCGAATCCTTGCCGGGGAATTCCTTAACGCCTGTGTCTGGACCTCAGAAACCCATCGGGCGCAGGCGGTTGGCATCTGGCTGACCCACTACAACTACCATCGAGCCCTCATCGCTGCCGGAACCAACCCCCAGCCAGTCGCTTCCACACCGGCGTCACCAACGTCATGACCGGAACACCGACCGCTGTCGTTGGGCTTCCGCTTCCAAGCCCCTCGGCAGCACGCCCGGAGCGAGGCCTGGATCGTCGGCTCGGGCCGAATCAGCCGGTGACGCCTGGACTGTGCGCCTCTTTCCTATCTCCGGACGGGCTGCCCCTTGCTTAGGACTCTTGTCGTCCTTCCGACGGTAGATCCCGCTCCGATCAAGAATCTTGGGTGCCTGGTCGAACTGCTGCGGTTCGCCACCGTGACCAGAGCCTCAGGCCCAAGGTGACCTCCGATTCGGAGGGGGACTCCGACGTCCCTAATCTCGATAACCCGTCCAGTCTCTGGGCCCGCGTGCAGCGTGAGTGCAGTTCGCAAACGACTTACCCATCCGTATCGACGATTCCCTTGCAGGGAGGTCAATCAAGGGAGGCGTCGTTTGGGAATCGTGAATCTTCTACCGACTGGTGTTTGGCAGAGCCTGCTCAGGAAGGGACGGGCCTCCAGATACTCGCAAGGCCAGGTGCTGATGAGACAGGGGGAACGGGGCACGCACGTACTTCTCCTCACCTCCGGGCTCGTCAAGGTGAGCCGCGTCGAGCCGGACGGCCGGCAACTGCTGCTGGCCGTACGGGGCCCTGGAGAGGCCCTCGGCGAGATGTCCGCCTGGGACGACTCCCACCGGTCCGCCACCGTCGAGGCCATTGCCCCGTGCATCGCCTACGTCCTGTCCGCCGCCCAGTTCCGCCGAGCGGTCCATGAGCTCGACGCTTCTGATGTGCTGTTCCGTCACGTTCTGCAGCGCCTGAGGGAGGGCGAGGACATCCGGGCCGAGCTCGTCGGCCCCTCTGCGATGCAACGCGTCGTCAATGTCTTGCTACGGCTTGCCCACTCTGTGGCTCCGGAGCTGTCTTCGACCGTGACACTGGGCCTTGGTCAGGAAGACATGGCCCGGGCCGCCGGCCTTTCGCGATCGGCTTTCACCGCTGAGCTGGCTGCCTTGCGTCGCTGCGGCCTCGTGAGTACAAGCCGACAGCGCGTCGTTCTTCACGACCTGGCGAAGCTCAGGGCCCTGGCCGAAGAGACTCGCCCCGCGACGTAAGGATGTGACGCCGCACACGCACGGGGCCATGTGTCCACTTCTGGACAGATGGCCCCGCAATATTCCTCCATCGTCGTGAGCGGAAGTTCTCGCCCGACCTCATGGAGCCCCAGACGATGGAAATGCCACAAAGCCGTTCAAAAGCGGTTTCCCTCCCGCCATATCGAGCCCTATTCGCCGTAGATGCCGAGCGTTACAGCGGCAATCCGAGCGTGCGGCTCCCTTTTCTGAAATCGGCACTGGGACGCGTGGTGGAGCAGACGCTCTCCCACCCCTCGGTCGGGAACATTTGGAACCGGTTGCGATTTCGCGAGTCCACTGGGGACGGAATGGTTTTCATGGCCGACCTGGAGGTCCTCCCGTTCCTCATCGATCCGTGGCTCAACCTGCTGCACTTGGCCCTGACCGACATGGACGAAGAAGTTCGTCGCCACAGCCGGGACATGCGGCTCCGACTGAGAGTCAGCATGCATCTGGGGCCCGTGCCCGGAGTCGGCCCCGATGTGCCCGATCCGGCATCAACGCCAATGAACGAGGTCTTCCGATACCTCAACGCGTCACCGACGCGGGACGCCCTTCGCGACAGCAACCCGAACGTCACATTCCTGGCTGCTCTGCTTTCGCAGAGGGTCTTTGACGACGTCGTCGTGGGCGGGTACTCCGGCGTGCACGAGGATCAGTTCACTCCGGTCGTGGCGGCATTGCCGGAGAAGGACTTTGCGCATCCGGCGTGGCTGTATGTGCCGGGTGTTTCGTCGATTGGGCGAGGTACAACATCCAACCCGGAGGACGAAGCGAATCCGCCTTCAACTGCGGGCCATCGATTCGGGGCACCTACCACGAACGTGGCAGGCAACGTGGGACAGAACATCGTGGGGCAGAACTTCAACGCTCCCATCAATCAGGCCCTCAACGCCAATGATTTTTGGACCAACGATCACTCCCGAAACAATGGTGAGGGAAAGCGATGAATCTCGACGACGGCAACTTCGCGGCTGAAACCTCTGAGCCGGCCACTGCCATCTATGGCGACGTTCGTCTGGCCGTCACGGCGAATCAAGTGCACCAGATCGGTGACCGGTACTACGGTTCTCTGACCCGGATGTCCTCCTTGAACAAGGACGCCCTGAAGCGCTTGCAGGACATGTTCGTCCAGCCCCCAGGCTGGGACGAAGCCTGGGCGCGACTGCGTGACCGCCAGGTTGTCGCACTTACCGCCGATTCCGGCAGTGGACGGCGCACCACTGCTATCAATCTTCTTGCCAGTCAGGGCCTGCCGGTCAAGGAGTTGCTGGTCGCAGAGGACAACGATCTGGACCGCCATTTCTCGGCGGATGCCGGCTGCGGGTACATCCTGACGCTCCCTGCGGTGCGCGAGATCCGCATGCCCGGCTTGGTGAACAAGTATCTTCAGCAGGTCGTCGAAGCCGGATCCTCCCTCGTCATCATCGCAACGCCTGCGAACCTGCGGGATCTCGATCGGGAGCTCCAGGACCTCTCCGTGCTGATCCAGCCGGCCAATGCCCGGGACGTATTCGGGAAGATCATCGAGAAATCCTACGATATCGATACAGCCAATCACTGGTTGCGATTCTCTGAGATTCAGGACCGGCTTCGAGGGGCGACACTCGAGGACGCCTGTCGGCTCGCCTCCTTGGTGGTTGCCGTTCTCGCTTCCCAGCATGAAGACCCACTGTCCGAAGTGCTGGGAGCGCACGCGAACTGGCTCGACGAGCTCAAGGCCTGGGAACAGGAAATCGAGGATAGGGAGAACGAAGCCCGCGACCGGGCAACCGTGCTTGCGATCGCAGCCTTGGAGGGCTCATCCCCCGCAGCTGTTTTCGAGGCCGCCTCTCAGCTCATGGACGTCGCGGGGCTGGAATCCCCGCGGGGAGCCGCCCTGGCCGGGCCCGGAATCGACCAACGCCTCCAGCGGGTCCATGCGCGCGTGGACGACCAGAGGGTCACGTTCAATCGCGTCGGCTACGGGCGTTCGCTTCTTGATCGCACCTGGACCGACCGGCCGGACCTGCAGAAGGTCATCGCTCGTTGGCTGAAAGGCATCCAGGCCAAGACCTTCACCGGCGAAGACATCGAACGAGCTGGGCAGACACTTCTGAACCTGGCTGACCGGCAGTGCGATGCCAGCCCCGTCCTGGATCTCGCCCAGGAGTGGGTCCGGACCGACCGGATGGCGTCGGCCGCTCGCCTCGTTTCCGAGGCGGCGACCAGTTCCTCGATTGGGCGGGCCACCCGGAAACGGCTCTACGACTGGTCCAAACTGTCGAACATCGACAACCGGATTCACTTCCTGGTCGCCGAGGTCTGCTCCGGGGACATGGCATTGAGCTACCCGGAAGTAGCCCTGACCCGGCTGCGGCACCTGGCCAACCGCGACGACGACCTCGTCCGGCAGGAAGTCGTCACCAAGGTCCACCACATGGCCTCACACGGAGTCATGAAGTTCGCGCTGGAACGCGAGGTCATCGAGTGGACCGGAGCGGCTGAGTCCTTGCGCGCCCGTTGCGGACGTAAGGCCTTTCTCGCTCTGGCACGTGAGTGGGAGCCGAACAGCATGACGCCCCTCATGGTGGCCCGGGTCTCACCGTCGATCGACGCGACCGAGGTCTTGGGCAATGGATGGCGTGCTGTCCTGCTCGACGCCACGACCCGGGCCAAAGCCCGGGAGACGGCTTGGGGATGGCTGGACGCGGCCAACGAAGGCCGCGCTCCACAGGAGTTGATCGTGAACACGTTCGCCCGGGCCAGCCGAACGACCGGCGATGCGGCCGTCGTCAGCAAGATGGTGCTGGACTGGCCCGGCAACACCAGGAACGTGGTCCCGGGCTACGAAGAGCTCCAGCTGCAGATCATCAAGCTGATCCATCGCAACGATGGGCTCGCGTTCGTGCCCGGGATCACAGGCGGCTCCGGCGGAGAGCACTCATGACCTGGCTCGAGTGGTGGGCGCGCCTGACCCAAAGCCAGCCCTGGGTCCCGGCGCAGCAGACGACGGCCTCGTTCCTGCTGCCCAGCGACGTACCGGATCTTCCCTTCCGGGCTCAGGTCACCATCGACTGGCCAGCGCTTCGTTCCGATGCGCCAGCTGTCGACAGGAGTGAGGTCATCAGACATCTCCGCGTCGCCGCCGGCGCACTGACGGAAAAGTATTCCGTCGTCTTCCGGGAGGAAGCGGAGTACGACCTGCATGTGAACATCGCCAGCCGCTGCGGAAGCTCAGCACCGTGCGCAGTCACCGTTCAGCTTCAGGTGGACGAGGAAGTGCGGCAGGCCGCCCTTCGGCACCAGGAGCTGCGTCGCGCGCAGGTCTTCGAGGAGGAGAAGCAGCAGATCCAGGTCAGACAGTGGGAAAATCTGCAGAAGAATGTTTTTCACGATCCTCTCCGGATCCGCATGTGGTGGCTCAAGGGCGATCCAGAGCGTCTCGAGCAGCTCATCGATGGCGACACGATCTTCGAAAGGGCAGCCCAAGCCCTGTCGCCGCCCGCGAGCCGGCCGTCGGAGGCGCTCAATCTGGTCCGCATGATTGAGTCCTTCTGGTCGAAACTCTCGGATGAGCAGCGCACCTACCTGGTCGTGGATCGGCTGGACGCGGTCTTCCGCAACTTCGAGCAGCCTGAACTGGCTGACGAGCTGCAACACGGGTTCCCCCCAGCCCCCGAGCAAGGAGGCCGACCATGACCGAACCACAGGACGAGTCACTGGAACTGCCTGCCGCCTTGGCCGCTCTTGCCTCATTTCAAGGGCTGACGCAGCAGGCAGATGCAAAGGCCAACATGCTCGTGGCCGTGCAGCTCGGCATAGCCGCGCTCACATTGGCTCAAGCAGAATTGCTCACGGCGGATTTCACTACCCTTCGGACAGCAGTCGCCATCGCATACCTCGTGGCCTTCATCGCCGGAGGGATCGCTATCGTACGGGCCATGTGGCCACGCGTCGGTCTGTATCCGGCGGCGAACCCCTTTTCAGTACCCATACACCATGACCTGCCAACGATGGTAGTGCCCAGCAACAGTCACAGCAGGCAGGCGTGGGAGGTGGCACAGGCCGTGGCGGTGATCGCCCGGCGCAAGAATCGGTTCGTCATGGAAGCGATCCTTTGGGTGGCTCTTTCGGTGGGCTCATGCGCTGTCTGGTTCCTGCTGGCCCTTCTGGGGTTCTGACTCCCTGTGACCTGGTGGAAAGTGCGAGGTCTATCGACCAGGTCGCAGGGTCTATCTCCTTGCCAAGAAGTTGATTCGTCAAGTGAGTAGGGTGGACGGTGTGACCGGACCTCAGTCTGATGTCGTGCTCGTGCTGCCGGGCGGCGGATACCGCGTCCATGCCCCGCATGAGGCGGAACCGATCGTCGAGTGGCTCGGCGCACAGGGCTGGTTCGCGAGGATCGTGAACTACCCGCTGAACACGGCACACCCCGCTCCCTTGCGCTTCGTCTCGCGCGCGGTTGCAGAAGAACGTGCGGGCGGTGCCGGCCGGGTCGGCGTGATCGGGTTCTCGGCCGGAGGACACCTTGCCGGATTGTCCGCTCTCGCGCCCGGCCTCGAGCCGGACGAGCGTCCGGACTTCGCGATTCTCGGCTACCCGGTCGTGAGCCTGGTCGACGGTCCGCACACCGGCTCGCGCGCCGTGCTGCTCGGCGACAACGTGGACTCCCCCGATGACGCTGTGGCACGCTCGCTTTCGCTGGAGACGCTGGTGCGTCCGGACTCCCCTCCAATGTTCGTGTGGCACACAGCAGAGGACGATGTCGTGCCCGTGCGGCACTCGTACCTCCTGGGTGGAGCACTCGCTGCAGCGCACGTTCCGCACGAGTTGCACGTCTTCCCCGGCGACGTCCACGGGGTGGCGCTCGCCGCCGACACCGACGCGTCCGCGTGGACGGGCCTGTGCGCTGACTGGCTGACACGCCTGCCCGTCACGCCTCGATAGGCCCGGCAGTCCCGTCACACCTCGGTGGCGAGCGCGCGCAGTACGGTCGTTCCCGCGCAGAGCTCGGCGTCGCGCGCTCCGAGGCGGGCGATCCCCGTCGTCCCTGGCGGAAGCGTGACCGTGAGCACGATCTCATCGCCCTCGCGCACCCAGCGCGTCGTGATCTCCCCGTGCGGGGCCTGCAGCCGGCCGTTCACCCACTCCAACCGCGGGTCGATCGACGGCGCGATGATGACGCGTCGGAAGCCCACTGAGTCGTCGGCCTGCGCGATGCCCGCGACATCCGAGTAGATCCACTGGCCCACCGACCCGAGCGAGTAGTGGTTGAAGGAGTTCATTTCCGGCGTCTGGAAGCCGCCGTCCGGGGTCCAGCCGTCCCAGCGCTCCCAGATCGTCGTGGCGCCGTTGTCGATCGAGAACCCCCATGACGGGAACTCCCGCTGGAACAGCAGGTCGTAGGCCAGATCAGGGCGGCCGAATCGAGCGAGCGTCGGGCACAGCAGTGCCACGCCGTGAAAACCGGTCGTGAGGCGTGCGCCGCGCTGCTCGATCTTGTCGACGAGGCGGGCGAAGAGCGCCGGGCGGCGATCTTCCGGGGCGAGGTCCCACGCCAGGCTCATCAGGTACGCGGTCTGCGAGTCGCCGTGCACGCGTCCGTCCTCGCCGAGGAACGCCTCGACGAACGCGGCCCGGATCAGCGCGGCGCGGGTGTGGAGCTCCCGGGCCGCCTCGTGTTCTTCCAAGACCTGGGCGATGCGGGCCGCCGTCGCGGTGGCGTGCGCGTGGTACGCCGTGGCGACCACTTCCTTGGGCGTGTGCTCGTCGACGGACAGCCAGTCGCCGTAGTCGTTGCCGCGTCGCGAGCGCCAGAGACCGTCGGGGTTGCGCTCCGCCACGTAGTCGAGCCAGCGCCGCATCGGCTCGAACATCGCCCGCAGCACGTCGATGTCACCGTAGGCGCGGTACAGGGTCCAGGGGACGAGCACGATCGCATCGCCCCAGCCGGGGGCGCCGTAGTCGAACAGGGTCGTGCCGGGGGAACGGGGGATGACGTCGGGCACCGACCCGTTGGGTAGCTGCGCCGACACGAGGTCGTCGAGCCAGCGCCGCAGCAGGGCCTGCAGGTCGGCGTTCAGCGTGGCCGTCGGGGCGAACACCTGCACGTCGGCGGTCCAGCCGAGCCGTTCGTCGCGTTGCGGGCAGTCCGTCGGCACCGAGACGAAGTTGCCCAGCTGGCCCCAGCGGATGTTCTCGATCAGCCGGTTGAGGAAGGGCGAGGAGGTGGTGACCTCGCCCGTCCACTCGACGTCGCTCGAGAGCACGGCGGCGCGCACCTGCATCGGGTCGACGTCGGCGCCGCTCAGCTCGGCGTACCGGAAGCCGTGGAACGTGAACACCGGCTCCGTCGGGGTGCTGGAGCGCAGGTGGTCCGTGGCCTCGGCGGAGCGCAGGTTGTCGGTGTAGAGCTCTCCGTGCGCGTCAAGCACCTCGCCGTGGCGCACGGTGAGCGGATGGTTCGGGCTTGCCGGAAGACGCAGGCGGCCTACGAGGTTCTGCCCGAAGTCGATGATCGTGCGGTTCGCGGTGCGGTCGATGGCGACGGGGGCGAGCTCGTCGACCACGCGTACGGGCTCGTCGCGCTGACCGATCAGCGGACCGGGATCGGGGTCGAGCACGCGCGCCGCGCGCCATTTCAAGTCGTCGAATCCGCGACCGGTCCAGCCCGGTGTGCCGTGTGTGCTGTCGATGTACTCGCCCATCAGCAGATCGGCCCAGCGCCGTCTGCCGTCGTGCTCGCGCCACGACTCGTCGGTGCCGAGGACGGTGCGTTCGCCGTCGGGATCGTCGATCACGAGGCGCGCGAGCAGTTGGGGTGCCGTGCCGTAGTGGTGGGCGTGGTGGCGGTGGTCGAAGCCCACGAAACCCGACCACCATCCTTCGCCGACCTCTGCCGCGAGCACGTTTTCCCCGGCGTGCACGAGGTCGGTGACGTCGAAAGTGCGGTACTGGATGCGGGTGCGGTAATCGGTCCAGCCGGGCAGGAGTTCATCGTCGCCGACCCTGGCCCCGTTGATGTACGGCACCACGAGACCGCGCGCGGTCACGGTGAGCCGGGCGCGCGCCGGCGCGGCCGAGGTCGTGAACGCGCGGCGCAGTTGCAGGGGCGGGCTCAGGTCGTTCGTGCGCAGCGTCGGACGTACGGGGGTGTCGCTGTCGCGATCGGTCGCGTCGATCGCGCCGTTCGGCTCGGGGTCGCGGCCGATCCACACGACCCCTGACCAGTCGCAGACGCCGGTCTCGAAGGTGGACTCCGCTGAGCAGCGTGCGCCCTGTCGGTCCTCGACCTCGACGCTCCAGACGTACGACGTCTCGGGGGTGAGCTTCGGGCCGTCGTAGCGCAGCCCGGTGGAGTCGCCCTCGCGTACCCCGCTGTCCCACAGGGCGTGCGCGTCGGCGGCGGGGCGCACGGTCACCCGGTGGGAGGCCGGGATCGCGCCCTGTTCGTCGCTGCGCAGCGCCCAGGACAGTTCGGGGTTGGGGGCGTCGACCTCTCGTGGTTCGGCGCGGGCATCGACGCGCAGACGGTACGGCTCGATCACTCGCAGGTCACTTTCTTTCCGTTGTTCGCGAACGCCCGCGTGCCAGCGTCGCCGGCCACGACCGTGAGTGATTCCCAGGCCGGGACCGAGGCGCCATCTGGACGGAAGGCGTGGTAACCGCCCTTCTTTGCGGCGAGATCGTGCACGACGTGGTCGCCGAGCGAGGTTGAGAAGCGCACGTCGACCGGGGTCGCGGCGTCGTTCCAGGCGTGGGTCGCCAGCGCCGGCCCGTCGCCCCAGCACTGAGCGCGCACGTTCGCGGAGCTTGCGACGGCGTTGTTGGCATCGGCCGCGAAGATCACCGGTTCGAACAGTTCGCTGTCCTTCGCCGTGGTGATCCCGCCGCCCCACTGGACCCATCCGCGGGTGCCGTCGCCGTCGGTGTCGTTCGCGACGATCGACAGGGAGGCGGCGGAGGCCGGCGATATCCCGATCGGCTCGAGCAGCGACCACGGGACCGCGGCCTCGTAGACGGTCGTCTTGGTCGTCGCGTCACGCACGGCTGCGACATCCGCCGAGGTGAGGTGGCCGGCGACGGACCCTGAGGCGTAGCGGTACAGCTGGGGGCCTTCCGGAGTCAGGGCGAAGCCGAACTCGATGCGCTCCTGGATCTCAGGGCGCAGGTCTCTCTCGCCGGGCCAGTTCGGGGCGACGGCGAACTGGAGTCCGTCGGCCTGCCAGGTCGCGTTCCCCGTGAAGGGCTGGATGTGGATGTCGTCGGCGACCTCGGCCGTCAGGTAGAGGTTGTCGTCGTCCCACGTGAACCAGGTCTTGGCGGCGAGACTCGCGTCCCTGACGCCGGGTGCCCTGAGCGTGGTTGACGGCAGTGCGTCGAGGTCGTCGCGCACGCCGTCGATCTCGATGGTGCGCTTCGGCACCCGGGGGACGTCGAGCCAGGGCGGGGCCGAGAGCGTGCCTGACGCCGACACGTCTGCTGCGGCGCCGTCGATCGTGAGAGCTGCTGTGTAGGTCACCTCGCCGACGCCTGCGGGCGCCGGGCCCGACAGGAGCGAGACCGTGGCCCCGGGTGCGACGTCCAGGTCGACCTCGAGCGTCTCGGTGTCTTCGCCGAAGGTCCAGGATGCCTCGGAGACGTGCTGGGCGGCATCCGTCGTGTTCGTGTACTCGGCCTTCACCACGTCGTCGGCACCGTCGATCGCGTGCTCGAGCGTCAGCGACGACGCCCGCGGGCGCAGCTCGGCGACCGCCGGAGACGAGGTCTTACCGTCGACGCTCGCCTCGATCGTGAGATCGGCGATCGTCTGCTGGAGGTCGTTGCCTGCGGTGATCTCGAACGGTACGTCGGTCTTGCCGCCGGCGGGGATCGTGACCTGCTGCGCTGCGCCTGCGACCTGCCAGCCGCCCTGGGCGGTGGCGGCGACCTCGGCGCTCACGTCGGTGTCGTTGAAGTTGTAGACCTCGGCCGTGACCGTGGTGGTGGCCGTGCTGTCGAGTCCGTATCCGTACAGCTGGGAGTCTTTCGAGGTCTCAGCGTCGAACACGGGCTGGATCACGACGCGTTCGGCCGCGGTGAAGTCCTCGGCGTCGATCGGGTCGGCGGGGACAGCGGGCGCCGGGGCGGCAGTGAGATCGGGAAACTCGGCCGCGGACAGGTAGACAGGATCGGGGCCGACGGTGAACGCCGCGGTGGCGCCGGAGACCTTGAGGTCGGCGTCGCGCCCCATGAGGTCGACGAGCGCGGCTTCGCCTTCGACGGGGACCGTGACCTCGGTGTCGGTGGGCGCCCAGAGCACGGCGGCCGGACCCGAGCCGGTGTCGAAGACGTAGGCCGAGACGCCCTTCGGGAGGCCGGTCAGCCGTCCCGCATATCGGCCCTTGCCGAGTTCGCGGGTCATGACCGACTGCGCCGCGAGCGCCGCCATCGGCTCGTCGGGGCTGCGGTACATGCTCCAGTACGAGGCACCTTCGCGGTACGGCGCGGCGATGAAGAAGAACTGCTTGGTCGAGCCCTGGGCGAGCGACTCGGCCGCTGAGCTCACGATGTAGCGCGCCTGCAGGCTCTCCTGCGCGGCGGTCGGCAGCTTGTTCACGTCGACGTTGTTGAGCGCGATGCCGCTCTCGGTGACCCATCGGCCCTTGCCGTCGCCTCCGTACGGCTGTGCGGCGTCGAGCTGCGACGAGAAGTCCGGGTGCGCGTTGATCGACGCCGAGGAGTTCACGGTCGTGTGCGTGTGGTAGGCGTAGGCGTCGAGGTAGTCGAGGATGCCGTTGCGGAACTGCCACTGCGCGTAGTGCGGGTCGACGCCGGCGAGACCGCCGTTCACGAGGAGCGCGTCCGTCCCCGAGTCGAGGAAGCCGAGGGCCGCGGCCTTCATGACGGCGGCGTAGCGGTCGGCGCCCTCCGATTCGTGCGCGAACTTGCGGTTCTGCTCATTCCACAGCTGCCACGCGTCCACAATTCCGTCGTAGTGCTCCCCGGCTGCGAAGGCGAAGTCGTACATGTCGCGCAGGTCCTGCGGGAGCTCCCGCTTCTCGGTTCGCGTCCAGGACGGCCCGTCGTGGAACGAGGAGAGGGTTTTCAGCCCGGCGTCATCCGCTGCCTGCAGCCAGTTCCACGGCTGCTGCTCACCCGAGAAATCGAAGCTGCCCCGCTCAGGATTGATGACGTCGTTCCAGCGCTGCCGATCGCGGATCCAGTCGACGCCGGTCAGCGACAGGACATGCGCGAAGGCCTCGGCGTCGTCGGTCGCGATGAGCTTCGAACCGTAGACGTCGACCGCGAAAGGGCTGTCGTCGAGCGCGGGTCGGGACGATGCCGCGGGCAGAACGGCGAACGCGCCCTCGACGCCGGTCTGCGACCCCGTGATCCGCGCAGACACCCGGTACGCCCCGGTGTCGAGCGCGGCGCCGAGGTCGATGGATGCGGCGGACTCGCCGGTCTCCGTCGTGGCCTCGCCCTCGGCCACGACGGCCCCTTCATAGTCCGTGACGCTCCAGGTGACCGGCACGGGGCCCGGCGCCTCGCCGTTGAGCGCGGCTGCGAGCGTGACGCTCTGGCCCTGTTCGAAGACGCCGAAGCGATCGGGGGCCGTCACTGAGTCGAGGGTCATCTCGACCGGCGTGAGGGTGAACGTGTCGAGGAACAGCGTGTAGTTCGTGTTCGGAGACACCCGGCGCTCGTTGACCTGGAACTCGATCGTGTTGACGCCGGCGTCGAGGGCGAGGGTGCCCAGCTCGTAGCGACGCAGCTCGTTCGTGACCACCGAAAGCTGCCGGGCGTCACGGCTCTCGCGCCAGGCTCCGTCGTTCGCCCGCACCCGGAAGGGTGACGCCCATTCCACCCCGGTCGGGATCGTCGTCGCGTCGAGCCGGTACAGGGAGGCGTCGTCGACCTCGACCTCGTAGGTGGCGGTGTATCCGCCTTCGGGGGCCTCCGCCGCGGTGTAGAGCCGCAGTGACGAACCTCCGCTGGCCCCGGTCTGCGCAGCGGCGCCGGGCACCATGGTTGTGGCCGTGGGGTTCTCACCCTCGATCGTGAGGGGCTCGGCGGCTTGAGCCGGGCTTGCGACGAGCAGACCCGTGGCGAGCATGACGGCGGCCGCGACGGCTATGCCGGCGACGCGATGGCGGCGGAAGCGCACAGAGATCTCCTTTGATCCGAGGTGGGACGGGCAGGAAACGCTCAGCCCTTCAGAGCGCCGGCGGATCCGGCGCCCGTCAGGAATTGCTTCTGGAAGATCGCGAACACCGCGATCGGGATGAGGACGGCGATGAACATGCCGGCCATGAGCATGGCGAGATCGGCCTGAGGCGCGACCGTCGCGAGTCCCACCGACAGCGGCTGCTTGTCGGGCGAGGGCAGGGCCAGGAGCGGCCACAGGAAGTCCTTCCACGACGCGATGAACGCCAGGAGGGCGACCACGCCGATGATCGGACGCGCCAACGGCAGCACGATCGACCACAGGATGCGCAGCGGACCTGCGCCGTCGACCGTCGCCGCCTCGAACAGCTCGGACGGGATGGTCTGGAAGTACTGCTTCATGATCAGCACGTTGAAAGCACTGACGCCGTTGGTGAGCCACAGCGCCGCGTAGCTGTCGAGGAGCCCGAGGTCGATCACGGTGAGGTACAGCGGGACCAGCGAGATCACCCCGGGAATGAACAGGGTCGCCATGATCGCGGCGTTGAGGACCGGCCCGTACCTCGGGCGCAGGATGGCCAGCACGTAGCCGAGCGTCACGGCCGAGAACACGGCCACGATCACCTCGCCGCCCGTGATCAGGAGCGAGTTGGTGGTGAACCGGCCGATCTGGATCTGGTTCCACGCGTCAGCGAGGTTGTGCCACTGGATGCCCGCGGGCCACAGGGCGAACGGGGTGCGGAGAATGTCCTGCGTGGTCGAGACCGCGGACTTCGCGAGCCACAGCAGCGGCCCGGCCGCGACGAGGACGAGCAGGGCCAGGACCACCCCGACCACGACGCGGAAGGTGAAGCGGGTGCTCGCGCGGGAGAGGTCGGAGTCGGAGATGTTCGAGCGCTCGAGCGAGCGGCCGCCCGAGCGCCGCCGGGCAGAGCCGGCGACGGAGGTCGGGGTGCGGGTCCATCCGCTGAGGGCCATCACTTGCTCCATTTCCGGGACAGCCACAGGTAGATCGCGGCAAAGACGCTGAGGGCGGCGGCGAGCATGAGGCTCAGGGCCGCGGCCTGGCCGAAGTTGCCGAAGACGAACGCGTAGCGGTAGATGAGCATGAGCAGCGTCACGGTGCTGTTGTTCGGCCCGCCGCCGGTGAGCAGGAACGGCTCGGTGAACACCTGGAACGTGCCGATCAGCTGCAGGAGAAGGAGCAGGAGAATCGTGCCGCGCAGCTGCGGCAGGGTGATGTGCCAGATGCGGCGGAGGATGCCGGCGCCGTCGATCTCGGCCGCCTCGTACAGCTGCGAGTCGATCGACAGGATCGTCGCGAGGTAGATGATCGTGGTCGATCCGGCCGCGCCCCAGGTGGCGACAAGCACGATCGACAGCATCGCGCTCGAGGGGGACTGCAGCCACGGGAGCGGTCCGATGCCCACGGTCGCAAGGATCGAGTTGAAGAGGCCGCTGGCGCCGGGGTCGTAGAACACCTGCCACAGCAGGATCGACACAACCGGCGGGATCACGGTGGGCAGGAACACCAGGAAGCTCGCGATGCGACGTGAGCGGCGCATCTCGGCGAGCAGGACGGCGAGGAAGATCGGGACGGGGAAGCCGACCACGAGGGCGAGACCCGCGTAGAGGGCCGTGTTCTCGAGGGCCTGACCGAGCAGCGGGTCGGCCAGCACGCGCTCGAAGTTCTCGATGCCGACCCAGCTGGTCGTGATGAAGTTCGTCTTCTGGAAGGCGATGACGAGCCCGCGCAGGATCGGCCACCACGAGAAGAGCGCGAACAGCACCACGGCGGGCAGCAGGATGAGCATCGTGCTGAGCCCGCCCCGTCGCAGGAGCGGACGCCGACGCCGGGTCGGCGGCGGGACGGACTCCTCGCCGGCCGCCCCGGGTGGGACGAGAGGCGGGGACGTAACGGAGGCCATGCGGGCTCCTTCGTCGGAAACGGCGTGAGGACGATGAGGACGGCCAGAGCGGGGGCGTCCTGACGCCCCCGCTCGGTCAGGACTGCGGCTGCGCGTCGGCGACGATGGTCTCGGCCTGGCTCTGGGCCTCGGCGAGAAGCGCGTCGATGTCGGCGTTCTCGTCGGTGAACACGGCCTGGAGCGCGGTGTCGAGCAGACCGTAGATCTGCTGCGCCTCCGTGCGCGGCTCCGTCACGACCGCGAAGTCGGGCGACTCGGTGGCCGAGTAGTACGTCTCGAGGTTCTCGAGCGGGACGTTGATGCTCGGCTTGATGGCCTCGAGGTAGGCCGTGTACGTCTCCGGAGCGACCAGCGGGAGTCCGACGCGCGGCACCGTGCCGCCGTCCTTCGCCATGCCCGCGGCCTCTTCGGCTGCGAAGTCGAGGTCGGAGAACCGGTCGAGGTAGTAGAAGTTGGTCCAGGCCACGCCGGCCGCCGTCTCGGCATCGCTGGCGTCGGCGCGGATGACCGACACCGAACCGCCGCCCAGCGAACCGAGACCGCCGTCCTTCTGCGGGAGCGGGAACAGGCCGTACGACTCGGGAGCCATCCCGAAGTTGCGTACCAGCGGGTTGTACCACTCGGAGGCGCCCACGAGCATGCCGTACTCCCCCGTGGCGAACGCGGGGCCGGCGGAGTCGAAGTCGAGCAGGAAGTTGCTGCCCAGCACGTCCTTGTTCCAGCGCAGGTCCGACAGGTACTCGAGCGCGGCCTTCGTCGCGTCGTTGTCCAGGTTCGTGGTCGTCTCCTCGCCGCTCGCCTCCTCGACCAGGCCGCCGAATGCGGCACTGATCGCGGTCAGGGTCCATCCACCCTGGTTCGTCGTCGTCAGCTGGCCGAGGCCGGCGGCATCCGTCTTCTCGGTGATCGTGGACGCGGCGGCGGCGATGTCCTCCCAGCTCTCGAGGGTCTGGTCGGGGTCTAGTCCGGCCTGCTCGAACACCTCGCGGTTGACGAGGACCGCCAGCGTGAACGCCGAGACGGGGATGCCGTAGTACGCGCCGTCCGGGCCCTGCAGGTTCGCGGTCACCGACTCGTTGAGCTCCTTCAGTACGTCCTCGGAGTCGTAGTACGAGCTGACGTCCTTGAGCTGCTCACGGTTGATGAGCGACTGGATCTCGGTCACGGGCACGCCCATGACGACCGGCAGCGTGCCACCGGCGAGCTGCGCGGCGAAGGTCTGCGGGTCGTACACGACCTCGCTGCCCTCGATCGTGACGTCGGGATTCTCCTTCTCGAACTGCTCGACCTTCTGGTCCCAGAGCGCAAGGGCGGCCTGGTCGGTGGCCTGCGGCTTACCGCCGACGGTGAGCGTGACCTCGCCGCCGGCGGCGTCCCCGCTCGAGCCGCTGCAGCCGGTGAGCAGGAGTGCGGATGTGGTCATCGCGGCGATCAGCCCGACGGCTGCGCGGCGCGGGTGTCGTGACATGTTCGTACCCCTTTGTAGAAACGTCATTCCGCGTCGTCGGGGGTCACGGATCTTCGGGCGCAGACCTCCGGCAGAGTGCGGTTCGGTGGCGAACGTACTTCAATTGGATCGGTTCAACAAGGATCAATCTGGACAAGAGCCCGCCATTGCGTCAAGGTCCCCTTACCTGCATAGTTAGTGTCATCCTGACGAAGAGGGACCGGGGCTGATGGGATTGGACCACTCCAATTTCGATGGCCGCCCGCCCGCTCGCAGGTGAGGACGAAAGAGACTGGAGCGATGAAGCGCGTAGCCATCACCGATGTCGCCGAGGCGGCGCAGGTCTCCCGGTCGACCGTGTCGAACTACCTGAACCGACCGGAGATCCTGTCCCCGGCGACGCGGGAGCGGATCGCCCGCGCGATCGACGAACTCGGGTTCGTGCCCAGCGACGCGGCGCGCAAGATCAGCTCCGGGGACACCCGCACGATCGGGTACGTGGCGTTCGAGTTCACCAACCCGTTCTCCGGCGTGATCGCCGACGCGATCGAGCGCCGTGCGGCCGAGACCGGGCGCACCGTCATGATCGGCAACTCCGCGGGGTCGGCCTCGCGCCAGCTGGAGTACCTCGAGCTGTTCGAGCGCAAGCGCGTCTCGGGCCTGATCATCGCGACGCTGGACGAGATCGAGCCGCGTCTGGCCGAGATGCGCCGACGGGGCACGCCGAGCGTCATCACCGGCCGTCGCGCGACCGTGGCGGATCAGGCATCGGTGTCAGCGGCGGACTCGGCGGGCGGCTACCTCGCCGCCTGGCACCTCCTGGACATCGGCCGTCGCCGTCTGGCGTTCGTCGGCGGTCCGTTCAGCGTCAAACAGGTCAGCGAGCGCTTCGACGGGGCGAGCCGCGCGGTGCAGGAGGTCTCGGGCGCGAGCCTCACGGTGCTACGCGCCGACAACCGCAACATGAACGCGGGCTTCGCGGCCGGCGTCGAGATGGCCTCGCAGCGCGACCGGCTCCCCGACGCGGTCTTCGCGGTCAACGACATGGTCGGCCTGGGCGTCGTACGGGGGCTCACCTCGTTCGGCATCGACGTTCCCCGCGACGTGGCCGTGATCGGCTTCGACGGCGACGAGATCGCCGCCGTCTCCGCGATCCCGCTCTCCACGATCAGCACCCCGGGCGAGGCGATCGGCGAGACCGCGTACGACCTGCTCCTCTCGGAGCTCGGCGAACCCGTGCGCACCTTCGACTCGCGCCAGCAGATCGTCGACCCCGAGCTGATCGTCCGCGCCTCG
This sequence comes from Kineosporia rhizophila, assembly GCF_021277265.1. Lineage (GTDB taxonomy): Bacteria > Actinomycetota > Actinomycetes > Actinomycetales > Kineosporiaceae > Kineosporia > Kineosporia rhizophila. Next base: position 28,360 of record NZ_JAJSOH010000041.1, read on the forward strand.
ACCGTCGGAGACGCCGCCGACGCCGCCGACGCCGCAGGCACCCCCACGCTCGAGCGGCCCCGCTCGCTCGGAACCCTCGACGCCGAGCGCCCGCACCCCTGAAGGAGACTGCGCCATGGATGCCTCGACACTCCCGCTCCGCGGGTCCGAAACGAAGATGGTGCACCAGTGAGCGTCCCCGTCGAGGTGGTCCTGAGCCGCGGCGCGCTGCAGGCCGTGCTCGGCACATCCGGTGACGCGCCCGCCGAGCTGCGCTCGCTCACGCTCCACGGCGCCGAGGCGGTACGCCCGCATCCGCTCGTCGAGGTGCTCACGGCGGCCGAACGCCATGAGCGCATGACGCTCGGGTACCGGGGTACCACGGTCGGCGCGCGACTGCGCCCGACCGCGGTGGAGAAGAGCAGCGCGGCGGCCGTCGTGACCCAGACCGACCAGGTCACCGGCCTCTCGGTGCGCACGCGCCTGACCCTCGACGACGGCGGCCTGCGCGTGAGCCACGAGCTACGCAACGACGGGTCCGAGGATGTCGTCGTCTTCGCCGCCCCCACGCTCTCCGTCACCACAGCCGCCGAGCCGGCGCAGCTGACTCTCACCTCCGGGCGCAGCGAATGGCTCGGCGAGGGACGGTGGCGTGAGGACGCGGTCGCGGATCTCCTGCCGGAGCTCGGCTTCGCTGCCGTCGCCCAGCCCGATCGCACGGGGTTCGGGCAGAGCAGCGCGGGCGGCTGGCCGACCGGCAGCGTGCTCCCCGTCGCGGTCCTCTCGACGGCGGACGCCGTGAGCGTCGGCTGGCAGATCGAGAGCTCGGCGGGCTGGCAGTGGTCGCTCTCGCGCGGTGACGGAGGGGTGGTCCTGAGCGCCGGTGGGCCCACGGAGCGCGAGCACCAGGCCGCGGTGCGGCTGCGGCCGGGAGACTCTTTCGAGACGGTCGCGGCGGGGCTCGTGGTCTCGGACGGCGGCCGTGACGGCGCGTTCGCGGCGCTCACGCGGCACCGGCGCGGCCTGCGCGAGGTGCGCGACATCGAGCGGTCGCTGCCCGTCGTTTACAACGACTACATGAACACGCTCATGGGACAGCCGAGCACGGAACGTCTGCTCCCGCTGATCGCCGCGGCTGGCGAGGCCGGTGCGGAGTACTTCTGCATCGACGCGGGCTGGTTCACTGACAGCAGCGACTACTGGAGCGAGGTGGGGGAATGGCGTGAGGCGCCGACCCGCTTCGGCGGAGGACTCGGACGTGTGATCGCGGCGATCCGGGACGCCGGGATGCGGCCAGGCCTGTGGATCGAGCCCGAATCGGTCGGCCTCGACTCCCCCGTCGCCGGCGCCCTGCCCGCCGAGGCCTTCTTCCAGAGGTACGGCGCGGCGGTGGTGGAGCAGCGACGGCGGCACCTTGACCTGCGGCATCCAGCCGCGGTGGCCCACCTCGACGCCGCCGTCGACCACCTCGTCGCCACGTTCGGCATTGAGTACCTCAAGCTTGACTACAACATCGAGCCGGGCTCGGGCACCGACGTCGGCGGCCTCGCGCCGGGGCACGGGCTGCTCGCGCACACGAGAGCACTGCGGGACTGGCTCGTCGCGCTCCAGCGACGGCATCCGCAGCTGCTGATCGAGAACTGCGCCTCGGGTGCGATGCGCAGCGACTACCACCTGCTCGCCGTGACCCACCTGCAGTCCACGAGCGACCAGCAGGATGCTCTGCGGTACGCCGCGATCGCCGCAGCGGCGCCGGCCACGATCCTTCCCGAGCAGGCAGGGAACTGGGCCTACCCCGCCGCGGCCATGAGTGAGGGCGAGCTCGACGTCACGCTCGTCTCGGGGCTGGCCGGCCGGTTCTACCTCGCCGGCTTCCTGAACGAGCTGAGTGCCGACGCCTTGGCCCGGGTACACGAGGCCGTCGCGACGGCGAAGACCCTGCGCGGCGACCTCGCGACCGCCACTCCGTTTTGGCCGATCGGCATGCCGGGGTGGGGCGACGACATCCTGTGCCTGGGTCTGCGGCAGAAGGACGGTTCAGCGGTGTTCTGCGTGTGGTCGAGGGGAACCGAGGGCGCCCATCTCGCGCTGCCGCACGTCGGTGCACTCACGCAGATCTTCCCCTCCGGTGCCGCATGGCACACCACCGCGGCCGAGGATCATGCGGTGGTCACGGTGCCGGCGGGACCGGCCGCGGCGGTCTTCCGCACCGAGCGAGCCGGGTACTCCACTCCGTGACCGAAGCCCGCGAAGGAGCCAGCATCAGATGCCTTCACGGGCCGGCCCCACAGACTCGGGGAACCGAACGTCCCCGGTCGAGGGTGGGGCGTTCAGGCCAACGCCCCGGAGACACCGTGACGAACCGACGAGTAGGACTGTCGTCGCCCTAGCGTTCCCGGCATGACGAGCTACAGCGGCCAGCAGGATCGGGATTCGGTAGCTGACGGACTCCCCGTTCCGCAGGTGACCTGCTGTCTGTGCCGGCGGCCGGTCCCGCCTGCCCATGAAGTCGTGGCGTTGGATGCCGAGTGGCAGCGCCGTTTCACGTCGATGGTCGGGGTGCTGGCCTGCGAGGAATGTGTGCTCGAAGCCGAGTGGAAGTGTCACGACGAGACCGGGAACTACGTGTCCGGCCACATCCCGGCCGCCGGCCTGCCCCCGCAGACCCAGGACGTGGACTCGTGGAGTCATCTGCTGGCCCAGGGCAGCCAGGTCGCCATGATCAAGCAGTTCGCCGACCCCGCCCCGCGGCCGGTCGCCCCGAGCATTCCGAACCGGGTGGCCCGGGTCGACCTGAGCGAACAGCGCACGGAGTTGATGGGACTCATCGACGCGTGGCAGACCACCCGACCCTCACGTTCGAGGGCGGCGAAGTGAACCGGATGGGCGGCTCCTGGAAGGGTGCTGTCGTCGTGCTGGCCTGCGGGCTGGTCCTGGGGGCAGGAGGCGCGGCGTGGGGGGTGAACCGAACGTCCACCACCACACTCGCGCCCGTGCAGCAGATGACCCTCACCTCCGCCTACGGCCCGGAGGCTTTCCAGGAGAACGGACCTATGGACGGGGTGGGTGGGGGCGGGAGCATCGACCGTCTGCCGGTCACGGTGCCGGGGGACGCCTCGGCGTACGACGCTCTGGTCACGGTCACCTTCCGCTACCGGACAACGGGCAAAGGGCGTTACACACTCGGCCTGATCGCGAGTACCGACGTCCGCAGAAATGAACTGACCAGGCGTCCAGCGACGCCGTGGCCCTTGGCGGCCTCGGCCGTTACAACCTCCTCCACGGTGCAGTTCGTCGTGCCCGCTCTGGAAGCCGCGCAGACGTACTACTTCGCGCCGACCGCGAGCACGTCCCCGCTGACCCCGTCACACAGCAGCCGTATCGCCACGAACAACATCGTCATGACAATCCAGCTCACCCCGCGCCCCGACTGACTCACAGACTGAGCCGCAGTCACAACAACGGAGACTGATCGGTCTGGTCGCAGCCTCGTGGGCGCGATCAGATCGCTTCTTCGGACCAGACCGCTCCATGTGTACATGATCGAACGGGCCGCATCGGTGTTTGATGGCGCAAGGTCAGCGTCCACGTGTCAGCATCACGGCCAGCCCACCGCCGAAGAACACGAGCGCGGCCCCGCCCGACACGGCGGTCGAGGTGTCCCCCGTCGTAATGCCATTGACCAAGAGCACTGCGCCCACCACGGCCAAGATGGCTGCAGCGATCAGCGGGCCCTTGCCGAGTGGCGGCTCGCCCCGCTGGGCGGCGGTCGGGCGTGTGAGCCTGGCTGAAGCCGTTGACTGCGGGAGTTCTGATGGTGACGTGGGGCCGGGCCGGTGATGATCCTCATTCTGAGCGGCGGGAAGTAGGGGATCGACCGCCCTGGACGCCGCCCGCACCAGATCGTCACCGTCCGGTGTTCCCCAGGCGAGCCAGACCTCGGTATCTTCGCGCTCGACCCTCGTCACGCCACGAACCGCGGTCAGCGCGTCGTAGAGGGCCTCCGACATGCGCGTCTGGAGCGGCTCTTCCCGCGCAAACTCAGCCAGGGCCACCACGATCTGCCACGGGTGTTCCGGAGGCAACAAAGCCTCGACGTGACCCCAGTCCCCACCGTCGGTTCGGGTCCACTGTTCAAGCAGCTCTTCATCGTCCGGCGGATCGACACGGCGCACCTCGATCGACATCGAAGCAGCATACGTTGAGCGCCGGGATGTCACGTCACCCGCGCTGAACCCATCCGACTGGCATCACGAGTGAAAGGCCAAGATTCGAAAGGGTGTTCACCAGTAGCGTGGCGGACCGGTCTGGAACAGGCCTCACGCAGGAGGTGACAGATCTGGCTGAGCCCGGCGCCCGCGCGGTGCACCACAGAGTGCAACTTGTGGTCCGGTGTTTCGCTCAGTACTCGGCCGGTGGCGAGCGACACCCTGGCCATCGGGACGAGGGCACTCCGCAGGAGTCCTTACCGAACTGGTGGTTGGACGTTGCAAGCCGCTGAACGTCCTTGGAACGGTCCCGACCTGGGTGATCACCAGTTTCAGCACCCATTCTTCGGTCCACCTGGCCGGGAAGATCACCGCCCCTGTGCCGGACATATCCCCCTAGAGACAACGCAATCGTCCGGGCCCATGTCGTACTCGCGGCGGAAGGCGCCGGCGAGGGCGAACAACGTTCCCGGTGTAGCGGGTAGCAGCCCGGTGCAGATGGCCCCGGACAGTCAGGCCGCCATGGTCGGCATCATTCCTGAGACCGGTCCCCGTGATGCGGCCACGAACGCCCTGGTCGCCGATCTACGCGTCACCCTGGAACCGATCGGCACCGACACGGGCGACTACGTGGCCGTGACCGCCGGTGGCCGCAACGCCGGCCGGGTCGTGGTGGCCGCCGCCGCAATCATGATCGCGGTGTTCGTCAGCTTCCTGTTCTCCCACGACCCGAACATCATGCCGATCGCGTTCAGGTACATGATCAGCAGACCAAGACGTAGCTTGGCCCCGGTCGTTCGTCTGGTCTCAGGAGATGCACCCGAATCAAGTAGTCAGTCCCGTTGCCTTCGCGACGCCCCTCGAGAACGGTTCGCCCGGAGAACAGCGCCGAACCCATCCGACCCGACCAGCTCCAGCTCAGAGCCTCAGAGCGGAGTTCAAAGCAGTCCTCCTGAGCCGACCGGCAGCGAGGTCGTCGACGGCCTCGGCCGGCAGGGCCTGCGCGATGAAGTATCCCTGGGCCAGGTCACAGCCGAGCCCGCGCAGGAATTCCAGCACGTCGGCGTCCTCAACTCCTTCGGCCACGACCCGTAGACCCAGGTTGGCGCCGAGGGTGAGGATGCTGCGGATCAGCACAGCACTGGCCAGGGCCTCGCCCGTGCCGCTCAGACCCGCGATGAAGGACCTGTCGATCTTCACTTCGCGGACCGGCAACTTCTGCAGGTAGGCCAGGCTGGAGTATCCGGTTCCGAAGTCGTCCAGAGAGAGGGTGACGCCGATGTCGGCGAGGCGCTGCAGGATCGGCACGGTCCGGGTGGGGTCGCCCATCACACTGCTCTCGGTGATCTCCATGACCAGGCGGTCGGCGGAAAGCCCTTCGGCGGCCAGAGCTGCTGCCACGTTCTCGGGCAGGTTCGCATCGTTCACGCTGTGAGCGGAGAGATTGACGGCCACCGCCAGGTCCAGGCCGGCATCGCGCCAGCGCCGGCACTGTCGCATTGCCTGGCGCAGTACCTGCCGCGTGAGTTCCTCGATCAAGCCACCGGATTCGGCCAGCGGAATGAACAGGCCCGGTCCCAGCAACCCGTGCCGGGGGTGTCGCCACCGGACCAGGGCCTCGACGCTGGTCACCTCGTTCGTCCTGAGGTCCAGTTGCGGCTGATAGCACACTTCCAGCTGGCCGTGCTCGAGAGCGAGGGCAAGATCTGCGAGCAGGGTCAGGCGTTCGGCCCGACCGCGGTCCAGTTCCTGGCTGTAGACGACGATGGGGCCTTTACCAGCCTTGGCCGAGTACATTGCGGTGTCCGCGTGCCGGAGCAGGTCCGCGCCGTTCATGCCGGCGCCGGCGAGGGCGATGCCGATGCTTGCCCGGGTACTGACGACTGCGTCGGGCAGGGTGATCGGCGAGGTCAGTTCGTCCACAATGTTCTTGGCGGTCCGCTCGGCCGCACGCAGCATCCCGGCCGGACCGGCACTGGATTTCGGCAACAGGATGGCAAATTCGTCTCCGCCGAGCCGGGCCACCGTGCCGACCTCGGGAACGCAGGCGCGGATGCGGGCCCCCACCACTCGAAGGAGTGCGTCTCCCACGTGGTGACCCAGAGCGTCATTGACTTCCTTGAACCGGTCCAGGTCCAGGAGCAGGACCGCAGACCGCTGGGACGGAGGGGCGCTCGCCGTAGGTTGCGATGTGCCCGGGGCCAGATCCTGCTCGATCCGCTCGGCCAGCAGTACCCGGTTCGGTAACCCGGTCAAGGCGTCGTGGGTGGCATCGAAACGTAACTGCTCGACCAGCCGGATCCCGCGCAGGGCAGTGGCCAGGTGCCCGGCCAGGGTTCCCAGCAGGGTGAGATCATCGGCGGTGAACGTCGAGGCCTCCCCCATCCGGTCCTGGGCGATCAGAACACCTTGCACACCTTCGGAGGAGAGCGGCACGATCATCGCGTCCCTGGCCGCATGGGCGGTCAGCCAGTCGCGCATCCCCTGATCGCGCGTGGTTCGAGGAATTACGATGAATTCCCTGCTTGCGCAGGCCCGGGCGATCAGAGCGTCCCCGGGCCCGCTCGGGGGTGAGTGCAGAGTACTCAGGGCTTCGTCCTCGGCGATGCGCAGCTGCACATCGCCTTCCTCCCGGTAGACGATCAGTTGGACGCTGCTGGCGTTCAGCAGCTGTCGGGTGGGGGCCAAGAGCAACGCGGCCAACTGCTCGAGCGTGGTCGCACTCAGGCTCTGCTCGACGAAATCATGCATCAGCGCCAGAGACTGGTGCCGGTTACGAAGGCTCAGATAGCTCCGGTAGAAGACAGCGGTCACCGCGGTGAAGCCGAGAACCAGGACCAGGCCGAGCCGGCCGTGGGCCAGCAGCACGGTGGCCGCGAGGGCGCACACGGTGCTGAACGGGCTCAGCACGGCGGCGGGCCCCAGCACCGCCTTCGCCTGGGAGTACGTGACCCGGTCCTGGTGGACCGAGATGACCAGCAGGACCAGGGAACTCATCACCAGGTCGATCACGACCAGCGTCAGACAGCAGATCATGGCTGCGGCGAGGCCCAGATCGGCTCCCGGCCCCAGCACCTGATGCAGGACGAGACCGACGGCCCCAGCTTCGAAAAGATAGGCGCCCATGTTGTACCCGCGTTTCAGCCACGGCAGCTGCTGACGGCTGAATGCCACACCGGCGCCGATCAGCCGGGCCAGGATCACCAGGCGCAGATCGAAGGAGAGCACACCGAGCAGGAGCGCCACCCCCGACAGTGAGAACGAGTGGGCCTGGTGCCGGAACTCGACGTGCAGCAGGGCCAGTTCGGCGGCCCAGAACGCCAGCACCAGCAGCACAAACGCTACCGCCGGAGGCATCGGCGGATTCTGCGCCAGGACCGCACCGCCATCGGTGAGCAGCAGGGCGATCGCTCCTGCAGCGACCAGACCGAGCGCCAGGGTCACGGTGATCGCCGTGGCCCGACGGACGGCGGTACGGGGCGAGGCGGTCACTGCCAGTCCTGATGGGTCCAGCCTTTGCCGGTCCAGCGGGCACCCGTCCACCGCGCTCCGGTCCAGGACACGTCCTGCCAGGAAGAGCCGGTCCAGCGGGCACCGTCCCAGCCGGAGCTGATCCAGTTCGACCCGGACCAGGTACTGCCGCTCCACTGGGCGCCGTTCCAGCGCCCGCCGGACCAGGCCGTCGCTATCATTGAAACGGCTCGCCAGGCGGCCGGATTCCAGGGTGATCCCTGCACGTCGATCTCACCGGACAGCAGGGCTCCGGTCTCGGCGTCACTCAGATGGTTGCCACCGCGTGCGGCCTCCAGCGACCCGAGCCCGCCGGCCTCGGGGAAGCTCTGAACCGTGTCGTCGCCCTTGTTCTTGCCTGCCCGCTGGAGAATCTTCTTGGCCTCGTTGAGCGCCGCGTCGATGTCGATCTGGCCGTTGCCGCGCTCGAGCACTGTGCCGCTGGTCGAATGGGCCGTGCGGGTCAGAGCTGCCTTCACCTGGTCGGGGGAAAGCTGCGGGTGAGCCTGCAGCAGGAGGGCGACAGCGCCTGAGGTGACCGCCGCGGCCTGGGAAGTGCCGCTGCCGCGAAAGAGCCGGCCTGTCGTGTCGCCTGAGACCAGACCTTCGGGATGGTGAGCGTCGATGTACGAACCGGGAACGCGCAGCCCGGCAATGGAGGTACCCGGGGCCATCAGGTCGACGTGCCGGGCTGCGTTGCCCCGGCTGCTGAACGGGGCCACCGCCGGGGTACTCCAGCCCTTGACCTCGGTGAGCGGGTCGCTCGCTCCGACGGCAAGGACGTAAGGATCGATCGCCGGGTTGTTCAGCCGGCCGTGAGCGGACCCCTCGTTACCCCCGGAGACAACGACCACGATGCCGTGCTTCCAGGCGTTCTCGACGGCGGAGGACAATGGGTCCTGCTGATACGACTGCGTTGAGAGCGTGCCGTAGGAGAGGTTGACCACGCGAACCGCCATGCCGTTGTCGTTGCGGTGCTGAACGACCCAGTCCAGGCCGGCGATCACCTGGCTGACGTCGGTGCTGCCGTCGGTGGTGGCGAGTTTGAGCGCCAGCAACCGGGCGTCGGGAGCTACACCGAGCTGCACCTTGGTGTCAGGCGCGATCGGTACGCCCTTGTTGCTGACCGGAACCGAGTCGCGCCCGGCGATGATGCTGGCCAGGTGGGTGCCGTGGCCGTAGGTGTCTCGACCGCGCAGGTCCGTCGAGTTCGTCTCAAGAGAAAGGTCAGGCCCGTGGATCACTTTGCCGGGATCGTCGAGGCCGGCCACATCGTCGTTGACCCCGCTGTCGAGCAAGGCGATCGTGACCCCTTGCCCGGTGATCGCCCGGCCCGCCGAATCCTTCTTCTTCCACACCGCTCGGGCGCCGACGGCGGTGGTGACGGTGGCCATCGAACCGGCGTCCTGGCTCGGCTTGTTCTTGCCGCCGACGTCTTTCGCCTTGGCATCGGTCTCGGGGTCGCCCCACTTTGCAGTGGTCCACGTCTGGTGCGGCGAGAAGGCCACCTGCCGCTCATGAGCGACAAGGCCGCCGCTGACCAGGCAGAAGGCCAGAACGAGGACGAGGCCTAGGAGCATGAAAGCTGCGGATCTGTAAAGGGAACCCCGGAATACTCGCAAGTCTGTCACGGCCGCTCACTCTACGTCGCAGAGGGGTGGCATTTCAGCGATTTTGCGGAACGGGTCGAAACTGTGCGCAACGAACCCAGTTCGGCTTGAGGTGACGGCACGCCGCCCCGAAAGGCTCCCGCACCCTCGGCGGCCAGCCAGGCGTGGCCAAATATTTCAGCGGCCGATGCAACAAGATCATGACCGACCCCAGCCTCCGCCACCCTGGCCCAAGTACGGACCCAGCCTCGTCGCGAGCCACGGAGATTGCTGCTTCACCGTCCTGGAATCCCCTGACGGCCACGAGAACACTTGTGCCGAAGACCAGCCCACGGCGGATGCCGCGGACACGTGTCCTGGGCCGCGAACGCTCGGCGATCCCACTCGACGCCCACGCCCCGCCGGTCGCTACCTCACTTGCAGGGGCCCTCCGGCGAGATCGTGCACATGGTGCCGAGGAGCAGCCCGCCCGTATCACCTCTGTGAACCTGCCTCCCAAGGGAGCTAGGAAAGGGCGAATGGTCGACATCCAGCCTCGGACAGAGATTTCGTTACGCGCTCCTCGTGTCGCCCCGGCGGACCGCCAGACGTTCAGCGACCTGGACAGTCCGTAGCTCCTGCGCCACCAGCACGCCCAGCCGGCTCATTGCATCCCTGACGGTGGCCCCAAAGTCAATGCTGTCCAGGAGTTCTCGCATGGCCCCGCTGATGGGCACCTCTCGCAGACCCGACTCCGTGCCCACCGCCAGCAGTGGAGGACCGGATTCGGGAAGAGAGATGGCAAAAGGAGGGCACCCGCGAGTCAGTTCCGGGAAGCCCCGTGCGTCACTCATGACTGAACGGTAGGGCTCACGGCGCGCGCAGGGTGAAAACGCCTACAAGAAAGACCGAACGCACTAGCTACCGCCTCAGCCGAAGGATGGACGGGCGGGAGGCAGCAGGCCCGGTCGATCGGGGCACACTCGTGCCGCCCCGCCCCGATGGTGAGTCGGCGCGGCGCAGACCCAGGCAAGCCACGTCGTTCAGCAGAACTGCCCGCACCATCGGGCCGGTCAGCATGGCCCTCCGTTCTGGACACAACCTCGCCCGGGCCCCGGACGTCGTTTGTCCGTCACAGGACAGACAAGCATCCTCACGATCGGAACCATGGTGATCAGACGCATCGGACCGTGCCTCGCGGCAGTTGCTGGCGCAGTACTTCTCCTGGTGCCGCTCGCGCCCACGGCCCAGGCCTCCGCGCGAATCGACCCGGCGGCTCCCGGCAAGCACGCGGTCGAGGTCGCCGACTACAACCTGGGCGATTCGGCCTTCACGATCCCCGATTTCCACGTGTTCGGCAGCAACAAGCCTGCCCCACTGGAACTGGCGGGCCGGGTCCACTACCCCCGGGACCTGAAGAACGGCCCCTACCCCTTGGTTCTGCTGGCCCACGGGCTATGGCCCACCTGCGCCGACCGGGCCGCCTCCAAGGAGTTCGACGCTGCTACCGCTCTTCTCTACGGTCCGAATGCGCCGGAGGACCCGGACGAACTGGCCAGGCTGGAAGCGGTCGTCGAGCGCACCGGTGAACTGCTGAACCGCTGGCCCTGTGCCACTGGCACGCCCGGCCTGCCGAGTCTTCGTGGCTACGACTACCTGGGCAAACAGTTGGCGAGCCACGGATTCGTCGTCGTCTCCATCGGCGTCAACGGGATCAACGTCGGAGAGATGGGCGAGGCCCAGGACCAGGCTCGCGCCACCCTGGCCAACAAGCACCTGCAGATGTGGCGGGACCTCGCGATCAGGGGCAAGGGCCCGCTGGCCGGTCACTTCACCGGAAGTCGTCCTTCGTTCCGTGGGCACGTGGACCTGCAGCGCGTCGGGCTGATGGGGCACTCACGGGGCGGTCGTGGGGTGATGAGCCAGGCCGCCGACGTGAACGCCGCGAAAGTACCCTCGGGGGTGCGGATCGGCGCGGTGCTGGGTCTGGAAGCAGTGAGCTTCTACCGCGCAGACGACGACCCCAAGTGGGAGCTGCCCTACCGCGTCACCCGCATTCCCTCGGCCACCCTTCTGGGCGACTGTGGCTACGGCTCGAGGGGTTACTTCGACGCCGCCAGGAAACACTCCAAGGTGCCGACCTACCTGTGGAACATCCACGGCGCCAACCACAATTTCTTCAACACCCAGTGGTCGCCCGACAGCGGCCAGGTACAGGCTCAGGACGACGCGTTCGTACCTGAGCCGGGTAGGTGCGGTCCCGGGGGAGCCCTGGACCGAAAGCTGGACGAACCGCAGCAACGTCACGTTGGTATGGCCTATATGTCGGCCTTCTTCCGCCGGCATCTGGCCGGGGACAAGAAGTTCGATCCAATGCTCAGTGGCCGCACCCATCCCCTGGCCGAGATCGCCCAGGTTGAGGCTCAGAGGGACTGAGCCTGCCGCGAGCGCCCCTCAGCGACATGGCGTTGCTGAGGGGTCACTCACCGGCCCATTGACGGCGGCCACTGTCTGATCGGTGTACTCCTCGGAGCGCAACTCCGATGCTCGCGGCCCATCATTCGCCGATAAGCACTGGCGCCACGTCATGTACACGGTTCCGTCCCGAAGCAGGCCTGCCTTCGGGCCGATCCCTTCTGTGCCGGGCGAGTCTCGGATCCAACCGCCACCTACGCATGGACCTCCACGCCAGCCCTCAGGTGGCGAACTCGCGCGTGATCTCCCCAACACCCATACGGACCGGAGCGTCTCGGTGCGGTTGCGAGTTGGCCCGCAATCCCCTGGCTCGCACAGTGCCAGAACGAGGTAGCTGCTTTGCACTCGCCGCTCCATCCACGCGCCTTCCAAAGTCATTCGACTTGCCAGTCAACATGTTTCAGGAGAACCTCTTCGTCGCCGCCCTGCTCCGACGGTGCGCCGGCCAGGGCGCCCGCGCGTCACTTCGTCATCAAGCGCACATGTTTTCGTCAAGCAACTACTGGACTGTCGCGCCTGAACCTCAGCTGTACGCCAGGTTGCCGATTCCTGAATTGCCTCTTGAGTACAGGGCAGGGCGGTGATCGTGCCGCCGTCGGTGCGGCGAGGACCAGACTCACGGACGATGCAGCCTGCGTCTGGTTCTCCCCATGACGTCTCTAGGAGGACGACTACGTGATGTTCCGGGTGAGGGCGAAGCGTTCGGTGTTCAAGGCGGCAGTGGCGGTGCCGGTCGCGGCCCTGCTCCTGGCCGGGTGCGGCGGTGGCGACGACGATGACGACAACGACGACGACATGGCACAGAGCCAGACGACCGAGATGACCACACCGGCCCCTGACCCGTCCCAGTCGGATGCGGCGGCCGCGCCGGGCACCGGGACCAGCCCCGCAGTCCAGGACATGGACGACGCCTGGGATCAGATTTCCGACCAACTCGAGGCGGCCGGGCGCCAGGCCGGGCCGGACGGTTTTGCGAAGCTGGCCTGCGACTCTGTCGAGGGCACCCTGCTGGGCGGCCAGATGCCCGGCGTCACCAAGGACGACACGGTCGTGGTCAGTGACGCCCTCGGCGAGGTGCTCGAAAGCATTCTCGACGGCGTTGAGGACGCCAACACCGGCGTCACGACCATCAACGTCGACAACACGCTGAAGAAGGAGTGCCCCGACGTGCACGCTGACGCCGTCAAGGCGTCCGGGGTCAACGACCTGAACGTCCTCCTCGACTGATCGGCTCGCGCCACCCCAAACTCTACGTAAGACAACCGGGCCGGTCGCTTCCACAGACAAGACTGGAAGCGTCCGGCCCGGTTCCTGTCTGTACTCAGGCGGCCGATTTTCGGCCTACCCGTGGCCGCTAGAGGGGACGAAGGCCGTCCATGACGAGGTCGAGCAGGTGGGCCGTGCGGGCCTCCCAGTCCTCATTGGGCACCCGCCACAAGAACCCGACCAGCAACAGAACGTCTTGCGCGTCGACGTCCGCACGCAGCAGCCCCTGTTCCTGGCCGGCGTGCAGCAAAGTTCCGATCGTTGTGAGCGTTTCGGCGTAGTACTCAGCCGAGAGATCAGCGCGGGTGGCGGCGCGAACCGCCGCCGCAGCGCCGTGCTTGATCCGCCCGTACGCCGCTAAGCGGTCCAGCCAGTGACGCAGCGCCTGGTCGGGCGGATACTTCTCGAGCAGACCAGGCCCGGAGTCGAGAAGCTCCCGCAGATCCACCCGGTAGACGGCGACCAGGAGAGCCTCCCGTGTGGGGAAGTGCCGGTAAAGGGTGCCCTGACCCACCCCGGCCTCCTGGGCAATCGACTTCAGCGTGGCATCGCTACTGCGGGTGAACTGCTGACGAGCGATCGCCAGAATGCGCTCACGGTTGTGTTCGGCGTCCGCTCGCCTGCCGGTCTGTTGCCCTGCCATGGCTCCATTCTGCCGCTTGCCATCCGGACACGTGTCCGCTTAGCCTGATCAAGCCAAACGGACACTTGTCCACTTAATGGGGAGGGTCGCCATGGACAAGGTTGTAGCCATCACCGGGGCCGGCAGCGGGATCGGGGCCGCCACCGCCGAACTGCTGTCGGCCGCCAGAGCACGGGTCGTCCTGGCCGGGCGACGGGCCGATCGGCTCGCATCCCTGGCCGAGCGACTGCCAGGAGAAGCCGCCTGGCTGCCCACCGACGTCCGCCATCGCCCCGATCTGCAGGCCCTCGTCGATCTGGCCGTTGAGCGCTTCGGACGCCTGGACGTACTGGTCAGCAACGCCGGGGTGGCCACCGTGGCCCCGCTGCACGAGCTCACCCCGGAACAGATCGACGACATGGTCAACGTCAACCTCATGGGCGTCCTGCACGGAATCACCGCCGCACTGCCAGTTTTCCGAACCCAGGGCAGCGGGCACTTCATCCAGACGGTCTCCACCTCGGGTCTGCGGATTGTGCCCGGGCAGACCATTTACGCAGGCGTGAAGAACGCAGTGAGGACCATCAGCGAGGGCTTGCGCCAAGAGGTGGGCGAGTCGATCCGGGTCACCGCAGTGTCACCCGGCATGACGCGTACCGAATTCGTCGGTGCCGAGCCTTCCCCGGACAATCCGGCCGCCCAGGCCATCTACGAGCAGGTGCAGCGCGTGGCCATCGGAGCCGACGCTGTCGCCCGCGCCATCGTTTTCGCGATCGAACAGCCCTCCGACGTGGACGTGAACGAGATCGTCGTACGGCCCACCGCCCAGAGCTGAGTCGCCCCTGGTCCCCTGATCAGGACACATGAGCACAACCGCTTGATGTGGGGACCACTCTCCTGATCTTCGCGGCAATCAGCCTGGGCACCCCTCTGGTGCTCGGCCTCTCCCCCATCCGCCGGCTCCACGACCTCAGCGACCTCGAGGCTCAGAGAGTCGGGTAAATGCGTTGTGGCTGAATCAGAACGGCAGTACGCCGCTCGTCGACCATGGTTCGGTCGTAAGCGTCCCAGTCGTCGTGCGTCCCCCCGGCCGCGCTGAAGATGTCACGCAGGAGAACGCGCAGCCTTTCGGGGTCCAGCCAGTCCTGAGCATCGTCCGGCCCGGCCAACTCGGCCGTGCCCTCGACCGTGGCGTAACGCCAGCCGTTGCGGAAGGCGACCGCGAGCCGCGGACGCGCCCGTAGATTGCCCAGCTTGATCTTGCCGTAGGTGACGAAGGCGAGCACCGGCACCCCGCTCGCCGGATGAGCCAGGAGGCCGGTGTTCACCAGCGTCGACTGGACCGAGCCGTCCGCGCGGGCGGTGGACACGATGGCCAGGCCGTGATCCTCGCGCGAGAGCGCCCAGGCTTGCTCCAGGGTCGTCATCCCGAAAGCGTACCCATGCGGATGTACCAGAGCCCGACCTGCGTGTGATCAGACTTCGGAAGGCACCTTGCGCGGCCGGGTGGGGGCCGTCCGGGCGTGCGTGGCGTAGATGATCAGCCCGACGAAGGTCAGACCGCCCACCAGATTACCCAGCAGCGTCGGGATCTCGTTCCAGACCAAGTAGTCGGACAGGGTGAAGTCGCCGCCCAGCAGCAGTCCGGAGGGGAACAGGAACATGTTCACCACGGAGTGCTCGAAGCCCAGGTAGAAGAACACCAGGATGGGCATCCACATCACGATCACCTTGCCGGGCACGCTGTCCGACATCATCGCCCCGACCACCGCGGTCGAGACCATCCAGTTGCACAGCACCCCGCGCACGAACAGCGTCAGCATCCCGGCCGCCCCGTGCTCGGCGTAGCCCAGCGTGCGGCCCTCGCCGATCGTGGCGATCTGCTGGGCCACTGCGTCCGGCTCGACGCTGAAGCCGTAGGTGAAGTAGATCGCCATCAGCAGCGCGGTTGTCAGCGCCCGGCGAAGTTGCCGACGAAGACCAGGCCCCAGTTGCGCAGCATTCCGGGCACGGTCACCCCCGGCCGGCGGTCCAGCAGGGCCAGCGGCACCAGGGTGAAAACTCCGGTCAGCAGGTCGAAACCGAGCAGGTAGAGCATGCAGAACCCGACCGGGAAGAGCAGTGCGCCGAGCAGCGGCTCCCCGGTGCGCACGGTGACGCTGACCGCGAACGCTGCGGCCAGGCCGAGCAGGGCACCGGCCATGAAGGCCCGGATCAGGGTGTCCCGGGTCGACATGAACACCTTGGACTCACCGGCGTCGAGGATACGGGCGGCCAGTTCCTTGGGCGGCACGTACGACATCAGGCACCCCACTGGTAGGGCAGGAACTTGCCGTCGATGCTGACCACGACCCGGGCTCCGTCCGGGTGCTCACGCCGCGACACGTCCACGCTGCAGTTGATCGCGCTCATGATCCCGTCACCGAACTGCTCGTGGATCAGCGCCTTGAACGCCGGGCCGTAAACCGCCAGCAGCTCGTGGAAGCGGTAGATCGTCGGGTCGCTGGCCATCACCGGGTCGGCGGTGCGGTACGGCTGACGCTGCAGCGCCCGCACGGTCTCGTCGCTGAGCTCCAGCAACTCGCGACCTTCTCGGCATCGTCCCGGGTCATCGGATGCGATCCCAGGAGGGCGGCGGTGGCCCAGACGGGCGGCTTCCCGAGGCGCTCGGCCAGGGCCCGCCAGGTCAGGCCCTTGGCGATCCGCTGCTCGTCGACCTCGTTCGCCGCGTGCTCCCGGAGGGCGGGGTTGTATGGCATGCGTAGTCCTTTTCAGCTCGTCGTGGCTCTCCTCCCAGCCCACCGCACCACCACCCGGCCGGCCCAGGCTCTGAACGCAGGCCTGGCGGCAAAACGCGCAGCCGGCGCGCCCCGTCACACAGCCGCGACACACCGGCAATCGCCAGGACACGGCCGCGTGTGAGCCTCGACGCCGACCCGAGGAGAGGTGAGCTGCATGACCGCGATGCCCACACTCGTCCCCGCACCGGACAGCGCACTGCTGGAAGCGGTGATCGAGCAGGCCCCGACCCCGCTGTGGGTGATCGCCCCGCAGGGGCACGTGCAGCTGGTCAACCGGGCCGCGGTGACGCTGCTGGGCTACCACCACCGCGGTGAGTTGCTGGGCCGGCCCAGCCACGGCACGCTGCACGACACCCGTCCCGACGGTTCGCGCTACCCCCAGGAACACTGCCCGATCGTGGGACGTCCGGGGTCCGGTCCGCGCACCGGCACCGAATGGTTCACCACCCGTTCGGGGCGGCCGGTCCCGGTGGTCTGGTCGACCCGGTCCCTGGGCCCGACCGGCGCCACGCTGCTGTCGTTCGAGGACGCCGGCCATCACGGCACGGGTGAGTCCCGGAACGAACCTCAGGCTGCCCGTACGGCGGACACCCGCGGGAATCGCACCCGGGCCTAGGTGCGGGACGACCTGTTCCAGCAGGTGCACCAGAGCTTTCGCGACCCCCAGTTCTGCGTGGCGCAGCTGGCCCGGGCCAACCATCTGTCGGTGCGCTCGGTCCAGGTGCTCTTCGCCGAGGTGGGCCGCACCCCGGGTGACGAGATCCGCACGGCCCGGTTGGAGTTCGCCCGCGGGCTGCTCGAACGCGGTGCCGGCGTACGGTCCGCCTGCCACGACAGTGGTTTCAGTGACCAGGGGACGTTTGCACGCGCCTTCCGCCGTCAGTTCGGCGATTCCCCCAGTGGGTTCGTCGGAAAGCGCACCTGAGGCGCGAAGCTCCGGCGAGGGTCACCGCGGGCGTTCATCGAAAGCCATGAGCCCTCTTGCCGCACAGAACGCCAGTGATGTGTCACGGCTCACGTATTGACTGGCTGATCAGTGGTGTCATATTTCCTGGGCCCGGGTATCTGGCCCGGACCTGGGGAGGGACACACCATGACCAACACCGGCAGCACTCTGAGACAGTCCGCCCAGCGGCAGACCGGGCGGCTGGCGCTGGCCGCCCTGCTCTCGGCAATCGCCGGTGGAACGGGCACCTGCATGGTGTGGGCCACCCAGAACAGCCTTGACCCCTCCCCCACCCAGACCGTCATCGCCGGCGCTCCCGTCCTCATCGTGCTCGCGGTGGCACTGTGGCGCCTGAGCGCGCACGGCGTGCTCTCCCGGACCCCGGTGACCCGAGCCCTGACCGGCCTGCTCGCGGCCGTCGGCATCGGGTTGCTGTTCTTCGGCCTGAGCTGGGTCGACTTCGTCAACGACGATCCTCTGCTCGGCATCGACACGCTGCGCACCCTGGGCGTGGTGACCGGCCTCGGGTCCGTCTTCGCGATAGTGCCCGCCCTGGTCACCTTCCTCGTCCTGGCACCGTTGACCGCCCTCCGGCCGGGACTGAGCGCGGCCAGCCTAGAGGCACTGGCGGCCGTAGTAGCTGCAGTGATCACCGGGCTCTACACCCGATGGCTGTTCGCTTACGACCCCAGCTTCAGCCCGGCGCCCGTCCTCCTGATCACGCTCTCCGCCGCGGCGCTGGCCGGCTGTTGCGCTGTCGCCGGTGTGCAGTGGGTGCTGAAGGCTCGCCCTCAGAACTGATCGCCGCACCTGTCCCCCGCACGAGGGACCATCCAAATGCCCACCCCGGGGTGACGTTTTGCGGAGGTGAGATCCCTAGCGTCATCGGCATGAGGAAGTCACTTGTAGCGAGCGTCATTGCAGCGACACTGGCAGGAACCGCCATCGTCGGCGGCGTGGCCGCTCAGGCCAGAACCACCAGCGACCCGGCAGCGCCTACATCCCGGCCGGGCCTGACCGCAACCCTGCAGTCCGACGCCGACGTACTTCAGAACTACGGCGCGCCAGGTGTTCTGGTCAAACTCGATACCGCACGCGGCGACGTGCGGGTGCGCAGCGGATACGGCAACGTCGCGAAGCGTACCCCGGTCCCGTGGAACGCGAAGTTCCGGATCGGTAGCTTCACCAAGCCGTACGTGGCAGCGACCGTGCTGCAGCTCGTCGGCGAGCGCAAGCTGTCACTGGACGACACGGTCGAGAAGTTCCTGCCCGGCCTGATCAGCGCCAACGGCAACGACGGTCGCAAGATCACGGTGCGACAGCTTCTGCAGCACACCAGCGGCCTGCCCGAATACACCAACGCCATGACGTCCATGGGCACCGTGGAGGGGTTCCAGAAGACCCGTCTGCGCACCTGGACCAACCCTGAACTCGTCGCCCTGGCCATGCAGTTCCCGTCCGGCTTCGCGCCGGGCACCGGATGGGGCTACTCCAACACCAACTACGTCGTGGCCTCGCTGATCATCGAGAAGGTCACCGGCCGGTCCTGGCAGCAGGAGATCCACCGACGAATCGTCAAGCCGCTGGGCCTGCGCCACACCTACCTGCCGGGCACCACGCCGACGATCCCGCGCCCACACGCGGTGGGCTACCAGCGCTTCCCCGGCCCGGGCGCGACGCCCACCGATCCCCGCTACGGCAAGCCGATCGACGCGACGCTGCTCAACCCGTCCCTGGCCGGCCCTGCCGGCGAGATGATCAGCACCGCCGAGGACGCCAACACCTTCCTGCGGGCACTGGTGACCGGCAAAGTGCTCAAGCCCGCCCAGCTCGCCGAGATGCAGCGCACCGTGGCCACCAACGACGAACTGCGGGCCAGGTGGCCCGGCGCCCGATACGGCCTGGGCATCGTGTGGGCGGAGAACTCGTGCGGTGGCTACTGGAGCCACGGCGGCGACATCCCCGGCTTCATGACCCGCAACGGCGTCACCCCGGACGGCTCCCGGAGCGTCATGGTGTCGATCAACACCGACTCGCTCAAGCCGAAGCCTGGAGTGAAGCTGCCCGCGGTGGACGTCACCACCGAACTGGTCGACCACGCCCTCTGCAGCGCTCACTGACCCGCCTCGTACGGGGGCCGCGCTCAACGGTTGCTTGGCGCGGCCCCACTGCTGCGATGTCGCTGCCATCGAAGAGAGACCTCCGACATGAAATCCGTTAAGAACCAAATTCCTTTGGCGCTCACCGTCGCTGTCACCGCCATCTTGCCCGCGGTGGGGGTCTCCGTCGCGAACGAACCCACCGCCACGAGCACCGCGTCCTCCGGCTGGGACGGCATCACTCGTGAGCAGGTACGGATCGACCTTGGCGCGGGCTGGGTCACCAAGGCCGAGCTGACCTATCCGAGCGCCGCCCAGGGGCGCCTGCCGCTGGTCGTGTTCCTGCACGGCAGCGGACGCAACGACATGAACCAGACGCTGCCGGGCGGCAACGGCTCGACCTTCGTACCGCTCGCGCAGGCCGCCGGCCGGGCGGGCTACGCGACTCTGCGCTTCAACAAGCGCGCGGTGAATGACATCGGCCCGGTACTGACCACGGATCCGGCTCAGCTGGAGCCGAAGCGGCCCTACCACCGGACTCAGCAGGACGCCGCTGCGGTGATCCGGTTCGTGGCCAGGTCGCCTCGGGTGAACCCTTCGAGGATCTTCCTGCTCGGCCACAGCGAGGGCACGAACGTTGCCGCGAACCTCGCCGCCGCCCCGAAGAGCTTCGGCATCCCGAAGCCGGCCGGGGTGATCGCGATGGCTGTCATCGGCAAACCCGTCAAACAGCTGATGACGTTCCAGGTCTACGGAGGTCTGCTGCTGCAACTGCACGACGAGTTCGACCTTGACGGCGACGGCCGGCTAACTGCCACCGAGGCGACCGACGGCCTGGTGGGACAGCCTCAGCAGGTCACCGGCCTGTTCCGCTCCGTCCTGCTCGACGGCACAAAACTGAAGGCCGACACCGACAAGAACCGTGACGGTCACATCGAGATCGATATCGAAGCAGGCCCGGTGCTGCGCGACCTGACCGGCATCGACGCGTACCCGAACATCCCCGGCCTGAGTTCCTTCCTGGTCAGCTACATCAAGGACCTCGCCCGCTTTCCGGATGCCGGGAAGGCGCTGCCTCGGTTCTCCGGCCCGACGCTCCTGCTCAACGGCGAGAACGACCTGGAGACGCCGGCCCGGGCGGCACTGGCTGCGGACGCGGCGGTGGCGGCGGCCGGCAACAAGGACCACACAGTGGTGATCTACCCCGGCCTCGCCCACACCTTGAACGCGTCACCGAAGTTCGCCGACGAACTGGGCGAGCCGGACCAGCGGGTCGTTGCCGACGTCCAGAAGTGGCTCGAGGCACACCACTGATCAGGCGCGCGAGGGGCCTCAGCCCGGCGCCGCAACCATCCCGACCCGGACGCTCCTGATTCGTGTCAGGTGAGTGTCGGGTCTTGTCCGGAGTTGTCGGGTCAACCGCCTGAACACCGGCCTGAGCTGAACTGATGGCGAGGTGGTCACCGCAACGGTGGCCGCAACATGCCTGCTTCAGCGATGAGTTTCGTTCAATGTCGAAAGGACGAGCCGGTGAACAATGATCTGTCGGTGGGAGCCCGGTTGCGGGTACGCGGCCTGATTCTCAGTTTCGTAGCAGCCCTGACCGCGGCGCTGAGCCTGGTCGCCACGGCGGAACCCAGTAGTGCGCTCAGCCCTGACAAGGGCGTCGTCAACGGCAGCAGTACCCTGAACATTGGTCTGATCGAGGTCTGGCCCGGACGAACGAGCACCTACGACTTCTACATCCCGCCGTACACCGACAGCCAGTCGGTCGAAGCCCCTCACCGGGTTCAGGGCGTCTACATCGGACCTGGGTACTGCGCGCAGCGCTGGACGTACCCGACCAGGATCGCTACGAACTCGACGCTCTGGAAGCGGGCCGGTACCGACTTCCCACCGGGCCGCTACCAGTTGCTCGGCGATTTCTGGGTCAAGATCGTCGCCTACCGGGGCACCTGCTGAACGATTCATCGCGAGGCCGGCCGGCGCTGCGCCGGCCGGCCTCACCGGTGTTCCCACGGCCCACCCAGGCGAAGCTGCCCGGGGCCCACAAACGTCTTCAATTGATGACGTTTGTGGGCCCCGATCACGAAGCCGGCACCTGCGCAGTTGGGGACCAACGCTGTTGGCAATCCTGATGTTGAGCCAAGGATCCTAAAACCTTTCGGTGCAGCCACTTTCAAGCAATCCGCAGTGCCGGGTCGGGGCAGGCAACCGTCCGGCGACGGTTCAACGGCTTCCGTGAGCACCACCGTCGGCGCCGCGCAATCCCCTTCTGGCCTGGGACAAGCGTGGTCTCCCAGCGCGCCGTGGCGCCCGCTGCATAGGCATAAGGTCCTATTGACGCCTCTGGGCCACGAGATGACACTCAGCACGCCCGAACCCCCTGACGCTTCGAGGAGTTCACCGTGCCCACAGTGCGAAATCGGAGGCTGCTCGGCTTGTCCGGGGTGGTCGCCGCGATGGCGACCGCCCTGGCGGTGGTCGCGCCGATGCAGGCGCAGGCCGCCGAGAAACTGCTCTCCCAAGGACAACCCGTCATTGCCTCGTCCAGTGAGAACGCGGCCGCCTTCCCGGCCCGGGCGGCCGTGGACGGCGATTTTGGCACCCGCTGGTCCAGCGCTTTCGGCGATCCCCAGTGGCTCCAGGTGGATCTCGGGGCCGCCCGTAAGATCACCAAAGTGACGCTGCAGTGGGAGGCCTCGCACGCCAAGGCGTTCAAGCTGCAGGTGTCGAACGACGCCAACAGCTGGACCGACGTCTACTCCACCACCACCGGGGACGGCGGAAACCAGACTCTCGACGTCAGCGGCACCGGCCGCTACGTGCGCATGTACGGCACCGCGCGGGCCAACGCCTACGGCTACTCGCTATGGGAGTTTCAGGTCTACGGCGAGGATTCGGGCGGCGGGACCGATCCCGGCACTCCCGGTGGGGACGTCGAGCTTTCGTACACCAAGCCGGCCACCGCCTCGACCTTCCAGAACGACGGCGCCTGTTCCTCCTGCACCGCCGCGAAGGTGACCGACGGTGACGTCACCACCCGTTGGGCCACCAGTTCCACCAACGGGTGGGTGGATCCCGGTTGGGTCTACGTCGACCTGGGCAAGAGCGCGAACATCCACCGCGTCGTGCTGCACTGGGACGCCGCCTACGCCACGGCCTACCAACTGCAGGTCTCCAGCGATGCCGCGAACTGGACCACCATCCACACGGTCAGCGCAGGTAAGGGCCACAAGGAGACCGTCGGCGGCCTCAACGGCACCGGCCGCTACGTGCGGGTGTACGGCACTGCCCGTTCGAACGGGTACGGCTACTCGATGTGGGAGTTCCAGGTGTTCGGCACCGGCGGCGACCCCGTCACCCCACCGGCCAAGATCCCCAACATCACTCTTCCGGCCACCCGGATGGTCTTCAACGACGAGTTCAACGGCGCGGTCGGCAGCACCCCGGACACCAGCAAGTGGACGGCCGACCCGGGTACCGGCCAGAACGGCGAACTGCAGTACTACACCGACAACAAGAACGCGACCATGGACGGCGGCGGCAACCTGGTCATCAAGGCGCGCAAGGAGACCCCGCAGCAGTGCGCCGGCTGCCAGTACACCTCCGGCCGGATCAACACGCTCAAGACGTTCTCCTTCACCTACGGCCATGCCGAGGCCCGCATCAAGGTCTCCGGCACCCAGGGCCTGTGGCCGGCGTTCTGGATGCTGGGCGCCAACTTCCCCACCGTGGGATGGCCACGCTCGGGTGAGATCGACATCATGGAGCACGTCGGCAAGGTCCCCGACACCGTCTACTCCACGCTGCACGCCCCCGCCTACTACGGCGGCGGAGGCTACGGACAGCCTTTCACCGTTCCCGGAACCGATTTCGCGAACGACTTCCACACCTACGCGGTGGACTGGGACGCCACCCACATGACCTTCTCCGTGGACGGCAAGGCGTTCTTCACCGCCGACAAGGAGACGGTCGAGACCACCCGCGGGCCGTGGGTTTACGACCACCCGTTCTACCTGATCCTGAACAACGCCGTGGGCGGCGAGTGGCCCGGCGCCCCGGACGCGAGCACCCGGTTCCCGCAGAAGATGCTGATCGACTACGTGCGGGTCTACCAGTAGGAGGATTCGCTGCTTCGGGCGGCTCAGACCGCCCGAAGCAGGCCCCACCATCGCCGATGACGGTAGAGGGCCTGCCCTAGTATGCGGGCGTGTTCGGCACTGAAGCACTCTTGTCAACAAATCCGAGGGCCAGGCACCCGTACCGGCTGACTGCCCTGGCGTCAGGGCTTTTGCTCGCGGTCGCGGGATGCACCTCGCACGCCCCAGAGCCGAAAGAGACGGTCGTCGACCTGCTGCAGCAGGACTGGCAGCACGTATCGGGAGTGGCGGCCGACGGCAACGGGTTACGGATCACCGCCACGGGACGGACCATCGTCGACCGTGACAGCGGAGGGCGTCAGTCGAACCCGCCACTCAACCTGGCCGGCACACACCTGGTGACCGAGGGCGACTTCACCCTCGAAGCGCTCTTCAGCGACGTCACCGCCGACGCGTCCTGGGCCGTCTACGACAGCCCGCCGGTGATCGCTGACGAGTTCCGGATCGAGCCGGCCGGCCTGCGGCTCACCCTCGACGGCGACGACCTCGGGGTCATAGTCTTCGACGGCTCACCCGAGCAGGACGTGAGCGACCCCCAGCCGGCGTACGACGAGCACGTGACGCTCCCCGATCCGCGGGCCGCTATCGCGGTGCGCCGAGCCGGGGACACCCTCGAGATCGCGAGCGACGGGAACACCCTGGCCTCAGTGCCTTTCGGTGAGGTGTTCGAGTCGGGAGAGCTCTGGCTGGGACTGTCGAGCGACGAAGGCTCCTTCAGCGTCAGCTCCCTCACCGCCACCGCCGCCGAGGGTGCCTCCTTGAGCGCCGCAGGCCCGGCCGTCGCGCAGGCCGAGCCGTCGGCGCAGGGCCTGCAGGCGCTCGCCGACCAGGCCCGTCCGGACTTCAGGATCGGTGCGGCGGTCGCGCTCGGTCCACTCGCCTCGGATGAGGACTACGCGCGGGAGTTCGTCGGCAACTTCGGTGCCATCACCCCCGAGAACGCGATGAAGCCGCAGTTCCTCTCCCCGCAGCAGGGCGTCTACACCTTCGACGAGGCCGACGCGATCCTTGCGATGGTCGAGAGCAAGGGCCTGACGGTGCACGGGCACACCATCGCCTTCACCGAGGCCATGCCCGCCTGGATGCAGGAGCTGCCTACCGGCTCCGAGGAGGATCGTCGTGCCAGCGCCGATGCCCTGCTCGACTACGTCACCACCGTGGTGGGCCACTTCAAGGGACGGATCGCCTCACTCGACGTGGTCAACGAGCCGTTAGACCTCGACCAGGGAACCAGCCTGCAGGAGAACATCTGGTACCAGACCTTCGGGCCCGACTACCCGGCGATCGTCTCTCAGGCGGTCTACGACGCCGACCCCGACGTCAGGCAGTTCATCAACGAGAACGGGGCCGACGTGCCGGGCGAGCGCCAGGACGCCCTCCTGGAACTGGCACTCCAGGCCAACGAGATGGGCGGTCACATCTACGGCGTCGGCCTGCAGTCGCACGTCTACGACCTCGAGACCGACGCCATCTCCGCCGAGGACCTCACCGAAACGCTCGACCTCTTCGAGGCAGCCGGGCTGCACGTGCGCATCTCGGAGAACGACGTCACCGACGACCAGGGAACGGACGTTCAGGCGGAGCAGTACGCGACGGTGCTGGCCACCTGTCTGCGCTCAAGCACCTGTGTCTCGTACACGACCTGGGGCGTGGACGACCGCTACGACTGGTGGATCGATGACGACGGTGGCCTGCAGCAAGGCCACGACCTCCTGTTCGACGAGGGGAACCCGACGCCGGCCCTCAATGCGATGAGACGAGCGCTGAAGTCTTTCCAGTAGACGGTATTGGGGCGGATCGACCACCCACACCTGGATCAGCGCGCCCGGTGCTCAGCTCCGGGCGTACACGCTGACGTGCTGCACGCTGTCGGCGGTGAAGGGCTGCCGGTGCCAGCCGCCCCAGCGATCCACGAGCTTCAGCCCCGCCAGCCGGGCCATCAGGTCGAGCTCAGCTGGGTAGGCCAGGCGCAGGACGATCGGGAAGAACCGGTTGCCCTGCTCCGTGATGCTCACGTGGTTCGTCTCCAGGAGCTGGGTCACCGGGTCATAGCGCGAGACGTCCAGGCCGACGCCGTCCTGGGTCACCCACTCCGCACGGGTCCGCTCGCCCCGCGGGGTCCAGGCCCAGGGCGAGGCGGCCTCCACCAGGAACACCCCGTCGTCGTCCAGGTGCCGGGCTGCGTTCTCGAAGCAGCGCACCTGGGCGTCCTGGCTCAACAGGTTGAACACGGTGTTGAAGACCAGGTACACCAGCGCGAACCGGCCCGGGACGACCTCGGTGGTCATGTCCCCCAGGACAACCGGGACCTGTGCCCCGCCCGGCCGGGCCCGGAGCTGGGCGACCATGTCCGCGGACAGCTCGATGCCACTGACCTGGACACCGCGCGACGCCAAAGGCAGGGCGACCCTCCCGGTCCCGATCGCGAACTCCAGGGCCGGGCCACCGTGCGCCAGCTCGGCCAGCAACGCGGTGCACGCGGCCTCGTCGCCCCGTGGTGCGTCGTCGTAGTGCTCAGCGATCTGGCCGGCAAAGCTGGTCGCCGGATCGAAGTCATCCATGACCCCACCCTGGGTGAGGCCGCGCACGCCCGCAATGGATTAAGACACGCCGCCTGGTCAATACCGGCGATTGGAGGGCTGGTCGCTCCGCTACGTTGTGCGTTGCCTTGTGGGGGCAAGGTGAGCAACGAGGCGGGGGTGCTTCATGTTTGGACGACGGCGTCGGCTGACGATGGTCGGGCTGGCTTCGGTGGGGGTCACGTTTCTGGGTGGCCTCGGCTCACCGGTTCAGGCGGCACAAACGCCACGGACGACGTCGTACGGGGTGCCGCGGCCTGAGGTGGCGCTGGGCGGCGGGCGGTTGCTGGTCTCACAGTCGCAGACGCCGGGTGGGCGCGTCACGGTGGTGGCGCGGGATCTGCAGCAGATCACGGCGTCGGGGTCGGTGAAGGTAGGGACGGCTCGCCAGATCAGCGCGGTCGAGCCGATCATGCTGGACGAGCAGCCGCCCAGTAGTGGCCAGGTCGAGGTCTCGGGCGACTACGTGCTCACGGCCGACTCGCAGAACGGCTTCATGCTGCGGGTGGGCGACCGGCCCGCGATCAATCTGGCGCCGGCCGATCCGGAGCTCACCCGGATCCGGCAGTCTGGCCGGTACTCGCTGGCCGGTGGGGTGGTCTATCGCCCGGCGCCCGGCAACCAGGTACGGGAGGTGTTCCGGACATCGACCGACTCCACCGACCTGTTCGGCTCGAAGGTCTCCTGGGTCACCGCTTCCGGGCAGGTGAAGACCCTGGAGCTGAACCCGGGCTACGGCATCAGGCCGGCGCCCAAGCCGGAGGTGCTCGCTGCCCGGGGCGGGGCCGGGCCGATCGCCGTGTCGGCCCACGTCACGGCCTGGCTCGACACCAACAACGTGGTCCACCTGTCCGAGGGGTACGGCAGCAAGGACCGCCTGATCCGCGGTACCCGGGCGACGGAGCTGCAGCTCGACGGCGGTCTGCTGTCCTGGGCCAACGTCCGCGGCGAGGTCGGCCTGCTGGACATCTCCGATCCGGACGCCAAGCCCCGCCGCTCCGTCCTTCAGGCGCCCTACGCGGTGGACAACGGGCTCATCGCGGGAATGGACCAGACCGGGAAGGTGCGGGTGCGAGCGCTTCCCTTCCTGCCCAGCCGGCCGCTGCTGATCTCCTCGGACGTGAAGCCCTTCTTCTCCAAGGGCACGATCTGGCGGCCGCAGTTCGACTTCGCCGGGCCGGT
The DNA here is from genome assembly GCF_021277265.1 of Kineosporia rhizophila. Lineage (GTDB taxonomy): Bacteria > Actinomycetota > Actinomycetes > Actinomycetales > Kineosporiaceae > Kineosporia > Kineosporia rhizophila. The sequence goes on from NZ_JAJSOH010000041.1 coordinate 55,779, forward strand.
GCTGAACGCCAAGCTCCGGATCACCGGCGGGCGTCAGGTCCGGGTGATCCGCGGCCGGGCTCCCCACGGTTCCCTGAACGGGCTGCGCTGGAACGGTACCGGCAGCAACGGGAAGTACCTAGGGCCGGGTTGTTACCACTGGACTCTCGCCGGAACGGTCAGCACGGTCCGGGGTGCACGCCCGTTCAAGCTGGGCGCCTACGTCTCCACCGACGTCGAAGGTGGTGAGAGCGGGGGCTGCGGCGGTTCGTCCTGATCACGGTCTGCGGATCGAGCCGACCGACAGCTGTATCCCGCTCTCAGGTTTCCCATGTCGAGGCGGACGACGGGTCGTGAGATCCCGCTCTGCCCCGTCAGTGACCGCATCCGAGGAAGCCTCTCCAGCTTGCGGCCGTTTGACGGTTCTCTGCGCTCCCATGCGCCATCCGCCAGGAATACCCTTAGGGGGTACCCGTGTTACGCTGGCGAGGTACCCATAGGGGGTATTGCGGCGAACGGAGCGGACATGACCTCGATCGAGTACAGGGTGACCGGGATGACCTGCGGGCACTGCGAGACGGCGGTGGCTCAGGAAGTCGGCCGGATCAGTGACGTCGAGGGGGTCGAGGTCAGCGCACAGACCGGCAGGCTCGTGGTGACCGCACCCGGGGTGGTCGACGACGCGGCCGTGCTGGCGGCCGTGGGCGAGGCCGGCTACGCGGCCGAGCGCGTCTCGTGAGCCCGGCGGGGCGGTTGGGCCTGTATACGGCGGGTCTGGTTGCAGCCTTCGCCGCCGCGTTCGGTATCGCGGCCCTCGTCGTACCGGAGAACGCGGTGGCCTCCTGGCAGGACAAGGCCGACCCTGCTCACGGCGACGGCCATGGCAGCCAGTCCCAGCCGCCCGCTGGGAACGACGCATCCATGAGTACGGCTGTGGCGGGACTGTCAC
>NZ_JAJSOH010000042.1 GCF_021277265.1 Kineosporia rhizophila
CCCCGCCGCCTTCGCCGCCCGCCAGCCAGGCCCGCACCTCGTCCTCGCCCGCCTGCAGCGCGCCCATCGCGCCACCGGCGGGCAGGGCCTGCATCAGGCGGCCGCGGGCGGCGACCAGCTTGCACGCGTCTTCCAGGCTGAGCACCCCGGCCGCGTGCGCCGCCGCGATCTCACCCACCGAGTGCCCGGCCACCGCGTCCGGCACGATCCCGGCGGCGGCCAGCACGGCCACCAGCCCGGTCTCGACCGCGAACAGCCCGGCCTGGGCGAACACGGTCTGGTCGGCGCGCGGGTCTTCGCTCTCGCTGAGCACCACGTCCCGCACCGGCAGGCCAAGTTCGGCCTCGAGCAGGGCGCAGGCCCGGTCGAACGTGGCGGCGAACACCGGTGAGGCGGCGTACAGCTCACGCCCCATACCGGCCCGCTGGGCACCCTGCCCGGCGAAGACGAAACCCACCCGGGCGGTGCCGCCGGGCGGGACCACCCCGGACTCGACCAACGGCGAGGGTTCACCGGCGGCGAGTGCGCTCAGCCCTTGCTGCAGGGTCGAAAGGTCACGGCCGAGAACGACGCTGCGGTGCTCGAAGGTGCTGCGGCTGGTGGCCAGCGACCAGGCCACATCACCCAGTGCGTCCAACGATCCGGAAGCCTGAAGGGCTGAGGCCTGGCCCGCGAGCGCGGTGGCCGAGCGTCCCGAGACCAGCCACGCGACCGGGCCGCCGATCAGGACCGGGGTGCTCGGCTCGTTCTCCGTTGGTTCCTCCGAGACCGGGGCCTCTTCGAGAATCACGTGAGCGTTCGTGCCACTCAGGCCGAACGAGGAGACACCGGCCCGCCGCGGCCGCTGCGCAGAACGCTCCCAGGCGACCGGTTCCTGCAGCAGCCGCAGGCCGCCGTTCCAGTCGATGTGGGTGGTCGGCTCGTCGGCGTGCAGGGTGCGCGGCAGCTTCTCGTGCTGCAGGGCGAGCACCATCTTGATCAGCCCGGCGACTCCGGCTGCGGCCTGGGTGTGGCCGATGTTCGACTTCACCGAGCCGGTCCACAGCGGGCGGCCGTCCTCGCGGTTTTCGCCGTAGGTGGCCAGCAGGGCCTGTGCCTCGATCGGGTCGCCGAGTTCGGTGCCGGTGCCGTGTGCTTCGACCGCGTCGACGTCCGAGGCGCTCAGGCCGGCCGAGGCGAGGGCGGCCTGGATCACCCGGCGCTGCGAGGGCCCGTTCGGCGCGGTGAGCCCGTTCGAGGCGCCGTCCTGGTTCACCGCGCTGCCGCGGACCACGGCCAGGACGTCGTGACCGTTGCGCAGCGCGTCGGAAAGCCGCTCCAAGACAACCATTCCTGCGCCCTCGGCCAGGCCCATGCCGTCGGCCGAGGCGGCGAAAGGCTTGCAGCGCCCGTCGGGGGCCAGGCCGAGCTGGCGGCTGCCCCAGACGAACCAGTTGGGGCTGGCGAGCACGGTGACGGCGCCGGCCAGGGCCAGGTCGCACTCCCCCGCGCGCAGCGCGCGGACGGCCAGGTGCAGGGCCACGAGGGAGGAGGAGCAGGCTGTGTCGACCGAGACAGCGGGGCCTTCGAGGCCGAGGGTGAACGAGATCCGCCCGGAGATGATGCTGTTGGCCGTGCCGGTGAGCAGGTGCGCTTCGAGGTCGCTGCCGCCGTCGATCTGGCTGCTGCCGTAGCCGGAGAAGCTGGCGCCCGCGAACACGCCGGTCGCGGAACCGCGCAGCGTGGCCGGGTCGATCCCGGCGTCTTCCAGGGCCTGCCAGGACACCTCGAGCATCAGCCGCTGCTGCGGGTCCATGGCCAGCGCCTCGCGCGGGCTGATACCGAAGAAGGCCGGGTCGAAGCGGCCTGCGTCGTGGACGAATCCGCCGTCGGAGACGTCGGAGCCACCGGGTGCGGCGAGCGCGTCGAGGTCCCATCCGCGCGTGCGCGGGAACGGCCCGATCGCGTCGGTGCCGGCCTCGAGCACGTCCCAGAGGCGGGCCGGGGTGTCCACCTCGCCGGGAAAACGGCAGCCCATACCGACGATCGCGATGGGCTCGCGCTCCGCGTCCTCCAGCTCGCGCACGCGCCGCCGGGTCTGCTGCAGGTTGGCGGTGACGATCTTCAGATAATCGCGAAGCTTGTCTTCGTTACTCATCCCGGCCAGTTACCTTCCGAGTAGATGCCCCACGAACGAAGGCAGGACGCAATCGCAACTGCCGGGACGCTGTTTCGGCGGGAAACGTACGTGCGGGGCTCCGGCCGGCGCAACTGTTTCAACTGTGCCCGGGCCAGGGCTGTTCAACTGGCGAGGCGTCGCCTCAAACCTGTTCACCCAACGCGATGTTCAACTGCTGCCGAGCACGAGACCTGGTGCCGATCGTCCATTGTCTGAGAGGCTCACGGTTCCTCAGGCGCCGCTTCGCGGCACCGCAAGGCAACGGGCCCGGTCGGCTACCGCCACTGGGCCCGTTGCGCTGCCTGCCCCTGCTCAGAGCCGATTGAGGACGAGGGTGGGCCCGCAAGGCATCGAGCGGCACCGCAAGTGCCCCTCGGCTTCGGCGACGACGCACTCACCCGCGTCGGGGGCATGGTGTTCCCGTTGCTGTAAGGGTCGTCCGGCCGACACCCCTTACAGCTCGGACAAGACACATCCTTCCGCCGACCGGGACCACGCGAGCCTGAGCGACGATCCTGCGCAACGGCGTCCCCCAAAGCCTTCTTGGCCTGCCCCCAAGCGGCCCTTGGCCTGGGGCGACAAGCCCGGGCGGCGGGTTGGCGGCCCGGCTCGCTCACCCTCTACCGTTCACTGCAGGAAGCCGTTCCCAGGGCCGGGACCAGCATTCTCTAGTTTGTTAGTCTGAAAACTCAGCTTTCCGGGTCACCGGTGGGTGGAGCAGTGAGCGACGAGGAGCACCGACATGCCGGCTGAACGGGTCACCAGGCCGACCATCCTGATCGCCGGGGGCGGCGTGGCGGGCACGCTCGTCACCCTGCACCTGGCCCGGCTGGCCGCCCGCCGCTCCACCGGTCTGGACATCGTCGTGCTGGAGCCCTCCGACCTGCTCGGCCGGGGCGTCGCGTTCGGCACCCCCGAAGACCGGCACCTGCTCAACGTGCCAGCCAGCGGCATGAGCGCCCTGCCCGAAGAGCCCGGGCACTTCGTGGCCTGGCGCGCCGAGGACGACCCGGACAAATCCACCCACCCCTACGACTTCACCGGCCGCCGCGAATTCTCCCGCTACGTCCGTGAACTGCTCACCGAGTCGCTGCAGGCCGCCGCCGACCTCGTCTCGGTGCGTCATGTTCAGCAGCAGGCCGTGACCCTGCGCCGTTGGGGCGCCGGCGCCGAAGTGACCACCTCCGCCGGGCGCACGTTCCGGGCCGACGCCGTGGTCATCGCGACCGGCCTGCCCGCCGCCGGCTGGGACTGGGCGCCGGACGCGTTGCGGAACTCGCCGTTCTTCGTCCCCAATCCGTGGGCCCCCGGCGCACTCGACGTGATCCGGCGCGACCGCAGCGGCCCTGCCCCCGTGCTGATGGTGGGCGCCGGCCTGACCATGGTCGACGTAGCGCTGTCGCTCTCCGGCCCGGACACAGGCCGCGAGGACAGGGTGCTGCACGCCATCTCCCGCACCGGGCGACTGCCGCGCACCCACGCCCGGTCTCCGAAGCTACCCAACATCCCCGATGTCAGTGAATGGGGGACGTCGGTGGCGGAGTTGCGTAAGCACGTCACCCGGCACTTCGCCGACGTGGTGCGTGCCTCCGGCGACTGGCGCCCGGCACTGGACGGCCTGCGGGTTCAGGTTCAGACGCTCTGGGGCCGGATGAGCGACGAGCAGCGCCTGGCGTTCGTCCGGGAAGAATCCGGCTACTGGAACGTGCTGCGCCACCGTATGCCCCTGTCCAGCGCTGAGCGCCTGAACGAACTGCGGGCGGCAGACAAGCTGTTCCTGCACCGCGCCAGCGTCGCCGGGGCCGAACCACTGGGACGCGGCGGCCTGCGGGTGAGCATGACCGACGGCAGCACACAAGACGTGGGCTGGGTGGTCAACTGCACGGGCCCGCGCACCGACATCCGCGAACTGGGCAACCCCCTGCTGAACGACCTGCTCACCCCGGTGCACGGCGTCGCCTCGGCCACCGTGGCCACCGGCGGCATGGGCTTCCGTACCGTCAACGGCCGTCTGATCGACTCGGCCGGCAGCCCCGAAGCGCCACTGTGGACGCTCGGGGCGCTGCGCCGGGGCGAGTTGTGGGAAACCACGGCCGTTCCGGAGATCCGCACCCAGGCGCTCGCCCTGGCCACCACCCTGCTGGACACCCTCGCCCCGCTCCCCCGCCGCCTGGCCGACGGCCGCATCGTCAGCGGCCACCACCCCGTCGCCCGCCCCCGCGACCTGCTCGGCCTGCCCCTGTCCACCACCGCCGAGGCCGCCACCATCTTCAACCGCGGCCTCGAGCGGGTCATGCGGCTGGAGGCAGGCGCTGAAGACCTGCTGCGCGAGACCCTCGAGCACGATCCCGACTTCGCCCTCGCCCACGCCGCCCTGGCCATGCTCGGTCACGAAGCCGGAGCCACGGCCGACGTGCAGGCCTCCCTGGCTGAGGCCAAGCGGGCCATCCAGGTGCGCGGCGACGACCGCGAGCGCAGCTTCGTCGACGTGATCGACCGCCGGGTCAGCGACGTGCGCCGCTCCGGCGCCCAGGCCCTGATCGCCCACATCGCTGCCTACCCCCGCGACGTGCTGGCCGTGTCAGCGGCCGTGCCCACCATCGCCTTCTCCGGTGTCACCGACCTGCAGCAGGAAGCGTGGGCCCTGGTCGAGGGCCTGGCCCCGGCCTACGGCGACCACTGGTGGTACATCTCGCTGCTGGCCTTCACCCGCCAGGAGCAGTCCCGCTTCGAAGAGGCCGCGCTGCTGGCCGAGAGCGCCCTGGCCTGCGAGCCCTCGTCCGGGCACGCCGTGCACGCCCAGACCCACGTGATGTACGAGACCGGACAGCACGACGAAGGACGGGTCTGGCTGGATCACTGGGTCACCGAGACCGGGCGTTCGGCCGGCTACCGGGCACACTTCGCCTGGCACGCCGCCCTGCACGAACTCGCCCTGGGCGATCTCGACGCGGTGCGCCGCCGCTACAAGGCCCACCTGGCGCCCCCGGCCGTCACCGGCGTGCGCGCCCTGATCGACTCGGCCTCACTGCTGTGGCGCTGGCGCCTGGTCGGCGACCAGCCGCCCTCGGCCGCCCCGGTGATCGAGGCCATCGGCCCGGCCCTGCTGAAGACCCCGCAGACCCCGTTCATCGCCCTGCACGCAGCGATCGCGCTCACGGCCAACAACGACGCAGCCGGTCTGGCCGAACTGCGCGAGCACGCCCTCGGCTCGTCCGAGGCCGCCATGCACACGCTGGTCGTGGCCGCGTGCGAGGCCCTGACCGCGGTGGTGCAGGAGAACTGGTCGCACGCCGCGCAGATACTCGAGGACCTCTACCCCAAGCTGGACAACATCGCCGGTTCCGCCGCCCAGCGCGAGGTCTTCCAGGACACCCTGATCCACTGCCTGGTGCAGGACGGCCGCCAGGAAGAGGCCTCCCGCCTCCTAGCCGCCCGCCCCTCCCGCCAAGGCTGCTGAGCTCAGGCCCCGCGCCCCAGCAAACGCTCGAGCTCCTCAGCCACCGTCAGCCCGTCCCTGGCCGCCACCTGCCGCAACCGTGCGGCCAGGTCGGCCGGGACGGACAGCAGTTCCGAACCGGTCAGATCCTCGCCCGGCGCCGGCAGATCCTCCAAAGCCCACTGACTGGCATCCTCAGGAGCAAACCGGGCCGTCGTCAGGTCGAAGTCGGCATCGCCCTTACTCATGGCGGCTGGCCTCCCATCGTTCGTACTCGGCTGCGTCGTCCCTCGACCCAGTCCATCCCACAGTCCGGGAGGCTAGTCCCGCCTCTGCCCTTTACAGCCGACCGAGCCTGCTCGGGGGCACTGGATGCAGTTCCAAGGCCATCACTACCCCGCCGGATTGGCCCCCTGTAGATTCGCTGCTCGTGCCCCACGACGAACTGGCTGACCTACCCGCCCCCGCCCGGACCATCGCCCGCACCTCCATCGAAGCGGTCGAAGCGGCCCGGGCAGGCGACGCGGAGGCGTTCGACGCAGCCACCACCGAACTGGCAGCGTGCGAGCCGGAACAGGTACGGCTGGTGCTGGGCGTGGTGGTGCGTGACCTGCTCGAGCACCTGCACCCGGACGGCCTCGCAGCCGACGACCTGCAGGAGCTGATCCGCAGCTGCGTGCGCCGGGTGTTCGCCTGGTACCCCAAGGTCGACGTCAACGCCCTGGTCATCGTGATCACCGGGGCGCTCGGCATGCAGGACGAGGAGGAACCCCGCTACTCACCCGCCGACGTGGCCCGGCACGCGCCGCTCTTCATCGCCGAACTGCTGTCCCAGCCCCGTTCTGCTCCTCTGACGCTGCCGCAGTACCTGCGCGCGGCCCTCGAGCAGATCCGCACCGCCGAACTGCACGAAATGCCTTAGCCAATCAGGACAAGACCTTCCCAGCGACAAGGGATGCGTCCACGTCGGCGTAGTCGGTTGACCGGGCCACCGCTTCCCACTCCTCGATCTCGGCCAGACGAGTACTGAGAGCACCGCGCAGCATGCCCACCGCATCACTCCCCAGGGGCAGGCGCAACGGAGGCCGGTCACCCGACAGAGCGGACAGAATCGCCCGAGCTGCCGCTGCCGGGTCGCCGGCCTGATTGCCGTCAGCCTCTTTCGCCATCTGCTGCATGACGTCGACCGTTCCGGCGTAGTCGGGCAGCGACTTGTGGGTGGGCAGGGTCTCGCCACAGAACTTCGTCCGGAATCCGCCCGGCTGAGCGATCATTACGGTGATGCCCAAAGGCCCGACCTCAGCGGCCAAAGTCTCCGACATCCCCTCCAGCGCGGCCTTGCTCGCGCCGTAGACCCCGAAGGCCGGCAGCGGGAAATCGGCTGCCACCGAGGACATCTGCACGATGGCCCCCTTGCGGCGCGCACGCATTCCGGGCAGCACAGCCCGGGTCAACGCGGCCGGACCGAACACGTGAAGCTCGAAAAGCCTTCGCATGTCCGAGTCTCCGGTTTCCTCAACGGCAGCGAGGTAACCATGGCCGGCATTGTTGACCAGGACGTCGATCCGGCCGTGCCGGGCCAGTACCTCGGTCACCAACGGCTCGATGGCCGGGCGGTCGGTGACGTCGAGTCGCATCGCCACCACCCGATCCGGAAACTGGGCCACCAGATCGTCCAGAGTCTCCGGACGGCGAGCGGTGGCGATCACCAGATCGCCTGCCTCGGCGGCGGCTTCGGCCATTGCGCGCCCGAGCCCACTACTGGTCCCCGTGATGAGCCACACTCGCGATTCGGTCATGTCTGTGCCCCCCGGCCACGTCTTTGACAAGATCGTTGCGAAGATAGCAGCGCTTCTCGAGAACGCGTTCGAACGACGCCCTCGAAGATTGCCGGCCAGGGGCTCACTCATGCTGGGGCAGCACCCGAAAGCGCTACCCCAGCACGCCGGCGCATGATCGGGGTCTACTTCCTGACCTTCTTGAACCCGGCGAACCGGGACAACCCGCTCACGCCTTACCGTCAGGGCGGCCGGAACGTCCGAGGCTATCGCGCGTTTCCCGCTCGCAGCCAGGCGATGTAGTCGGCGGCCGCTGCGGCGGTGTCGAAGCTGGGCTCGAAACCGGTGTCTTCGCGCAGGCGGGTGATGTCGAGCCACCGCACCGGCTGCTCCCCCGCCGATGGAAGCTCGAACTGGAAGTCGGGCTCGACCGAATTGATCGCGATGATGACGTCAACGTTGCTCGTGGCGCGGCCGGAGGCGACGTTGTAGGTGGAGTGGTTCAGCTTCTCGGCGAGCTGCAGCAGTGCGAGCGCCCGCCCGGTGTCCTTGACGTAGAGCAGGTCGAGCGCGTCTTCGGCCTTCGGCGGGGCGACGAGTCCGGACAGGTCGGGTTCGCTGCGCCCGGCGGCGGCATGAGCCAGGGAGGGGGCGGCGAAGAACGGGTCGGGCAGGTGGCCGCCCGGCCCCCAGGTGCCGGAGATGCGGGCGTTGACGATCTCCACGTCGGTCACGTCCGAGAGGTGCCCGGCGAGCAGCTCGGTGATCTTCTTGAAGGTCGGGATGACGTGGGAGTACTCCAGACTGAGCGGAATGTCCTCGCTCAGAGCGCCTTCCGAGGCGAAGCCGTAGACGCCGATGGTGCTCGCGCTCACAATCCGGCGCACGCCCCAGGCCTGGGCGGCGCGGACGATGTTGAGGAACGCTTCCAGCGCCCGGCCGGTGGCGTCGATCGGATGGCCGTCGGTCACCGGCCAGGGCAGCGCGACGGCCAGGTGGACGATCCCGGTGATGGGGTACTGCCTGCCGACGGCGAGCAGGGCGTCGAGGTCGGCCACGTCGGCCTGGACCACGTGGATGGGCAGGTCGGCGAGGTGCGCAGGGACCTGCGGGGTGCGGCGCTGGAGCAGGACGCACTCCTCGCCGGCTTCGGTGAGGGCGCGGACGGTGTGGGAGCCGATGAAGCCGGCCCCGCCGGTGACGAGGATCAAGGTCGTGCCTTTCACTGGAATGGCTGATCGTCAGTAGTACTGACGATCAGACTAGGCATAGAATGCTGCCCATGTCCACCGAAGCGAGCGCCGGCTCCGACCCGCACGAGGTGCTGGGGTATCTGCTCAAGCACGCCACCGCGAAGCTCACGGCGTCGACCGACGCGGCGCTCGAGCCGCTGGGGATCGACAGCAAGGATTTCGGCGCCCTGCGGGTCCTGGCCCACCGCGAGCCGACGTCCCAGCTGGCCGTGGCGCAGACGCTGAGCATCGACCGCACCACGATGGTGGCGCTGCTGGACGTGCTCGAACGCAAGGGCATCGTCACGCGCAGGCCGGACCCGGCCGACCGGCGCCGGAACGTGGTCACGCTGACCGAAGAGGGCACCCAGACCTTCGACGCGGCGCAGATCGCCTACGAGAAGGCCGAGAGCGCCTTCCTGGCCGGGATCAGCCCGAGCGAGACCGGGCAGTTCCGCCGGATGCTACGGGCCCTCGTCGAGAGCTGAGCCGGCCTCCTCAGGCAGCGAAAAGCGTTCCTGGACGCCCAGGCTCAGCAAAAGTTGCTCAGCCGCAACCCGTTCCCGGGTCGTGCGGCCGATTCTTCCGTCACCGAGCGCCGGGACAGTGAGCTCGTCGAGCGCCGCCCACACCTGATCGGTCTGCTCCTGCAGAACGTCGAGCCGGTCCTGCGCCGGGTTCCAGCGGACACTCACGTGGCCGGCCTGTAGATGCGCCGGCCCGAACAGATCGGCCGCACGACGCACGGTCGGCCGGAGCGTGACCATGGCCGAAACCCCCAACCCCCGCTCGACCTGCACGCCGGAGCCGACCAGGGCCCCGGCCGGTGGTTCCGCTCCGGCGGGCAACGGCAAGAAGGCCTGTTCACCACCCCCGCAGTGCAGCGCCTCCCCCAGCTCACGGTGGGCGTGAACCTGCTGCAGCCCGTACGGACCCGGCCGACTGCACATCCACCAAGCCGCAGGCAACACCGAGGCGACCCGAGCGGCGAAGGCGCGTAGATCGTCTTCAATCAGCCAGAAGTCGGTACGCCTGAACACCTGCGACAGTATTCACCCCCCGCGGCTTGCCCCAGACCCAGGAATCTGCGCTGCGGCGGGGAACGATCATGTGCAATCGTTGCGCGTGAGCACCGCACCAGAACTCGAGAATGCTGCCCGAACGCTGCAGAACGACCTCCTCAGCGCGACCACCGGCGGCCCGGTCCGGATCGCATCGTTCCCCCGGACCTGGCTCGCGCTCAGCCTCTGGACGCTGTTCGCGTGGGCCCGGAACCCCCGGACGTGGCTGCTCGTCGCCGGTGCTGCCGTTCTCGCGATCCTTTTCCCGGTGGCTGCCTGGATCACCCTCGCCCTGGTTGTGGGCTACTTCCCGGTCATGGCCCTGGTCTCGGCCTACATCACGTTCAGCGGCTCCTGGAACCTGCTGATCGACGAACAGCGCACGGCGGTCATCGGCCTCCGGACCTGGCACCACGACGGGGCCGTGCAGCTCATCCTCGATTCGCACCTGGCCCGGCGGGTGGGCAGCGGCCAGGGCAGGCGGCTGAGGGAAACTCTCGCGCCCGACCTGGCCAAGACCATGGCGCATCACCCCGGCACCGTGGTCCGCTTCCGGGCCGGGAACCCGCGTCTGGCTGCCGTCTACGGAGCCGAACTGCGGGCTGCGCTGCCCGAGACCGACGGATGGAGCCACCACCTGGACGGCGTGAACGGCACGGTCCGCCCGTCCCTGCCCCTTGCGCGCAATGCTCGACAGGCGACCACGGCCGGTGGGGGCAGCCCCCGCTGACGAGGTCGGGCGGGAACACCCGGACTCCGGCCGTCTCGCCTGGACAGGCTGCCGGACCGGTACCGCGTCGCCCTCTGGATCGGGCACACCCCGGCGTCTACCGTGGAAGGCCCGAGGCGCAGGGAGGTCCTGGCCGTGATCGAGACCGAACGGGATCAGTCGTGGTCGGCCTGGACGCCCGCGCAGGCGTCCACCCAGGTCAGGATCCCCAACGTCAGGCTCTTCCAGAACGCGACCTGGTTGCCCACTGCCCAGGAGGAGATCCTGGCTCCAGCCCATGTCCCGGTCCGGCAGCCCATACCCACGTTCCGCGTGTTCTGGCAGGCGCCCGGTGCCCAGGCCCGCCTGCTGCGTCCCCTGTTTGAGGAGTGGCCCGCGGTCTACCGCCCCCGGCTGGCCGCTCTCGGCGAGGTCTACGTGTTCACCGAGGTCAGGAGCTGGTCCCGGGCCGGGGCAGCGGCACGCGAGGTCCGCTCCGAGCCCGTGCCCGTGCTCGCCGATCCCGCCCAGTTCGAGCGCTGGGACGCGATCCGCAACACCTTCGCCGATACGGTGGCCGAGCTGGCGCAGGAGATCGGCGACGAGTGGGCCCCGGCCGGCCGGCCGGTCCATCGCCCGTGGTGGCAGCCCTCCCGGCGCAGAGCCTGGCAGGAGTCGATGCAGCAGCGGTTCGAGCGCCTGAGCACGGCCTACGAGGCCTACCGGCCGGCCCTGCCCGAGATCGAGGCGGCGATCCAGGACACGAAAGCGGCCCGGACCGAGGTCACGGCTGCCCTGCAGGTGGTCAACGACTGGTGCCGGCGCACGCGCTGGTGGCTGGTTCAGGAGCAGGAGCGGTTCCGGATCGTGCGTGAGGAACTGGCCGTCGGCACCCCGGTCGAGCACCGCCGGCACCGCGGCAGCCTGCACGACGTTCGTCAGTACGCGTATCTGCTGCGGCACCAGAACCTGAAGGCGATCTTCTGGGACCAGCCCTCGCTCGACCTTTGCGCCCGTGAGCTCACCGCGTTGTCGGCCGAACTTCCCACCACGGCCCACGAGCCGCACCGGCGCAGCCCGCGCAACGGCCAGACCACCTGGCGACGGCCGGCTCTGACGGCATCAGGTCAACCCATGGTCTACCTCAGGCCAGCCACGTTCGCCCTGGTGTACCGCTCGTGCTTCGGCTTCCCACTCGACGAGCTGACCAATGGCCGGCAACTGGACCAGGACCGCAAGGATCGACGGAAACAGCAGAAGGCTCACCGGCGCAGGCCTTCTGCCGGCGCCCAGCACGCGGGCGGCAGCTGGCCCACGGACGTGGGCGGCGTCGGTGATCACGCGGGCGGCGGCGACTACGGCGGTGGGTACAGCAGCGGAGGTCACAGCGGGGGGTTCGGCGGAAGCTTCTGATCTGCAGCATTCAGCCCAGCGGCTTGCGCCAGACCGAGACGTGCTTCTCGCTGTCGGCGGTGAAGGGCGAACCGTCCCAGTCGCCCGCCCGCTGCTCCAGTTCCAGTCCGGCCAGCTGAGCCATCAGGTCGAGCTCGGACGGCCACACGTACCGGAAATGGTGGACGCCGTACTCGTAGCTGCCGTCGGCCTGGCGGTGGTAGTGGTGCGACGCTCCGGCCTGCGAGACCACGTCGTAGGTGTCGAAACCGGTGTGCTCGTCGCTGATCTGGAACGGAACGGCCAGCTGGCCGGGCGGCAGCCGCCGCAGTTGGGGCGTGCCCACCTCGATCAGGAAGCGGCCACCAGGGGCCAGATGACGGGCGGCGTTGGCGAAGCAGGCCACCTGGGCCTCCTGGGTGCGCACGTTCCCGATCGTGTTGTACACGAGGTACACCAGAGCGAACTGCTTGTGGACGTCGGTGGTGGCCATGTCCCCGATGGTCACCGGAAGTTCGTGCTCACTGATCTTGGCCCGCAGGCGGTCGGTCATCGGCTGCGAGAGCTCGATGCCGTGCACCGGCACCCCGCGCTGCCTCAGCGGCACGCACACGCGCCCCGTGCCACTGGCGAATTCCAGGGCCGGCCCACCGTCGGCCAGACGCTGGAGAAGATCGAGCGTCGGAGCGAGCGCCTCGAGAGTGAACATGTCGCGCGCGTGGTCGTCGTAGCCCGCGGCGATCTTCTCGTCCCACAGATCGATTTCCGTCATGCCGGCCATCGTCGGCCCAGGCGCCCCGCCGAGGCCAACGGTTTTCAGCCGACGGCCTGAGCCTCCTTTGCTCGCAGGACCGACGCCAGAGTGTTGCCGTTCGCCGGCGGCGTGCTCTCGCGCAGCTGCACCCGCCCGGCCACCCGGATCACCTCGGTGGGGGTCCCCGACTCCCGCAGGGCCAGTTCGATCGCCCGCAGACCGAGTTCCCGCAGTGGTACGCCGACCGTGCTCAGCGCCGGGGTCACGTCGCGCAGGGTCTCGATGTCGTCGAACCCGGCGATCGCCACGTCCCGTCCGGCCACCAGCCCGGCCTCGCGCAGTGCGGCCATCGCGCCGACCGCCATCACGTCGTTCACCGCGAACACGCACGACACGTCGGGGGCGCGGGCGATCAGGCGCTTCATCGCCTCGTAGCCGCCGTCACGGGTGAACGCCGCGCGCAGCACGTTCTCGCGGGCCAGGCGGAGGCCGGCCTTGCGCAGGCCGTCGCGGAAACCCGCCAGCCGGTCCTGCGAGGTGAGCACGGCCGGGTCTCCGGCCAGCACGGCGAAGTCCTGGTGCCCGAGGTCGACCAGGGCCTGGGCCAGCGCCATCGCCCCGGCCCGGTTCTCGATCGCCAGCGTGTCCACCGGCAGCACCGGCTGGGTGATCGCCGCGACCCGGCCGCCGCCCTCCACGTAGGCCTCGAACTCCTCGACCAGCCGCGCGGTGGCGACCTGGTCGGACATCCGGCTACCGACCAGCACGATCGCCCGCGCCCGCTGCCGCCGCAGCCGGGCGACGTACTCCAGTTCCGCACCTGGTCTGCGCCCAGTGGTCGCGATCGTGACCGCCAGCCCCTGCTCCTCGGCCCCGGCGATCACCCCGGAGGCGATCGAGGAGAAGTACGGGTCGGCGATGTCGTGCATGACCAGGCCGACCGAGTCGGTGCGCCCGCGGGCCACCGCCTGGGCGTTGGGGTTGGGGGCGTAGTCCAGCCGCTTGGCCGCCTCCACCACGCGCTCGCGCAGCTCCTCGGCCACCCGCCGGTTCTTGCTGCCGTTCAGGGCCCGCGACGCCGTGGCCAGCGACACCCCCGCGAGGGCGGCCACGTCGGCGAGCGTCACCAGGGCCACTGCGCCGGAGGGGTCGCCGGGAAGACTGCCGAGCTCACGCATACTCGCGATTCTGCCGTAGCCCGGTCGGCCCGTGCCGTTGTCATGGCTGTTCAGAGGGTCGGCCGGATGACACCGGGGTGCCGTCCGGGACGGGGTAGGCGTTGAGAACACCGCACATGCCGAACTTCTCCTCAGTCGGTCGCGGCATCCGCTGCACCGAGGCACGGCGCAGATGTGAGTGATCTCCACCGGCCAGGGCAGCGAGCTGGGCCGCGGTGTCGTCGACGGTTGCGCCCGCGCCGTCGGCCAGGATGGTGCGCCACTGCCCGAGCAGTGGTTCGACCAGACCAGCAGAGGACGCGTGGAACGCCTCGAGTGGGCGGAGGTCGCCTTGGTCGGCGGCCTGGCGCAGAGCGAGGAACCCTTCGACGGCCAGGTCGCGCCGCCGGCGGGCGCGCTCCGCACTGGGGGTGCCGTCGGGGCCGGTCAGGTCCCGGGCGGCTTCGTAGGTGGCCCGGTCTCTCAGGTGCTGGGGTGGGAAGGTGAGTACCGCGTCGCCGGCCTCGGGCAGGCCGGAGTTCTGCATGAGCACGAGCACCTGCAGGTCGCCGTCGTTGATCGCACGGTGGATGGTGCCGGGGGTGAACCAGACCACGTCGCCGGGGTGCAGCGGTTGCTCGCTGAACCCCTCGGTGGTGAGAGTCTGCAGCCGCCCGGCACCGGAGACCACCACGTAGGCCTCGGTGCAGCAGAGGTGGAGGTGGGGCGAGCCGCCGCACAGGCCGTCGAACGCCTCCCAGGGGTAGACCCGCAGGGCGCTGAGCCCCACTCCCCCGGGCAGTTGCCCGGTCACGACGCCTGCCCGGCCAGGTAGCTCTCGACCGTCTCACGGCTCCAGGCGCCGTCGGCCACCACGAAGCAGTGCGACAGCGTCAGGGTCTCTTCGGGCGGGAGGACGATCTCCTTGTGGAAAGCGGGTGACGGGGCGATGGCGGGGAAGGGGTCGTTGCGGACGAACCATTCCAGCGCGCCGTGCGACGAGGTCCCGGCGACCGCGAGAATCGTCACCTCCCCGTCGATGTCGTCGTTCTTGCCCGTGTAGGCCAGCCAGGCGGAGGCGGTGCCCATCGCTTCCGGGCCCGCCCCGTCGGCCGCCAGCACCTGTCCGCCGGTGAGATTGCGCGGACCCCGCCAGAACCAGCCGGTGTAGCCGGCGTTCTCGCGCCCGTGCGTGGTCGGGCTGCCCAGGTTCAGGTCGGCGCCCCGGATGTTGGTGAGGGCGCTCTGGACGTCGATGGCGTAGGAGCCGGTGGCGGCGTCGATGCTGTGCACCCGCAGCCTGCGCTGCTCCGCCACCCACTCCTCACCACCCTGGGTGACCCAGGTGAGCTTCTCGTCCAGGGTCAGCTGGGTGCCGTCGTGCTCGATCACCGCGAAGCTGTCGTGCCGCATCCCGCCGACGTTCTCCAGCGGGGTGTAGCCCTGGCCGTGGATGTAGGTGTTGCCGCCCCAGAAGTTCTGGCCGGACACGTGCGACCAGGTCATCTGCAGACCCTTGTGCCAGCGGTGGTCCCAGGGCCGGTGGGCCGAGACCAGGGCCCCGGACAGGGTCCGGATCGGGTGCAGGTACGGCTTGGGCGCCTCGAACTGCGGGATGTCGGCGCCGTAGACGTAGCGCAGGATCTCCACCTGCCCAAAGCCCAGGCCGATGCTGTGGCCCTGGTCGTGCTCGACCGTGAGCCGGCTCATCGCTGACCCTCCGGCGTGATCCCGGGACGGGCCGGCTTGTAGCGGCCGCCCCCGTCGAGCTGGGAGTAGAAGGGGTTGCCGGGGACGAGTTCCGAGCGCAGCACCGGCTGGCCGGTGATCGCGGCCTGGTACAGGCCGGTGACCAGTTCCAGGCTGCGGCGCCCGTCCTGACCGCTGGCCGGGGGCCGTTCCCCGGCGTCCATCGCGTCCAGGAACATCACCGCCTGGTTCCGGTGCGAGCTGCGGGTGTCCGTCTCGGGCGCCCAGGAGGCCGCCCGGGCCGCGTCCACACCGTCGCGCGGCGTCCACTTCCAGTTGGAGTTGTCGTAGCCGTACAGGTGCGAGACCTCGACCGTGGCGTCGGTGAAGTCGAAGCGCAGGTAGCTCTCCTGGCGCGGTGACAGCGCGCTGTTGACCACCGAGGCCAGCGCCCCGTTCTCGAACGAGACGGCCGCCACCGAGACGTCCTCGGTGACCACGTCGCGGTCGAGCGTGCCCATCAGGGCGCGGACCTCGTGCCAGTCACCGAGCAGGGACAGCATCAGGTCCATCTGGTGGATACCGAGCCCCATCGCCGGCCCGCCGCCCTCGGTCTCCCACCTGCCCCGCCACGGCACCTGGTAGTAGGCCGCGTCCCGGTACCAGAGCGTGTGACAGACCGCGACGTGCGGGCGTCCCAGCGTCTCCTCGGCCACCTGCTTGCGCAGAGTTGTTGCCGCAGAACCGAACCGGTGCTGGAAGACGTACCCCACGTAGGGCCCGCCGGCCGGCTCGGCGGCGGCCAGCTCGTCGTACTCCGCCAGCGAGAGCACCGGTGGCTTCTCGCACCACACCCAGGCGCCCGCCGCGAGGCCGGCCAGAACGGCCTCGCGGTGGGCGGCCGGCGGGGTGCAGATCGAGAGCAGGTCCGGCTGCACCTCTTCCAGCATCGTGGTCAGGTCGCCGTACGACCGGGCGATGCCGCGCTCGGCGGCGAAGGCCGCCGCCCGGCCGGCGTCCAGGTCGGTGACCGCGACGACCTCGGCCCGATCGTCCTGACTGGCGAACGACTTGTGGTGCGACTGGGCAACGGCACCGGCTCCGACGATCGCGACCCGGTACTTCTTACCGCTGGGCATTTCCTACCTCCTGGAGCTGGTGACCGGTTGCCGGTGACGTACGGGCGGAGCGGTCAGGACGCGGCGTTCTTGACCCCGGTGGTCAGCTCGTCGACGAACTTCTGCGCCTCCTCCAGCGCCTCCGCCCGACCGAACAGCACCTCCTGCATGTGCCGCTGGATCAGCGCGTCGATGTCGCTGGCGCCGGCCGGGGTGAGCGCGGGCGGCTCGCCCACCAGGGAGGCCACCTGGTCGTTGAACGCCACGGCCTTCTGCCCGACGGCGTCCAGGTCCGGCTTCACCGCCGCCAGCGTCTCGGCGTTGGCCGGGATGCCCCGGTCGGTGCCCATGATCTTCGCCGCCTCCGGCGAGTTGGCCAGGAAGTCGACGAACTTCGCGGCCTCGGCCGGGTGCTCGGTGCGGGCCGCCACCGACCAGTACATCGAGGGCTTGTAGTAGAACCCGTTGGAACTGCCGTCCGCGCTCTGCGGGATCTGCAGGAGCACGAAGTCGGCGTCCGGGGCGGCCGCCTGCAGCGAGGTGATCTGGGTGTTCCAGTTGAAGTTGAAGGCCTGCTTGCCGAGCACCAGCCAGGTCTGGTTGAGCGGTGCGGTCAGCAGCTCGGCGGAAGCCTCGGCCGAGGGCGCGCCCTTGCCCGCCAGCGCCACGTTCATCTCCCAGAACGGGGCCACGTGCTCGGCCTTCAGAACGACCTGACCGGACTCGTCGAACAGCGCCCCACCGTGCTGGCGGGCGTAGTGGGTGAGCCCGGACATCTCGGAGCCGAGCAGGCCGCTGCCGACCACCTCGCCCTTGGAGGCCTTGCTGATCTCGGCGCTGATCTCGGCGAAGTCGTCCCAGGTCCAGGTCTTGTCGTCGGGCAGGTCGAGGCCGTACTTCTCGAAGATCTTCCGGTTGGTCACCACCGACAGCGAGCCGTTGCCGGTGGGCAGCCCGAACAGCTTGCCCTCGACCTGCCCGGCCGCCAGGGTGCGGTCGTCGAACTTGCCGGTGTCGAGGAACTCCTTGGTGGTGCCCAGGTCCAGCAGCGAGTTCCGGTCGGCGTAGGTGCGCAGGTAGAGCTGGTCCATCTGGACCACGTCGGGGGCGTCGTTGGCCGCGAACGTGGTGGCCACCCGGTCCCAGTAGCCCACCCAGTCGGCGAACTCGCCCTTCACCTTGATCTTCGGGTTCTGCTTCTGGAACGCGTCGATCACCTGCTGGGTGAGCTCGTGCCGGGCGTCCGAACCCCACCAGGAGAAGCGCAGGGTGACTTCCTTGTCGGACAGTTCGACGTCGGCCGCGTCCTCACTGACTCCGCAGGCCGCCAGGGTCAGGGTGGCCAGGCCGCCGCCGAGCAGGGCGCGGCGGGAGAAGGGGGTGCTCATCACTTGCCTCCGGTGGTGGCGATGCCCTGGATCAGGTAGCGCTGACCGAGCAGGAACGCCAGGAAGATGGGAACGAGGGAAACGATGCTCATCGCGAACAGGGCCCCGAAGGAGCTGTTCTCCTGGCCGTCGATGAACGAGCGCAGCGCGACCGGCACGGTGTAGAGATCCGGGTCGGTCAGGAAGATCAGCTGGGTGAAGAAGTCGTTCCAGGTCCAGATGAACGTGAAGATAGTGGTGGTGGCCAGGGCCGGGGTCATCAGCGGCAGGATGATCCGCAGGAAGATCCGGGCGTGGCCGGCCCCGTCGATCCGGGCCGCCTCGTCCAGCTCCCGCGGGATGCCGCGGATGAACTGGACCATCAGGAAGATGAAGAACGCGTCCGTGGCCAGCAGCTTGGGCAGGATCATCGGCACGAACGTGTTGATCAGGTCCATGTTCGCGAACAGGATGTACTGCGGCACGATCACCACGTGCACCGGCAGCATGATGGTCAGCAGCATGATCGCGAAGGCCGAGCGCTTGAACGGGAAGTCGAGCCGGGCGAAGGCGTAGGCGGCCATCGAGCAGGACACCAGGTTGCCGACGATCGACCCCAGCACCACGATCGCCGAGTTCAGCAGGTAGCTGCTGAACGGCTGCGCCAGCGCGTTCCACCCGTCCGGGTAGTGCGTGGTGTCGAAGGTGTTCACGAACAGGCCGTAGCTGTTGAAGATGTCGCTGTCGGGCCGCAGCGAGCTGGCGACCATCCACAGCAACGGGTACAGCATCACGAACGCGGCCACGATCAGCAGGGCGTGACGGACGACGGATACCAGCCGCGAGCGCGCGCTGCGCGGCGGGATCGGTGGCACGGTGGGGCTCTTCGGCGGTGGCGCGGCGACCGGCGGGGCCACCGAGGCATCAGTTGTCATAGAAAACCCAGTATTTCGAGGCCCAGAAGTTGATGGCGGTGAACACCGCGATGATCACCAGCAGGAGCCAGGCCAGCGCCGAGGCGTAACCCATGTTGAAGTTCTGAAAACCCTGCTGGTACAGGTACAACGTGAAGAACAGGGTGGAGTCGCTGGGCCCGCCGCGGCCGTCCGAGACGATGAACGCCTGGGTGAACGACTGGAAGGCGCCGATGATCCCGAGCACCAGGTTGAAGAAGATGATCGGCGAGAGCATCGGCAGCGTGATGCTGCGGAACTGCTGCTTCTTCGAGGCCCCGTCGACCGAGGCGGCCTCGTAGAACTCCCGCGGGATCTGCCGCAGGCCGGCCAGGAAGATGACCATCGGCGCACCGAAAGTCCATACGTGCAACAGGATCAGCGTGGACAGGGCGGTCGAGGGCGAGGAGATCCAGCCCGGGCCGTCGATCCCGAACAGCGACAGGAACTGGTTGAACAGCCCGTCGACGCCGAACACCCGCTTCCACAGGATCGCCACCGCCACGCTCGAGCCGAGCAGCGAGGGGAGGTAGAAGATCGAGCGGTAGAACGCCAGCCCCCGCAACCCACGGTCCAGCACCACGGCCAGGCCCAGGGCCACCGCCAGCTGGATCGGGGTGGAGACGAACACGTAGACCATCGTCACCGTCAGGGACTTGACCAGGCGCTCGTCGTCCAGCATGCGCTGGATGTTCTCCAGCCCGGTGAAGTTCGCGTTGCTGAGCAGGTTGTAGTCCGTGAAGGACAGGTACAACGACATCAACATCGGGCCGGCCGTGATCACGACCAGACCCAGCACCCAGGGAGCAAGGAAGACGGCGGCGGCCCGGCCGTCCCGGGATTGCACCCGTCCCTTGCGTCCTGAGCCCCCGGGAGCCTTTTTCAGCGCCCGGAACTCACTGACCACACTCAAGGCCGACCTCCTTGCCTGCCAAGCCACACTGCTGCAGGGGAAAGCGCTATCCAGCGCGGCACCCAGTGAAGCAGCTCACCTGCATCGGGGCAATGCCTGGGAAACATCTCTTCGTCACGAACCGGACACCGCAGATCGGTGAAACCGTCACAGACCTGCGGCGGGACCGCTCGTCGGCAACCCGGCGACGAACGCCCCGCGGCTGTTGACCCGGCCCGGGCGAGCTGCCAGGCTGCTGGAAAGCGTTTACCGCGTGGCTGCGGCGCGGGCATCCGGCACGGGTGCCCGCCGCGGCCTGCCCCCGACCGGGTACTCACCGAGAGTCCCTCCGGCGCGCGGGACATCGGCATTCTTGGAACAGGAGTCGGCATGGCACACGACCCCATCGGGATCATCATGAACGGCGTCACCGGGCGCATGGGCTACCGCCAGCACCTGCTGCGCTCGGTACTGGCCATTCGCGAGGCCGGCGGGGTGCTCCTCGCCGACGGCAGCCGTGTGCAGGTGGAACCGCTCCTGGTCGGGCGCAGCGAGTCCAAGCTGGCCGAGATCGCCAAGCAGCACGGCATCCCGGACTGGACCACCGACCTGGACGCGGCCCTGCAGGACCCCCGCTGGCAGGTCTACGGCGACTTCCAGATCACCTCGGCCCGGGTGGCGGCGATCCGCCGGGCGATCGCGGCGGGCAAGGCGATCTACACCGAGAAGCCGACCGCGGGCACCCTGGAGGAGGCGCTGGAGCTGGCCGCCCTGGCCCGGGCCGCGGGCGTCAAGAACGGCGTGGTGCACGACAAGCTCTACCTGCCCGGCCTGCGCAAGCTCGCCCGCCTGGTGGAGTCCGGTTTCTTCGGGCGCATCCTGTCGATCCGCGGCGAGTTCGGCTACTGGGTCTTCGAGGGCGACTGGCAGCCCGCCCAGCGGCCCAGCTGGAACTACCGCTCCGAGGACGGCGGCGGCATCGTGGCCGACATGTTCCCGCACTGGAACTACGTGCTGGAGAACCTGTTCGGGCCGGTCGAGGCGGTCTACGCCCGGGCCGTCACGCACGTGCCGACCCGGGTGGACGAGCGTGGCCAGGAGTACCCGGCCACCGCCGACGACGCCGCCTACGCGGTGTTCGAGCTCGCCGGGGGCGTGCTGGCGCAGATCAACTCCTCCTGGGCGGTCCGGGTCAACCGCAAGGAACTGGTCGAGTTCCAGGTCGACGGCACCCACGGCAGCGCGGTGGCCGGCCTGTTCGGCTGCCGGGCCCAGCACCGCACCGCCACGCCCAAGCCGGTCTGGAACCCCGACCTGGCCGAGACCCACGACTACTTCACCGACTGGGCCGAGGTGCCGGACAACGACACCTTCGACAACGGCTTCCGCACCCAGTGGGAGCAGTTCCTGCGGCACGTCGCCGAAGACGCCCCCTACTCCTACGACCTGCTGGCCGGCGCCCGCGGGGTACGGCTGGCCGAGGCCGGGCTGGAGAGCTCCCGCACCGGCCGCCGGATCGAACTGCCGGCGCTGCAGACGCCTGCGGTGAAGGAGGCCTGATGCCCGCCGTCACTACCCTCCACGCAAACGGGACCGTAGGCACCCGCGAGCTCACCGGCGTCCACAATTTCAAGCGACCTACGGGGCCGCTGCGCTCACGTACCGCCTACGCAGCCGCGCATGTGGTGCCCAAGGTGACCGGGGAGAACGTGCCCGGCGCCCCGGCCGACATCGACTGGGAAGCCACCCTGGCCTTCCGCCGCCACCTGTGGTCGTGGGGTCTGGGTGTGGCCGACGCGATGGACACCGCCCAGCGCAACATGGGACTGGACCCGGTGGCCGTGCGCGAGCTGATCGCCCGGAGCGCCGCCGAGGCCCGTGAGGTGGGCGGCGCCCTGGTGGTCGGGGTGAACACCGACCACCTGAGTGAGGACGTCGGTCTGGACGGGGTGGTCAGTGCCTACCTGAAACAGCTGGAGCATGCCGAGGACCACGGCGCCGGCGTGGTCCTGATGGCCTCGCGCCACCTGGCCCGTGCCGCCACCTCGGCCGCCGACTACGAGCGGGTCTACCGCGAGGTGCTCGAGCGGGCCGGTACCCCGGTGGTGCTGCACTGGCTCGGTGAGGCCTTCGACCCGCAGCTGGCCGGCTACTTCGGGCCCGAGCTGGATGTGGCCGGGCGGATCGAGGTGGTCGCGCGGATCATCGCCGAGAACGCGGGCAAGGTGCGCGGGATCAAGATGAGCCTGCTCGACGCCGGGCACGAGATCGACCTGCGGGCCCGGCTGGGCGCCGGCGCCACCATGTTCACCGGCGACGACTACCACTACGTGAGCCTGATCGAGGGCGACGGCACGCACCACTCCGACGCCCTGCTCGGAGCCTTCGCCGCCCTCGGCCCGCAGGCCTCGGCCGCGATCCAGGCCCTGGACGCCGGGTCGGTGCCGGACTACCGGCGCATCCTCGGCCCCACCGAGGAACTGGCCCGGCACGTCTTCGCCGCCCCCACGTTCCACTACAAGACCGGGATCGCCTTCCTGGCCTGGCTCAACGGCCACCAGCCGGCCTTCACCATGGTCGGCGGCCTGCACGGGGCCCGCAGCCTGCCCCACCTCTCGCACCTGGTGGAACTGGCCGACGCCGCGAACGCACTGGAGGACCCCGACCTGGCCGCGGACCGCTGGAACCGTTTCCTGGCGCTGCACGGGGTGGTGCTGTGAGCCGGCTGTCGCTCAACCAGGCCACCATCAAGTACGCCGACCTGGCCACCGCCCTGACGGTGACCCGCGAGGCCGGGATCGCCTCGATCGGCCTGTGGCGCGAGCCGGTGGCCGAGGTGGGCCTTCGCCAGGCCGTGGCTCTGGTGGCGGACTCCGGCCTACGGGTCTCCAGCCTGTGCCGGGGCGGCTTCTTCACCGCCTCCGACCCCACCCTGCGGGCCCGGGCCCTCGACGAGAACCGCCGCGCCATCGAGGAGACGGCAGCCCTGGCCGAGGCCGGCGCCCCCGGCTCGTCCGCCGTGTTGGTGCTGGTCGCGGGCGGCCTGCCTGAGGGCGACCGCGACCTGGCCGGGGCCCGCGCCCGTGCCGCCGACGCGGTCGGGGAACTGGCGGCCGACGCGGCGGGTGCCGGGGTGGTGCTCGCCGTGGAACCGATGAACCCGATCTACGCCGCCGACCGCGGGGTCGTCTCCACCCTGGGCCAGGCCCTGGACGTGGTCGAGGAACTGCCGGCCGCCGTGGCCGGGGTGGCCGTGGACACCTTCCACGTCTGGTGGGACCCGGCTCTGGAACAGCAGATCGCCCGGGCGGCCGGACGCATCGCCACCTACCAGGTCTGCGACTGGATCACCCCCTTCCCGGGCGACGCCCTGCTCTCGCGCGGCATGATGGGCGAGGGCCACATCGACTTCGCCGGCATCACCGCGATGGTCGAGAAGACCGGCTACACCGGCGACATCGAGGTGGAGATCTTCAACCAGGAGATCTGGAACTCCGACCCCGCCGCGGTCGCCGAGCGCACCGCCAAGGCCTTCGCCGCCACCGTCGGCCTCTGAGACGGGTGGTGCGCTCAGACGAAATCTGCCGGCAATCCAGTGGATCTCCAGTGCCCGTGCGTAACTTTCTTCGAGCCCCGTCACTCGAAAGAAAGGTCAGTACGTGCATTTCCAGATCCGGGCCGCCTGCGCCGCTCTCGCGGCGGCAGCCATGGTGATCCTGGCGGTCCTCGCCGCCCCCACGACCGCGCAGGCAGCATCGACGTGCCCGCCGAAGAGCCTCTGCCTGTTCGAGAAGCCCAACTTCCAGGGCGGGATGTTCGTGGTCGGTCACGACGACCAGTTCGGGTCCCCCTGCGACCGCTACCTGGTGGACAACAAGTTCGACAACGGCAACGCGGTCGACGAGCACGTCTCGTCGATCAAGAACAACGACAGCAACCGGATCGTGACGGCGTACATGGGCACGCGGTGGCCGACTGCCAACACGAGCCCGTACTTCTACGTCACGAACAAGCAGTCCTACGCGGACCTCTCCTGGATCCGGACCTGGTACGGCCCCGGAGGCGCCTGGACGATGCGGAACATGGACAACGCGATCAGCGCGATCTGCTGATCGTCGGTGACGACCCAGCGGCCGGCTACGGGGTAGCCGGCCGCTGGGTCGTTGCCGGCAGCTGCGCCGCTTACCGGGCGAGCTGACGGCGTAGCCAGGCTGCCCGGGCGGCCACGGCGTCCTGGGAGATCGCCGCCGAAGGGGCCACCACGTCGAATCCGTGGAACCCACCGGCCGCGCAGCGGCCGAGCCGAAGGCGAAGCATTGCGGTCGTCGAGCATCGGCTGGGCTCGAGGATGTTGTCGGGACGGTAGGCGTCGGCGGCGCGCAGACCGGCCAGCACCTCGGCGACCGGGGCAAGCTCGGGGTCGAAGGGCGGTGGCGCCCCGCCCGACCGGGTGGAGGACGGGTTCGTGATCTGTGTGGTCATGGGTCTTCTCCTCCAGACGGTTCAGGCTCTTCAGACGGTCGGGACTGTTCCGCCGTCGATCACGTACTCGGCGCCCACGATGGCCGAGGCGCGGTCGGAGACCAGGAACCCGACCAGGTCGGCGATCTCCTCGGTCTCGGCGAACCGTCCCAGGGGCACGCCGCCCAGGGAGTCGTAGATGTTCTGCTTGGCCTGCTCGCGGCTGATGCCGTTGCCCTCGGCGATCCGGTCCACGAACCGCTCGTAGGCTTCGGTCTGGATTCCGCCGGGGCTGACGGCGTTGACGCGGATGCCGTGCGGGGCGAGCTCGTTGGCGAGTCCCTTGTTGTAGGTACGCAGCGCGGCCTTCGCCGCCGCGTAGGCCAAAGATGCCTCGTACTGGGGTAGTTCGCGCTGGATCGAGGTGAAGTGCACCACCACGCCCGATCCGGCCCCGATCATCGCCGGCAGAAGAGCCCGATCGAGGCGCACCGCTCCCAGGAAGTTCAGGTTCAGTTCGGTGAGCCACTGCTCCTCGGTGATGACCGCGAAGCCACCGGACGGCGTCGAGGCCCCACCGACGACGTGCACCAGGATGTCCAGGGCGCCCCCGGTCTCGGCGATCCGGGCCGCCACGGTCCGCGCGCCCTCGATCGTCGAGGTGTCGGCGGCGATGAACCGCTCAGGGTGTTCGTACCCCTCGGGCATCGTGCGAGCCGTCACGTAGACGTCGGCCCCCAGCTCCCGCAGCCTTTCGACCACGGCCTTGCCTGAGCCCTTCGACCCGCCGGTGACCAGCGCCCGGCGCCCGTCGAGACGGTCTCGGTCCGAAACGGACATTGCATTTCCTCCGGTCAGGATCCGTGATTGGCGATGACGAGTTCGCTGATGACGTCGTCGCGGAGCGAGAACCGGTAGCCGAGGTCGGCCACGCCGCCCGGGAAGGTTCCTTCGAGGCGAAGGGTCACCACCCAGTGGTCGTCGTCGACGCGGGCCGCACCGATCTGCTCGGTCGTGTACTGGAACTCGGAGCCGGCGTCGCTCAGGAATGCGCGGATCTGCTCCCGGCCACGGAAGGACTCGCTCTGGTCGACGATCACCGCGTCCTCGGCGAGGAAGGACAGGGCCGTGCCGGCGTCGCGAGCGATGTGGGCGGCCAGGAATTCTCGGACTGTGCTGGGGAGGGAGTCGGACCGGAGGTTGCCGTGTTGTGTCATGAGCCCACCGTGGGACCTCGCGTCAGCGGAGGGTCAAGCGCTGGACTCTCCCCCGGGGAGAGGGTCCAGACTGCGGGGGTGCTGACCATCGGAGAGTTCTCGCGCCTGACCCACCTGAGCGTGCGGACCCTGCGCCGCTATCACGAAGGTGCCCTGCTGGAGCCCGCGGTGGTGGACGAGAGCACCGGCTACCGCTACTACGCCGTCGAGCAGATCCCGACCGCGCAGGTCATCAACCGGCTCCGCGAACTCGACGTGCCCCTGGGTGACGTGCAGCGGATCCTGCGGTCCCCGGACCCGGGTGTCCGCGCGACCCTGGTCGCGGATCACCTCCAGCGGCTGGAGGCTGAGCTCGATCGCACCCGGGCCGCGGTCGCGTCACTGCGTCGCCTGCTGCGACCCGCCCCCGCTCCGATCGAGGTCGAGCTGCGCGCCGAGCCCGCCCGCACGGTCGCGGCGGTGACCGACGTGATCGGCGAGAGCGATGTCGACGCCTGGTACGCGGGTGCAATGGCCGAACTGCAGGCGGCCGTCGGCGACGCCGTGACCGGGCCTCCGGGAGGCAGCTACGACAATGCTCTGTTCGAGCAGGGCCGCGGCCAGGTGATGCTCTACCTACCGACGGCCGCCCCACCTGGCACCGGGCGGGTGCACGCCGCGACCCTGCCCGCCGCGGAACTGGCGGTCACCACCCATGTCGGCGAGCACAACGGCATCGAGGTCACCTACGGCGAGCTCGGTACCTGGGTCGTGGAGAACGCGATGTCGGTGGCGGGGCCGGTGCGGGAGGTCTACCTGGTCGGCCCTCGGGACGTGAGCGATCCGGCCGCCTGGCGCACCGAGATCGGGTGGCCCGTGTTCCGCGTGACCTGATCAGATCAGCCCTCGGCCCCTTTCCGTCGCTTGCCGTCCTACCGCCAGGAACCCGACGCCAAGGCGCAAGCCACTTGCAACACTTGCTCCGGCTCGTCGGCGGATCCCGTGGTCAATCCGGAGTACGCGCAGCAGCGCCCACCCGCCCTCTGCGGCCCGTCCCCAGGCGTGAGCAGCAGCGACGTCCCTGTCCCGGTTCCTCTGCGCACACGGCAATATTCGACGAAATGCCGACAGCTTTCTTTCATTCATACATTTCTTGCAAAAGGACACTACGGGTGACTACCGTTTCAAGAGCGCCTGCGTATCCGAAAAGCACTTCCCTGACCGCTTTCTCGTGGGCTGCACTCTTGAGCAAAGGAGCTCAACCATGTTCACAGTTCGCCGGAGGGCGGTGGCCGCCCTGACGGTCACCGGCCTCCTCTGCGCAACGGTCACCGCCGTGAGCGCTGCAGCTCAGACCAACGCCCCGGACGAGGCCGGCCAGCAGAAGGCCTCCGCGTCCGCAGCGATCTCCCCCATCGGCATACCCGGGCGGGGAGCCTCAGTCCCGTTCCGCGAGATCGAGGCCGAGGACGCCGCCACCAACGGCACCGTGATCGGCCCAGACCGCACCTACGGTCGTCTGCCTTCCGAGGCGTCCGGACGCAGGGCGGTGACCCTCGACGCCAACGGCGAGTACGTGGACTTCACCCTTCCCGCCGCCGCCAACTCGATGGTGCTGCGCTACAGCCTGCCCGATAACGCGGCAGGCACCGGGCGGGACGCCTCACTGGCCGTGGAGACCGGCGGCCAGAAGCTCACCGATCTGGCCGTGACCTCCAGATACGGCTGGTACTACGGCGGTTACCCGTTCAGCAACTCTCCCGGCAACAACCCGCACCACTTCTACGACGAGGCCCGCACCCTGTTCGACCGCACGCTGCCGGCCGGCAGCGTGGTGCGCGTCCGGGTGACCTCCACCGCCGCCTCCCCCACCTTCACCATCGACCTGGCCGACTTCGAGAACGTGGCCGCCCCTGCGAGCGCACCGGCCGGTGCGCTCAACATCGTGACCGGCTACGGCGCCGATCCGACCGGGGCCGCCGATGCCACCAGCGCCGTCCAGCGGGCCGTGAACGACGGCCGCAGCCAGAACAAGACCGTCTGGATCCCCAAGGGCACGTTCAGGGTGACCGGCCACATCATCGTCGACGGGGTGACCGTCGCCGGAGCCGGCCCCTGGCACAGCGTGCTGACCGGTACCGGGGTAGGGGTCTACGGCAAGTACGTGGGCGAGGGCGGGCCCAGCACGAACGTCACGCTCCGGGACTTCGCCATCCTCGGCGAGGTCAAGGAGCGCAACGACAGCGCCCAGGTGAACGCGATCGGCGGGGCGATGAGCAACTCCGTCGTGGACAACGTCTGGATGCAGCACACCAAGGTCGGGGCCTGGATGGACGGCCCGATGACGAACTTCACGATCAGGAACAGCCGGATCCTGGACCAGACCGCCGACGGGGTGAACTTCCACCGGGGCGTCACCGACTCGACCGTGACCAACACCTTCGTGCGCAACATGGGCGACGACGGCCTGGCCATGTGGGCCGAGACCGACGACAACGTCCGGAACACCTTCTCGCGCAACACCGTCGTGGTCCCGGTGCTGGCCAACAACATCGCCGTCTACGGCGGCGAGGACATCTCGGTCACCGACAACGTCGTGTCCGACACCGTCACCAACGGCGGTGGCATCCACGTCGGCAACCGCTACCCCGGTGTCCAGGGCAGTACCGCCGTGCAGGGCCGGTTCACGATCAGCGGCAACACCCTGATCCGGGCCGGTAACTCCGACTACAACTGGAACTTCGGGGTCGGGGCGATCTGGTTCAACGGCCTGAACCAGCCGATCAGCGGGGCCGACATCCGGGTCAGCAACACCGACATCATCGACAGCTCCTACTCGGCCATCCATTTCATCGAGGGCAGCACCAGCGGCGTCAGCTTCTCCGACGTGAACATCAACGGCACCGGCACCTTCGCCCTACAGCTGCAGAGCCCGGGAGCGGCCAGCTTCACCAACGTCAAGGCCACCAACATCGGCTACAGCAACCCGATCTACAGCTGCACAGGCTCCGGCTTCACCATCACGCAGGGCGCCGGCAACTCCGGCTGGTACACCGGTACCCCCTACTGCGGCCCGTGGCCCGCGCCCAACTACAGCGGCGGCAACAACAACCCGACGCCCACGCCGACCACCCCTACCCCCACGCCGACCACGACCACGCCCCCGGCGAACGGCAACCTGGCCGCCGGCAAGAACGTCAACGCCACCAGCTTCACTGACGTCTACCGGGCCACCAACGCGGTCGACGGCAACACCTCCACCTACTGGGAGAGCTCGAACAACGCCTTCCCGCAGTCCATCACCGTCGATCTCGGTTCAGCTCAGGCGGTGGGCCGGGCCGTGGTCAAGCTCCCGCCCCCGGCCGCCTGGGGTGCTCGCAGCCAGACCATCGCCGTGTCCGGCTCCACCGACAACACCTCCTACTCCAGCGTCGTGGCGGCCAAGTCGTACAAGTTCGACCCGGCCACCGGCAACAGCGTCACGATCGCCGTCCCCTCCACGAACACCCGCTACCTGCGCCTGACCTTCACGGCCAACACCGCCTGGCCGGCCGGGCAGGCGTCCGAGGTGGAGGTGTACGCCCGCTGAACGAACGCTGACCGATCCTGGGGCCCGTTCCCCCGGGCCCCAGGATCCAGCGAAAGCGCCTCGGGTCAGCCCCATCCGCATGTGCGGTTTTCGTAACGACCTGACGCCCGCCTCCCTCTTCTGAAAGCCCAACACCCGTGTGCCGGTGCCCACCAACGGCATGCTGGTCGCCCGACGGCCCTTGCAATATTCCGTGGGATCTGATCCCCCGGCCTTAGTAGGGTCCTCGTGTTACGTATGGGGCTTTTGCCGTGTCTGCACGCAGACCCGGTGATGGCGCGCCGTAGGGCGTGCGATGGAGGGGTAAGCAGTGAATCGCGTTTTCAGAGGTCTGGGGCACCTCGTGGCCCAGCGCCCGTGGTGGGTCCTCGGCTCCTGGGTGGTCTTCGCGGTCCTGGTGGTGGCCACGGCGCCGACCGTGACCGCCACCACCGACCAGGCCGACTTCCTGCCCAACAGCTACGACTCGATCAAGGGCTACGAGCTGATCGAGGACGCCTTCCCGCAGCAGGAACAGGCGGGCGCCACGATCGTCTTCGACCGCAGCGACGGCGCCGCACTGACCGAGCAGGACCTGGCCAAGATCGGTGAGATCACCCAGAGCCTGCAGCTGGGCGACGCGTTCGGCACGGTGGGTCAGCCCACTCCCTCGCCGAGCAACGAGGCGGCGATCGTCAACATCGGCCTGGCGCCGGACGCCACCGGCCAGGACCCGGAGGAGTTCGAGCAGGTCGCCGATCTGCGCGAGGACTTGGACGAGGCGGTCGAGGGGTCCGGGCTGAACGAGGGGGTCACCGGTTCGCTGGCCCAGGCCTACGACCAGACCCAGTCCGGCCAGAACGCCGAGGCCATCGTGTTCGTGGCCACCATCCTGCTGATCGTCGTGCTGCTCGGGATCATCTTCCGCAGCGTGCTGATCGCGTTCATGCCGCTGGTGCTGGTCGGCATCGTCTCGGCCGTCGCCGGCGGCCTGATCTCGATGGTGGAGAAGGCGTTCGACCTCAACCACGACCCGTCCACCAGCGTCATCCTGATCGTGGTGCTGTTCGGTATCGGGACCGACTACATCCTGTTCTTCCTCTACCGCTACCGCGAGGCCCGGCGCGACGGCATCGAGCACCGGGCCTCGGTGGCCCGCTCGATCGAGCGGGCCGGTGAGGCCATCGCCTCGGCCGGTGGCGCGGTGTTCGTGGCATTCATGACGCTGGTGCTCTCCACCCTGGGGATCTTCCAGTCGATCGGTCCCTCACTGGCGATCGCGGTCGCGGTCACCGCGGTCGCGGCGCTCACCCTGGTTCCGGCCACGGTGACGGTGCTGAACCGGGCGCTGTTCTGGCCCTCGAAGAAGTGGCGGGAGCCGCCGCGCGGCACCCGGTTCGCGGCCGTCGGCGCCTCGCTGGGCCGGCACCCGGTGCGTTACGCGGCGGGCTCGGGTGCGTTCCTGATCGTGCTGTCGGTGTTCGCCCTGCAGTTCCAGCCCAGCTTCGACCTGGGCGAGAGCAGTTCGGCCTCCGACGTGGAGTCGGCCACCGCCACCGCGACGATGGAGGAGAAGGGCTTCAGCGCCGGGGCGACCGACCCGACGCCGATCGTGCTGCACCGCAACGACGGTCAGGCGCTGGCCGAGGACGCGGTGGCCACGTTCAGCGAGCAGATCGCCGCGGTCGACGGCGTCGGGCAGGTCACCGATCCGGTGATCTCCCCAGACAACCCCAGCACCGCGATGATCATGACCATCCTGGAGAACGACTCGGCCTCCGACGCGGCGCTGGCGACGGTCAAGGACGACCTGCGCCCGGCGGCCGACGAGGCGGCACCGGAGGGGACGGTCGCCTACGTGGCCGGCACCGCCGGGGTGTTCGTCGACTTCCAGGCCGCGATGAACCGGGACTACTCGGTGGTCTTCCCGGTCGCCGCCGTGATCATCTTCCTGATCCTGGCGGTGCTGCTGCGCAGCCTGGTCGCGCCCTGGTACCTGATGCTCTCGGTCGGCCTCGGCTTCGCCGCCACCCTGGGCGCCGCCGTCCTGGTCTTCCAGAACATCAAGGGCGAGGAAGGCCTGATCTTCCTGCTGCCGATCTACATCTACCTGTTCGTGGTCGCGCTCGGCACCGACTACAACATCCTGATGGTGGCCCGGCTGCGCGAGGAGGCCCGGGACGGCCGGAGCCCGAGGGACGCGGCGGCGAAGGCGGTCGAGCACGCCGGCCCGACCATCGCCGCGGCCGGTGTGATCCTGGCCGGCACGTTCGCCTCGCTGATGCTGGCCGGCAACTCGCTGCTGACCACGATGGGCTTCGCGGTGTCGTTCGGCATCTTCATCGCCGCGTTCGTGATGTCGATGTTCTTCACCCCGGCCCTGACCGCGCTGCTGGGCCACGCGGCCTGGTGGCCCGGGCACGGGGACACTGCTCCTCCCGGTCACTCCGGCGAGAAGCGGGAACCGGGAGAGCCGCGCGAACCCGGTGACCCGGGTGAGCCCGTCCGGCCGGTCGAGCCGGAACACAGCTCGTAAGTCGCCCGAACGCGAAGAAGGGGGTCCCACCCGAACCCGGGTGGGACCCCCTTCTTGTGTGTTCAGCCTCCGAACAGGGCGGTCACCTTCTGCGCGGTCTCGAAGATGCCGTAGGCCAGTGCCACACCGACGATCACCCACAGGGCGATCGCGGCGACCGCCGCACCCTGGGTACCAGCGGCCTTCACTTCGTCACTCATCGCGTTCCTCGTCTTCCGAAAATCAGGCCGTCTTACCGGGAATCGCGTCTCCGGCGGCCGCCGGGGCGGTCTGCCGGGCACTGCCGATCGAGCGCACCAGGGCGTTGGCCACGAATCCGACCACCATGATCGCCACCATGATGGCGAAGGACAGCGTGTACAGGTCCGCGCCCTCCTTGCCGTCGGCGATCTGGGCGTCGGCCACGGCGTTGACCACCAGCGGCCCGGCCACCCCGGCGGCCGACCAGGCGGTCAGCAGCCGGCCGTGGATGGCGCCGACCTGCAGACCACCGAAGAGGTCCTTCAGGTAGGCCGGGATGGTGGCGAAGCCGCCGCCGTAGAAGCTCAGGATCAGGCAGGCGGTGGCCACGAACAGGCCCACGCTGCTGGTGCCGCTCAGCGCCAGCACCAGGTACAGCAGAGCCCCGACACCGAGGTAGACCGCGTAGACGGGCTTGCGGCCGATGGTGTCGGAGGTGGTGGACCAGACGAAGCGGCCGGCCATGTTGCACAGCGACAGCAGACCCACGAAGCCTGCGGCCTCGGTGGCGTCCACGTCGGAGAAGAAGTCCTGGATCATCGGCGCGGCCTGCTCGAGGATGCCGATGCCCGCGGTGACGTTGCAGAACAGCACCGTCCAGAGCAGCCAGAACTGCGGCGTGCGGATGGCCTGGTCGGCCGTCAGGTCAGCCGGCGCTCCCCCACCCAGACCGGGGCGACGGGCAGCAGCGGTCACGGCCGAGGCGGAGCTGAAGCCCGGAGGCGTCCAGTCGGCGGCCGGAACCCGGATCACCCAGGCGCCCAGCGCCATCATCACCGCGTAGATCACGGCCAGCGTGAGCATGGTCGGGGCGATCGCGTCTTCCGGAGCGTCCGCGTAGCGCGCCAGCAGTTCACTGGTCAGCGGGGAGGCGACCAGTGCCCCACCACCGAAGCCCATGATGGCCAGGCCGGTGGCCAGACCGGGCCGGTCGGGGAACCACTTGATCAGCGTGGACACCGGGGAGATGTACCCGATGCCCAGGCCGATCCCGCCGATCACGCCGTAGCCCAGGTAGACCAGCCAGAGCTGGTTCGAGGCCACGCCCAGCGCGCTGACCAGGAAGCCGGTGACCCAGCAGAGCGCCGAGACGGCCATCGCCTTGCGCGGGCCGTTGCGCTCCACCCAGGTCCCGCCGAAAGCGGCCGACAGCCCGAGCATGACGATCGCGATCGAGAACACGATCCCGATCGCTGTCAGGCTGGAGTCGAAGTGGGTGACCAGGGGGCCCTTGAACACGCTGAACGCGTAGACCTCACCGATCGACAGATGCACCGCGAGCGCGGCGGGAGGCACCAGCCACCGGTTGTAACCGGGAGGGGCTACGGTGCGTTCACGGTCGAGAACTGACGGCATTGTGGGTTCGCTTCCTAAATGCTCTCCGTTGGGCGTTTCGGGAACAGGCTGGCACAAGTGAGGCCGAAGGGCCTCTTGTGATCAGCTCCGGAATCCGGTCCAAACCGGCAAACCCTTGCCAACCGCGGGCACCGGTGATGTCCTACCGGATGGGCCCGTCGTCGCGGAGGTGCCATGCCACTGTACGAATTCCGTTGCAGTGCCTGCGGTTCGTTCGAGCGCACCTTCCCGATGAGCACCGTGCCCCCGTCCCTGGCCTGCCCGGACTGCGCGGAACCGGCCGCCCGGCGCCCCGGTGGTTCACCGGGTCGCGGCTCCTCCCCCGTCGCCCGTGCCGTCGAAGCCACTCACCGCAGCGCTCACGAGCCCGCCGTGGTCCGGCAGCCTCCACCCGGACCCGGCCACCGCGTGAGCCGCGATCCCCGCCATGCCCAGCTCCCTCGTCCTTAGTTCGCTCTTCGAAGGAGGATCTACATGCCCGAACTGCTGTACCCCCTCGACTCGACGAAGCGTTTCACCGACCAGGAGAAGGTGGGCCACAACCGCTGGCACCCCGACATCCCGCCGGCGGTGACCGTGCGGCCGGGCGACGAGTTCCGGGTGCACGTGCGCGAATGGTTCGACGGCGCGATCGTCAACGACGACTCGGCCGAGGACATCCTGAACGCACCGCTGAGCACCGTGCACTGTCTTTCGGGACCGTTCGCCGTGCAGGGCGCCAGACCCGGCGATCTGCTGGTCGTCGACATCCTCGACGTCGGCCCGATCCCGCAGGAAGACAGCGGGCCGCTGGCCGGGCAGGGCTGGGGCTACACCGGCATCTTCGCCACCGACAACGGCGGCGGCTTCCTCACCGAGCGCTTCCCCGACGCGTACAAGGCGATCTGGGACTTCAGCGGCCATGTCGCGACTTCCCGCCATGTCCCGGGGGTTTCGTTCACCGGAATCATGCACCCGGGTCTGATGGGCACGGCGCCGTCTGCGGCCCTGCTGGCCAAGTGGAACGCCCGCGAAGGCGCCCTGATCGCAACCGATCCCAACCGCGTCCCCCCGCTGGCGCTGCCCCCTCTGCCCACCGACGCCGTCCTCGGGTCGTTGACCGGAGACGCCTTCACCCGGGCCGCCGCCGAAGCAGCCCGCACCGCACCGCCTCGTGAGAACGGCGGCAACCAGGACATCAAGAACCTGACGCGCGGCTCGCGGGTGTTCTATCCGGTGTTCGTCGACGGCGCGAACCTCTCGGTCGGTGATCTGCACTTCTCCCAGGGCGACGGGGAGATCACGTTCTGCGGGGCGATCGAGATGGGTGGCTTCATCGATCTGCGGGTCGACCTGATCCCGGGCGGGATGAGCACGTACGGGGTCTCGGAGAACGCGATCTTCATGCCCGGGAACGAAGGGCCGGTCTACTCGGACTGGCTGGCGTTCTCGGGAACTTCGGTCACGCTCGACGGTGAGCAGCGCTATCTCGACTCACAGCTGGCTTTTCAGCGGGCCTGCCTGCACGCCATCGACTACCTGACCAAGTTCGGCTACTCGCCGGAGCAGGCCTACCTGATCCTGGGCGCCGCGCCGATCGAGGGGCGGTTCTCGGGCGTGGTCGACATCCCCAACGCCTGTGCCACGGTGTATCTGCCCACCGCGATCTTCGACTTCCCGGTGACACCCTCGGTGCACGGGCCGGCGCAGATCGACCCGGGCATCGGCGCACCGCACGCCTCCCGCGGGTAATTCGCTTGCTGCGCCCGGAAAGAGCCTGGGAGTCTTGGTCCGGCACGAAGCGCCGGTGAGAGACCCCTCGCCGACACCGAACTCGTGCTCACAACCGGATCCCGAAGCGCAGACGCGGGTTACTTCGACTCCTAATCGGCATGTCGCGGGTTCGAATCCCGTCGCCGGGACCAACGCCCCGGTGTAGCTCAGCCTGGTAGAGCAGCTTGTACCTTCGTCGCCCAGGATCTCGGGATCCGGTTGTGAGCACGTCCTGAACAGGAAGCGTCATGACCAAGTTCTCGTCGAAGGCCGCGGGCCGGGCCGCGGTCGCCTCTCCGGTGCGCAGCAGCCCCGGCCGCGCGTCCACGCACGAGGGCGGTCGGGGTTTCCGGCGCAGTGCCAAGGCGGAACTGTTCCTGCTCGCCGTCTCGAACATGGTGTCCGAGGACTCGTTCTACGAGGGCAGCCGGGAGCGCGACGAGCGTTTTCGGACGCTGGTGCGGGCGGTGACGCTCGAGGACCCTTCGTGGGTGGCGCGTTTCGTTCCGTACCTGCGGGGCGTCATGAACATGCGTTCGGCCGCGGTCGTGATGGCGGCCGAGTACGCCCTGACGCTGCGCACGGCGCCGGATCCGGTTCGCGCGCAGGCACCTTCGGTGCGTTCGGTGATCTCGGCAGCGATGCTCCGCGCGGACGAGCCGGTCGAGTTCATCGGGTACTGGAAGCTCCGCACGGGCCGGGTGACACTGCCGGGCGGGGTGCAGCGTGGCGTAGCAGACGCCGTGGCGCGGCTTTTCACCGAGTACGCCGCACTGAAGTACGACGGCAAGAGCCGGGGCATCCGCCTGGGCGACGTGATCGAGCTCGCGCACCCCTCGGCCCAGACTCCGGCGCAGGGCCAGCTGTACCAGTACCTGCTCGACCGCCGTCATCACCCGGACGAGATCCGGGCCGACCTGGATCAGCTACCGATGATCCGGGCCAACCTCGCGCTCGACAACATTCCCGCGCAGCAGCGGCGCTCCTTCCTGGGTGGCGCTGACGCACCGGCGAAATTGAAGGACGCCGGGGTCACCTGGGAGGAGCTGTCCGGCTGGGTGGGTGGTCCGATGGACGAGCAGACCTGGCGGGCGGTGCTGCCGTCGATGGGCTTCATGGCGCGGCTGCGCAACCTGCGCAACTTCGACCAGGCCGGGCTCAGCGACGCTGACGTGGCCCCGGTCGTGCGCATGCTGACCAGCCGGCCGAGCGTCGCCCGATCGCGTCAGCTGCCGTTCCGGTTCCTGGCTGCCTCCCGGGCCGCGTCCGCCTCGCGCTGGGCGCAGCCGCTGGAGCAGGCCCTCAACCTGAGCCTGGCCAACGTGCCGGCCCTCCCGGGCCGCACGCTGGTGCTGGTGGACCGCTCCGGCTCGATGTGGGCACCGCTGTCGCAGCGCTCCGACCTGATCCGGGCCGATGCAGCCGCGATCTTCGGCACCGCCCTCGCGGTACGGGCCGAGCAGGCCGACCTCGTGCAGTTCGGCTTCAAGAGCCACCAGGTCGCCTTCACCAAGGGCCGGTCGGTGCTGCGGGTGCTCGAGGAGTTCGAGGAACTGGGCGGCACCTACACGGCCGAGGCCCTGCGTAAGCACTACGCCGGGCACGACCGGGTGGTCGTGGTGACCGACGAGCAGGTGGCCCACGGCCAGGACGTGGACCGGGCCGTGCCACCCCACGTGCCCATGTACACCTGGAACCTGGCCGGCTACCGGGTCGGCCACGCTCCCTCGGGCAACGCCAACCGGCACGTCTTCGGCGGGCTGAGCGACGCCGCCTTCGCCATGATCCCGCTGCTCGAGGTTGGCCGGTCGCAGGACTGGCCGTTCTGACCACCGCCGGACGATTCGTAATGTTGCCGCGCTGAGCACCGTTGAGAAAGTCCCGCGAGACCGCAACGGCCGACCTCGGGTGGTCGAATCATCGTTGTCATCGGGCGGGCCTCGGTTGTCGCAGTGATTGGAAAAAGGTGCTCTATCTGACCCTCTCCGCCGACTATTTGTCCCCCAGCCTCGTGGAGCTCGAAAGAGGGGCCGTGAGCGACGACGAGTTGGGGCTTCCTCCGACTCTCCGAGAATCTTTGCGAGCCTGGAACGGCCAATATCAGGCAATTATTCAGATGAGCCCTGAGCAACGGGGTCAGCCCGGGACGCGCCTTGAGATCGACCGGCTCGACCGGCTGGGGTTGGCTCTCGTGTCTCAGCTGACCGGCCACCTTCCTCGGGGATCGAAGGTGAGCTACTTCAGCGAGGGTCTGCTGAGGCGCCGGGACCGCATGGATTAGCGCTCAGTCGGTCGGGTACGGCACGAGGTAGGGCGGCAGCGTGCGCTCGGGGTCGTAGGGGGTGAGCCAGCTGTCGAAGGCGAGGGACACGTCGGCGTCGATGGGCTCGGCCGGGTCGCTGAGGTCGTCGAGGTCGTCGTCCAGCTCGTAGAGCAGCGCGGCCTCGGGCTTGGTGACCAGGGTGCTCAGGAGCAGTTCGCGCCACTGCGGGGGCAGGTCGATCTGGACCGCGTCGGCAATCTCCTCGGCGGTGTCGAGGAGTCGGTAGAACGCCAGGTCCTGGGCCAGGCAGGCGGGTTCGCACCAGGCCCCGGTCAGGCGCGTGGTCAGGTCGATGACGGCCACGACGAAGGCCCGCACCCACTCCGGGGTGTAGCGCTCGCGGTAGCGGGCGGGCAGGCCGGCCAGCTGGGGCAGGTCGTCGAACTCCAGGCCCAGCGGGATCCCGCTCTCGCCGTTCTCCAGGGCGTCCTCGTAGGCGGCCTCGAGCAGGTGCAGTTCGTCGAAGAGCTGGTCGAGCATCAGGTCGGCGCCCTGGATCAGGCAGCCGGCCAGGGCCTCGGCGCGGCGCAGGGCCTCCCCGCGGGCCGGGCCGCCCGGGCCGTCCAGGTCCTCGGTGGTGAGCGCGGCGGCGGGCAGACCGCGCAGCAGGCCGGCGGCGGCGTAGATCGAGGCCTGGTGGTCCGGCACTCCAGGCTCCGGCTCGGCGGTAACCGGACTGTCCAACCGCGGATCCGGACATTCCGACACTTTTACCTGATACAACCAGTCTGCGAGCTCGGGCGCCGACTCCATCAGGGCGATGCCCGCGGTCTGCGCCACCGCCTGGATGTCCTCCGCCGAGCGGTCCTCGTCGATCACCGTCAGCAGCACCGTGAGCTCGTCCGCGTCGACCGCGTACCTGCTGAAAGACAGCGGCAGACCGCCCAGATGCATCATCGCCAACGACGTCGCCCCGACCCGGGTGACCGCCCCGGTCGGCCCCGCCTGGGGCGGTGGCACGAGGCGGACACGCAGGTTCCAGCTGCCGTTCATCGGGCGGTCCATCCGCAGATCAGACCAGGCAGCGACCAGCCAGGACCAGTCCTCACTTGGGCGGCCGGGTTGATGCCCCGACATTCCCGCCAAAAGCGTTGGTGCCCCGCCGTCAGCTGGCAGCGGGGCACCAACAACGAGACGATTCTGCGGCTACTCTCGGCCGGGCGCCACGCGCATCGCCAGATCGGTGATCATCCCGATGATGCGCTGGGTGTCTGCCTTAAGCCCTCCGATCTCCGCCTTCATCTCCACCTGTTCGGCCCGGATCTCTGCCTGGCCGATCTTGAGCTCCTCCTGACCCGCCTTCAGGTCCTGGACATCGGTCTTCAAGACCTGAACATCGGTCTTCAGGTCCTGGACATCGGTCTTCAAGACCTGAACATCGGTCTTCAGGACCTGAACATCGGTCTTCAGGACCTGAACATCGGTCTTCAAGACCTGAACATCGGTCTTCAGGACCTGGACATCGGTCTTCAGCTCGCGCACATCGGCCCGCAGCTCGTCCTGACCGACCTTCAGCTCACGGACATCGATCCGCAGGCCGGTCACCTCGTCCTGCACCCTGTGCTGCCCCTGGCGCAACTCGGCCAGATGATCCTGCTGCACCTCGAGAATTCTGCTGTGAGATCGCACCACGGCAATGAGGCTACCCTCCGGCGCCGTGACGACCCCGTCCTCGAGCCCGAGTACCTCTTCCACCATGATCATCCGGCGCTCCAGATCTGCCATCGCTGAACCCCGCCCTTCGGCATTCGGTGAGTCAGCGGAGCACCCCCGCTCCGCATTCAGGAATATGCCACACAGTTCGTGATAATCCCAATTGCCTGAGCGGTCGTCACCCACTCCCCGTAGCTACGCAGGCTCAGCGCGCTGCCAGTGCTGCACCCACGCCTTCTCCTGCGCGTAGCCGACCTTGGTGGTGGCCAGGCCGCCGCCGGAGACGAACTCGACGGTCACCTTGGCGGCGACCATCTTGCACACCTTGTAGCTGCGGCCCTCGACCGTGTGGTCGTCCTGGTCGGTCCCGATCGAGACCCGCTTGCCCTTCGTGCCGAACGTCTTGGCCACCGACGCCTTCGACACGCCCTCCCTGACCTTGGCGAACTCCTCGATGGTGACGCAGGAGCCGGTCTTCGGAGCGGCATCGGCGGCCAGGGCCGTTCCGGTCAGCAGAGCCGTGGTGATGCCCAGAGCCATCAGAACTCGACGCATGGTTCCCCCTCGCGTGACGGCCGGGCCGACCCCGGCGCCCTGCTTGGACGCACGGGCGACGGGGTCGGTTCTCCCGAATCACGACTTTCTGGAACAGAGGGCCCAGGTCAGGCGCCGGCCATCCAGGACCAGTCCTCGAGAGCGGCCGAGTAGTGCACCTCTCCCCAGACCGCCCGCGGGTCGGCCTTCTCGCCGCCGTCCACCGACACCGACCGCACCAGGCCGTCCTTCTTCTCGGTGATACCCGCGTTCGACTTCGGGCAGAGACGGCCGGGCACCGACTCCACCTCCTCACACACCCGCACCGGGCCCTGCGGCCCGTCGAACTCGGCGCTGCGGGCGATCGAGGTCCGCACCCCCGCCTCGTCGTACACGTTGGCCACCGACCAGAACTTCTTCAGCTGGTAACCCTCGGGCAGCTCGACGGGCAGGGCGAGCTTCACTCCGCCACGGGCCTCGGCGTAGCCCGCCTTGACGAGCTCCCCTTGCACATCAGTATTTTCCTGTATCGCCCCGCAACCGACGGTGGTTGCCAGCACGGCCGCGACGACCGCGAGCGCTCTGAGCGCACGAGCACGCACGTTGGGTTCCCCTCCCGGATGTATCGGGCCGGCACGGACTCGGTGCCGACCTACGGGGCGAACATTCCCACATTGGCCGGTTTTTCGCACACAGGGTTTCCCCCTGGCGTGAAAGGTGAGACATGCGGGGCGGTTACGAAGTGATCCGCGCCAGTCACCGGTAGCGATTGCCGGAGGCGGCACAGTCACCCAAAGCGGATCAACCGCCTTGTCGCGGTGGGCACCGAGGTGCCCAAGGGCGTCCGTAAAAGCTCTTGAGAACACGACGACGAGCAGGCCCCACGCGAAGATCTGCCCGAAAGGCTTTCAAAATGCGGGAGCCGGCCACGGGAACGTCCCGTGACCGGCTCCTGTGTACGTACGGATTATCAGCGCCGGGTCAGCGGCACCTTCGCCCAGTCGGCCTCGGTCATGTCCGCGCCCAGGTAGAAGCCCGGGTAGGAGGGCTGGTTGTAG
Source organism: Kineosporia rhizophila (assembly GCF_021277265.1). Lineage (GTDB taxonomy): Bacteria > Actinomycetota > Actinomycetes > Actinomycetales > Kineosporiaceae > Kineosporia > Kineosporia rhizophila. The sequence continues at coordinate 40,377 of NZ_JAJSOH010000042.1, forward strand.
GTGGTCTGCTGGCGGGCCACCTCGGCCCGGTACTGCGGGTCGTGCATCAGCGTGTAGAGCTTGTGCTGGGTGACCTCGGTGCTGAGGTAGACCCGGATCGCCGTGCTGTCGGCGGTGCGCACCAGGAGCTCCTCGCGCCAGTCGCCGAACACGTCGGCGATCAGGCCCGCGTTGCCCTTGGTGCCGTTGTTGGCCAGCGTTCCGGTGGCGGTGAGCAGGTTTCCGCGCTTCCAGTCGTCGACCGTGGGCGTGGCCGTGCCCGAGCCGTTGAGGATCTGCGTGGTCAGGTCACCGGCCCAGCGGATGCTCTGGTTGGTGCCGGGGATCGTGCTGGTGACCACCTTGCCCTTGGCGGTGTGCAGGCCCAGCGCCTCCGAGCCACCGGGCATGCTGGCCCACGACTCCAGGCCGCGTTCCTCCGGCAGTACGTCACCGATCATGCCGCGCCCGGTGTCCCGGCCGGAGTAGGTGCCGAAGAGCACCTTGCCGTCCTCGGCCTGGCGCATCGCCAGGCCGTAGGGGGCGGAGGTGGCGCCCTCGTGCACGGTGAAGATCTCCAGGCCCGGCCGGTCGGGGTCGATGTCGGTCACGTGCATGGCGTCGCCGTGACCCAGCCGCGCGCTCACGCCCGGAGTGGCGCTCCCGGCCGGCATCTCGGCGAAGGACGAGTACAGCAGGCTTCCGTCATGGTCGATCGTGGCGCTGCCGTAGACGATCTCCTGCTTGCCGTCGCCGTCCACATCGGCCGCGCTGAGCGAGTGGAAGCCCTGCGTGGTGAGCTTGCCGAACTCCTTGCTGGTGCCGTCCACCCCGTGCGGGGAGTCGTTGAACGGGTTCTTCATCGGGGCGAAGCCGCTGTCGACGAACCACTGCTCGGTGAGCTTCTTGCCGTTCCAGCCGTAGGCCACCAGCGTGGTGCGGGTGTAGTAGCCACGGGCGAAGACCGCCGAGGGACGTCGGCCGTCCAGGTAGGCGACCCCGCTGAGGAAGCGGTCGACCCGGTTGCCCGGCTCGATCCGGGCCATCGCGTAGTCGCCCCACAGCAGGCCGTCGTCGGTGCGGCCGGGCTTGTAGTCGGCGGTCTGCAGTTCCTTGCCGGTGGCGCCGTCGAAGACGGTCAGGTACTCCGGGCCGTCGACGATGAAGCCCTCGAAGTTGCGCAGCACGTTGCGGGCGCTGCGGGAAGGGGCGTACACGTCCATGAAGTAGTCGGTCAGCTTCTCGGCGTCGGCCGTGCTGAGCGGGTACTGGTACTGCGGCTCGATCCCGAAGGCCTGCTCCAGCGTCTTGGGCCAGTTGCCCGCCACCACCTGCGGGTGCTTGTCCCAGCCCTGGAACAGTTTCACCACGTGCTGGTAGTAGCCGGCCTTGCTGAGCCGGTAGTCGTCGGAGTTGGCGTACCCGGCCTGCACATCTTTCTTGGGCAGGGTGACGAACTTTTCGGAGGTCACCTTCCCGGCCTTGTCGTAGCGGGTGACCTTGGTGCCGGGGGCGGTCTTGAACATCATCTCCGAGCGGCCGTCGCCGTCGAAATCGTAGACCAGGAACTGCGTGTAGTGCGCACCGGCCCGGACGTTCACCCCCAGGTCGATGCGATGCAGCAGGGTGCCGTCGATGCGGTAGGTGTCGATGTAGGTGTTGCCCGTGTACCCGACCTGCGAGACGTCCTTGGCGTTGCTCGGGTCCCACTTGACCACGTACTCGTACTCGCCGTCGCCGTCCACGTCGCCCACGCTCATGTCGTTGGCCGAGTAGGTGTAGGCCTCTCCGGCGGGCGTGGTGCCGTCGGCCGGCTTCTTCAGCGGCAGGTCGACACTTTCGCCGGTCCAGGCCTTCACGCTGGCGCTCTTGCCGAACTCCGAGCCCTTGCGCACCGGCACCACCCGGTAGGTGGCCTTCGGGTCGCCGGCCTTGTCCAGGTAGTTCGTGCTGTCCTTGACCGTGGCGATCTTCTTGCCGCCCCGGTACACGTTGAAGTCGGTGCCGGTCAGGCCGGTCGCGGAATGGCCGGTGGCCTCCTCCCCGAGCAGGCGCCAGCTCAGGAACACGCCTTCGTCGGTGGTGGCGGCGACCAGGCCGCGGTCGAGCTTCTCGAGCTGGGCCTTGGCCGGGGCGGCCGTCGCGGTGCCGGTTCCGGTCAGGATCAGGCCGAGCCCGGCGGTGGCGGCCAGCACTCCCCTGAGCAGTTTTGTTTGAGGACGCCGGTGGGCACCGTTTCTGCGACCGGCACCCCGCGGGGTGGCTGGGTCGAGCGGAAGGGGGCCATCGGGGCGGTAGGACCGGGGACTCGTCACTGGGTCTCCTCGAGCACTGGATCTCGTGTCCGGAGCGCGCGGATCTTGCTGCGGGCCGGATCGGCTGGGTAAGCGCTGTTCGCTTCTGGGACGGCGCTTCCGATGAATCGATTCAGGTGTGCGGGCCACAGCTTTGCCCGGGCATTTCACCCGCGTCAACGACTTTGCGGAAAGCGGTTACCGGTCGTTTTCCGAGATCCGGCGGTCATAGACGAGCGACGACGGTCACAGCAGAGTGGAACCTGACCAAGAAGAGCCGGAGCACGATGAGCGAACGCATCCCCGGTCTTTTCCGAGTTTCCGAATGCGGCCGGCATCCGCCTTACCTTCCAGGCATCAGCAAACCCTGCGCCAGGCACCGGAAGAAGGGGTGTGGTGCGATGCGGCCGCGGGAAAACCTTATTCTGAGCTGAATTCCCAGCTCAGAGGTACGGAATAGCCACCGAAATGCGAGCCTGTGAACCACTAAGTACGGTTGTTGCATCCCACCGGGACACTACTTTCAGCCCATCGGAAGGTTCTTTCCCCGTCATGTCGTTCATCTGGGCCATCATTGCCGGTCTGATCATCGGCTGCCTCGCCCGACTCGTTCTGCCGGGCAAGCAGTACATCCCCCTCTGGCTGACCATCGTCCTCGGCATCCTCGGCGCAGTCATCGGCAACGCCCTGGCCGGCGCTCTCGGCGTGGAGGACACCCGGGGCATCGACTGGATCCGCCACTTCCTGCAGATCGGTGCCGCCGCCCTGCTGATCGCGGCCATCGAGCCGTACTGGTCGCGCCGCTCCGTGAACCGCTGAGCCACTGGCACGTCCGGACCGGGCCACCCCTTGCACGGGTGGCCCGGTCTTTGCCGTTCTGACCGTGAACCGGTCGGGAACATGCCCAGGCCATCGGCCTGTCCGGCGCACCGGGCGGGCCGCTCAGGGTTAACTCGGCATTGGGACGACGCACTCCCCAGAAACTTGATTGACTCCAAACAAGTGCCCTAGGGTCGTCGCATGACGTCCGACCTCGAGGCCCAGCTGCGCTCGGTCTCGCTGCGCGTGACGCGACCTCGCGTGGCGGTGCTCAGCACCCTGCGCGACCACCCGCACGTGGACACCGACACGGTGATCCAGCTGGTGCGCGACGAACTGCCCACGGTCTCCCACCAGGCGGTCTACGACGTGCTCAAGGCGCTCACCGAGGCGGGCCTGATCCGGCGCATCCAGCCGATGGGGGCCACCGCCCGGTACGAGGCGCGGGTCGGCGACAACCACCACCACATCGTCTGCCGCAGCTGCGGCGCGATCGCCGACGTCGAGTGCGCCGTCGGCCACACCCCCTGTCTCACCGCCTCCGACAGCCACGGCTTCGTGGTCGACGAGGCGGAGGTCGTCTACTGGGGCACCTGCCCCGACTGCACGGCGATGCGCAACTCTCACCGAATTGCCAGTCCGGAAGGAAACAGATGAGCGACACCCAGGACCCGAAGGCCTCCGGCTGCCCGGTCGCGCACGACTCGGTGACCGCCACCGGGAGCGAGAGCGAGAACCCGGCGATCGACTCGCCGAAGCCGAAGGTGGACCACCCGCGTGGCAACCGGGACTGGTGGCCGAACCAGCTCGACCTGAGCGTGCTGCACGCGCACTCCTCCAAGGGCAACCCCCTGGGTGAGGACTTCAAGTACGCCGAGGCGTTCGCCGAGCTCGACGTCGAGGCCCTGAAGGCCGACATCACTGAGGTTCTGACCACCTCGCAGGACTGGTGGCCGGCCGACTTCGGGCACTACGGCGGCCTGATGATCCGGATGAGCTGGCACGCGGCCGGTACCTACCGGATCGAGGACGGCCGGGGTGGCGCCGGTGACGGCGGGCAGCGTTTCGCGCCGCTGAACAGCTGGCCGGACAACGCCAACCTGGACAAGGCCCGCCGCCTGCTGTGGCCGGTCAAGCAGAAGTACGGCCAGAAGGTCTCCTGGGCCGACCTCCTGGTCCTGGCCGGCAACGTCGCGCTGGAGTCGATGGGCTTCCAGACCTTCGGTTTCGCCTTCGGCCGCCCCGACGTGTGGGAGCCGGAAGAGATCTTCTGGGGCCCGGAGGACACCTGGCTGGCGGACACCCGCTATGTGTCCGAGAAGGACATGCTGCCGGGCGTCGGCGCCACCGAGATGGGCCTGATCTACGTCAACCCCGAAGGCCCGAAGGGCAACGCGGACTTCCGCCAGGCGGCCGAGTTCATCCGCCTGACCTTCGGCCGGATGGCGATGAACGACGAGGAGACCGTCGCGCTGATCGCCGGTGGTCACACCTTCGGCAAGACCCACGGCGCGCACACCGCCGACGTCGGCCCCGAGCCGGAGGCCGAGGGCATCGAGGCGCAGGGCCTGGGCTGGCTCAACCCGCACGGCACCGGTAAGGGCAAGGACACCATCACCTCCGGTATCGAGGTGACCTGGACCGACAAGCCCACCGAGTGGAGCAACCGGTTCTTCGAGATCCTCTTCGGTTACGAGTGGGAGCTCACCACCGGCCCCGGTGGCGGCAAGCACTACGTGGCCAAGACCGACGACGAGATCATCCCGGACGCCTACGACCCGGCCAAGAAGTACCGGCCGACGATGCTGACGACCGACCTGTCTCTGCGATTCGACCCGATCTACGGCCCGATCTCCAAGCGCTTCCTGGAGAACCCGGAGGAGTTCCGCCTGGCCTTCGCCAAGGCCTGGTACAAGCTCCTGCACCGTGACATGGGCCCGATCAGCCGCTTCCTCGGCCCGTGGGTGCCCGAGGCGCAGCTGTGGCAGGACCCGATCGCCGCGCCGCAGACCCCGCTGGTCTCCGACACCGACGTGAGCGCCCTCAAAGCCAAGGTGCTGGAGTCCGGCCTGAGCGTGGCCGAGCTGGTCCAGACCGCGTGGGCGAGCGCCGCCAGCTACCGCTCCACCGACAAGCGCGGTGGCGCCAACGGTGCCCGGATCGCCCTCGAGCCGCAGAGGAGCTGGGAGGTCAACCAGCCCGAGCAGCTGACCAAGGTGCTCGGCAAGCTGGAGGAGATCCGCAGCGAGTTCAACAGCGCCGGTGGCGCCCAGGTCTCCCTGGCCGACCTGATCGTCCTGGCCGGTTCGGCCGCGGTCGAGAAGGCCGCCAAGGACGCGGGCGTCGAGGTCACCGTGCCGTTCCACGCCGGCCGGGGTGACGCCACCCAGGAGCAGACCGACGTCGAGTCGTTCGCCGTGCTGGAGCCGCGGGCCGACGGGTTCCGCAACTACCTGCGCCCCGACGAGAAGACCCAGCCCGAGGTCCTGCTGGTCGACCGCGCGTACATGCTGAACCTGACCGCGCCGGAGATGACCGTGCTGGTCGGCGGTCTGCGGGCGCTGGGCAACAACTTCGGGGGCAGCCAGCTCGGCGTGCTCACCGACAAGCCCGGTCGGCTCACCAACGACTTCTTCATCAACCTGCTGGCCCCGGGCACCAAGTGGAAGGCCGCGGCCGAGGGCGAGCACGTCTACGAGATCCGTGACCTGGCCACCGACGAGGTCAAGTACACCGCCACCGCGGTGGACCTGGTCTTCGGTTCCAACTCCATCCTGCGCGCCCTCTCCGAGGTCTACGCCAGCGAGGACGCCAAGGCCAAGTTCGTCAAGGACTTCGTCGCGGCCTGGGTGAAGGTCATGGAGTCGGACCGGTTCGACCTGCGCTGAACCGCATGCTCTGAACTGATCCCGAGCGAAGGGGGTCCGGCCCACGGGGCCGGGCCCCCTTCGTCGTACCTCACATTGCCGGGGCACGGTCCAGGAAACCCAGCACCTGAGCGATCTTTCCGTCCGGGCCGGTGACCAGTACGTCGAATCCGACCACCACCGGCGGCGCCTGCTCGTTGCCGTCGCTCACCAGTTCCCAGGTGAACCGGAGCTGGTCGTGGTGGCCGTCCACCGGCCCGGCCAGGCGCAGGTGATGCCCGGCGAACTGCTGCTGTCCCTGGGCGATGACGGCCTCGATCCCGTCGGGACCCTGGACGCTGGCCAGGGGGTCGGTGAACACGCAGGTGGCGGCGAACAGGTCGCCGGCCAGCTCGCGGCGCCGGGCGGCGTCACCTTCGTTCCAGACCTGAAGGTACAGCTCGGCGAGGGCGGTGAAGTCGGTCATCGGTACCTCCGAAAGACGTTGCTGGCCTGCGGACACCGGGAATCCTCGCCGTCCTGCCGGCCGCGGTCGATGACCTGCGAGGTCAACCGGGCATGACCTGAAAGGTCATGTACGGCCCGACCCTCGGCGGTTATCGTCCAGACCATGACGACGACGGCAGGGGCGCCCCCGGTGGGGAATGCCGGGACCCTGATCCGCTGGTGGCGTGAGCGGCGCAGTCTGACCCAGCTTGAGCTGTCCGGGATCAGCGAGGTGTCCACGCGCCACCTGAGCTACGTCGAGACCGGGCGCGCCCGTCCCTCTCGCCGGCTGATCCTGCAGCTGTGTGAGCATCTGCATGTGCCCTTGCGGCGCCGCAACGACATTCTGCTCGCCGCGGGCTTCGCACCGGCCTACGCGGAGCATCGTCTGGCGGATACTCCTCTCGCTGCGGTGAATTCGGCCGTGACGGCGATCCTGTCCGCGCACGAGCCGCTGCCGGCATTGGCGGTGGACGGGCGGTGGGAGATGATCGCGGCGACCTCGTCGGTGGCGGCGCTGACCAAAAGGTGTGCGCCGGCACTGCTCGAGCCGCCGGTGAATGTGCTGCGGCTGAGTCTGCACCCCGACGGGATGGCCCCGGCGATCGTCAATCTCGGCCAGTGGCGGGCGCATCTGCTCTCCCGGCTGGGGGCACAAGTGCTGGCCGGGGGCGATCCGGTGCTGATGGAACTGCTGGCCGAACTGCGGGGCTATCCGGGCGGCGAGGAGGGTGGTGAGCACTTCGGCGCGACCGGCCCAGCCACGCAGGTGCTGATCCCGCTGCGCTACCGGGTCGACGGCACTGAGCTGTCGCTGCTGAGCACCACCACCGTCTTCGGCACCCCGACCGAGATCACCGTGTCCGAGTTGGCGATCGAGGCCTTCTACCCGGCCGACGCAGCTACTGCCACGGCCCTGGGGCTCAGTCCTGCCCGCTTTCCTGCTTGAAAGTGATCCACACAAAAGGGGCCGGAGCCGCCCGAGGCGGCACCATCGTCCTCAATTGATCAGTTGCTCTTCGAGCCCAGCAGAGCATGGACGCCGGCGACGTAGCCGTCCGCGCTGGTGCCGCGCACCAGCAGGTTCTGTACGAGGAAGCCTTGGGTCAGGCCGAGCATGGCCGACCCCACCTGTTCCAGGTCGGCGTCGGCGGGCAGGTTGCCGGCCGCTTGCCAGCGGCGGGCGGCCTCGACGTGGCGTGCCTTGAGGCCACTGAAGGCGAGGTGGGCACGTTCTGCGAGTTCGGGGCTGCGGATCGCCTCGGCCCAGACCTGCAGGGCCATCCGGGGCAGGTCCACCCCGATCACCTCGTTCCGGTTCGTGAGGGTACGCACGACCGTCTCGATGACCTCACCCGGTGAGGGCGCGGCCCGCTCGTCGTCGAGCAGGCGCCCGAAGATCTCGTCGGCGGTCTCCAGAGCCAGCTCCGACACTGCCCCGATCAGTTCCTCCTTGCTGCGGAAATAGCGGTAGACCGCCCCCGCCGACAGCTGCGAGGCACTGATCACGTCGGCCATCGACGTGGCATGGAAGCCGTTGCTGGAGAACAGGTTGGCTGCGGCCACGACGATCTGCCGGCGGCGCGCGGCGCGGTACTCCTCGGTGACGCGGGGCATCCGGCCACTCTAAAAGCGAACGTTCATTCTTGACAAGCAGGGACGTCCGTCCCTACTTTCGAAAGCGAACATCCGTTCTCTTTGGGAGACGCCATGAACCCCGATCAGCCGACGTACCGGTCCCCCTGGGCCCAGGTGGCCGCCGTGGTGGCGATGCTGACCGTCCTGATCAGCCTCGTGCTCACCGCCTTCGCCTGGCCCGCCGCCAAGTCCACCGTGCACGACGTACCGATCGCGGTGGCCGGGCCGACCGCGGCCACCCAACCGGTGATCGCCGCCCTGCAGCAGCGCGATGCCGACGCCTTCGACATCACCCAGGTGGCCGACACCGCCGCCGCCGAGACCGCCGTGCGCGAGCGCGAGGTCTACGGCGCGATCGACGTGAGCACCGGCACGCCCAGCGTGCTCATCGCCTCGGCCGCCTCCCCCGCCATCGCCCAGACCCTGCAGGCCGTGGCCGGCGGTCTCGGCCAGCAGCAGACGGCCACTGCGCAGGTGCGCGACCTTGCTCCCCTGCCCGCGGACGATCCTCGTGGTGCCGGTCTTTCCGCCGGTTCGCTGCCGCTGGTGCTGGGCGGCATGCTCGCCGCCGTCCTGCTGACCAGCCGCATCCGGGGCGCCGCCCAGCGCCTGGTCGGTGCCGCGGCCTACTCCGTGACCGGCGGTCTGGCCATGGCTGCCATCCTGCAGTTCGGGCTGGGCTCGCTGGAGGGCGACTACTGGGCGAACGCCGGGGCCATCGCCCTGGCGGTCGCAGCCACCTCGTTCACCATCCTCGGCCTGGAAGCTTTGCTGGGCACGGCCGGTTTCGCCATCGGCGCGGTCCTGATGATGCTGCTGGGCAACCCGCTTTCCGGGATGACCAGCGCCCCCGAGATGCTGCCGGGCATCTCGGGCCAGATCGGCCAGTTCCTGCCGCCGGGCGCGGCCGGGCACCTGCTGCGCTCCACCGCCTTCTTCGACAGCCACGACGTGACCCAGCCCGTCCTTGTCCTGACGGTCTGGCTCGTAGTCGGCGCTGCTCTGGTCACGGTCGCGGGGCTGCGCAGTCAGCGCCGTCGTACCTCATCTGCTGCCGAAAGCACGGTTGCGTCGCCCGTGACCGTGTGAGCCCGGCCGGAGAGCGTCGTGCTCTGCTTCTCATGATCAGGACCTTGCCCGCAGGCCTCGCACCTGAGGCCCGCGGGCTCGTCGCATCCGTCAGCGTGGCCGGAGGTTTCAGGAGAGGAAGTCCTGGCGATGGTCCTGGGCCCACTGCGCCAGCGGGCGGCCCTGGGTGCCGGTGATGGCAGACAGCGGCCGAGGCACGTCGGGCTCGTCGACCGTGTCCCGCCAGTAGTCCAGCAGCATGTCGATGATCTCGGCCGGCACGAACTGCCCGAACTCCTGGCGGAACTCCTCCTCGGTGATCTCCTGCGCCTCGATCGGCCGGCCCACAGCCTGAGCGATGGCCTCGATCTGCTGGCGGCGGGTCAGCGTGGCGGGGCCGGTGAGCAGGTAGGCCTTACCGGTGTGTTCGCCGCGCGCGAGCAGGAACGCCGCCGCCTCCGCCACATCCGCCTCGTGCACCGGGGCCTGCCCGGACGCCAGGTACGGGGCCCGGATCGGCCTGCCCGTCTTGACCGGGAACGCCCAGGCCAGCAGGTTGTTGGCGAAAGTGCCGGGGCGTAGCAGGGTGAAGTTGCCGGTCCGGCCGGAGACTGCCTTCTCCACTGCGAGATGGTGCCGGTGGCTGGCCGAGCCGATGTCGCGCGGGTGCTCGGCCGCCGCAGCCAGCGAGGAGAGCACCACGAAGCCCGAAACGCCTGCCGCCAGCGCGGACTCGACCAGATGGTCCACCCCGGCCTCCGCGGGAAACACGAAGACCTGATCGATCCCTTCGAACAACCCGGCCTCCAGCGGCGCGGCCAGATCCCCCGGCACCACCTCGGCCCCTGCGGGCAGCCCGGCCTGCTCCGGCCGACGGGTCAGCGCCCGCACCGACCGGCCCTGGGCGAGCAGATCGGCAACCAGACGGCGGCCCACGGCCCCGGTGGCGCCGGTGATCAGAATCGTCATGGCGGACGGGTCTCCTGTCTCGGAACGGATGATCGCCCGAGCGTAGGAAGCCATCAGGTCAGCTCGGTTCCTGATCACGTCACCGCATCGCGGTCCCAGGAAAAACGGGTGATCCCGGAACGCAGGTGTGACAGGCTCGCGACGGCCTCGTCCCCACCGAAAGGACCGCCTACTCATGGTTTCCGCTTCCGCCCTGGCCGGCGTCGCGCTGGTGGAACTCAGCCTGGTCCTGACCCCCGGCCCGAACATGATCTATCTGGTCTCGCGATCCATCACCCAGGGACGACGCGCGGGATTCGTGTCGCTGCTGGGCGTGGCGGCCGGGTTCTTCGTCTATCTGGCCGCCGCCACCGCCGGGCTGACCGCCATCTTCGTCGTGGTGCCCGGTGCCTACACAGCGCTGAAGTTCGTCGGCGCCGCGTACCTGCTCTACCTGGCCTGGCACGCCCTGCGTCCCGGCGGCACCAATGTCTTCGCCCCGGAGCAGGTCCCGGCCGACCCGCCCCGCCGGCTGTTCGTCATGGGTCTGGTGACCAACCTGCTCAACCCGAAGGTCGCGGTGCTCTACATGTCGCTGCTGCCGCAGTTCATCAACCCGCACGGCGGCTCCGTGGCGCTGCAGAGTCTGGCGCTGGGCTCGATGCAGATCCTGATCGCACTCATCGTCAACGGCCTGATCGTCTGCTCGGCCGGTTCCCTGGCCCGGTTCCTCTCACAACGGCCGGCCTGGATGCGTGGCCAGCGCTATCTGATGGGCGGCGTCCTGGGCGCCCTCGCTGTCCGACTGGCGACCGACCGCTCGCGCGCTGTGGCCGCGTGAGCGCGCACCGATGAGCGCCGACCAGTTCACCGAGTTGTACGAGTCCTATCTCGCGGCCTGCAACGACCGGGACTGGGATCGCCTGGCCACCTTCGTTCATTCGTCGGTCCTGGTGAACGGTGTGGTCCGCAGCCGGCAGGAGTACGTGGACGACATCCTGAAGACGACGCAGGTGTTCCCCGACTACTTCTGGGAACTGCAGCGGATGCTGCATCAGCCCCCGTGGTTCGCCGTCCACCTGCACACGCGCGGAACCCGGCATCAGCCGTTCCTGGGTGCCCCGGGCGATCAATCCGCGGTTGAGACCGACGAATTCGTCATGTACCGGGTCGCCGACGGTCATATCCATGAGGTCTGGGGTACCGCCGACAACGCGCGGCTGCGCCTGTGACTCTCGTCCCGAGGGGGGACCGATCCTGTCCGTGAACACCGAGGCCGACCCGGTGATCCGGTCACTCATTATTCCGATTCAGGA
>NZ_JAJSOH010000043.1 GCF_021277265.1 Kineosporia rhizophila
CGTCAGCTCAGGGCTACCCCAACGACGCAGCTGCACGACGATTCATCGGCAGGACGGTGAACGAAGCGCGCGAGGCCTTGAAGATGAGCCTGGATCAACTGGCCATCGAGGCCGAGTGGACCAAGTCATCACTCCAGCGCGTCGAGAAGGCGGATCCGCACGTCCGGTTCAAGCCACGAGACTTCCGAGGCCTCCTCACTGCACTCGGAGTCGAGGACGACTTCCAGACCGTTCTCATGGGCCTGGCAGCCACGCTGCAGAGCAGCCAGAAGGGCGACGCCTCCACGGAATGGTGGAGGCAGTACATCGGCCATGCCGTCCCCGCGTGGTTCGAGCTCTACATCCGGCTGGAGCACGAAGCCAGCCTGATTAGGACGTACGAGGCCGAGCTGATCCCCGGTGTCCTCCAGGTTCGTAGCTACGCAGCTGAGGTCATCAAATACTCCCTTCCCAGCCTCTACTCAGATGAGGAGGCCGAGCAGCGCATCGAGGCACGGATGCAACGACAGACGCTGCTTACCCGCGAGAACCCACCGCACCTTTCAGTGATTCTCAACGAGGCCGTCATCCGGCGAACCATCGGTATGGGGACGGACATCGCGCGAGACCAACTGGAAGGGCTCCTAAAAGCCGGTGCGCTCCCCCACGTGGAGCTGCGTATTCTGGCGTTCGAGGCAGGCATCCACGGAGGGATGACCGGAGCCGCGGGATTCAGTGCACTGACGTTCCCGCTGCTACCCGGAACCGATAAGCCCGTTGAAAGACCGATGGTTTACAGCGACTTCACAACGGGCGCCCTGTACCAAAGCGAGCCAGAGGACGTTGCGTCCCACAATCGCGTCTGGGACGCCTTGGGAAGCAAGGCTCTCGACCCACGGGCCTCTGAGGAGGCCATCCGTACAGCCCTTGGAGAACTGTCATGAGCTCTGACATCACCCCGATCCGCACCACCCCCCGTGGCTATTTCAAAGCTCAGGCGAGCGGCGGGAACGGTGGCAACTGCGTAGAGGTCAACCTCGACGCCGTTGTCACGGAAGGGAAGATCCGACTGCGGCACAGCAAGCACCCCGAGGTCGCGCCCTTCGAGTACGACCGCACCGGCTGGTCCGCCGTTCTGACCGGTACACGCGCTGGCTCGTGCCCCGGCGCTGACATGGATCAGCTGGCAAGCAAGGGTGTGGTGTTACTGCACGACACCACGAATGCAGCGACCCCGCCATTCACGTTCACGGCGGCCGAATGGGCCGCCTTCGAGGACGGCGTCGCCAAGGGCGAGTTCGACATCGCAACCGAACCCAGCGTGGCGTGACCTGCCCCTGAAGCCGCGGCCGGCGTCGACCCTCCCGGAACGAGGGTCGGCGCCGGTCCCGTTTGCGCCGGGCCGAACGCTGCACGGCGCATCCGCGTGGCATCCCGAAGCGAGCTCCATTCTGCCCCTTTTGCGACAATAGCGCTCCGCCTCGCGACGGGTAGCTGACTGTCAGTACATGCTGGCGTGGATGTGGTCGTAGTGGCCGCCGGTGATGTCTCCCGGGTCATAGACGCCGCCCCCGCCGTAGGGGCGCCAGCCCTCGTTGCTGCGCTCGGTGCTCCAGATCTGGCCGGCCCAGATGAGGTAGTTGATGCCGAGGGCGGGTGCTGCTGCTTGTAGTTGTGCTGCGAGCTGGTCGCCTTGGGCCTGTTCACTGATGTTCGGGCGGCGGCCGAGGCGTCCGATGGTGATGTCGCAGGCGCGGCCGAGGGGGTGATCGCTGGTGGGGTTCCAGGCGTGTTCGTCCCAGCAGGTCACCTGGTTCCATCCGGAGTTGCGGAGGTGGGTGACCAGGTTCGCGGTGCGGGGGGTGATGCAGCCGGTGCCTGTGGTGGGGTCGGGGGCGATGGTGCAGGTCTCGTCGGGCCAGGTCCCGTCCGGGGCTCGACCTGATGCGGCGGGTAGCGCGGTGGTGAACGTGGTTTGGTTGTCGCGGACCTTGGCCACGTATTTGACGACGTCGGGGTAGGGCGGCATGCCGCCGTACTGCTGGACGGCTCCCGGGCCGGCGTTGTATCCGGCCAGGGCAAGGTCCACGACGTCGCCTGCGTATCCTGCTCGGCGGAACTGCTCGATCAGGGAGCACATGTAGCTGGCCTGGGCGGCGATCGCGTCGGCGGGGTCGAAGGGGTCGGCGACGCCGTCGCTGTTGGCGTCCGTTCCCCAGTCGGTCCAGGTCGGGGGCGTGAATTGGGCGATGCCTTGCGCGTTCGCTGGGCTGACGGCGTTCGCCTGGAACCCGGATTCGACCCAGAGCTGGGCTGCGATCAGGGGGGCTGTGAGTTGCGGGCAGGTGCCCGCGGCGGCCTGGATGTGCTCGACCAGGTGTAGGGGGATCTTGCTGGTGTTGAGTTGGCCGCCAGCGCTGTCGGCGGGCTGAGCGCTTGCCAGGATGGGTAGCCCCACGGCCAGGGTCAGGACCGTTCCTGCGGCCAGGACAGCGAGGCGGGTGGCCCAGCTGCTCACGCGGCGGTGACGTCGGCCGTGGTTTGCCAGGTGAGGGTGGCTGAGGTGACCAGCCAACCAGCGCGCTCAGGGGCTCGGTCGGTGATGCATGTTACCTGCCACTGCTGCGCTTTGAGGGATCGTCCTCGATCGGTGTGGGGGGTCTGGGTCGCGGTGAGCATCGCCCAGGGCGAGTCCTTCGGGGGTGCGTCGAGGCCTCCCAGCACGGCGGTGTTCACGGCGATGGAGGTGACGCCGGCTTCGGCCCATTCATTCCAGGTGCTTTCCGCATGCCCCTCGGTAGGGGGCATGGTGCGCAGGGCGTGGGCGTAGTCGGTGGTGGCGTAGATGGAGGCTCTTGCGTAGGCGGCTTCCTGGCCCTCAGCGCTGGGGTTTCCCCCCAGAAGTGCTTGTGCCAGGGCTGAGCACGCGGCCCGCGGGTTTGGGGCCGGCGCGGTGTGCCCGACCTGGTGCTGTGACGAGGTCGCAGCAGCGGATGGGGCGCTGGGGCGGGTGTCGGCTGGTCGAAGTGACGAGGCCTGCGTGGAGCAGGCCGTGAGGAGCGCCGCGCCGACGAGCGCGGCCGATAGGACGGCGGCGGGTCGAGGGTGTAGGCGGTTCATGAGGCTCCTCCTGTGGGGCCGAGGCGGTTGTAGGCGGTGAGGGCGCGATCGGCGGTGCTGGTGCGCCGCGGTGTCCAGGTGCCGGCGGGGGGCGGGATCATCCGCCAGTCCCCGCGGCGCCAAAGGAGCTGCACGGTGTACTCGTTCAGCTGCCCGTGCGGGGTGCAGCCGTCTGCGACGGCCACTCCGATCGTGATGCTCCTGATCGGTGGTGACATGGCGTGCGCTCGCGGTGGTAGGCGGAACGCGACCGTCTGGGCGCTGGGGTCGTCGGCCTGCTGCTGGCGGGGGGATGCTCGGCGGGTGAGCGCCAGGAATTGCCCGGGGGTGGGACGTCCGGGTATGGAAACAACCTGCTCGGTGATGGTGGGGGTGAAGACCGCGCTGCCGGCGCTGGGCTGGGTGTGCTGGAGCAGATGGGCCGCTGCGAGGGCGGCGCCGTCTGTGGTGGGAGCGAAGCCTCTGGCCTGGTGGGTGGTCAACTGTGCGGGGCCGGCGGAGGCGGAGATCGGCAGGGTGCGCCCGGCGGTGTGCCGCCAGCTGATGTCCTGACCTGGCCGGTGGTTCAGGGGGATGGGTGAGGCGGTGGCGATGGCGCTGGTGGCGGCGGCACGGCTGTCCTCGGATGAGGCCAAGGGGATTGCCACGGGGATTGCTGCGAGAGAAGGGCGGCTCGGGTGGTGTGAGGCTGTCAGCGCCCCTGCCGTGAGGACTGTGATGGCGCTGACCAGGTAGAGGGTGCGCCGTGTGCGGCGTTGGGGCGGACCGGGCTTCGCGGTCATGGCTGGTCGCTGGTGCGGGGTGGAAGTACCGCGAGGTGGCGCACGATGGTGGCTGCCGCGTGCAGCCAGGCGCGCTGGCTCTTGGGGCTGAGGGCGGCGTGGTCGATGGGCCCGCCCAGGGTGAGCGCCGGGTCGTACGGTATTTCGATGACGGCGCCGGTGGTGGCCGAGAAGTGCTGAGCTATGTCGTTTTTGATTTTCTTGTGCCGGTCGGACGGGCGCTGGTGGATCAAGGTCACGGCGCTGGCGACCAGGTCGTCCCGGCCGGCCTTGGCCAGGGCGTCGAGCATCCAGGCTGCGGCCCGGCTGGCGTCCTGGCGCACGGTGGTGGTGACCACCAGCAGGTCGGTGACGGCCAGCGCCCGGCGCCAGGTCTCGGCGCGGATGTCGTGACCGGTGTCCAGCACGCGCAGGCGGTAGTACCGGGCCAGGAGCTCGTGGAGGGTGTCGACCTCACTGCCGTCCAGGCTGGGCGCTGCCAGGTCGGCGATGTCGTCCATCGGCAGGGCGTCGAAGCGGGCGCTGCCCTGGCTGTGGACGTGGCGATCGAGGTCACCGATGCGGCCGGTGGCCGAGGTGAGGGTCCGGGCCTCGTGCAGCAGCGTGCGCACGGTGCCGGCGTGCGAGGAGCTGTTGATGCGCCAGCCCATCGTTCCTCGACCTCGGGTGACCTCCAGGGCGAGCACACCTCCGCCGCGGCTGGTGCCCAAGGCGGCGGACAGCAGCAGCGCCGACGTGGTCTTCCCGACGGCGCCGGCCGGGTTGACGATCGTGATGGTCCGGCCGCCGGGCAGTTGGGTCTGGGCGTCCGCCAGGTCTTGCAGGTAGCTGCGCTCGGCCGCTGCCGGTGGCAGAGGTACACCGGTGGATCGCACGAGGCGCCCCCGCCAGCCCTGCTGGGCCCGGTGTGCGCCGATCGGGCCGAGCGTTGATCCGGGCTCGCGGATCTGAATGGCACTCGCAGGCAGGTGTGGTTGCTCGTGGCCGGGGTGGGCCAGGGCCGAAGCCCTGGCAGGCGCACCCGCCGACGCACCGGCTGGGTGGGGATCGACGACCGGTGGCTTCGGAACGCTGGCCGCATCCGGCGGCATGTGGTGTCCCGGGACGTCGTCGGCGCCGGCTGGGCCGTCGTGTTCGGCGAACCGGGATGCTCCGTCGGGTGTGACCTCGAGATGCAGTTCCACCCCGTCTTCGGGTGTGGCCACGACGGGAATGGGCCGGCTCATCGTGCGGGCGATCTGGGCGACCCAGGCAATGGCGGCCTGCTCGGGTTCGAGGGTGGAGCCGTCGGGCTGCGGGAGTAGCGGGAGGAGCTGGCCGTCTGCGTAAGGCTGCCCGTCCCGGACTTCCAATCGGATGGGCCTGAGCGTCTCGGTCACAGATCCTCCTCCGTCAACGATTCATCAACTGTAGTTGATGACTGTATAGTGCCACTCGTTTCTAGTTGAGAAGGTGGGTGGAGTATGGCGGGCCTGAACGGCAGCAAGTCCCCCTGGTTGATCCCCTCGACTACGCCGCCGCCTTCAGGTACGGCTGCGAGCTCCCCCGCCGGGCAGGGCCGGAATGCAGAACCTCCAGCGGATCTACAGGCAGACCTGCCTGTAGATGAGCGATTTCCTCGAGCGAGCCAGCCGACCCTTGGTTTCCGTCCCTCGCCGATCTGCTGGGTGGGCGCTCACGGGGGCGCCGGCACCAGCAGCATGCGCGCAGTGGTGGGGCTGGGGGTTGACTGCGGGCGCACCTGGCCGGAGCATCCGGGCCCGGTGGTGCTCGTGGCTCGCACCCATGCCCACGGCCTGGAGTGTGTGCGCCGGATCTTCGCCGAGCGCGGCACGGCCAGCATTTTCGCCCTGGTCCTGGTGGCCGACGCTCCCGGTCGGCGCCTGCCCAAGGCCTTGCAGGAGCAGGTGCACGTGCTCTCAGGGGTCGTGACCCATCTGCGGCGGGTGGCCTGGATCGAGGACTGGCGCACCCGGCCAGGACACATGAGCGCTGCAGCACAACGCGCCCTGGAACAGCTCGTGGACACGAACTTCGCGGCCGCGACCTGACCCCGCCTCAGCACCATGGGCCGGCGCCTCGGCCAGCACGTACTGTCATGGAGGGACCGCTGAAATGAATTCAACCGTCTTGGCTTCCGGCTTCTCAGTTCTCAGGCAGCAGATCGCCCCGACCCCGAACGTTCCCGATCCGGGGCTGGGTCAGGCGCCGCCGGAACTCTCGGAGCGGGTGGACACGGTTCTGGCGCTGGTGGCCTACCTCGGCGTCGCAGCCTGTGTGGCCGGTTTCGTCGGGGTGGCCATCGCCATGGCCGTCACCTACCGGCGAGGCGAGATCGGCGAGCACGCCATGCAGTTCTTCGTGGTGCTGGTCGCCTCGAGCATTGTCGGCAGTGCCTCCAGCATCGCTGCTTTCGGCCTGGGCTAGTCCTCGATGGGTCTCAGCCGTGCCCTCATCCCTCCGGCCAGCGATTTGGCCCGGCCTCTCGGAGAGGAGAACCGTGCAGGATCAGCAGGATCAGCAGTTTGAGCGCGACAGCGGACGGTCTCGCTGGATGCTCGTCCTTGGCATCACCATCGTCGTCCTGGCCCTGGCTGCGCTGTTCTTACAGGAACGGGAAGATGCTGGCGGGCAGGAGCGGTATCCGGACGTGACCGGAACGCCGTCGCTGGCTCCGCCGGTCTCTGATCCTCCTAGTGCTGGCGAGCGCAGCCAGCGCTGTGGTGACGGTCTGGCACCGCCCTCCTCGGATCGGCCGACCGCAGCACCGGCGGACCTGCAGTTGCGGGTGGAGAACCGGGCGCTGATCCCGGTGAGCGACACGTTCGGGCCGGCCGAGCGCTCCGGCGATGTCTGGCGCTGTTTCGCGCACACCCCGATGGGCGCGGTGATGGCCGCGCAGGTGATCAGCACCAGGCGTGTGGCCTCGCCTTACCGGGTAGCGGTCGGGCAGGAGCAGTTAGTGGCCAACACCGGCCGGGAGACTTTCCTGGCGGCAGCCCGTCAGATCGACGACGTCGCCGCCCAGCCGGGCACTTTCGTCCAGCCGGCCGGATTCACGGTGAGGGCGTTCGCCGAGGACAGTGCGGTGGTGGCGCTGGCGTCACGCACCGCCTCGGGGCAACTGCGCTCAGCCACCATCACGTTGCGCTGGGTCGAGTCCGAGCAGGTAGGCGGCGACTGGAAAGTCGAGCTCCTGCCTGACGGCTCGGACACTCCAGCGCTGACACCGCTGAGCACGCTGGACGGCTACCTGACCTGGGGACTGTAGTGCCCGGCCCGTGCGATCTGCCCGGTGTCGGGGCCGTCTGCGAGGGCGCCCAGCAGACCGTGATCAGCGCCTCGAGCAGCATCATCGACGCGCTCGCCCATGAGTTCGCGGATGCGGCAACGACGCTGCTGGAGACCTCGACATCGTTCTGGCTGGAGCTTGAGGCTCCGGCCGTGGACTCTCCACAGGGCCTGGCCGCCGAACTGCAGGAACGAACGACGCTCCTGACGTTCGCTTTCGCTGCGGCGGGCATTATCGCAGCGGGCATCCGCATGGCTCTGACCCGTCGCACCGAGCCGGGAAAACAGATGGCCTGGGGCCTGGCCCGGATGATCTTGGCCAGCACCGCCGGTGCCTTCATCGTCTCGACCCTGACCGCCGCGTCGGACATTTTCGCGACCTGGCTCTACGCCAGTCTGACTGACGATTCCGATGACCCCAGTGGGCTTCTCGGGCTGGCCGCCGTCACCAATCCCACACTGCTGATGGTGATCAGCCTGGCCGCGGTCCTGATCGGCATCGTCCAGGTGATGCTGATGGCCGCCCGCAGCGCCTTCATCCCCCTGCTCACCGGGCTCCTGCCGCTGGCAGCCTCAGCCTCCACCACCCGCCGCGGCAGCCAGGCACTGGATCAAACGGTGGGCTGGCTCGCCGCGTTCATCCTGTTCAAACCAGCTGCAGCCGCCGCTCAGGGAGGAGCCTTCCGCCTGAGCACAGGAGCCGAGGGCCCCGTGGCCGCGATCAGCGGTCTGGCGCTGCTGGCCATGAGTCTCCTGGCCCTGCGGGCCGTGCTGGTCATCATGTCCTCGGTCATGAAGGAGATGCAGACGGCCAACGCCGCGGGTGTTGTCTCGGGAGTAGCGGGCGCGGCCGCCACCGGGGCAGCCATGCTGGTCACGGCCGGCACAGCCGCCAGCGCGGTAGCCGCCCGGGGTGCTGCCAGCGCAGCAGCGGGCCAGACCGCCGCCGGCGCCAGGACCGCCCAAGCCGGAACCGCAGCCGCGACTCCGGGCCAGCCGACAGCGGCCCCGACCGGCGGGCAAGGCCACCATGGTCCTGGACCGGCTCAGGGCGGCGGCCCCACCGACATCTCCCCCGGCTCCGGTCACGGTGAGGATCAGGGCCGATCGACCCCCGGTGCAGAGCCCCCCGGGGGGAGAACGGATGCGGCGCCGGGCGCCGCGCCCAGCGGAACTCGCCCGGAGGACGCGAACTCCGGGTCTGGTGCCCGATCTGGCTCTGCTCCTGGCGCTGGTGCTGCACACAGACCCACCGGGGCCCCGTCCACTTCCACTCCCCAGCCCGCTTCGCAGGGTCCCGGGCCCGCCGCGCCGGCCGTTCCGCCCTCAGGCGGTTCCAGCCAGCCCGCCTCTTCCGGGCCCCGACCCGCGGGCCCCCCGCGTCCGGCACCAGGTACCCCATCCCCGAGCAGCGCTGAGGGACCCTCACCGTCGGGAGCGGGCTCGCCGGATCGTTCCCGCTCCACCCCGCCGCCGCGTGGCAGGCCGGGGCACAACCCCAGCGGGGCGCAGCCAGGTCGCAGGCGTCCTGCCCGGCCTCCTGTCCGGCCTGCTGCCCCTGCCGATGACGACTCGTCCGAGGAGACCGACCGGTGAGTTCCCACTCCGCCTCTGCCCCTCCCACCTACGGCAACTGGGTCCAGCCGAAAAGCCCCGGCCTGGCCGGTCTGGGGCTGATCCCGACCGCCGCCCTGATGAGCGGGGTCGTGCTCACCCTGCTGGTCTCCATGCTCGTGTCCGCGCTCGCAGCCCTGGTGACGGCGGCCGTGGTGCTGGTGCCTATCGCACTGGCCTCTGTTCCGATCGGCGCCCAGACCCTGGGGGCGGCGATGACCACCCGCCTGGGGTGGATCCTGCGCAAGCGCCGACGCGAGGACACCTACCACTCGGGGGTTTTCGCTTCGCCCTTGTCGGGGCGGCCTTTGCCGGGGGTGCTGGCCAAGACGCGGATGGTCGCGACCGTCGATGCGCTCAACCGCCAGATCGCGGTGCTCTACCGTCCGGGCCGGCATCACTACAGCGTGGTGCTGCACTGCCGGCCTGACGGGGCCGGGCTGGTCGACCCGGAAACAGTCGATGTCTGGGTGTCTCACTGGGGCGGCTTCCTGGCCGCGTTGGGGCAGGAGCCTGGCCTGCGTGGGGCGAGCGTGGTGGTGGACACCGCGCCCGATACCGGTGACTGGCTGGCCAGTGAGCACGCCCGCACGCTCTCCCCGACCGCGCCGCAGCTGGCGCGGGATGTGCTGGAGGAGGTGATCCGGGAGTTTCCCCAGGCCAGCGCCGATCAGTCGGTGTACGTCTGCCTGACTTACGCCGGGGCCGATCTGTACCGCAAGCCGGGCGACACCGGCGCCGTCGTGGCCGAGCTGGTGCGCAGGCTGCCCGGGTTGATGGGCGCGATGGAGATGGGCGGCTCAGGCCCGGTCGAGCCGCTGGCCCCGCGCGAGCTGGCCACCCTGGTCCGCGTCGCCTACGACCCCGCAGCACAGTCGGTGGTGGCCGGTGCGGAGGCCGAGCTCGCTCCGGTGCAGGTCGAGTGGTCGCAGGCCGGCCCGGTGTCGGCCCGCGAGTCCTGGGGCAGCTACGCGCACGACTCCGGAGTGTCCGTGACCTGGGAAATGGTCGAGGCGCCACGGGGAGTCGTGTTCTCCAACGTCCTGGCTCCGCTGCTGCAGCCCGATGTCCGTCTGACCCGCAAGCGGGTGGCGCTGGTACTGCGCCCGCACGATGCCGGGGAGGCCACCGGCATCACCGAGCGCGATGCCTCCGCGGCCAGTCTCAACGCCCGCAAGCCGGGGGGCCGGATCACCGCCGACGCCGAGCGGCGGGTCCAGGCCACCCGCCAGGCCGAGGGAGACGTCTCCGCCGGGGCGGGCCTGACACGGTTCGCGCTGCTGGTCACGGCCACCGTCGCCTCGGTGGAGGATCTGCCCGAGATGCTGGCCACGGTGGACCGGGTAGGGCGGATGTCCCGGCTGCGGCTGCGGGTCAGCTACGGCCACCAGGCGGCGGCGTTCGCCGCGAGCTTGCCGGTGGGGTTCCTGCCCTGGGACTACACCGTGCTGCCGTCCTCCGTCCGGAGCCTCCTGTGAGCCGGCCACCGAAGAACACCACGGGTACAGCGGGCACAGCGGGCACAACGGGCGCGGCGCCGGTGGGCGCAGCAGGTCCGGTCGTTCGTCCCACGGCCCGCGGGTACCGGGGAGCGGGCCGGGGCCGGTGGAACACTCTGCCGGTGCCGGCGGAGTGGCGGGGCACCTCCACGCAGGTGTGCGGTCTGTGGCCGCTGGTGGCCGGTTCAGCGCGGCCCACTGTGGGAGTCCCGCTGGGCTGGGATCTGCTGACGGGCACGACGGTCAGTTGCGACCCGGTCAGCTGGTTTCGGGCCGGGCTGATCGCCAACCCTTCGGCCCTGATGCTGGGCCGGCCCGGTCTGGGTAAGTCCAGCACGGCGGTGCGCATGGTGATCGGGTTGGCGGCGCGGGGTATCGCCCCGATGATCCTGGGTGATCTGAAGCCCGATTACGTCGAGGTGGTGCGGGCGCTGGGCGGGCAGGTCATCACGCTGGGACGAGGCCGTGGGCAGATCAACGTCCTCGACCCCGGTGCGATGGCTGAGGCCGCTGAGCGGATCGGTGGGCCGGCCGGTCAGCGGCTACGGCAGGAAGCGCGTGATCGGTCTCTGCAGATGGTTGCCGCCCTGGTCGCCATCGTGCGCAGATCCCCGCTGGCCGACCACGAGGAGATGCTCCTGGCGGAGGCCCTGAGGCTGCTGGACGCCCGTCACCGGGGCATCCCCACGCTGCTGGACCTGATCGCGCTGCTGGAGGAAGGCCCCGAATCCCTGCAGACCGCGGCCCTGGCCCGCGGCCAGGAAGGCACCTACCGCGGCGCGGCCGACGGGGTGCAGAAGTCCCTGCAGGCGGTCATCGCCGGACCGCTGGGAGGGACGTTCGCCGGGCAGACCACCACCCGAATCCCCCTGGACTCCAACGGCATCTGCGTGGACATCTCGTCGCTGAGTGAGAGCGACGACCGGCTGACGGCCGCGGTCATGCTGGCCACCTGGTCCGACGGGTTCGGCGCCATCGAGGCCGCCGGGGCCCTCGCCGACGCGGGTCTGGCCCCGCAACGCAGCTGGCTGGTGGTCCTGGATGAGCTGTGGCGGCCCCTGCGCATCGGCGCCGGCCTGCCCGATCGCATGGACGCCATCACCCGCACCAACCGCAGCCTGGGGGTGGCACAGCTCATGATCACGCACACCCTCGCGGACCTGGAGTCAATGTCCGACACCGCCGACCGGATGAAGGCGCGTGGGTTCGCCGAACGCGCCGGGATGCTGATGTTCGCCGGTCTGCCCCGCCGGGAGCTGCAGCGCCTGACCGGCATCGCTGACCTGTCACAGCCCGAGATCGACATGGTGGCTTCCTGGTCCACCCCTGCCTCCTGGGCGTCTCGTGCGGGCGAGGACGGGCGCCCGGCCACCCCACCAGGCGCCGGGCGGATGATGATCAAAATCGGCGCGCGGCCGGGCATCCCGGTGCATGTGCACCTCACCGAGGCCGAGAAGCGTCTGCACGACACCAACTCCCGGTGGTCGGAGACCCACGAGTGAGCCGCAGGAGCCCCTCCGGGCGGTTCACCGATACCTCCGAGGTCAACCCGCTGGCCTTGCTGGCGGTGCTGGGCGCGGCGGTCGCGGGCGCCGGGTTCGTCTGGCTGGCCGTGCTGGTGGACGCGGTGCGCACCGGACGGCCGCGGCCAGCGCATCCGCTGCTCCTACTGGCCCATCTACGACAAGGTCTGACCCCGTGGCCTTCCCCGGTGGGCTGGGCCGTCGCCGCGCTGGTGTACGTGCTGCTGGGAGGGCTGCTGGGTGGAATCGGCCTGCGGGTGTGGCGCAGGTTCGGCCGGCGCGCCGAGGTCGACCGGCGCGTGCGGCACCTGGCCGACCACGCTGATCGGCAAGCCTTGTCACCTCAGGCCCGCCGCCAGCAGGCCAAGCGGATCGCTCCGGTCGTGCTGGTGCTGGACGGCCCGCCCGGCACCGTGCTGGGCCGGGAGGTTGGATCGGGTCAGCCGGTGCTGGCCGGCTGGGAGGACGTGCAGGTCCAGATCTGGGGGCCGCGCCGCGGGAAAACCACCACGCAGGCCGTGCCCTCGCTGCTGGCAGCGCCCGGCCCGGCGATCGCCACCAGCAACAAACGAGACCTCCTCGATGCCAGCGCGGGCATGCGCGCCAAACGCGGCAGAGTGTGGGTGTTCGACCCTCAGGGCGTAGCCGGAACCCTCCAGCCCGCATTCTGTTTCAATCCCCTCACGACGGTCCGCGCGGCTGTTCAGGCGCAGCGGCTGGCCGCGCTCTTCGTCGCCGACACCCGCGAGCCCGGCGCCCGCACCGACCCCCAGTGGGACACCGCCGGCGCCGACCTGCTGGCCTGGCTGATGCTGGCGGCCGCCGCCGACCAGCGGCCCCTGGGAGACGTCTGGAGCTGGGTCACCGACCCCGAAGACCGCACCCCGATCACGATCCTGCGCCGCCACGGCCACGACGGCCCGGCCCTGTCGGTTCAGGGAGTACAGCAGCAGCCCGACAAGATGCGCGGCAGCGTCTACGGCACCGCCCAGCGGATGGCCCGGCCCCTGATCAACCCGCAGCTGCTGGCCTGGGTCACCCCCACCGCAGGCCTGCCGGCCTTCGACCCTGAACGCTTCGTGAGCAGCAAAGACACTCTCTACGCGTTGTCGCGGGAGGGAGCCGGGTCCGCCGGGGCCATCGTGACGGCGCTGACCTCGGCCGTGTGCGAGGCCGCCGAGCAGAAGGCCATCGCCAACCTGGACCGCTCCGGCCGGCTCGCGGTGCCGCTGGTGTGCGTCCTAGACGAGGCAGCGAACGTCTGCCGGTGGCCCGAGCTCCCGGCGCTCTACAGCCACTACGGCTCGCGGGGCATCAACCTGATCACGTTCTTGCAGTCCTACGCCCAGGGCGTCTCGGTCTGGGGCCAGGACGGCATGGCCACCCTCTGGTCGGCCGCCACCATCCGCATCTACGGCGGTGGCGTCGCCGATCAACGCTGGCTCTCAGAGCTTTCCGACCTCATCGGCGACCACGACGAAACGCACCGCAGCATCACCCACCGCCGCGGCGAGCGCTCGGTCTCGGTGGACGTGCGCCAGCGCCGCACCATCACCGCCGCCCAGCTGGCGGCCCTCCCCCGCGATCGCATCATCCTGTTCGCCGGCAGTAAGCCGCTGGTCCTGGAACCCCAGCCCTGGTACACCGGAGACCAGGCCGATGAGATCAACGCCGCCAGAGAGGCATGGGCAGCCCAGCATGACTGAACAGCTCCTGTCCCCCACCCCGCTGCCCGAGGCCGCCGGCGAGCGGGTCGAGACCTTCCTGCGCTGGTTCACCGACGTGCTCTCCCCGGTCCTGACCGCAGAGTGGGGCCGCAACGATCGGGTGCTGTGCGAGCACTGGTGGGAGCATCCCGAGGCGGTAGCACGGCTGCTGGCGCTGCACGACGCCTGGACGGTGATGGTCGAGGGCGACGAGGACTCCGAGCCCAGCGCCGACGGCCCGTCACGGTGGTGGATCGAGCATTTCGACCCGCACCTGGACGCTCTCCTGCACCCGGGCAAGGGCCCCTTCCGGTTCTGCCGCAACGGCCATGCGCCCGAGAAGTTCACGGGCTGGCCGGCGCCCGACGCCGGCCAGCTACACCTGCCAGCCATCGACGGGCCCGCCGACGCTGGTGAAGCTGCGGCGGCACTGGACCTCACCGACTGACATCCGGTCCCCGGCCGGTCCCCAGCCCGATCGGCGGCCGGTCGCTCAGCGCTCGCGGTCATCGCGGTTCTGTTCGTCCTGACGCTGCTGCCGGCGCCCGCGCAGCGCAGCGGTAGAGGGCCCGGGCAGTCCTGAGGAGGGCCGGGTACGGCCCCGGCTGCTGCCGTAACCGGGCGCCTGAGGGCTGGCAGGGCTGCTGCCGGTCCCCGGGTCGGTATCCGGTTGGTCGGCCCCCGCGCCCGGCACCTCAGACGACGAGGCGGCCTGCTGATCGCGAGCTGCGTCGCGGTAGCGATCAAGGGTCTGGCGCACCAAATCTGCTCCAGCCGCACGCGGGCTGCTGGTCACAGCAGCCTGGCTGTTACCGCGGGCCTGGCTCGACGCATCGGTGCGGACTTCAGGTGCAGACCGATCAGCCCCGCCCACAGTGGGCTGCTCACCCTGCTGCCCCTGCTGCCCCTGCTGCGAGCGGCTGCGCCAGCCCTCACCGAAACGCTCGCTCGCCGAGCGCTCGAATCTGGGACGCGCCGCCTGACTGCGCGGATCGCGGGCGGCAGTAGCCTCCATCGCGGTAAGGGCACGATCAAAGTCATCCGGGGTAGCAGCATTGAGCCACTCCGGATCACGCGACACCATCTGGTAGCCCTGAACCATCTGCTGCTCGCGGTGCTGGGCGTCGCGGGTTACCTGCTCGGCCTGGCGCTGTTCGTCGCGGGCAGCCTGCTCGGCCTGACGCTGACCGTCCCGCTCTGCCTGCTCGGCGCGGCGCTGTTCATCGCGGGCAGCCTGCTCGGCCTGACGTTGTTCGTCGCGGACAACCTGCTCTGCGCGGCGCTGTTCATCGCGGGCGGCCTGCTCGGCCTGACGCTCCTGGCGGATGCGTTGTTCTCGTGCTGTCTGCTCGGCCTGGCGCTGTTCGTCGCGGGCGGCTTGCTCGGCTTGTCGCCGCTGCTCGTGCTCCAGTTGTTCGGCTGCCCGGAGTTCGTCTTGCTGCCGCTGTTGGGCCGCGCGTGCCACGATGGCCGCCGCGGTGGCGGCACCGACACCGGCAGGCCGAAGTGCTTCTAGCGCCTCCGACTCGGGTGCTTCACTCATCGCAATTCTCCTCTGCCCTGGGCTGGATGTCGGGCCCGCGCCGTGCGCCGGGACCGGGATCGGCGCTGGCGCCGGGATCACCGGTATTGCGGCTGGGGGACTGAACTCGCGCAGGCGTACCTCGGCCAGGCGTGTCTTGTGCCGGGCGGTGTAGGTGTCGCTGAGGGCGTCCACGGCGCGGGTGAGCTGGGTGAGCATGGTGGCCGAGCTCAGGCGGCGGTCTCCGGCCATGACCAGTGCGGCCACGCTGACCAGTGCTGTGGGAGCGGGCGGCCGGCGGGGGGCGGTGCGGGGTCTGATCATGCTGGAGCGCGCCAGGACCCGGGAGGCCTCGTCGTAGATTCCGGGTTCGGTGCCTTCCCAGCGAGCGGAGGCAGCGGCGAGCAGGTCGGCGCTCTGGGCGGCGGCCTCGGCCCACTCAGGCGACACGAAGTCGTCCCGCAGCGCGGCGGGCTCGAGGTCGGGGACGTCGGTCTCCTCGCGCGCAGCGTCGGCCTCGCGGGGCTGTTCCGGCGGGGAGATGGGCTCGGCGCCGTCACCTTCTTGCTGGCCGGGCTCCTGACCGGACTCCGCGCTGTTCGTTTGCCCCGGGGTGCGTGGTGGCTCGCTGTCGGCCAGCAGTGAGCGCAGAGCCTGGGTTGCTTGATCGACGGTGCGCTGGTCGGGGATGAGCCCGATGACCGCGCCGGGATGCTGGGTCAGGCGCTCGGCGGAGGCCCCTCCGCGCCAGGTGGCGACGGCTGCCTGGCGGGCGGTGATGTCGTCCTTCCACCGTGCCCGCAGGGCCGGCAGCGACAGGTCTGAGGCCAGCCGTCCGCCTCCGAAGTAGATGATGTGCCCTTGTGGATCGCGTTCGCGCAGGGAGCCGACCTTGTAGCCGGTGACGTCCGTTCGGCCGCCGGGGGCGTAGCGGGGAACGGCGTGCAGGCCGGCTGCGCGCAGTCTGCGCACGAAGTCGGCCTCACTGTCGGCGGCGGCCGCGGCCGCGCGCACGTCGCGCTGCAGCCGCGTCCGCAGCGGCACGGGCTCGGCCAGGCGGGCGCTGATTTCCTGGTCGGCGCGGCTGGGTTCGGGTAGGGATCCGCCGCCCACGCGGGCCGGGGTCCGGTTGGAAATCAGGCCGTGGGTGTGCTCCATCCGCTGCGCGAAAGTGTTGAGCCGCCGGAAGTCGCCTCGCGGTTCCACGGCCCTGCTTCCGTCCGGGCGCATCATGACCACGGCCACGTGGATGTGGTCGTTGCCGGCGGAGCTGAGCCCGTGGCGCACCGCGGCCCAACGGGCCCCGGCGGCGGCCGGCGCCGCGTCCCATGCCCCGGCGCCGGTGTCGAAGCCGAGCTCGGCCACCGCCTCACGCGCGACGGATGCCCATTCCTCGTCGGTAAGGACGCGGTCATCGGCGGGGTTGGACAGCGAAAAGTGGTACACCTCCCCCTTGCTCATGGCGGGCCGGCCGTACAAGTCGTAGTAATGGTTCAGCTGCTGGGTGAGGTCCTTCTGGGCGCCGGGGGCGCTGAGGTGGGGCGTGGAGATGGTGATCTCGCTCGAGGTGGCGATGACGTGCTGGTCGGTGTGCTCGTCACTGCGGCCAGGGCCCATGAGATAGCCGATGAGGCCTGCGACGCGGGTCCCCCGGGAGACCTTGGCGATCACTAGCTGGCCTGAGCGCGACGGGCGGGGGCGGCTGCGCGGCCGCCCAGTCGCTGCGTCAGCTCGTCCAGGCGTGCGGTGACACGGTCCACCTGATCCAGCACCGCGGCAGCCTGCGGCGCGAGCTCACCTGTCGAGTTCCAAGCTGCCGCCAACTGGTTCAGGTTCGTGGCGGCGCCTCTCAGCAGGCGATGTGCGGCCACGAATTCGGCGGTCAGGGCGTGGCGTTCGGGGGCGCTCATCGTGGATACAGAGATACCGCCATGGGTGTGCTCACCGGTGTTCGGGGACAAGTTCGCCAGGCCGGCGGCCACGAGCCAAGCCGGGATCGACAGTCCCGTGGCGGCTGCTCGGGCGGAGATCTGGGTGTGCTCCTGCTCGGTCATTTTGACCAGAGCACTCCGTTGCCGGCCCCCCGGTGCCCGGCGCTGGCGACGTCCGCGACGCGCGCTGGACCGGTCGTGTGCCTGGTCCTCGGTCGTGGTAATCACCTCCCAGCGGAGCGCCCGACATGTCCCATCGTCGGATAGATCGCGAGGCGAAGCCAGCGATCAGATATCTGTTCTCCTACCTTGCTCCGCCGGAGGCCGCGTTTTTGGGCCCGGGGACGGCCGGCCTGGGGGACGACAAAATGCAGCGAGGGAGATGCCGCTTTCGGCGTCTCCCTCGCTGCATGAACGACCCGGGCGGCCGGCGGTAAGCCGGCCGCCCGGTGTCTGCTCGTCACGATGCCGGGGGCCTCCATGAGCGCATGAACTCGACGTCGTGGGGGATTTTCCGCACACGCAGCCACGCGATGATCTGGTCCATGCTGCGGGTACGGGTGTGCATCGCTTGGCTGAGCTCTACGTCGGCCAGGGGCGTGCCCTGGAAAGGGCCGAGATCCTTCCGGCCGGGGCCGACGAATTCGGACAGTTCGTTGAACGTGGTCTCGTCGATGCCGAGCGCCAGGACGCTGGACTCCGTAGTCACGTAGGGGATCTGAGCCATGGGTGTATGGCCTTTCGTTGGTTGATTCGGGGCTTCGTCTCCCGGAGCTGCAACTCCGTTCAACGGATCTATTATGGCTTATTCAACGTGTGTCTGCAATTTCTCCGCGCCAGGGCCTGGGGCGCTGGCTGGCCCTAGGCCGGCCAGGAGGGGGCGCGGGCCGGCGGGGTAGGCGATGAAGACGGCGAGCAGTGCGCCGGTCACCTGCGAGGTGATGCCGACGAGGTGGCGTGGGACCCGGAGCAGTCCGGGGCGCGTGCCGAATCGGTGGGGCGTTGCTGGGTACAGGTGGTGGCCAGCGCTGTAGTAGAGCTGCCCTTCGGGCTGGGGCACGAAGGGGGGCGGCTCAGCCTCCATGCTGTGCAGGTATGCGCTGTCAATGATGCGGATCTGGGATTCGCTGACGTAGACGAACTGGGCCAGGGTCTGGGTGCCGTCGGGGAATTCTTCGTGATCGGCGATGTCCCAGAACTGGTCGTCGGTGAGAGGTCCGAGGTAGCCGGGGTGGGCAAGGGGTGGGGTGGGAAACTGTCGGCTGGTGGGGGTGTGCTCGGTCATCGTGGAAGGCTCCCGGTTGGTTCGGCGGTGGGTTTTGGTTCTCGTCTTGGGTCGGAGTGCGGTGAGGCCGGCGCTTTCCCGGCCGCGCACGGGGCCGAGAAAATACTGCGGCGGCGTAGCCGTCTCCGCTGGCGACTAGGCCGGGTGCTGCGGGCGGCGTCCGGGCCTGCGCGCTGGGCGGGATGTTCCTGCGCGGTCGGTGCCCGGCCGCTGGGGCCGGGCACCGACTGCGCGGGAGAGTGCGGGGCGGGTTAGGAGGCGACGCTCCGGGCCGGGACAGCTGAGGGCTTGTGCAGGTATCCGGCCGTGATGCGGTCGGCTACGGCGTCGCACTCGCCGGACATGGCGCCGAGGAAGAATGAGGCCAACCCCTGCGGGCGGAGCGGTTCGGGGCGGGCCAGCAACGCGGCGACGTGGCGGAGGGTCTCGATGACCGGCATCACCTCGTCGATGTCGGGGTATGTCCAGAGGGCGCCGCATCCGGCGCACTCGGTCTCCAGAACGAGGCGGTACCCGTTGAATCGCTGGGCTGCGATGGTGACGGGCCACAGGAGGGCGGGGGGCGTTTGGTACCGCACGATTTGCGGAGTGCCGGGCGACTCCACGGGGCGTAGCTCGGTGTCCCGGCCGATCAGGCGGGTGGCCTCGGGCGAGACCGGGCATGGCACGGTGACTGACCAGTTCCGCTCTTCGTTCGTGACCTGAACGCTGTTGTGCATGACCCCGGGCGGGATCGGCAGGCCGGGGATGTGCCAGCGACGCTCGGCCGTGAGGAACTGGCCGGGTGCGATGCCGTCCTCATCGGGGTAGGGAAAACGCCAGTGGAAGCTTTCGGGCTGGATGAGGGCGGTTGTGTCGTTGGGCTGGCGGGTCTCGATGAGGTGGGTCTGGTCGTAACGGATCTGGGTGAGCTGGCTAGCGGTGCCGAGCTGAACCGGCTCGCCGGTCGCCTTGATGAATGCCTGCTGGATCACGGGTCTAGGACCTTTCTCGGTTGGTGTTTCGGGGCGTATCTCCCGGAGCTGCAACTCCGTTCAATGTGTCTATTATGGCTTATTCTTCGTGCTGGGTCAATTCTTTTTATGCCTGAGCGATGATGTCTGGACATCTATCGGGGCGGGCATTTCCGGCGCGCACTTGAAGTTCGCGCGGGATGCGCGTTGCTGAACGGCGGTGCCCCGGGGCCGCATTGTGGCTGACCCCGGGGCGTCCGAGCTGGGTGACTCAGGGCTGGCCGGTCATGGCTTCTTCAGGTGCGGGGGGCACGTCGTCGGCGCTGCTGGCGTCCTGCTCGTCGGCGGTGAGGGTGCCCTCTACGTGGGCGATGATCCGCCGGGCGGTGTCCATGATCCGGGTGCCGGACGTAATGAGGGCGTCGGGGTTCTTCTGGCTCCATCCGGCGACGTAACCGGCGGACGTGGCTCCCATGTCGATACCGAAGTGACAGGCCACGACATAGGCGGTGCCTTCGGCCTCCACTTCGGCAGTGCCCCGGTGCTCGGCGTAGTCGTAGGCGGGGCGCCCGTCCTCGTCGGTGCCGGTGTGCAGCAGCATGTGGGCGATCTCGTGGAAGATGATCGCTGCCGCGCGGGCGGTGTGCTCGTACTGGCTGTCAATGACGATGGACTTCGTGGCGGGATCGGTCAGCCCCTCAGCGCCGCCAGGGATCGGCTCGAACCGCAGGGTGTAGCCGTTGGCCTGGATCATTGCCTGCAGGCTGGCGGGCATCTGCTCGGCCACGTCGCCAGTGATCTTGCCTAGGGCGAGCGCCTGCGTGGGGTCCTGGGGAACGCTGTCGGGGTCGCTGACCTGCTGGACGTCAAAGACACTGGCGAGCGTGAATCCCCGGATACGTTCGCGGCGCGTGCCGGGCTCGTAGCCGGGCTCGCCCTCCCTGATGACGGTCCTCAGCGGGGCAAAGATCTTGAGGGCTTTCTCTCCCTTCCGGACTGGATGCTGCAGTTCCCGCCAGAGCCCGAAACCCCCAACGCGCGTCAGCGGCTGCATGCCGCGTTCGATCTGCTGAGCCCAAAGGAGAATCTGATTGCTGAAGGAGTAGCGGTGAAAGCGGGCACCGAATGCAAGATAAGCCTTCCATTCCTGGCTGCTGGTGATGCTCCCTACCATCTCCATCAGCTGCTCATGTGCCTTCTCGATCGCCTGCTGTCGCCGTTCGTTTGCGGCCTCCTTCTCGGCCGGGGTCATCGCCGACTTGGTCGATGTGCGCTTCTGGGGCTTCCTGGTGCCCATGACGGGTTCTCCTTGGTTGGTATCTCGGGGCGCGGGCGAAGCTGCAACTTCATCCGAAATTGCTTTTATGGCTTATTTTCTGGGCGCTGGGCTCCCGGGGGGCCGGGTTGGTGTGCGCCTAACGGGGCGCACACCAACCCGGGCGGAGGTCAGTCGGCCCAGAGGACTGCCCGATCGAGATCGGGATAGATCTGGAGGGCGACGGCGGACACCGGTTCGGGGATGCTGGCGGGCCGGGTGTGCGTTCCGCCGAGGAAGAGCACGGATCCGCGTAGGTTCACGGACGTGGGGGCGCCGATGTTTTCGGCCAGGTAGTCAGCGGCGAAGTTCAGGGGTGCGCCGAACCGGCCTGCCTCGGCATCGGTGTAGATCACCCACGGCGCGCCTTCGTGCTGGCCCAGGATCGCCGTTACCGTCTGGGCGTTGAGCACTCGGCTCACGGCCGTAGGCCCGGCGAGCGCCACAGGCGCGTGAAACGCGTGCCGGGTCTGGTGGCGGCCGTCTTCGGCGACGATCCGGCTTTCGGGGGCGAACAGCAGACCCGAGATGCTGGCGTTGGTCATCTTGTAACTCCTTGCGGTCGGTGTTCGGGGCGTATCCGGCAGAGCTGCAACTCCGCCCGATGTGTCTATTATGGCTTATTCGTGCTCACGAGGCAAGGGTTTCTTAGTCAAATTGACTGTTGCATAGGTTTTTTCGGGACTCATTGTTGTTTGGGTCGGGGTGTGGGGCGGAGCCCCGCGGACTTGTGATCGCCCGTAGGGCGATGCGTGTCCTGAGGGTGAGCAGGTGGTGGGGCCTGAGGGGTCTCACCGTCGTCCGGGCGGGAGACGGTTTTGCCGTGGTGGGGGCTGCCGGTGATGGGCGGGCCCTGGGAGGTCTTCGGTGCTCTTGCGAAGACCTTCTAGGGTGCCCTTCGCCGGTGGCCCCCACCACGGCATGGTCTTTGGCCCGGGCGACGGTGAGAGCCTTGCTGCGGGCGAGTCCCGGGCTCGTAGCGATGGCCGAGATGTGCGCTGGTGCCGGCCTGCACGGTCGTGGACGGTAGTGGATCTGGCGGCGCAGCCGGCCGATCTCTGACAGGTTTCGGTGGGCTCTGGCGCATTAGGGATCTGGCCGCTGGTAGTGAGAGGGCTGGACCAGCGCCGGGGGTGAGCGAAGCAGGCAGCCCCCTTGCTTGTCGGGGCTTCCTGCGTAGTAGCGGTGGGTGAGTCCGCCGCTCGGCGTTGATCCGATTTGGGTTCTTCGCTTTTGGGGGGATAGTGCGGCCGGCCCGACGTGTGCGGGGGGCCTTCGGGTTCTTCCTGTAGGGCCGCTGCGGCGGATTCCCGCGATCGAAACGCCCTCGGCATCCGGAACGCGTCGTTGGCGCTGGATAAGGCTGCGCCGTGTCTTGTTGCCCGGTGGCTGGACCTGGCGGTCCGGCCACCGGGGCCTTGCGTGGGGTCAGGCTGGCCAGAGGCGGGCCCAGCCCTCGACGGGTCCGCGTGGACCGACGTGCTCAACGTAGATGCGCAGGGCTCGCAGCTCGGCCGTGGACTGTGACGGAACGGGGAAGCACGAGAGCTCGCGCTCGATCTCATCGCACAGCCCACGGATGCTGTGAGGTTCACCGTCCTGGCCGGGGGGGCCTGAACGGGGGTAGGTGGCTCCGCTGGAGGCCAGGGCGTACAGAGCGCTGCTCTGGCCGTTGTGCCAGCGGCTGGCCAGGAAGCGTGCGCCGGTGTCGTCGATGGGGTTTCCGGTGCGCAGGATCTCGGAGACCTTGGCGTCGTCTCCGGGCTGCTCGTCGTAGATCTCGACGTCGGCGTTGCTCATCGGGGTGTTCTCCCTCGGGTTGGGTTTGCGGGGCGTATCGTCCGGAGCTGCAACTCCGTTCAATATGTCTATTATGGCTTATTTTGGGTAAGGGGTCAAGGTGGGCGTGAGCGTCTGAGGCCTTGGCGGGTTAATCCGCGGGGCGTGTATGGGTTCTCGGTGCATGGGTTTTGGTGCATGCGCTACCTGATGGCGGACCGCTTGCTCGTGCCCAAGTCCCTGAGCAGGCGTCGTGTGCCCTCGGACGCTGGGAGCGCTGTGGGGTGGCAGCGATGATCAGTCGTGCGGGTTCTGGCGTGCGGCGGTGAGGATGTTGGCCCAGGTGCCGGGACTGGTGGGCGGGTGTTGCTCGGCGAGGCGCTTGGGTAGGTCGGGGTGCTGGTCGGGTGGTGTGTCAGTGAGGGCCTGTCGGGCGATGGCTAGGCGGGAGTCTCCGGTGTAGTGAGGGTAGGAACGGATGTTCTCGGTGGGCTGGTTGTTCTTGCTGGTGCCGGGGTTCCCGCGGCGTCCGGCGGGGCGGGGGTTGTCCATGTAGTCCCAGACGTCTCCGCGGCGGTAGTAGTCGCGGGTGCGGCCGCTGGGCAGCAGGTCTTGTTCCACGGGCGCGGGGAAGCCCAGAGGTGGTCGTTTCTTGTATTTTGTGATGTTTGCGGGCTCTTTGCCCAGGACACGGGCAACTTCGGCAAGGGTGATGCGGTCGTCGGGGTTGCCGGTGCGGTTGGTTTTGGAGCCGGCACCGGCCGCAGTGCGTGTGCGGTGCCAGGACAGGTACTCCTGCGTTTCGTAGTAGTTGTTACCACGCAGCTTCTTTCGTGGCTTCGGGTGGTCCGGTTCAGTGGCGAGATCGCGCAGGTAGCTGACGCTTCGGCCGACGTGCTCGGCGAGCTGGGTAAGAGTGGCCAGACCAGAGGTGTCGTTGTAGTCGTTCCACCAGGTGTCGAACGTCTCGGCGTCCCAGGCCAGCGCGTGCCCGCGTCTGCTGGATGCTTCGGGGTGACCGGAGGTTTCGCGCGTGACGTAGAGGTCCTCTAGGTAACTCATGGACAGGCCGGTGCGTTGGACGAGTTCGTCGCGGGTATAGGTGGGCCGGTCGTCCTGGTGGGTCATGGTGCTGGATTTTGGCAGACTGCCGGTGCGGTGGGCGTGCGGGCGGTCTGTTCGAACGGTCCGTTGTGTCTGGTGGGGTGGGAACCTGTCGGAGATCGGGATCGCGGCCTGCCTCGTCGTCACCGCTGGCAGCGATGATGGGGCAGGCGACGGGCGAGGTTCACGGTTCGCTAGATGCCCTGTCGCTGGGGCCTGGCGAGCACTGTTGCTTGGTAGCGAGATCATGATGTGCGGGCTCCGTGATGGGCAGGTGGGCCGGCGCGGCAGGCCAGGTGTGCCGGACCGGTAGGAACAGGCGGGTGCTTGGTGGCATGATGGGAGCGTCGTTCACTGGATTACGAGGCCGGTTGGTTGCCTCGGGGCGCTGGTGGACGTCATGGGCGGCCGGGCGCCTGCAAGCGCATAACCGGCCGCCCACTTATTTTGCCGTCCTGCCGTGTTCAGCGATCTGAAGTACGGCGGCCCGACGGGGCCCGATCATCAGCGTGGTGGGGAGCATCGGTACTGGTGGTGTGCATGGCGTCCATCTCTTTATGGGCTGCGCGTGCCGTGACGTGAGGTGGGCGTTGGGGGTGGCCCGGCGTAGCCGGGCTACCCCCAACCTGGCGTTGTAGCCATAACAGGGCTGGGACGGGCAGCGGCCGGCGGTGGTGTGCCCGTTCGGCAGTGGACGCCTGGTGTTGAGTCCCGGCGGAGCCGGGGCCTGTGGCCCGCGGCCCGGGCCCGGGGGCCGCTGGTGGGCGGTCCCCGGGGTGGTTGGTGCTTCCGGGCGCTTGACTCGAAGCTGCAACTTCAAGCCATGTGTCTATTATGGCTTATTCTTGGTGCCCGATCAATTTCCCGGTATGGCTGGGGGCATGAACCAAGGGTTGCTTCCTGTGCCGCACTGGGGGCACTCGGCTGTGATCTCGGCGTCTCCGTGACACACCGCGCATTCAATGGAGTAACCGAAATAGAATGTCTCCTTTGGGTTCTCGGCTTCCTGTTCGGATCCGGATTCGGCGTGCGTGCCGGACGTGGGACTGTGGTCGGTGTCGAGGGTGACCAGCCAGGTGACCCCTTCTCTCGTGGTGGCGTGGTGACCGGACACGGTGGCGGTGCCCCATCCGATCACGTGGCTGTTGCGCCAGATCGGTACGTAGACACGCGCGCCGGGGACGATGTTGGCGGCCTTCATGGGGGCACTCGTGAGGTACAGCTCGCGCGCGGTGTTGGTGGGGTCCTGGGGCTGGGGGTTGGCCACGTTTACTCCTTGGCTGGTTAGTGGGGGGCGTCCTCGGGAGCTGCAACTCCGTGGGATGAGTCTATTATGGCTTATTTCTGGATATCAGGCGTCAACCTCTCACAAGTCCGAGCCGTCCATACGGGCGGGCCAGGCCGCGTGCTTGATGATGTGCGCCCACGTCGCCTCGTCGATGCCTTCGCCGGGGTGCGCCGACACCTCCTCGGTGTAGCCCTCCGGGTGCGCGTACGAATCCAGCGATGACAAACAGATTGACCGAACATTGATCCTCAGCACCGGGTATGACGATGGCTCCTGGATGCCCTGGCTCTTCAGGTAGTCGATGACCTGGTCGGCGTCGTCGAACTCATGTTCATCCTCGCGCGGCTCGTTGTCCAGCACCCATGTGCTGCAGGCACTTTCGGCTTCTCTGGTGCGCGTGGTGTACGTCGTGATCTTCACGGTCTTCTCTCCTAGGGGGCTTGAACGGTGCTATGAGGGCTCTGGGGCCTCGGGGCACTGCTGGGCGCGGCGGTTCTCTTTCCGCGCCCAGCAGTGAGCGGGACGGCTGGGTTAGCTGCGGAGCTGTGGCTTCGGCCCACCGGGGATGATGTAGAGCGAGCTGGCATCCCGGATCGTGAACCAACTGCCCGTACGGTCGTTGTGACGCAGCACCGATTCACCCTCGCTGATGTGGACGTACAGCAGATCGCCTAGACCGAACCGGCGGTCGGTGTAGTAGTCGTACTCGGCGCTGCCGACGGCGTACTCCCGGTGCGTTCCGGCGGCCAGGGCCAGCGCGCACGCATGATCCAGGCTGTCGGCGTTGAACGTGAGGGTGCAGACGTACTCGAAGCTGTCGCCCGGCTGAATCAGTTCGCTGTTGTGGCGGTTGCGGATAGCGAGATTGCCGTCCGTCGTCGCGCTGACGTTGTGGTGGTACTCGACCTTGTATGTGTGCGGCATGGTGCCGACTCCCTCGGGCTGGATTTCGGGGCCATCTCCCGGAGCTGCAACTCCGCTTGATGTGTCTATTATGGCTTATTTGGATGCATGGGACAAGTGTCCTTTGCTCAAAATAGCTGTTGCGTCTAGTTTTTCGGGACTCATTGTTGTTTGGGCCGGGGTGTGGGGCGGCGCCCCACGGTCTTAAATCGCCCGCAGGGCGATTCGTGTAAGTGAGGGTGAGCGTTGGTGAGGGCCCTTGTGAGGGTCTCACCGTCGTCCGGGCGCAGGACTTGCCTGCCGTGGTGGGGGCCACCGGTGATGGGCGGGCCCTGGGAGGTCTTCGATGCTCTTGCGAAGACCTTCTAGGGTGCCCTTCGCCGGTGGCCCCCACCACGGCATCGTCCTTTGCCCGGACGACGGTGAGACCAGCTCTCCTGCGCGAGGTCCGGTCCTGGGGCACGGCGGGCCGTCAGACTGGCCGGCCCGATCCCGCGTGGACGGGCAGATGGATATGCCGGCGCAGCTGGGCCGTTGCAGCTGTTAGGCCGGCGACGGTGTCGCTGCGGCCTGCCGGTCCCGGTTGTTGGTCGCGACGACCCCACTGCCTGAGTCAGAACCGGGCGCGAAAACGGAGTCCGCTGACCGGCTACTTGTGTGAGAAGTTCTCACACCACGCCGCGGGAGGCAAACTTCCCCGGGTGACTCCACCTGGTCTGCTAGGGCTGCTCCGGGTGGCCTGTGGCTTGGATCCGGCTCGCGGTGCATGGGTCAGGTTCCTACGGGGCGGCCTGCGGGGATCTCACCGACCGCGACGTCTTCCCAGGGCTCGCCACCGTGGTACTCCTTCTCGAGGCGTTCGACCTCTTTCATGACTGCGGCGGCGATGAAGTCACTAAAGCTCTTGTAACCGAGTGAGGCGTTGCACCACTTGTAGGCCGCGCGGGCTCGGGCGCTGTCCTGAGGGTCCTGGTAGAAACCAACTTTCCCCTTCTTGGGACCCTCGGCAGCGGCCGAACGGTTTGCTGCTGGCTTGGTCATGCGGTGCTCCTCGGGTGGCGGCCGGCGCCCGTGCTGTGGTCGCGCTGCCATGCTGGCCGGCACCGCGGGGCTCGTGGCGTGCCGCTGTCGGTGTGCTCGGCGTGGGGCGGGCGGCGGAACCTCACTATTACTAATGCCTCTAATGCTACTGATGGCGGTGGCCATGTGTCTGCTCCTGGTCCTTAGGGCGGCTGAAGAACGGGGGTCCGGCCCCCCTGGCTTGGCTGTGCCAGCCGACGGGCTGCTGCGGCCAGCGGGGTGCGGCCAGCGGGGTGCGTCGGCGGGGTGCGGGCGACTGGTGGAAGGTGAGTCCGTTGCATCAGGCGGCAGGCTGTTCTTGCGGCCGGACGGCTGTGAGCCCCGGGATCGGCGTCGAAGCGCGGTCCCGGGGCTCACAGGTGTTGAGGGCTGCTACTGCTGCTTAGTTCTGTAGAAGCGGTGGTGTGCGGCGATGCGGCGTGCCCAGTCGTGCGGATGCCGGGGTTCGCTCCCTCGCACGACGCCGAGCCCGCCGTCTTCGTAGTCGTCTTCGCTCTCGTAGAACGAAACGGTTCCGTACCAGAGGCCCTCGTCGGTGCGGCCTTCCTCGAGTCCCATGTAGCAGGGATAGGACCAGTCATCGTCGGATTCGGTGCTGGTGAGCGGGATGACGATGGTCATCGTGCCACCGCCGGAGTGCCAGATGACCGGGATCAGACCGGTCAGGCGAATGACCTCCTCGAAGAGCGGGTGGTGTTCCGCAAGCACCTGCTGGTGGTGCTCGCTGACCGCGTGGCTGGGGCAGATATCCGGCACCGCCTGATCGGTGTGGAGGTACTTCGGCGCGTAGAAGATGTGGTCCCCGACGCGGCATGTACCGGGACGCGCGGGGCTCGCCTGACTTGCACTGTGGCTCAGGTGCTCGATGGTGTCGATGCCAGGCAGGTTGGCCTGTCTGAGGGCCTCATGGATGACATCGCCGATGCGCATACCGAGTTCAAAGGTTTCGGTCTCGTCGGGCACCAGGACCGAGAAGGAGTAAGGGAGGATGACGCGCTTCACAGAGCTGTATTCCTTTGCTGAATCGGGTTGTTGACGCTTCACGAGGCGTGGGACCGGGCTGGTTTCGCGGCGGTGCGCTCGCTCCCGGAAACAGGAGCGGACGCGCGCGTTCCGGTGAGATGGCCCCTGGGTGGAGCCGAGGTTGGACCGGGGGCTTGTGCTGCTCCCCCGGCCCTGTCCTGGTCTGTCTGGGCTGCGCGGGGTCAGTCTTCGTGCGGAAGGAGCACCGTGAGCACGGGTTCTCCGTTGTCGTCGCCTCCGAGGTGGACGCGCAGCGTGATCAGCTCGGCCTCGATGTGAGGGCCGGTGGGCGGCACGCGGTACAGCTGCACCATGACGGTGGACGTGTCGCGGTTGCCCCTCATGGCGTGGGCCGTCACGTAGAGGACGTCCCAGAGGCGGCCGGTCTGGTCCTGGCCGGTGAAGACGCCTTTTGCGGTGTCGGTGGCCTCGCTCCACTCCACTGCGTCGGCCCAGGCGGCGGCCGTGAACGCCACCGGGATCAAGAGTCCGGCCTGTCGAACGTCCTTGTCGGGGGCAGGGATCAGCTGCCCTTCGGCCAGCAGCTCGGCGCGGGTGGCGGTGTGGATGACCGGCCCGAACATCTCGGCGAGCTGTTCCGCGACGCTTTGCGGGGCCTGGTGGCCTCCGTGGCTTTCGTTCTCGCGGTTGTCATTCACGTTTCACTCCAATGATTTTGGGATTTCGTGGGCCCTGCCGCGAGTGGCATTCAAAACACTTCGAATGCTACTAACAGTACTATTTACACAACCTTCAAGCCTTCGATGAGCTCGAGGATTTGCACAACGATGGCGGTCGGCAGTTCTCGCAGCTCCATGGCGCTGGTGCCGTCGTGGCAGATCTTGATGTGCCCAGGAACCGGGCTGTTGTGCGGCAGGCTGATCCGGGGCGAGTGATACTGCTTGGGGTCGAGGTCGGGCCGGATCGCGTCCGGCAGAGCGGCGCAGATCCGCTCGGCGGTCTCGACGCACACCCGGTATGACTCGGCAGCCTGACGCTCGAACCCCTGGGCGGTCACCAGTTCAGGCAGGTAGCCCGGCATCAGGCGACGGGTGATCTCGCGGGCAAGCACCTGTGGCCCTCGCACGCGCGCGACCCGGATGGAGTGACTCGCCGGGCTGTAGTGACTGTAATCGGAGGGGTAGCAACCGGTCACCTTCAGATAAGACGGGTCGCGAAAGTCGACACTCAGGAACAGTCGCGCACCGTTGGGGCCATTGAGGTAGGCGCCGGTATGCGTGTCGAGCCGGGGATCGAGGTCCACCGACCACCCCTGCCCCAGCCCGGTCATGGCCTCGCCGCCGATCAGTCGAAGTTCGGCGGTGCGCTGAGTCAGGGCCCGGGCATGGGCACTACTGGCGTGATTCATGAAAACGTCCCCTCAACAAATGTTCGAAGGTCTGAGCGCCTTCGACACGAATTAATAGTACTAACAGTACTGTTTCTGGTCAACCGCATTCCTTCGCTCGACCTGGTGAACGGGGCTGGTTAGAGCCGTTCCGGCCCGGAGCGGGTGGCGGGGAGCATCCGCGCCGGCAACCCGGTCTGGTTGTGATGCCGGAGCGGATGCCCTCTGCGACAGCGGCACCACCGGTGCCCGCTCCCCCACGTTCGGGGCCTAGGCACCGGTGTCGCCGCTGATTGTGCCTAGGCCGCTTCGACCTGCTCTGGGCTTTCGCCCTGTCCGGGGCTATTGGGCTGCTGGTTGGCCTCGTCGGCGTCGGTCTCGGCCAGGGGTTCGCGGCCGCACGCGAGGCGTTCGACGTCGGACAGGGTGTATCCGCAGTGCTCGAGGAACGTCAGGTACCGCGTGGTGCTCGGCGAGACCCTTTTCCATGAGTGGACGTCGGTTTCGTCCTCGTAGCCGCACAGCACGATGGCCAGGGTGATGACCTGGGCGCGCTGCTCGCTGGCCCTTTCGATGAGGGCCTTGATGTGCGAGGAACGTCCGTAACCGGGCTCAGCACCGCCCAGGATCTCGGCCGCCAGGTGGTTTCCACCGATCCGGCTCACGGTGCTGGTGTCGATCGCCATAGCTGTCCCTACGAAGACGCCGTGACCTTTGGGGGGCGTCTTACGGGCCAGATAGGTCCGCAGCCACTCCCGGCGGACGGTCTCGGCCGATCGCCATTCGGCGTTGTTGGTGCGTACCCGGCGCGCGTCTGCGCGGGCGGCGGTGGCCTCCTCCTGGCTCATCTCTGACAATTTGGGTCGGCGGGTGGGCTGGTGGTAGCTGGCGTAAACAGGGCGGGGCTTTTCGGTGTGGCCCTGGGCCTCAACTTCGGTGCAGCCCCACCGCAGCACGGGATAGCTGAGGCGTTTGGTTTTGATCTTCGGGGCGTTCTCGTCGTCCTCGCTGGGGCGGTCACCCTCGTTCTCCTGCCCCTCGTTGAGCGGGCGGCCGGTGGACAGGTCAACGTATCCGACCTTCTGCTTCACGATGGCGGCGTGACCGGGGCACTCCTGGTGCCCTTGCGGGGTCAGGGGCTGGCCGCCATCGTCGATGAGCTCACTGAGCCGGGTCAGGGCCTCGTCGTCCTCGACAATGCGCACCCCCTCGGCGCGGTGGGCCTCGATGAATGCGTGCTCCTGCTGCTGGCGGGTGCGCTCGTCACGCAACTGCTGCGCGACGTGGTCGAACTGCCCGCTCAGGCGTGCGGACATCAGCGCTTGGATGGCCTCCGGGTCGTCCTCGAACTCCCCCACGACGACCGCCTCCGTGAGGTCCAGCTTGTATTGGCTCAGCGCCTCCATCGCGGTGGTGGACTCATGGACCTTGACGGCGTTCCTGACGGTGGTTCCGTTCTTAAGGCCCAGCTTTTTTGCGATCTTGGTAGGGGACACGCCGAACGCGGTGAGCTGGACCATGGCGCCGATCTCCTCGGCCTCGGTCATGTCATCGCGGTGCTTGTTCTCCACGTACTGCTTGGTGATGCGCTCGATTTCACCGGCACTGTCAGTGGATTCGTCGCCGATGACGACCACGGGAACGGTGGGCCGCTCGGCCTCGACAGCTCCCAGGGTGCGGCG
Organism: Kineosporia rhizophila; assembly: GCF_021277265.1. Taxonomy (GTDB): domain Bacteria; phylum Actinomycetota; class Actinomycetes; order Actinomycetales; family Kineosporiaceae; genus Kineosporia; species Kineosporia rhizophila. The sequence continues at coordinate 30,728 of NZ_JAJSOH010000043.1, forward strand.
GTTGCCCATCCGGACCTTCACGTGCCCCTCAGCGGTGCGCACGGCCACAATGGTCTGTAAGACGCCGTTTTCGCGGATGCTGTCCACGAAACCCTTGCCCAGTCGGATCCCCCGGATGTTGAACTCTGGGTCTACTAGGAGCGTTCGCGGGTCCGGTTCGATGTGCAACGGCCAGATACCCGGCTCGATCACGAGCAGTTTGGGGGCCGGGGTGCTGGTCGAGTCGTTGATGCTGGTCCTGGCGGTCATGTCGTCTGTCCTTCTCTCTAGCTAGGGGCTTGAGGGGCCGCGAGCAGCTATAAAAAAATACTTCTAACAGTACCATTAGGGCTCAGTAGGGGGCTTGTTCGATTTGCCCCTCCCGAGTCCGCTCAAGGAGGCATACGCCGTCCCCGCCGGTGATGTCGCCGTAGCTGATGCCGTCCCAGTTGGCCGTGGGGACGACGTCGGCGAAAGGGGCGCCATGGCCTTCGGCGCGGGCGTAGTCGTTACCGCTGGCCTGCAGCCAGGCGCGGAACAGCTCCCGTGCGCCCTCGATGGTGTCCGTGGTGTTGTGCTCGTTGGGCGGCTCGGGCGCGGGGTGGTAGTTGAAACCGTTGTGGCACAGGACGGTGTAACGCCCGAGCCTGGCCAGCTCCATAGCCAATTCCTCACTGGTCACGCCACAGGTCTTTCCGATCACGCCTGCCATCCTCCTTGTGTAGATACCGACCCGAGGCCGGTCCGGACCACCTCGATCCGTTAGTACTAATAGTACTGTTTTTTGTGGTGCTGGTCAACTTGTTTTGCCTGGTCAGAAGGGGTTCTGCCTTCGTCCTAGGGTGTGTCCGATGTGGCTGGGACTTGACTTTCGAGGTTGCAGGCTCACTGGAGGGAGGGCCGGGGGTGCAGGTGGGCGGAGCCCCCGCGGCTTCCGGCCGCAGGACGGAATGGAAGGACAGGCCGGCCGCAGGTCGGTCGCCATTCTTGGCGCGTGCTCGGGAGTGGGCTCCTGCTGGGGGTCTCACCGTCGGTCGGGCCACGAGGTTCCATCGTGGGCTGGGGGATGGTCAAGGCGGGGTTACCTTGACCATCCCCCAGCCCACGACATCGTCATTGGCCCGACCGACGGTGAGACCCACTCCCCCGCTGGGCTCCCGCAGTTCTGACCACGCGACTTGGTGGGGCGAAGCTGGCGGGCAGGCCGGCAAGTGTCGCGTTGCTGTGAGCGGATCGGGCCACGACGTGACGGAACCGGAGCAGGCAGCCCCCTTGCTTGTGGGGGCTTCCTGCGGAGCGACGGTAGGCGGGAGGCGCCGCTCGGCGTGAATGGTTGTGCTTGCTGTGGGAGCTCTGCAGCCTTACGGGGTGGGGCCAGCATCGCGTGAGCATGTGAGCAGCCTGCGGAGTATGCGCGGGATTAGTGCGCTGATTATTTGCTTGTTGGGCGCAGTTCAGCGTCGACGCGGGTTCTACTGCTTTAAGCCAGGTCTGGATGACGGCTTGGACGTGGGGCAGGTTCGAGGCTGCCTGGTTCGCCTGGTCCGCTGGGTGTTGCGCTGATGGGGTGCTGCGCCGGGTTGTAGCCGATGGGTGCCGAACTGTAACCGGTTGAGCGTGCAGGATCGCGGCTGTCGTGCCTACGTTGCCGTGGATATGGACTTGCTCGCGGGGAGGTAGTCGTGGCGGGAAGACGTAGTGGACGATTTTCGGCTCTTAGTCAGCAGGCGCAGCAGCTGCTGCAGCCGAAGGTCGAGGTGGTTGAGGAATTAGCTGCGTCGTTGTCCTCTCTTATGGAGGCGCAGGAGGCTGTCGAGACTGCTGAGCTGCGGCGGGCTGAGGCGTTGGAAGACGCCGTTCGCCGTCGACAGGCTGCTCTGGATGCGGGTTGGACGGACAGCGAGCTGACGGCTGGATTGGGGTTGGTCGACCCCCGACCCGGGCGAGTGCGTCGTCCCCGCCCCGGGAACGCTGCGGACGGTCGACCAGGATCGACGGCTGGGCGTCGATCGACGGCTGGGCGTCCCGAGTTACCCCACTCCCCCGGGGCGCCCGCTTAGCCTTGGCAGCTCGGAGTGACTTCCTGTTTTATGCGGGGCACGGTTCAACCGCTGATTCTGGATGCTCGCCGAATAGCGAGGGCTGAACTGAGGTGGTTGCCTACACGAGCGCCTCTTCCGGTTCGGAGATATCGGCTTTGAAGGAGTTCTCGGTCCCACGGACGGGCCGCATGGTCATGCCTTGCGGCGGCGTGGGGACGCCGGCTGCTTGGTGCGCTTCTTCCGCGAGGCGCTGTCGAAAATCGTTGAACCAGTTGCGGACGGTGCCGATCTGCACAACCCGCTGGATGGCGTTGTGCACGTCGGTGGCGCTGGGCTCGTGCCCGGTCTTGCGGACGGCGTCACGGTAGCTCGCCCAGCCGGCCTGCTTCTCCGGGGACTTCCATGTTTCGCCTGAAGTCTTGGCCTCGCCGCTCATCAGCGCGCGGATCTGCTGGTGCGCGGCCACGAGGGCAGCCTCGGCGAGCATACGGTCGGCAACTGCCTGGTCAGATGCTCGCTGGTTTTGGTGTGCTTGGGAAGCGGCTTCGTCCGCTGCGCGCTGCGCCGTTTCACAGCTGGCTTGCAGACTCTCGAGTTCGGTGGTTCGCGCGGTGAAGGTTCGGTCCAGCTCGGAGATCTGGGCCTTCATTTGGTCCACCTGCGCCGTGAGAGCCTGGTTGACGCGCTGCGCCTCCGCGCTGGCGTCGCGGGCCTGCTGGGCAAGCTGCTCCTGAACCCTGGCGTCTTCTGCGGCAGCTGCTGCACGGGTCTCTGCCTGCCGTACGGCCTGCTGAGCCTCATACTGCGACTGCCCCGTCGCGGAGAGGCCGGCACGCAGGACGGTGACGGCTTCTTCTGCGGCCGTTCTGGCCTCCTCAGCGAGACGGCTGCGCTGTTCGGCCCGGTGTGTACGTTCGTCAGCGTCACGGGCTCGCTCGTCTGCAGCATTCTGCTGTTCAATCGCGGTATCCCTTCGGCTCTCCAGCATTTGGAGCTCCTCTTGGGCTTTTCCAAGGCGCTCTTCCGCAGCAGTGGCCTTCAGGTTCGCGTCCGTGAAGGCGCGTTCCGCGGCCTCCTGCTTCGTGATGGCCCGCACAGCGGCTTCCTCTGCTAGGGCAGCGCGAGCACCTGCGTGCGCGGCTTCTGCGCTGGGTGTGATTGCCAGTTCGTCCAGTAGGGCCAGAACGGCCGTGGGGTCCGTGACGTCCATGAGCGCGAGGTCTGAGACGCGGCCTCGTGCTACGAGGTTCCGGGCCAGTGATAGGGAAGCGATGTTGTCGTCAGCGATTCCAGCGGAATCGATGGCGCGCTGGGCTCGTGCGGTGGCCCGGTTCACTCTTTTCTCGGCGCGGTCTCGGAGGCTGCGCTTCGCATTGTCGGGCAACGTGTCTCGCATCCGAAGGACCTGGGCGAGGTCGTTGATTCGTGCTGCTGCACGGCGCACCCGGGCTTCGGCTGGTACGCGACCGTCAGCACTTCCAGCGTCCAGCCCCAGAGAGGCGAAGACACGCGACCAGAGATGTAGCCAGCAAAGTTGCACCAGGCGTACGGGCCCGGGGTTGGGGGCCAGCACTTCCTTGCCGGCGTTTGTCTCCAGCATGCGCTCGAGGCCGTGCTCGACGAGTTTCGCGGAGACCACCGGGATCGCTGCGAGCGTGATGGCCCCTAGCAGCCCGCCGGGGGCGTGGAAGAAGTTCATTGCGGCGCTGCCCGCGACGAGCCTCCATGCCATGGTCCGTGTCTTGAGCATGGACGGTGTCCACGTTCCCTCGACACGTGCGGCCCGGTAGAGGTAGAAGAAGCTTGTCAGCTCGGCGACGTCCCAGACGGCGATGAACCCGATGCGGAACAGCAGCGGGAGCTGCGCTGTGTCTGCTGCAAAACCCCATAGTCCGTACAGGGACACGCCCGCCCCCAGCATGCCTAAGACAGCTAGGGGGCCGGCATCACCTAGAGCTGAGCGCACTGCCTGTACGCCTTCACCGCTCCCCCGCCGCGGCGCATGCGCGGCCGGGCTCGTATGAGGGTTCGTGGCTGTGTTGGGCCCCGTAGCGCGCTTGTCCTTGGCGCGGCGCTGCCAGCGCTTGCGGATCGCTCGTAGGGCGCCGCCGAGAAGTAGCGTTCCCAGGAGGAACCCGAGGACTGCCGCAGGATCCCAGGCTGGCAGGCGTGGCACCTCGGCGTTCGCCAGCTCAAGCCAGTGCTGTAGGTCCACGGATTGATGCTCCTCTTCCTTGATGATCCGAAGTGCAGCGTCGGCCGGCGCTTTGTGGTGTGCGTCAGTGCCAGGTGATTCCGGCGGAATCACTGCGGGCAGATTTCGCGGGCTGGGTCGCGTGGTGATTCCGGCGGAATCGCTCCCCGAGGTTCGGTGCCGCGTGTTGATTCCCGCAGAATCACTTCGCTACGAAGCTTTGGTCTTGTTCTAGCTCATGCGGCTGGTCTACTGGGCTCGTCGTCCGGGGCGGAGTCCAGCGTGGGTGGGGAATGCCTTGCCCTCGTTATAGACGGCTTCGAGGTTGCGGCAGTGGGCTGCGAGCGCTTCCTCGGTGAGTTGCGCTAGTGAGTATGCGCCGCCGGTCGCGATCCGAACTCCTCGTACGGTGGCACGGGCACGTTCTTGGATCCGGGGGTCTACCTGGGTAGCGAAAGGACTGCGGGGCGACGTGGGAGGGGTTAAGGGGTCGTTCGTGATTCCGGCGGAATCATCGGAGGGTCTGCCTGTCACGGCATGACCTCGAGCTTCTGCAGGAAGTCGTAGATGTTGCGGTAGTCGGTGGTGACGGGGTCGCGGGGGGCGTGCAGGTTGAGTGGTGTCTGCTGTGCGTAGGCCTCGGGTACGCGGACAGAGCGCCGTACGGGAGGGGTGCAAAGCTCGCCCCACTCTGCTTGGAGCATCGCCAATGCCTGGGCGTAGACGGCGCCGCCGCCCGATGTGGCAGGGCCGTCCTTCCCGTCTGGCTGCCTGACCTGCGGCACGATGCTGGGGATGACGGCGTTGATGGTCAGGTCTGGCCGGTAGAGGTTGGAGACGTCCCGCACTGTGCTCTCCAGCCGTGAGACACCCTGCAGTTCCTTGAGCGTTGGCTGGGCGACGGTGATGACCTTGTGGCTCGCGACGAGTGCGGACAGGGTCACCAGGTTCATCACGCCAGGGCAGTCCAAGATCACAAGGTCTGGTCCAGGGCTGGGGATCTTCTCGAGGGCTACCCGTAGACGCTGTTCGGGGCCCATTACTCGGCCTAGTTCCAGAACGGTCCCTGTCATGTCGGCCGATGAGGGGATGAGCCAGAGGTTGTCCACGACGGTTGCGACCAGGGCATCCGGGATGGTCGCTTCGAGACGAAGGATGTCGCTGATGGTTTTTTCGGGTTCGGTGACGCCGAGCCAGGTGGTGGCGTTTGCCTGGGCATCCAGATCCATCACCAGAACTTCCAGGCCTTTTTCGGCGGCGATGGCTCCAAGGTTCACGACAGCGGAAGTCTTGCCGGCTGATCCCGCTTCGTTGGCCACGCTGACTATGCGCATCGGTACTCCAGGCTCTGAGAGGTATTGGGTCAGGACTGTTTCTGGAGCTCGGATGTGCGGAGGTCTACGTGCAGGCCTGCTTTTACAAGGCGGGCGTGGTGGTCCAGCTGCCATGTGGGGGAGTTAGCGGCTGTGGCCGCCGGTGTGTCCAGTTCGTCCTGAACAACGACGAGAGCCCAGGCATGCCAGGTGCTGGGCTCGATGGAGCCAGTGCTGTTAGCCGGACTGGTTGTCGTAGCGCTGGGGGAGTGGGGCGCGAGGTGCGGGAGCCATTCGGCAACGGTCTTGCGGGCGACGTCGGAGATGACAGCACCGCGCAGGACGGCGCGGGCGAGATCAGCCAGCGCCTCTTCGGTCGTTGGCGGGGTGGTGATGAGCGAACGGCAAGCGTTTCGACGGGCTGTGGCTTCCTGGTCTGCTTCATCGAGTGATTCCGTCGGAATCACCGGCTCTGCAGTGGCAGCAGCGACGACCGGATCGGTTGAGTAGTACTCCAGGCCCTGGGTTGTTGCTGCTCCTACGAGGGTGCCGGCCGTACGGGCGCGTTCGATGGCGGCAGGGTCGTAGAGCCGATGTTTGCGCTTGTAGGAACCAAAATCGATGCCGGGTTCGACCAATCGGAGCCCGGCTGCGCTGGCTTGCGTTTTCGCGTCTTCGATGCGCTGGCGTTCTTCGCGCTGACGCAGTAGTTCTTCCTTCGCTGTGGCCACGGTGATGCCGCGCCGGGAGATCTCTTCCCAGAGGAGAACCTGGTCTTCCTGAGGCTTCGACATGGCGAGGGCGGTGGCTTCGCTGACGAGCAGTTCCCGCTTTTCGAGGGCATCCTGCGCCGGCTGGGGCAGGTAGCGCAAAGACAGACGCTTGCTGACGTGGCCTTGGCTGACCGCGCAACGGGCAGCTATCTCCCGTTGGCTCAGGCCGAGGTCGGCGAGCATGTCGTAGGCGCGTGCCTCGTCCAGGGGGCTCAGTTCAGCGCGATGCAGGTTCTCAGTGACGAATCCGGTGACCGAGGACTCAGCGTTGGCCAGGTCGGGCCGAACTATCGCGTGGATCTTGGGCAGTTCAGCCAGCTCGGCAGCGGCCCGGCGACGGTGACCAGCCAGGCACACCCATTTCTGGGTGCCGATCTCTGAGGCGTACTGGGGATCGGCAGCGCGAAAGTCAGCGGCGCTCATCACCAGGATGGGCTGCATCAGCCCAAAGGTCTTAAGGCTTTCCACGAGCTCGTCGAGATCGCCGAGCGTGGTGCGTGCGTTGCGAGGATGTGGGGCCACCTCGTCCGGCTGCACCTCGATGATCAAGGGGGCGTTCGTGTCCCCGAGTTCCTCCGCTCCACGCAGGGCATGGACGATGCCCTTGTTCTCGACGGCTGTCGGCGTAGAAGTGGCGTCGGTCGTGGTGGTGCCCCAAGCGGGCGCGGTCCGCTTAGCTGCGGCAACAGCTGCGCCGCTGCCAAGCCCTGTGTTCCTTCTGGCCATGATCACTCTCCCTCAATACATGTATTCCTAGCAGATCTTGGTTGGGAGTGTGGATCCGGCCGGTGATTCCGGCGGAATCACCGGCCGGATCCACGCGTTCGTGGACGTTCTAACAAGGCCGCCGCGGCTGTCGTTGCAGGAAATGGCTAGCCTGATTGGGAACTGCGGACTTAGGCGCCGATTACGATTGAGCGCGGTTCTGGTCCCCCTCAGAGCGGATGCGCCACCCTCAGGTAGATAGTCCCCGCACCCGGAGCGGGCTCGCGAGTAGCAGCAGGCTTACGGGTTGAAGCAGGGTCCGTTCGCAGGGGAGGACGGTGGCATCAATATGTGCAGTGGCCGCCCTGTGGCGTGCCCCTCGGGAGGGTGCGAGCTCACCGTCTTGCTGAGGCAGGCCAGGAAGCTTCGCTCGACTGTGCAACGGCTCGTGTAGCTGCCCAGGCTGCTAGCTTTTGGTGGTCCTAGGCATCCTCGGTAGCGCTACTTCCTTGTAAGACTGGTCTGGCTTCGCTACCCCATACCGCTTAGTTGCCAACAGTTTCCGCGCGGATTCGTTCTGCGCGGTCTTCGATGTTCCCGAGCTCGCGCGCCTCTTGATGCCGTATCTGGCAGGCAGTCCGGGAGAAGCACCGGACGCCATCGGTGCTTACCACTACCGGCGGGCCTGGGCGCGGGCGTCTTGCGCAGCAGGCAACGGAGGCCGCCCAGCAGGCGCGGGCAGATGCAGAGCCGGGCACAGGAGGCGGCGCCGACGACATGACAGAAGGCTGCGCTGGAAACGTGCGCGGGCGGAGAAAAGCATGGGTTAAGGCGGATCAGGGCGAGCGCGTGCCGTAGGCGCTGTTACGGGCCAAGCACCCATAGTCCGCCGGGGCAATACGCAGCCGGCCCGCGCATCCCGCATGGGAGTGCGGGCCGCCACCGCGCACATCAGCGCAACGCGAGGGGAGAGGACGGCCCGGCCCGCATCTACCGTGCATCCCTACTCGCTGGCTGAGAACTCACCGGGGGAGAGGCACCGGACGCTAGGTCCTTAGTGCGGGCGTGATTGTTCGGCTCGGTGCAGGGCCGCCTTCTGGGCTGCGGCGAGTGCGGTGAGAGCGAGGGCGGCCATGTCTTCTCTGGTGGGGTTTCTGGTGGTGGCCCATTCGTAGACTTCACGGTCGGTGTGTTCGGCCCAGGTCACGAGGGGGTGGGCGAGCAGCGTCTGCAGAAGCGCGTCCTGGTCGGTAGGGGCGTCGTCGAGGACGGTGTGGCGGATGCTGTCGCGCAGGAAGATCCCCCATTCACCGTCCTCGCCACCGAAACTGACGTCGGCGCAGATTTCCTCGGTGGTGTAGGTGAAGTCCTCCTCGTCGAGTCCTTCGGGGAGGCCGATCCATCGTTGCGGGCATGCGGCTCGGGCTGCTGCGACCGCGGGGGCCTCCAGCATCTCGAGCAGGCTGCCTTTGAGGTCGGGCTCTGGTTCGGGTTCGGGCGTGGCCAGTTCGGGGACGACCTCACCGAACAGTTGCAGGCGCAGGAAGAGCAGCTCGTGCAGCCGGTTGGGGTCGTTGTAGCCGACCCGGGGGTGGTGGGGGTCGTGCTCGGCGGTCTGGGCTCCGATCGTGTTTCCGATGATTACGAGGGGGCAGAACCAGGTGCGGGGTTTGCCGCGCTTGGCGTGTGCGGGACGTAGGAGGGCTAGTTCGCCGTCGTCTGATCCGCTGCGGGTGGGGTGTCGCAGGATCTGCCATTCGACCGGTGGTGCTGCGGCGCGGGCTCTGAAGACTTCGCCGAAGTAGGCCGCGACGGCGCCCCAGAGCCACAGCTGATGCGGTGGCATGGTTTCGGTGCGGTGGCTGTAGGGGCGCCACCGTGTCCAGGAGGGGACGTCCGGTGGTGTGGTGGGCTGGTTGGTCTGGGCGAGTTCGGTGATGGCCCAGGCCCAGAGCGGACGCAGACTGTCTGGGGTGTGGTCCAGGGTGAGTCCGCTCTGGGTCTGTAGCCAGGCGATGGCCTGGGGAACATGGGCGAGCCAGTCGTGGAGACGCTGTTCGTCCTCGGTGGGCACACCTCGGAGGTCGTCTGCGGTTAGTGGCGCTTGTGGGGTGCCCATGTTCACCAGGATGCCTCACTCAGGGTGACGGGATGTGGATGACGAACTTGATGTCGTAGTCGTTCAGGCACTTCAGCACGGCGGCGTCGGGTCCGACGCCGTAGATGCCGCGGCTTTCGGACGGGACGAAGTGGATCACCTTGCTGGCGATGTCGCCGGCGTTGATCATGGCTCGGTCCTTGGCCATCTGGCCGCACAGGTCGCTCTTGCGGTTGAACCGCTTCACGGCGCCGGACTTGACCTCGATCGAGTGCTGGTCGGCTCCGTTGGTGTAGAGGACGTCGTGTTCGCGGTAGAAGACGTTGCGGCCGTCGCTGGGGCGGGGCTGGAAGACCCGGACGTTGGTGGTCTTGTTGCGTTCGGCCACCCAGCCTGGCTTCAGGATGGGCATGACGAGGTCCTGGACCTGGATCTCGGCGATTTCGTTGGCTTTCTGGCTGCCGGCAGCGCGGGCCCAGGGCATGTTGACGGCTCGGGCGTCGGTGATGCGCTTGCTGCTGGACAGGGCGGTGAGCAGGTCGTCGATGTTGCCCCGCTTGGCGATCTTGAGGATGACCTCGGGGTGGAAGCCTTCGGATTCGAGGGCGTTGAAGCGGGTGCCGAGGGCCTTGCGTAGGGCGTGGATCTGGATGCGTTCGCTGAGCAGGTTGCTGCGGACGATCCAGGCGGCGGCGTCGTTGGCCTTGTGGGGGTAGGCGTTGACGTATTTCCCGATCTTGCCCAGGCCGGCGAAGCTGTCTCCGTAGAAGGGCAGGAGTCCAGCGAGGCTGAAGCCGGTGCCGACGAGGTCGTTGTTGCTGATGCCGGCGACGGCGTCGCGGATGTCGATCAGGGGGACGAAGGAGCCGGTGAGGGATCCGGCGAGGCGGGCGATGCTGTCGTCGGGAGCGCAGCCCAGCCAGGTGATGTCTCCGCAGATGGCGCCCTGGAGGAAGTCCTTGAGGTACTGGTTCTGGCTGACGCGGGTGTCGAAGGTGGTGGGGCTCAGGCCCTGGTTGTCGGCGTTGTCGACCTCGTAGCCGTCGTTGAGTTCGTCGCCGTCGGTGTCGGCGGTGAGGGGGTCGGTGCCGAGGTCGAATTCGTCGCCGTCGGCCAGGCCGTCGCTGTCGGTGTCGGCGTGCAGGGCCTGGGTGCCCTCGTCGATCTCGGTGGTGTCGGGGATCCCGTCGTGGTCGCCGTCGGTTGAGCGGGGATCGGAGACCGCGCCGTAGATGAGGGATTCGTCGATGAGCTCGGCGGGCAGGTCGAGCTGTTCGGCCTGGAAGGCGGCGCCGAGTTCGTCGTAGTCGTTCAGGCCGTCGCCGTCGGTGTCGGGCTTGGTGGGGTCGGAGGTGAACAGCCGGCCGTCGAGGCTGGTGGAGCCGTGGATCTCGAGGTAGTCGCTGGCGCCGTCGCCGTCGGTGTCGAGGCTCTCGTCGTCCGGCAGGGTCGGCTTGGGCGGGGGCGGGCGCTTGAAAGCGTCGTAGAAGTCGGGGATCTCGCTGTAGGTCCCGCCGCTGGCGGCGGCCAGTTCCTTCAGCCACGCGTGGCGGGAGGGGGAGCCAACACCCATGACGTGGATCGGGGCGTAGGTGTCGGTCGGCAGCGGGTCAGGGAAGGTGTGCTGGCCGAACTCCGACACTCCGGTCTCACCGTTGCTGACCAGGACGCCGACTGTGGGCCGGCACCAGTTGTTGGCCTCTGCCTTGGTGAGCCCGGCCTGCTCCAGGACCTCGGGAATGCTCTCGGGGGCGTTGATCCAGCGGTCACGGTACTCGTCCCAGTCTGGACCGGGCGGGCCGATGGCCTTCTTCCACCCGGCCAGGTCCCAGGACGCGACCGGCTCGGGCAGGCCCGAAGCTAGACCGTGGGGACGATCGCCGCGGGTCCAGCCGTAGTTGGTCTGGGAGACCTCCCACTGCCAATGGTCGGGGACAGACTCTTCCCCGATCCCACCGGCGTACCAGGCCACAGCTAGTTCGTCGCCCTTGTGCAGCTGGTCAACCACGGCTTTCGTGGCGGTGAAGCGTTCGCCTGAGGGGTCGTCCTGGCTGGTGAAACGCGAGGCGTCCAGCAGGACCCGCATCCGGATGCTGGGAGTGGTGGTCTTGGCGGTGGCGCATGCGGTGAGCCCTTCGCGCCAGGCGTCCAGGTCGACCACGGCGTACCGCACGCCCAGGGTGGCGGAGGTGACGGTGACGGTCTTGTTGGCGGTGGAGTAGCTGAGGTCTTCGTCGTCCTCGTCGACCGGCAGCCAGCCGGTGGCGTCTGGGTCGAACTTCATCAGCGACAGGCCGGAGTAGTCCGCGTCAGCGACGGTGTCGGCGACGTCGAGTTTCAGGGTGACCGTGCTGGGGCTGGTGCTCGAAGTCGTGCGCAATGCCGCAGTCGAGGTGGTGCTGGAATCCGATGCAGGTTGTGAGCTTTGGGCTCCGACGCCGGCGGTGACGGCGCCGGGCAGGGTGCCGGTGAGGTTGGTGCTGGTCAGGGTCCAGGTATTGGCGTCGGCTCGTCCGCGCACGGTGGCCGTTGCCCCGGCGGCGCGCTTGACGCGGTTGACGGTCTCGGCGGCATCGGAGGTGCCGTTGCCGTCGGAGTCAGCTTCGAGCGGGTTGAGGTCGTTGTCGATCTCGACTCCGTCGCTGACCTCGTCGGCGTCGCTGTCGCTGTTGAGGGGGTCGGTGTTGGTGTCGGTGAGCTCGTCGCGGTCGTTCAGGCCGTCGCCGTCGGTGTCGGCTGCGGTGGGACTGGTGTGGTGGGTGGCTTCCCGGGCGTCGGTCAGGCCGTCCTGGTCGGTGTCGCCGAGGCCGTCCTTGGTGCCGTCGCCGTCGGTGTCCTTCTTCAGGGGTGAGGCCACGGCGGCCAGGTCGATCGCTTCGACGGCGTCGCTGAGGCCGTCGTCATCGGTGTCGGGGGCCCAGGGGTTGGTGCCGGCCCGGAACTCGGCCAGGTCGACGAGCTTGTCGGCGTCGGTGTCCTGTTCGGCGGCGGTGAGCGGCACGCCCAGGGCGCTGAGCGCCTGGTGACCGCGCTCGATCGCGGTGGACCACTGGGTGAGCAGGTCCTTGGCGCCGGAGCGGGCGCGGGCGGCTTCGGCATCGTCGCGTGCCTTCTTGCCCTCGTTCAGCAAGGGTGTGGCCGTGGCCACCTTCGCGCTCGGGGCGCCGGCTGCGGACACAGCCAGGGCCGCGTCCGCGAGTACCACTCGCGCTTCGCGTCGTGCCGCCAGGACGAGGGAGCAGGCGTCGATGCTGCCTGCGTCCAGGAAGGCCACGTCGTTGGCACTGGACCAGTTCGCTGAAGCGCGGCGGTCGCCGTCCAGCATGCCTTCGGTCTCTGCCTCGAAAGCGGCCCGCGCGGGGGAGTCCTCGGCGCTGAGCGCTGCGGCAGACCGGTAGGCGGCCGCGGTGTCGGAGGAGGTGTACCAGTTGCAGTACAGCGGGTCCGCAGCGGCCGGCCCTGCAGTTCCCAACCCTGCAATGGCCATCACCGCCGCGACTGCACTCGCGCGCCAACGCTTCACAGAGGTTCTCCCAGGGGTGATCAGAAGGGGATGAGATCGCCCGCCCGAGATCTGGCGGCGTCGCTGCGGAGCAGACCGACGCCGTTTCACAGAGTATTCACAGCAGGACTTCCGGTAACGGTAAGCAACCCCTCCTACTCTTAGCTACTACCTCACCCAGAAGGCCCAACCTTCAAAGGCGCTGAAACTCATTGCGTCACAATGAGCCTGAGGGGCCTGCCATGCAGTGTGCTGGGCCAGTACGCCTGAGCCCGCGTCCCCGGCAGGTTCAGCACCCCGGAAACGATCGACGGAGCTGGCTCATCACTGCTGATCCGCACCTCGCTGGTCTGTGTCGCGCTCGCTCTGGTTCTCCAAGCTGGCGATCTGGGCTTGTAGTGCGGCCACTTGCCCCTCGTGCGCGGCGATCAGTTTTGCCCGGGGCCTCGGCTGCCTGCTGGCGGTCCTCGCGGGCGCTCTTCGCGGATGCGGTCCAGGTCCGTGTCGTGGCGTTCCTGCTGCTGGTCGAGGCGCTCGCGGGCGGCGGTGAGCTCGGCCTGCAGGCGCTCGACCTCGGCCCGGGAGGCATCGGCGGCGGCCTCGGCCTGACTGACGCGCTGCTCGGCCTCGTCCCGGGTGGTCTGGATGTGCTCGGCTGCCTCTGCCTCCGCGATGGCCTGGGCGACCTGCGCGGCCGCGTTCTGCGCAGTGAGCGGGCAGAGCGCTCGCAACAGCTAGCTGCGGCGGTGCGGGATGGCTGGGACGACGACCGGGTGCGTGACGTCCTGCTGCACATCGACCCGGCACAGGGCCTGTTTTTCTGACAACCGCGCCCGGCCGCCGCCCGGCGGCTCTGTTCGGACTCAACATCCGAACTGCGGTCACCGGGCGGCGGCTTCAGCTGCTCTCGGGTGTTCCTTGGACGGGCTGCCACGCGGTGAGCTCGCGATCGATGGCGTCGCTGCGCTCAGCGCGGATCCCGGCGAGGTACGCGCGGTCTGCTCCGCGGCTGGTGTCGATGCTGCCGGCAGCGTAGTCGCGGCGGCCCTGAGCGTAGGCGGTGCTCGTACTTCCGGCGTCCATCCATCCACTGTCGCACCGGATGCCCGGATCGTCACCGGTTCAGGCGGTGCTCGGCCTCGTCGGCGGCCTGTCCGAACATGGCGGCGTAAGCACGGGCCTCGTCCGGCCAGAGATCGACCTCGAAGAGGTGACCCTCTTGAGTCTCCAGCTGCGCACGCACCTTCCCCTCTGCCGTCGCGGCCAGGTTCAGTCGCACGAGTCCTGTTACCGGCTTGCCGGTGTTGTAACTCATCGCTGCTACCCCTTCGTCTGGCTCTGATCGTTCGGGTCGCTGGTCTGGGTGTCGTGGCTGCGGATCTGCGCCTGGAGTGCGGCGACTTGGGCCTCGTGGGCGGCGGTCAGCTGGGCCTGGATGCCGGCCGCGCGTTCGCGGTCTTCCTGGTGCTCGGCTCGCAGCCGGGCCAGTTCGGACTCGTAGCGCTGCTCGTCGCGTTCGCGGCGCTGGCGGGTCTCGTCCAGCTCGGCCTGCAGGCGCTGGGCCTGCTCGCCGGCGGTCTTCGCGGCGGCGGCTTCACGCACCGCTGCGTCGTGCTCGTTGGTCGCGGCTTCGCGGGCCTGAACGGCCTCGTTCCGGGTGGCTTGGAGTTCGGCCTGGAGCCGTTCCTGTTCGGCCTGGTAGCGCTGCTCGTCGCGGTCGCGACGCTGGCGGGTGTCCTGCAGCTCGGCCTGGATCCGCTCGGCCTCGGCCCGGGCAGCGGTCGCGGCCGCGGCTTCGCGGACCGCGGTATCGTGGTCGCGGGCGGCGGCGTCGCGGGCCTGCTCGGCCTGCGTGCGGGCGGCGGCGATTTCTTCGCTGCTTTCGGCCTGGATCCGGGCTATCCACTCGGTCGCTTCGCGCTGGCCTTCGGCGATCTTCTCGCGCGCGTCCTGCTCGCCCTGCTTGACCCGCTCCTCAGCCGCACGCTGGGCGTCCTTGATCTGCCGGGCGGCATCGTCACGGCTGGCCTGGGCCGCGTCCTGGGCGGCCTTGACCTGTGCGGCCGTCTCCCGCTGGTTCTCCTCGATGCTGGCAGCGGCCTGGGCCCGGATCTGCTCGGCCTCCTCCAGCGCGACGCGGATCCGCTCGGCGGTGCCGGCCTCGAGCTCCTCCAGGGCGCTGACGGCCTCGTCGCGGATCTCGATCGCGGACGCGGCGCTCTCGCGCGCTTCCCGTTCGGCGCGCTCGGCCCGCTCGGCCCGGGTTTTGAAGGTGCTGATCTCGGCGGCGGCCTGGGTCCGGGCGTCGGCGATCTCAGCGGAGGCGGCCTCGGGGTCATCCAGGATCGGGGCGACCTGCTCGGCCCTGGTCATCAGCCGCCCAAGCACCTCCAGCTGGGTCCCGATCGTGGTGACGCTGTCCTTCCACAGTGACCCGAGCACCGGCACCGCCGCGGCGCCGTCGGACACCGGGCGCCCTTCATCCAGGACCAGCTCGTCCTCGGCCTCACTCATCCCGGCCCGGCGGCGCTTCTCCTTGCCCCACTTCTCCCGCAGGCGGAACGCCTTCAGCGGCGTGTGCTGCGGATCGTCGCAGTAAGCCGCCGGGCGCCCCGTGCTGGACCCCTTGCCCTTCCCGACGGGTTTCGCCGGCTTGGGCGGCACCTCCCGCCCGCACACCCGGTCCTCGTCCTGGCCACCGTCCAGCAGTCCCACCGGGAACGAACACACCCCGGCCGGCACCCCCGTCGGCTCAGGCGCCGGTCCGGCCCCGCTGCCCGGGACCCCCGCATCGGGCAGAGCTTCACCGTCCGGCCGCCCACTCACGCTCTGTTCGCTCATGGGTACATCCTACCGGAAAAAATTTCATTTCATATTATTATTTCATTTCGTTTCGTTGTTAAAATGAAATGAAATAAATAGTGAGACCGAGAGGCGGAATCGGCCGAATGGAGGGATGCGGACATGGGTGAGACTGCTCATCTCGATGGGCAGCGACCACTCCGTTCTGCTCGCCGGGGCGTCAGTGCTGATGGCTGCTGTGCTCGCTCAGGTGTCAGTAGCTGCTCGCTGATGTGACAGTGGTTTGCTCATTCGTGTCAGTAACCAGTTCCGTGGCTTAGCGCGGTCTCCAGCGTCAGATGGACGCACTCACGGCAGCCGGGTGCTGGCGGATCTTCGCCGAGAAGCGGTCCGGGCGTGACACCGCCCGCCCGCAGCTGACCGCGTGTCTGGACTTCATGGCCACGGCGACACTCTCGTCGTCCCGTGAGCGGTCACGTGCTGGGGAGCGGCTGGCGTTATAGCGGGAAAACGTGGGGCCCTTGGTGCTTCGGGGGCGATGGTCCGAGGTTGAGCGTGCTGGTTGGTCGGCGGCACTTGCGGTGACAAACGCACTCCGGACTCGACTAGGGCTCTGCGCGCATTCTGCCCAGTGGCTCCAAACGTTTGCCCGGAGACCATCGGCGTTGCTCAAAGGGGGGAAGCCGTTCGAGCATGGCAGGGCCTCTCGTCGTAGATGGGGCTAGGTGCCGGTGAGCGAGAGCTCCTGATGAGCCGCGGGGGGAGGAACGGGGATGGGCAGCCGCAACTGCAGGCTGCCGGTGTTGGTGTGTTCGGGGTGCTGGTCTTGCTGTATATGCCTGCCGCGTAGGGAGTTATGGCTGCGTTGGAGGGCTGGTAGCCCCCATTGAATGCGGTGGGCGTCCCAGTCCTGGACCAGGGCGTGCTGTTCGTGGGTAGGTCTGGACCGCCACAGTTGGGCGCGCTGGGTCGAACGAGCTGCGAGCTCTGTTGGGGTCATGCTGGTCAGCCACTGCTGATGGCGAGTGCGCTCGTCCGGAGCGCCGGCCTGACGGCGTTGCTGGGCCCAGGTCGTTTTGAGTGTGGCCTGGGTTTGGGGGGCCTGTTGTGCGAAGTGGTCTGCTCTGGCGATGCGGCGGGCTTGGCGTTCTTCCGCGGAAAGGTCTTCCCACCAGCATTTCTGCCGGGCGATGCGGGCTCTCTGGCTGCGGGCTATGGCTGTGGCGCGCAGGGCCTGCCAGCGGGCGGCGCGCTGGTCTCGGTCGAAGTTCAATCGAAACTGGGCCCTTTCGGCCGCAACTTCGGCTTGCACACGTTCGTCGAGGTACTGACCGATTTTCTCGGCGGCCGAGTCCCCGGTGAGCGGGGCACCAGCTCGCCAGTGGCCGTGGTCGTCGATCTCGGCCCACCCGTACCGAGCCAGCGTGTGCAGGTGGCCGGTGACGGTACGGCGCTGGGCTGGAGACAGGACCTCCGCATCAGGGGGGCAGAGGCCAGCCCTGCGAGCGAGTGATAACAGGCCACTGCCCTCGGGAGCGGTTTGGGGGGGGAGCTCGGCTAGGAGGGTCGAGCAGGGGAGCCCGAGGAGGCGCCGGGCGGGGAGGGGGGGTGTAACCCTAGATGGGGGAATTACCGACAGAGTTCCCGTTCGGTCCCCCGGTTGGGATGGAACTTGGTCGGGCAGGCGCAGGGTGTTAGCTGTGTCCGTGGTGCCGGGCACGTAAGTGGGGAGCACCTGCAGACCGATGGACTCCTGCAGCCTGGCCAGGGATGAGCGGATGGTCTTGCGGTCGTAGATGGCGCAGTCCTGCAGCAGGTCGCGCTGGGGGATGGCGGCCTCGGTGCTGCCGATCCTTGCCAGGCGGACCAGCACAGTGGTGGCCAGCTCTCGGTCGATGTGGCGGGTGCGGGCCGGCCACGAACGCCATGTCGCCTCCACGAGGGCGAACGTCGTGGCGACTTGGGGCGGCACGACCACCGAGCACAGGTCCGGGTTCGGCGAGGTCGTGTCCGGGGTGCTGGTCTGCTCGACTGCGGAAAGCAGGTCGAACAGGTCAGTGACATCCTCCGTACCGTCTTTGGCGACGTTCCCTACGAGGTTTTCGGTGATGTGCTGGAGGCCTTGCTGGCGGGCGCGGCGGCGGGAGGTGAGCCAGGCGTCGGCGTCTCGAACGGCTGCATTCCACAGCCACCACCACCAGAGCCTGCCTTTAAGACGGCTTTTGGTGAAGGCGGTGGGGTGCGCGTGGGTGATCGCGGTCCAGGCCTCATCCTCGGTGTATCCGCAGATCACGAGCTGCCGGGTGGCGTCGATCTCGATCTGAGAGCGGGTGTGGGGGTCACGGTCAACCGGGCCGGCCGTGGCCCGTCCTTCACGGAAGTAGACATGCCAGGCCAGCGGCAGCTCTCGACGCCGGCGCGCCAGCGGGCTTAAGGGCGCCGCCGGGCCGCTACCGGCAACACTCGCGGACCGTGCCCGCGTCCCTGTCGCTGTCTTCGGGGAGCCGGGACCGCGACGGCGGCCGGCTGTGCGCGGCTGGTCAGGCAGCAGAGACAGCAGATCGGCGTAGAGCGCGGCTGGCTCGCCCTGGATGGGAGTAACCAGGCCGGTGCGACGGTGCGGCGCCGACAGAGGGCGCAGGTGGTCACGGACACCGAGCTGGACCGGTTTGAGGCCCAGCTCGCGTTTGATGTCACTGACCAGCTGGTACAGGTCACGAGCCCTGACCCCATGCACGATGTAAACGTGCCAGCGACCAGGCCCACCACCCGAGGGCCGGGCCAGGTGCCATAGGCGCCGTGAAGCAGCCCAGTCAGTGATCATCTCGCGTGCAAGGTCGCCGAGAGATGCTGGCGCGTCGATGTCTACGCCGGTGACCTCAGGGCGCAGCTGACCCACAATCGAGGTGGCCTTACCACGACCGATCAGGGACAGCGCGGATTCGAGGGATCCAGGGTGCGCTCCCTTCACACGCTCGTTGTCAGGGTCGATGACTAACCAGCGGTTCGGGGCAAAGAGATGCCGGTCCAGGTCGACCGTGCCCGCGGGTGCGGGGGGCGCGACCTGCTGGTGTTGGCCCACAGTAGGGCTCGGGTTGGTTCGCTTTAAGAGCTCCGACGGTGCACTGAACCGCTCGTGAAGGCCGTAATCAAGAGGGTGTCTGGCTGTTGTGTCGTCCATGGTGCGCTCGCACGCAGGTTCCCGAAGGGCGCACTTGTCCCACCCCTGCGGTTTCCAGCGGGGGTCCCTGCCCTAGATGGGCATGCGACATAGGCCACTTCACAAGGAGCTGTGAGGTAGCGGGCGTCGCTCTGACTAGGAGTTTTGGGTGTGCGGAGCCATCAAGGCATGGGCCATCGCCGCGACACGCCAGATTGGCGCGCGCTCAATGGAGACCCCTGCCCGGGGTCCGAGGTACGATTCCTCCAGTAGTTGTCGCAGAAGGCCTCACCCAAACGCTTTGGCCGGCAGAGGGTGGGGTCTTCTTCTTTTCTCAGGCGCCGGTTGGCGTCCGAGTGGTGCGGCTGCTGGGGCGAGCTAGATGGCTAGCCAGCCAGCAGGCGTAGCTGCTCACCACCAGAGTCCTCTTCGGTCGGAGCGGACCACCAAACAGGCTGGCCATCGTCTCCGACGGAGGGGGCTGTGAGTGCGTGCTCAAGGATGGCGTCGACGATTGCATCGCGGCTGACGCCCAGGCGCGTGGCCCAAGCAGCAAGTTCGTCTTTGCGCAGAGGCTTAACGCGCGCGTTGAGCTGCACGTGATCCTTCGCGCACTTGCGATGCTTCCTGCCTGCGACTGCTGCCATGGGGATGATCCAACCGTGTTGGTGCTAGCAAATCGCGGATTTGCTGGGCGTGTCGCAACCCTTTTGCTAGCACTCGCCGAATAGAGAGGCGGCTGTGGCAGGAGTTCAGGCAGGTCTTTGAGGCTGGTCGGCAAGTCCCGGCTGGCTGTTGGCTGCACTGCGCTCCCGTCCTCCCGTTCACGGATGGCCGATATCAACTGTAGTTGATGAGTATGCATGAGAACAGGCGCGA
>NZ_JAJSOH010000044.1 GCF_021277265.1 Kineosporia rhizophila
TCGCGATTTGTTCGCCAAAGGCGTCACTTCATACCAACGCGCCTCCGACTTCACGCTGGTTTCGGCGCACTTCTTCGAGGCGCGGCCACTACAAGCAGACGGGAGCCACCCGGCTGGAAGTTGCGCCTCCTCAGCTCTCCTCGCCCGATCCGTTCCCCTGCAGCTTCTTTACAACAAGGCTGCTCAGGCCCAGCGCGGCTATCCCGGCCACGGTCGGGGCAGCTTGTTTCGCCCGCTCCACTGCCTGTGCCCCTACGGCCGCAGCGGTTCCCAGTGACCGTTCCTCCCACTGCTGGAAGTTCTCCTCGATCCGCAGCAGCTGGTGGAACTCGTGGATGTCGGCACCGAGCCGGTTCGCGGCCTCGACGACCACCCCGGCGTTGACCCGGTTCCAGAAAATCTTCTCATTGGCCAGCCGGACCGCTTGGTCGACCCTGTCGAGCAGGCACCTGGTGCGCTCGGCGATGGGCTCCCGATGCCCGAGGCGGGACATAATCATGCCCTGGTCGTAGGCCAGAGCCTTGTCCGGCGTCTCGGCCGAGGACCGCTCGAACTCCAGCAGATCCAGAGCCACGGCCAGCTGAAAGCAGCGAGCAATCACCGCGAGCCACTGGGGGATTTCGGCCTCCGCCTGCCTGGCGGCTGAGGCCAGATCGCCCATCCGCGTGCCTTCCAGGCCTTCGGCGAGGCTGGCGAGTTGACTCATGGCATAACTCTGAGCGGCGCCGATCTTCTGGTGCGAATGAGCCACAGTCGACCAGAGCGTCGCGTTCACCTCGCCGGTCTGCCGATGGATCGCGACTGCCCGATCGATGGCGTGGCCGATCCCGACCAGTTCGGCGAGCACGGCGTCGTCCTGTTTACGCAGGATGTCGTCAACCTTCTCGTCTAGGCGGGCCAGTGCCGCGGTGATGTCCGCCATGGACTGCTGGGCCTGGATCTGCGACAGGATGTTGCCCACACCGGAGAGGACGGCCGGGTTGGTGGCCAGGGCCTGCAACCCTGTCTCGACCTTCAGCCATTTCCCGATGTCGCCGGGCCGCCCGATCATGGCGTAGCTGAGGCCCGGGGTGTCGGTGTCCATCAGCCCGATCTCCTTGACCCAAGTTGCGGACTCCTGGTCGAGCTTGAGGTATCGACCCGACGTGGCCGCGATCGAGGCTGCACCCTCGGCGGCGGCGGCCCCCGCCCGCAGAACGCGTCCGAACCGGTCCGGGTCGAGCGGGCGCGACGACGACAGCCGCCCGACCGACTTCAAGAACCTTTCGACGGCAGGCTTCGCGCCGATCACGGCCAGGCTCTCGCCGTCACTGATCAGTTCAACCTCGTGGTTCATCATCATCTCCTGGATAGGTCGCAGTTTTTTGAAACGGAAGAGTCAGGTGCCGGCCGAGCCGGGGGCTCAGTCGTCGCCCAGATGGATGCCGACCAGCTCGACCCGGACACCGCGGCGGGACAGGATGCGGGCGGTGTGCCGCAACGCCAGCTGTGCGAAGGGGAAGAGCGTCGTCTCGGACAGTTCCTGCCCGGTCTTCAGCAAGATGGCGAAGACAACCCGCTTCGGCTCGTAGTTGTCCGGAAGGGGGACACCACGCTTGGCCGCAGCCTTGAGGAACTGCTCGCGTACGTCGGCCTGCAGCAGCGCCTCGGCCGAGACCAGACCCTGGTTGAAGAGGTGGCTGAGCACGTCGGAGCCGGCGGCGGGCTTGACGTGGATCAGAGTGCCGTCGCGCGTCAGCAGGTCACAGACTTCCAGCCGCCACGGGCGGTCGGCCCGCCCACGGACGAAGACCTTGTCCATCGTCACCAGATCGGAGACGTCGTTGCCCACCCGCTCGTTGTACTCGCCTTCGGTCTCGATGCCCTTCGGCTTGCGGCGCCAGGCAGGAAGGGTGATAGCAGAGCGGAATTCGGTGAACAGGGCGGTCATGTCCTGCTGGAGGTTCGTCAGGTACTCCGCGCCGAGCTCGTACCACCTGCCCTCCAGCAGTGTGTACCGACGCGGACCAATGCTCACCGAAGCCTCGATCCAGCGGAACAGGTCACTCTCACGAAGGATCTCGTCCGGGGCCCCGGTGGAAGGCAGCATCCTCACGCGCCCGTGGCTCAGCGCGTCGATACGCTTCTGCGAGGTGCCGAGCCGCTGCAGCAGCTGCTCGATCCATTCGATGGTCAGCTCCACCCGGGGCGTCATCCAGGTACCGCCGCCCAGACGTACCTGGAAAGCCCCGGCCAGCGGATACGCGTCCTGCAGATCGGTGGGAACGGCCAGGGCCAAGCGCTGCTCGTAGTTCGGGCTGCTTGTGAGCGCGCTCTCCAGGACCGCCGACAAGCCGTTAAGCGTGTCCGGGAACGTGACCGGCCTGACGTTGTCCACGAACGCGAACTCGGGGGCGACGTCACGCTCGAGCAGCACTTTCTCGAGCGCTCGAATGTCCGCACAAAAATTGCGTGGAGACAGACCCAAATGGGTCGAGACCGAACCGGCCGCCTCCAGCTTCGGGGCGCGCTCGCCGGCCCGGGAATAGGTCAGGTCGAGGTCGAAGCTACGGCCGTTCAGCTTCCGGACCATCTCGCTGACGGTGTCCAGCCCCAGACCCCACAGGTGTGAGCCACCCGGCACCTGGGTCGAGTCCGTACGGCCCTTGCGGCCGGGCGAGCGCCGGACGATGTCGGAGACGTCGGAGGGGTCCATGCAGCGGATGGCCAGGGCCAGGCCGAAGGTCTGGTCCTTCACCGAATCCTCGATCCAGGTGTACCCGCTACCGAAGGGGACCACATAGAGGCGGCCGTCGATCTCCACGAACAGCAGGGCCCCAGGTCGGGAACCCTTGAACTCCTCCTCGAAGGAGTGGTCGGCCAAGAGGCCCAGGTCATCGCTCCACTCGGGCGCCACCTCCGGCGGCCGCTTGTGCACCAGCCAGGCCGGGGAACCGGCGACGGACTTCGGGGTCAGCTCGGGGTTGAGCTCCTTCTGACAGGTCTCGGTGAGGCAGTTGAGCACGTCGTCGATCCGGACTTCCTCCACAAGACGGTGCAGTGTCATCCGCCTGGTGGTGCGTACCCGGTGCCGCGACTGCTGCCGTGGCACCTCGATCATGTTTCTGGTCGTCATGACCATCCCCCAGTTCGAAACTCGACCCTTGTGACGGTCCGCGGCACGCCGCCCCGGACCGGCGACTCACTGCAGCTCACCCTGTGCGCTGCCGTCGTGCGATGGTTCAGAAGGTGTCGTTGCTGGTGATCCGCCCGTAGTCCTTCACCCGGTCGTCACCCGATAGGCAGCTGAGGGAGACCGTGGTGCCGACGTCGGTCGGGTCGGTAGTGCAGCTGGTTACGGCGACGCCCTCGGTGCCTTTCCAGAATTTGATGTCGACGAGGGCAGAGTCCTTCTCACCCTGGTTGTTGGTCACCTTCAAATTGCGGACGTCGACGCTCCCCAGAGCGTCAGCACTGGCCTTCCGAGCCTTGGAGTACTCGAAACCGGCGACCTCGAAGGCCTTCGCAATCCAGACCTCGAGCGGGTTGTCAGGGCCACCCGGCTGGCCGTCTTTCTCCTAGACCACAGTGAATGCCTCTGGTCTCGTAGGGACCAGAGGCTGCGTACCGGGGTGCCGGGCCTCGCTGTCTTGGTCGTTCATTTGGGCTCCCTAAGGAGGGTCACGGCTGATGGAGGCGAAAGTAGAGGTGGCACAGTCGTTTGTGGTTCGCGGTTGTCAGCGGTTGCATGCATCTCGAGCTGGCAACGGGATCAGTGAACCGTAGCCTGTGAACAATGTCAACGAACTGTATACTCATCTAGTTCACGCCGATGACGCTGCTCGGTGTTACTGAGGGTGGGTGTGCGTTAACTACGTCAACGTAACGTCTGGCTGGTAGGGGTCGGGCCTGTGTACCGTGGTGAACATGTCCAACGGCCCTGACGCCGCTCCTCCAGGACTCGTCTCATCTGCAGAAATCGCCCGCATTGCCGGCGTGACCCGGGCAGCTGTCTCGAACTGGCGCAAGCGCTACAGCGACTTCCCCGCCCCGGTTGTGGGCGGCCGGAACGCGCAGTTCGACCTACAGGCAGTGCAGGCTTGGCTGCAGAGTGAACGCCCGGTCTCCGAGACTCCGGGCGAAACCCAGATCTGGGCCGGGCTCCGGCTCACGCACGGCAACGATGTTCAAGCCGCACTGGCCGACGTCGCCGAGTTCCTGCTGCACGGCCACATCGGCAGGCTCGGGGTACGGGAGCGGCAGGCGCTACAGGGCATGCCCGGTCCTGAGGGGCTCGATGCAGTGCTTGAGCAGGCTGGCATCGGAACAAGCTTGGGAACCACTCAGTCGCTGGTACGAGCGG
Source organism: Kineosporia rhizophila (assembly GCF_021277265.1). Taxonomy (GTDB): domain Bacteria; phylum Actinomycetota; class Actinomycetes; order Actinomycetales; family Kineosporiaceae; genus Kineosporia; species Kineosporia rhizophila. The sequence continues at coordinate 4,343 of NZ_JAJSOH010000044.1, forward strand.
TTGGTGCGGTCATTGCCGGTCTACCTCGACAGAACAGCGCACCTCCAACCGTGCTCGACCCTGCCTGCGGGATAGGCAATCTCCTGTTAGACGTGGTGCCCGAAGGCACCAAGCTGGGTCAGGAACTCAACCGAGATGCCGCCCGCCTGTGCCAGGCCCGCGCGCAGTTGATGGGTCTTGAGGTCACCGTCAAGGTAGGTGATTCACTCCGAGCGGATGCTTGGAAGACGTACCTGGCCGACATAGTCGTGTGCGAACCCCCGGTCGGCATCAACGACTGGGGGCGAGAAGATCTGCTGCTGGACCCGCGATGGGAGTTCGGCGCCCCGACCAAGGGCGAAGGAGAGCTCGCCTGGCTTCAGCACTGCTATGCCCACCTACGGCCGGGCGGGTATGCCGTCATCGCCCTGCCGCAGTCCGTCGCCAACCGCAAATCCGGTACTCGCATCCGAGCTGAGATGATCCGGCGGGGAGCCTTAAAGCAGGTGGCGGCCCTTCCTGCCGGAGTTGCCACCACCCATCAACAACCGTTGCACCTATGGGTCCTGAGCCGCGACGAGGAGGGGGGAAAGACGCCCGACAGCATCCGAATGGTCGATCTGAGTGGGCCGACGGCCGACGCCCTGGCACCGTCGGTCGAGGTCCCGGCCATCGAACTGCTGGACGAGTTCGTTGATCTCAGCCCTGGGCGTTACCTTGCGGCCCAACAGCGGCCGCCCGAGATCGAGTACACGCGGGTCGCTCAGCGGATGGCGGAGCTCACCGCTCAGTTCAACGAGACTCTCGCGCAGTTTCAGCCGGGGGAGGGCAAGATCGCCGAGACGGACGTCCGGGTCTCGGACCTGATGCGTGCCGGACTGGTGACTGTCACCAGAAACGAGGTCTCGTCAAAGACGGAACAGATAGACGATGAGTTCCTCCGTCGATTTGTCCAAGCGCACGGCGGGACGGTCCGCGGTAGTGGCTCGTTCCGGACGGACGCTCGGGGGGCGCGCATCCCGCAGCTGGACAAGGCCGACCAGCGCCGGTACGCCGAGGCGTTCGCGGCGCTGGACGAAGTCGAGGCCACGCTCAGGGAGCTATCCCAACTAGGGCGGGATACGCTGGCCGAGGCTCGACAGGCCCTGGTGAACGGATGGCTCAAGCCTTCTTCAGAAGAGGCGTGACGAAGCGGCTTTCGGCGCCGTTCCAGGAAACTGCCAGGTACTCCCGAGCGCGGGTGCAGGCCACGAAGAGCAGGCAGCGGTCTCGCAGAAGGTCGTTGTCATGCTGCACCTGATCAACCTCCGCGGCTGTGATACCCGGTGCGTAGGGAAACACCGATGCGCCCGCACCGACCACAGCCACGGCGCGGAACTCCAGGCCCTTCATCGCGTGGGTGGTGGCCAACCGGATGCCCTCGTCGTCGGGTCCCGGATGGTCATCGACCTTCACGGTGAGGATGCCGGCCTTGTCCAGAGCGCCCGCCACCTTGTCCAGCAAAGGCTTGCGCAAACGGCTGCAGACCGCGATCTCAGTACTGTCGATGCCTTGTTCCAGCCAGTCCTCGACCTGACTCACTAGGGCCTCCACCTCGGCAGCCTGGGTCTTGTGACCGGTGACCACGGGCGGGTTCCCGTGCAGGAGCGAGCGGTAGCCGCTCAGGCTGTCATCGCCCTGACCGCTGAGATCGCTGATCGGCGAACCGGTGAGCAGACCGGTGGACCAGGACAGGATCTCCTCGGTGCTGCGATAGTTGACCTTCAGTCGCCGGCTGCGGCCGGTGACCTTGATCCCGACCGAGGCCAATGAGGTCTGCGAGTCGTAAATCCGCTGGTGCGGATCACCGGTGATGAACAGGTCGTCCGGACCCTCAGCCACCGCTGCCCGCAGGAATCGCCACTGGGCAGGATGCAGGTCCTGGGCCTCGTCCACCACGACGTGATCGAAGTTCAGCTCCACGATCCCAGAACGGACGAGGTCTGCTGCCTCGTCGCAGGCGGCGTTGTGGGTCTTCCTGCCCTTGGCCGACAACTCTGCGAGGTACCGCTCGATGGCACTCCAGATCTCGGTGCGCTGAGCACTGTTGCGCCGGACTCCGGCGCCCCGGCCCGGCCGCGCCGCGACCTGGTACGTCGCCTCGTCCTCAATCTTCTGGGCCAGCACGACGTTCTGGTACTCCTGCGCGAGGAACTGTTCCGTCCAGGGAAGGTTTAGATCCTTGCGGACCCGCTTCCAGTCCTGGTGGCTCTCGGATTCGCTCAGCAACTGCGGCTGCTTACCGGTGTGCCGGCGCAGTTGCGCCATGGCCAGCCGGTTGATCGTGCTCACCTCGACGCGTTCCAGCTGATCCGCTTGCCCGATCAGGGTCTCCAGGTTCTCCCGGAGATTGTCGGCCATGGCGTTGGTGAACGTGGTCAGCAGGACCCGGTGCTGGGGATACCGATTCAGAAGATGCTGGACCCGGTGTAGGGCGACGACGGTCTTACCGGTGCCCGGACCACCGCTGACCTGTGCCGACCCGTTGTACTGGGGATGGTAGGCGACGCGGCGCTGAGACGGGTGAAGGAACACCTTCCAGGCCACCAGAGGCTCTTCAAGGGCCTCACGCAACTCCGCGGAGCTGGTCAGCACCTTGATCCGGCTAGGGGTCGAGATGATCGCCTGCTCCAGACTGATCTCGCCCTCGCCGGACGCGCCCCCTGCTTCGGCACGCCGGGGGATGACCACGTCCTGGTACACCTCGTCCACCGTGAATCCGAGGGCCAGGTGGTGCAGGGCCTCGAACTGGTCCTCCGGCAGGAAAGAGCCAAGAGCGGTGAGCTGCTCCAGTTCCGTAACGGTGCGCGCCGCCCGCAAAACCTGTTCGTCGATGCCCAGATACGTCATCTCGTCGTCCGAGACGTGCGCGAACACTTTGGAGACGACCGTCGCGGAGTCGGCGTCCTCTGGCTCGATGATCTCGACCAGCTGATCGATCACGCTGACATTGCGCACTTCGAGGGCATGGGTGGCCGAGTTGACGCTGAACTTCAGCTTGGCCGCCTTGTCGTATGCGTCGTTGTGGGGGAGCACGTCGTACAGGAGGAAAGTGCCATCGGGTTCACCGTCCTCGGGCGCCAGCACGACTCCGCGGTAGAACTGCGTGATCCGGATCGTGCGCATACGGGGGTCCGCGGCCTTGTCCACCGACTCCAGGTGCAGCCCCTTGTCGGCGTACAGTTCGGCGATCGTGCGTTCCTGGAACTTCTCGGTGGCCTTCTGCACGCCCTTCAGAACCGGCTTCTCAAGCTGTGCAAACTTTTCCCAGATGTTCTTGGCCAGAGCGAGCTGAGGCACCATTTCCTCCAAATGACAGCAGAAGAGCGGTTTCACGTTCCGAGCGTTCGACGAGCAGCCTGATCAGAGCAGAACAGCAAGCAACTTCTCCAAGGCGATCCGGTAGCTGACGTCCAGCGACCCGGACTCAGCGTCCGTCAACTCCTGGGTTGCCGTGCTGTAGAAACCCTCGGTCAACGTCTGGCCCACCGCATCGTCCAGATCGGTCACCGACGGGCCCCGTTTTGATGGGGCGATGTGACGCCATGCCACCAAGCTCAGCGGGGTCGCCCCGCCGGCAGTAGCCGCGTCGCAGAGGTGCTCGAACTCTCGCGCCGAGACGCACCACTCACGACTTTCGGAGAACTCGGTGGAGAGCATTCAGAAACCCACCCTCATGATCTTGTCTGCTTATCAAGCGAGCCAACCGTCAAGAATGGCGAGGGCCCTGGCCCGGGGGAGGAACAAGCTCGGACACATAGCACGACTGGCTCAGCGGCCGATCGAGTTCGGGTTTCGCGGGGGCCATACGGTTGTAGGCAGCAAGGACGAGATCCCGGGTGCGGTAGGTGCCGTGGGCCTTGATCTCGTTGTTCATCAGGCCACCGGTATCTGTCCGGAAGGTGCCCATGATGTACTCGGCGTCGTCGCGGGAGATGCCGTAGAGGTAGAAGAACAGCGCATCCAGCTCGGCGCGGATGTGGGCGCGGCGATCGTCGTCCCAGATGAACGGCTGACCTGTGTCGTCGAGATCGGCTGCCAGGCCAGCCATGTCGTGGGCGGTGTAGGTAAGCTCGAGGACGCGGGGAACGATGAAGTCTAGGTGTGGGTCGAGCATCTTAGGGGTCGGTACAGGGAGTTGCTTCCATGTCATCAGTGCCATGTGAATCCCGCCAATTTTCTGACGGCTAATAAAATCGAAAACAAGAGAGCTCTGGACGGCAATAAGGCCAGCTGTTTGGCGTGGGGAAGTCTTTGGGAGCATTACCGGGAAGGTGTGTCCGACCGCGCTTATTGGTAGAAAGGCCGGAATTGATGTGCGCTCATTGGTGGATGAAGTTACATCGCACCAACCGCACAACCACTCGCGCTCCCAGCTGAGCTTGCGTAGTGATTCGCGGACCCCATCGACTTTGACGTCGCGATCACGTCGTCGAACTTTAATGGCGCCATTTTCATGGACCCAGTTTAACGAGAAAGCAAAACGAGAAGGATTGCGCAAGTCGGTCTGCTGCAAATAGCGAGGTTGATTTTGTCGGTTAAGGGCGGTTTCGCTCCGTATAACATCTGCTGCACGATGGTTGAAGAAGTCTACCATCTTGGCTTCGTAGAGTGGCAATTTTCGTTCGTTGCCCTTGACAAAGATGTTTCCCTCCAGCGCCCACCCGGCTGCTTCGAGCTCGACCTGGGTCTGGAAGATGTCCGAGTCATCGGTCATATCGAAGAGGCGGGTAAAACTAATCTTCCACGAATTTCCCCTAGGCTTCCGTTCGTTCCACAGAACGGGAAGACGCCGGTACACGAATGTAGTGAGGTCAGCGTCTCGCCGATTTCTGAAAACTGGGAGCGTGCCGGAGTTTGGGTTGATGAGGGTGATCTCATCCGGGGTGAGGGTGAAGACCTTGGACCGGTCCTCCAGCTCCATCGTGTCGCCAAGGAATGAGGCCAGGCGTGTCTCGGGTTCGGTGACTTCAGCGCCAGTCAGTGAGAGGAGGCAGAACTTGATGCGTGAGTCAACTCCCGGGAAAAAGAGTCTTGCTTCGCCGCGGGATAGTCGAGAGCGTCGGTTCTCAAAATCGAAAAGGCTAGCGATGCGGCCACTGCTGCTAAGCTTCCCGAAGAGATGCTGTGCGCCAGCACCGGTGCCAATAGCTGTTGGGACGATGACTCCAGCACGGCCGCGTCCGGCGATCAGGTATGAGGTCAGCTCTGCGAAGAGTTGATCCACGAGCAGAGAGTTCACGCCCTTGATGCTCAAACCTTTGGCCATCGACGGATAAGAGCCAGAGCTTCCCATGAAGTGGAACGAGCCCTTCACCCGCCGACGGGCTTGGTTGTAGCGTTCACCAGCTTCAGGGTGCTCGTTCATCCAGTTCTGGATTTCGGCGCGCCGTTTCGCGCCGGCCATAGCGGCAATTCTGGGCTCGACGATGCTGAAGTACTTCTTGTCCTCGAAGTCGATCTTGTCCCAAGGCGGGTTGCCGAGCACGCAGTCGAAGCCGCCGGGTTCGTCGTCCGGGAAGATGTTGGGGAACTCGATGTGCCAGTGGAAGAACCGGTACAGATCGCGCAGGCGGATGATCTCCTGGTGGGTCTCCCGCTGGATCTCCCCATCCGGCTTGTTGAGAGACAGGAAGGTTTCCTGGGTGACCGCGAACTTTCCTGCCCCTTTGGTTTTTTCCCAGACGAACGCGGCGCACCACGCGTCTGCACGACGCCGGGCAGTCATGTATCGACTGGAGGTCAACAGTTGCTCGTAAGCTTTGGTCTGGCGGCGGACATCGGTCAAGGCATCGGCCGGGGCAGCGGTGATCTCCAGCATTTCCCGAGCCAGTTCGGCGGTGGAGATCTTGGGCTGCGTCGGCCGGTCGAAGAGGGTCTCTTGTGGGGTGCGCTCGAGCTCGTTGCGGTCGGCGAGCGAGCGCACGATGTCCTTGTCGTCTCCCTCAATGAGCTTGAAGGCCCTGGCCGGGACACCCTCGGCCATCAGTTCGGGAGTGGTTCCGATCAGAGAGTTCCCGTGCTTGATGTGGGCGTCCAGGAATCCCAGCGGCTTGCCGGGTTCCATGGCCTCCAGCCACAGGGAGACCTTGGCCAGTTCGACCGCCATCGGCTCCAGGTCGACTCCGTAGATGCAGCGGGCGATGACCTCGTGCAGCGCGTGGCGGACGGACTCGATTGTCGGTTCGGGGTTTCCTTCCCTGACTGCGGCCACGCGCTTGGCGATGCGTCGGGATGCGGCTACGAGGAAGTGCCCGGAGCCGCAGGCGGGGTCGCAGACCGTGAGGCTCAGGAGTTCCGTAACGATGCTGTCGGTCGCGTCGGGGCCGGTGGCGGTCTCTTCGCCGCGCTTAACTGCGTCGTCGATCACCGGGTTGAGGCTGGAGTCGAGCAGGACCTCGATCAGGGATGTCGGCGTGTAGTAGGAGCCGGTCTGCTTGCGGTCGTTGCCAGCCCTGTTCTCCAGCTCGAACGTCTGGTCGGTGTCGCTGTGCTTCGGGACGAGTTCGAGGAGGGACTCGTAAATAGATCCCAGTTCCTCAGCGCCCATGTTGCGGTAGTCGATCTGCCGCCAGCGGGCGGCGTTCGGGTCGTAGGCGCGGTCGAGATGGCGAACGGCGTCGAGTAGGTATTCGTTGGCGAGCTGTGCGCCGTGCAGGGGGTCGCTGTCCGCCAGGTCGAAGAGGCCACCTAGACCTACCAAACCCAGCTCCGGACGCCCATTGTCGTTTGCAAGGGACGTGAGGACAAGGTGCAGGGTCGAGTAGAGGTCGTGGTGCGTCGTACCTCGGCGCTTTCGGGCGACCTGACGTAGGTGCGCTCCGGAGAAGTACTTCGCGTATCGCTGCTTGGCCAGCTCGTCGGCGTCGTTCGGGTGCAGCAAGTTCCGGTCTTCGGCGACGAAGAGGAAGATCATGCGGTAGACCAGGCGGAGCAAGGATCGGTGCAGATCGTGGGCATCGATGTTCTGGCGTAGCGCGGCATTGGCGGGATGGCGGACGAAGCCGGTTCCCAAGGCTCGGATGGCCTTTTCGACGCCGTCGCGCTGCTGGTCCAGGGCACGGGTGCCGGAGTCGATGGCCTCGACCCGCCAGGTCTCCAGACGGCAGCTCGACGGAGGGGTCCCGGGGGCGAGTTCGAACCGGGAGACATGGAGAAGCCGGTAGAGCAGGACGAACTCGCTGAAGAGTTCGCCGTCGAAGATGGCTTCGAGGTCGAACTCCACGTACGAGGCGGTGGCCAGTGCGCTGGAGTCACGCAGCAGACGGATCTGGCGGCCGTTGGAGAGCACCGCCCAGAGATGGGTGCTGCTGCGGTTCAGGCATTCCTGAACCATCGACTGCGCGGGCACGGTGCCCGGGGCGCTGCGGGTGTCGAGTGGGGCGTTCCATACAGCCAGGTGGATTGGGACGTGGTCCCAGCGGTGGCTGACCGGAAAAGTCTTACTCTGGTCATCGCTGCTCAGGCCGAGAGAGCCGTTGGCGGTCAGGTGGCCGTATCCGAGTTCATTGAATAGGGGTTCGAGCCACTGATTGATCGCGATGCCGGTGGGGTCGGCCGGCGCCTGCGGCTGTGAGGGCAGCTGCTCGCGCAGTTCTTTCCAGATCGAGCGCAAGTAGTCCCAGTGACGCTCGGCCTCGTCGCGAACGGAGCGGCGCTTGCCAATCACTCCGTAGTCGGCCGGGGCCGAACCGGAGACGTCTCGACCCTCGGAGATCCGGGCGAGCATGTCGACGGGCAGCAGCGCACCGATCGTGTGGACGGCCGAGAACACCTGGTGGTGGGCGGTCGCGGACATCAGTTGGCCCCTCCGGTCGGCAGGTAGACGTAGACACCGAGAACGTCGGCGGGGTGCTGGGCGGTGACCTTTAGACCACGGATGATCTCGCCGGCGGTGCTGCGCACCTGCCTGTGCGAGTCGAGCAGTTCCTCGGCGAGGCGGTCGCCCACGCTGTCGAGGTGCCCGGTCAGGTCGGTCAAGGAGTTGAGGACGCGGTTGATCGTGTTCGTGGCGAGAGTAGCCTCGGCATTGGCATCGGGTCTGGCTTCCAGAAGTGCCTTCGCAGCCTCCGATTCGATCCAATGGGGGTTCGCGGGCGCGCCCGTGAAGGCGAGCAGACGCGCGTCCTCCGCAACCAGTTGTCGTGTTTCGCTTGCCCGGGACGGAAGCGTCAAATGGAAGCGGTAACGCACCAGGAGCAGCGTGGTTCGGGTCGGGACGTCGCTGGTACGTATGACTCCGGCACGACGCGCCGGGCGGGGTCCAGCAACCTGGCGGTCCAGGGCAGCATTGAGGACGTGTGCAGCCAGGGCGCTGATGACCGGGTCGGTACGCACCAAGGCGGCTTCTCCGCGCGAGATCGCCGGTGTGGTGCGGAAGGGGATGCTGCGACCGCGTTCGATAGCCGTTCCGACGAACGGGGCCAGGGCATCCCGGACTCCGGCGGGCGTGTCACTCACGTCGGCCCGGAATCCTTCGGGCTCGTCATGGATGACCGCGCCGAGAGCGTTGAGGGCGTTGCGGGTGAAGTCCTGAACCTCGCCCGAGCGTCCCAGCGACTGCCGTAAGGCAGTCACCTGGACTGCGACGTCCTCTGGGTGGATGGCGTTCTGGGCGAATCGCGATCGAGACTGTTGCTCGCGCTTGGCTGCTGACTGCCATTCGTCGTGCAGGGCTGCGGTCTTGCCCTCCACCGCCTGGGTCATCTCGCGGATGTCGAACAGTTCCTGCTGTTCGCCCTCGCGTTCCTTGCGCATCAGTTCATTGACGATGGCGTCGGTGACGCCGTTGGACGAGGAGTCCGGGACTGAGACGGCGATGCCCAGGTCACGCTTGATCTGCCGGTGTTTGCGCAGCAGGACTTCCAGGACCAGGCTGTCGATGCCGTTGTCCTTGCCGAACATGGTGATCACGCGCACTTTGTCGCGCTTCTGGCCGAAGCGGTCCACACGGCCCTCACGCTGGTCGTGCCGTGTGGGGTTCCAGGCCAGGTCGTAGTGCACCACGGCGTCGAAGTGGTGCTGCAGGTTGACGCCCTCGGAGAGGCAGTCGGTGGCGACCAGAACCATTCTCGTGTCCGGGTCGAGGGCACGCTCGGCGGCCAAGTCCTCGATCCGCTGGATCCGCTGCTGAGGGGAGAGCGTGCCGGTGACTGAGCGGACCAGCGTCTTGCGCAGCTTGGCACCAAGTACCTCAGCCACGTATTCCGCGGTCGGGATGTACCGGCAGAAGACGATCGGCCGGTACCCCGCTTTGAGCAGCGCGTTGACGTGCTTCATCAGGTCTTTGAGCTTCAGGTCGCCGTCGAGGCCCTCGAGTTGTTCAGCTCTGGCGGCCAGTTCGGACAACCGGGTGGCGGCCTCGCCGAGCTCGGCGCCGGGGGCTACATCCAGCCCTTCGAGGAGGTCGCTGTCGGTGGAGTCGCTGGTCAGGGGCGCGCCGAGGGCGTCGGCCTCGGCTTCGGTGCTCGCCGCTGCGGTAGCCGACCGCGTGGTGAGCGTCTGAGCGGCGGCCCGAGGGGAGGAGACCATGGAGCGCAGGAGGGCAATCGCCGACCACCAGGCGATCCGGTTGTCCCGCCCACCCTGGGCCGAACGGACGCGTTCGCCCGCGTACGCGACGGCGTCTTCGAGGAGCGCCTTGTACTCCGGGGAGACCTTGTAGGGCTCGTCCTTAAATTCTCGGTCCTCAGGGAAGGACGTCTGCTCGGCCAGAGCGTCGTTGGCCAACCCGTCCTTGGTGGTGAGGAAGCGCCGCACATCGGCGCGCTTGCGCTGGACGAAGTAGTTCGCCAAATGCCGGCGACCTGCCTCGGTCTCCAGGTTGACGTCTTTGAGCGAGGGTTCCAGCAGGCCCAGGAGGTTGCGGAAGGCGCTCTCCTTACCACTGTGTGGGGTGGCGGTCACCAGAATCAGATGACGCTGTGGGTCGGCGGCGATGCGTTTCATCAGTTCGTAGCGCAGCTGATTGCTGGTGCGCTGCTTGACGTCGTCAGCGGCGACGCAGGTGTGCGCCTCGTCGACGATGACCAGGTCGGCACAGTGCTTGACGAAGTCGTCGCGGTGGCGGGGCGACTTGATGAAGTCGGTGGAGACGATGACGTGCGGATGCTTGTCGAACAGCGACTGGCCAAGGTCCAGACCCCGCTCCAGACGGGCAGCGGTGGACGCCAGGACCAGTTCGGCGTCGATCCCGAACTTCTCTCGAAGCTCGTCCTGCCACTGCTCGGCCAGCGCCGGAGCGCACAGGATCGCCAGGCCTTTTGCGCTGCCCTGAGCGAGCAGTTCGGTGGCGATCAGGCCGGCCTCGACGGTCTTGCCGATCCCGACGTCGTCTGAGATCAGCAGCCTCACCGTGGGCTGGCGCAGCGCCATCAGCAGAGGGACGAGCTGGTAGGCCCGGGGTTCGACAGCAATGCCGGCCATCGAGCGGAACGGCCCCGCCCCGGCCCGGAACCCGATACGCATGGCCGATAGCAGCAGGCCGGCCGCCTGGGCGTTGCCGAGGTCGTTGGCAGCCGGGGGCTGGAAACTGGCGCTGTCAATGTCCTCCAGCGCCGGGAACACGGCAGCGATGTCGTCGTCGGAGCCACCCAGGGGGCGCAGCACCAGCATGTCCTCGGCGCTCTCGGGCAGGACAACCCATTCGCGGCCGCGGGCCGAGACCAGGGAACCGGGGGTAAAGGTGCTCATCCTCTACTGCTCCTTGCCGAAGTAACTGGCGTGCTGGTCGACGATGCCGGACCAGTCGGCCCCATGCGGGAACCGGACCACGTCCCAGCCCGCGTCGTACAGGCGTTCCTCGGCCTCGGCATCTCGCTCGGCCACCGAAGGGTAGTCGTGGACCGGACCGTCAATGAAGACGGCCACGCTCGCCTTGGGCAGGCGATACACGAAGTCCGGCCGGGCGGAGGCGGGCTCAATCAATTCCTGGGCGCCGTCCGGCATCCGCAGCCCCTCCTGCTTCAGCCAGGCCAAGAATTCCTTCTCCAGGCTGGATCCGGCGCTGTTCTGCAGCTGCTCGAACTGCTCGGAGCGGGACTGACCCGCCCCGGTGCTCAGCACGGTTGAGCCGGCCAGCCGCAGCAGCAGCTTGACGATGGTGGTGCGGTCGATGACGCCGTGGTCGAGCTGGTTGCCGTAGGTCAGGAGGCACTCGTAGCAGCCCTTGGCGCAGGGACGCTTCGGATCCGCCCCACCCAGATCGTCGCCGTCCGGACTAAAGTGACAGATTTCCAGGGCCTTGAGAGCAGCCTGGGCAAGGGCACCGGGTTCGGCCTGCAGCCGGCGCAGCACGCCGGCGCCTCCCTCGGCCGCCTCGGTGAAGAGCATCCGGTCCCGGTTGCCTTCCTCCGGAGGGAGTAGTTCGCTGGTGAGCTCTGAATCCTCCAATTCGAACGCAGCTTCCACACCGCGCTCAAGCGCGTACATCAGCGTGGCCGCGACCGGATAGGGCAGTGGATCGTCCAGGCCCAGGACCAAGACGTTGCGCCGGTCCTCGACGAACGGAAGGACGCGCTTGCGACGGCGCTTCTCGTTGCCGCCGGAGTCGATGACCGGCATCTGGCTGGAGTCACCGGCAGCTTCGGACGCTGCCTTCTCGTTCATCCACTCGCCGGAGGCCGGATCCAGCCAGAAGCCTTCCGGGTCGTCCTTCTTGGCCCGCAGACGTCCATGATTGACGATTCGGATGGTTGCCGAGTCGCCGTAGGTGACACGGGCGAGGCTTTCGCCATCGTGAGTGACCAGACCATCGCGTCGGCCGGGACGGTCGCCGTGACCGGTGAACCGGTAGGAGGTGACCAGCCTGAATCCGGCCCGACGCCGTTCCTCCTCGTCCGAAGAAATCCGCTCGCGGATCTGGGTGTAGACCGTGTGCAACTGCAGCAGGTTGTCCTTCGCCGCAGGCAAGGGGGTCTCACACATTTCACAGACGTTGTCGTTCGGGCCGGCGTCATGGTGGTAACCGCACTGACCGCAGCGAACAGCAGAGGTCATCACGATCTCGCCGGCGGTCTCCGGCGGCAGCTGGATCCGGGTCACCTGATACCGCGAACCTTCGTGGTAGATCAGCGCCCCTGGACCGAACTCGCGGATCGCCAGGAACCGCGGCCGCTGTAAGTAGTCCCCGTGTGCCTTGCGCCGGGCTGAGGACGACACATAAGCAGCGAGCGGAAGTCGCGGGAACGAGTACCCCGGCAAGAAGCCCTCGCTGGCCAGGTACCGGTAGGGATTGAAGTCGGACAGGACGGACTTGCTCTCCACGCTCTCGTTCTTCAATAGGCCGATCTGGGTTTCGGCCTCCCGACGACGCCGGGTGGCGGTCTGGCGGTCCCGGTCCGACAGGGTGTGATCCAGTACCCGGCGGTTCTGTTCGGCCTGGTCCACCAGAGCCGCCCGGAACAGCTCACGCCAGCGGTCGAAGGACCGGTTGAACCGCTCGGGCGCCTGCCGGAGCGTGTCCTCCAGCCAGCTGTCCTCCCACCAGTTGGTGGACGTGTGCAGCTCCTCCAGCAGGGTGCCGAAGACGACGGTGGCTGACTTCAGGGCACGTTCACGGGCCTGCGGCTTGGCAATCGCAGTCAGGACGTCCTCGTGCAGGGGCAGCTGCGGATTGGGCACCCGGGCGTTGTCGTCGTAGGCGACGTCGATCACGCGGGGGATCGCCTGCCCCAGCTTCAGTCCCGCCTCAGCCAGCCAGAGGGCATGGACGTGCGAGCGCAGCAGGTCTTCGTTGGTCAGGTCGAGGCGCGGCGGCTGGACCGCGCCGGCGACCATCTGCTCGGACTTTCGGAAGTAGTACTGGTCATGGCTGTTGCCGTTGGCGCAGTAGGTGACGACGAGGGCGGGCTGCCCGGAGCGTCCGGCTCGGCCGCTGCGCTGGGCGTAGTTGGCCGGTGTCGGCGGCACGTTGCGCATCATGACCGCGTTCAGGTCGCTGATGTCGACGCCCAGTTCCATGGTGGGGGAGCAGTACAGCAGCTTCAGATCGGCTCGTCGGAAGGCTTCCTCTCGGTTCTCCCGCTCAGCCGGGTCGACCTGGGCAGTGTGTTCACGGGCGAAGAGATCGCGCAGATCCGAGGCTGTGTCCTGGTACAGCGTGCGGAAGAACGCGTTCACCCGCGGGCCGTCGCCACTGGCATAAGTGCGGGTCAGCGGGTCGTGAGCGCCTTGCTCGCCGGTGCCGGCCCGCCAGAGCATCGCTGCTGCGGACACACGGTAGCCGGTGGGCATCTTCGCGCGGGCACCGAAGCGGGGGCCGCCATTGCGGGGCGGAGCGGCCTCGACGCGGGTGAGCATGTCGCTGTCGGCCAGCAGGTTGAGCAGGTCCACGATCACAGCCTGCGTGTCGTCGATGCTGAGACCATCGAAGTGCCTGCGGCGCAGATATTTACCGAACTTTGCGCGGCCGGAGAGATACAGCCCGGTGGGGTCGGTGCCCTTGCCCGAGGACTGCGGATAGGCGATCGCCACTTGTGGACGGTCGGCGTTGCTGAGCATCCAGAAGTCGGTGAGCCGGGATTCGCTGGCCTCACGAAGCCGGTCGAAGTCGTCCCGGAAGTAGCTGACGTCGATGGCCAGCGATCGTCGCAACTCGTCCATCAGAGCGGCCATGATCTCGACCCGCTGAGCGGTGTCGGCCTTGACCAGCGGGTCGGCCAGGGACTGCCAGCGCTTTTCCTGCTCAGCGATCCAGGGCAGATCCGGGTACTCGATGCGGAGCAGGCCGGTCTGCTCAAGGTTGGGCATCGTCACCCGCCATCCCCGCTCCAGATCGAGATACAGGCGGAAGGCGATCACGTCCTTGACCGTCTTGGCCGCAGCCTTGGCGACCATCGGCGAGGGCTCTTCCTTGCCGCAATAGTCGTTCGGGTGCAGCCCCATGGCTGCCACCACCGCGTCGGCCAGGTACTCGTGCTGCAATCCCTCGTCCCCGGCCTCGCACAAGGCGTGGTAGAGCGAGCTGCGAAGCTGTGTCACCTGAACGAAGTCGTTGAAGTGACCGGCCTGCAGCGAGGCGTCCTGCCGGTTGTCGACGAAAGTAAGAAGCTTGCGAGCTTTCTTGCCGAGGGTCTCTTCCGGCATCGCGTTGAGCGAACGGACCACCGATGACGAGACTAGAGACGTGGCTGAGGAACGCCCTTCCTGGTCGAGCGTGGCCAGTTTGGCGAAATCCTTGCCCCGGGCCTGTTCGTAACTGACCTGGCAGTGGGGGCAGAAACGGAAAGGCGCCGGGATAAAGGCCGCTTCCAGATCGCCTGCTCCTTCGTTGCCGTAGACGTCGACAGAGATCTTGCGGGGGAGCTTGTCCCGGTAGTTGTCCCGGACGGACTCGTTGCCGGCGACGTCCGTCTCCAGCCAGGACTCAGGCAACCGCCGGTCCTTGAGAACCTCTTCCAGCGACCCCGGCCAGGGACGTCCGTCGGAGGCCACATAGAGGTAACCGTCATCGGTACGCCCACCGGTACCGACGGTGTCCCGCCGCGGTTCGTACACGTACCCGTCGCCGTTCTCACGCCGAGTGCGCCAGACAGTGAGGAACTCCTGTCCGCACTCGCGGCAGAAAGCCAGCGGCAGCAGGATCTTTCCGTTGGAGTGAGGCTGAATCCGCTGGTAGTCGCGGGTCCGATGACGGATCAGCGGGTCTTCCAGGGTGACGTAAACGGTGTCGCCCTTGGACAGGAACTGGTGAAGCCGGAAGGCGAAGAGGGGACGTTCGGTGACCGGATGACGTGCCTGGGAACCCGCCCGCAGGGTGAGGCGAATGGCCTGGATGCACTGGTCCTGGGTGACACCGGTCTTCTCCGCCAGTTCCAGGGCGGCTGTTTCGATGGTGCTGGGTGTTTGCCGGACGATCCGGCCGTCCTCGTCTTCGGTCAGCCCGAAACGGCCCTCGATCCAGCGTGCCAGGTCGTCCTCGACCAGGGTGGAGTAGCTCTGTGGGGAGGACGTCGCCTTCAGACGCGCGGGGCCGGGCGTCACCTCGCTGGTCGCGGTGCCGCGGATAAGGGTCTCGCCGATCACGTGCTCAGGGCGGATTTCGGTACCGAACAGCGTGCTTGCGACCTCCGCGACGGCCTTCTGCTGCTGGGCAAATGTCCCCTCGCTCGACATCGTTGCGGATGTGCCGACGCACTGCAGGTTCCCGGTCTCGCAGGCCTCGCGAACCCGGCGGATCAGCAGGCCCACGTCAGCGCCCTGGCGACCGCGGTAGGTGTGCAACTCATCGAAGACCAAGAACTCCAGGCCCTGGGCCATCCGGATCAGGGCATCCCGGTCGTCCGGGCGGGTGAGCATCAGTTCGAGCATTACGTAGTTAGTCAGAAGGATGTCCGGCGGATTCTCACGGATCTTGCGTCGGGCCTCATCGCTCTCCTGGCCCGTGTACCGAGCGAATGTCACCGGCTCGTTGCCGGCGCCGTAGCCGTTGCGGAGGTACTTCTCCAGCTCACCCAGCTGGCTATTGGCCAGTGCGTTCATCGGATAGACCACGATGGCGCGGACCTTGGCCTTGGGGGAGGGGTTGCGCAATACGCGGTCGACGATCGGAATGATGTAGGAAAGCGACTTGCCCGAACCGGTGCCAGTGGTGAGGACGTAAGAAGCGCCTTGCGCAGCAATGTCGATGGCCTCGCGCTGGTGCCGGTACAGCGAGATCGGCCGGCCGTCGCAGGTGGTGCTGCCGTCCTGCTTGCCCGCCTGGAAAATACGGGCCGTCTCTTCGTGCAGCACCTTGTCCCGAACTAGGGCGTTCACCGAACCGCCGTCTGCGAACCAGGGGTTGAGCGAGAGCCACGGATCTGGCCACTGCGTCTTCGCGTCGAGCTGTTCCTCGACGAACTGGGCGATCCGATCGTCGCGGATCGGGGCCGCGCCCTCGGTGAAGCTGCGGTAGTCCTTGATCAGCTTCTCGTGAAGCTGGAAGACATCCATGCCACCCAAAGCGGGCGCGGCGACTGGGGCGTCTTTGTTGAAGGAAGGCTGCGGCGTCAGAACCCGGGTCATCCCCTTCTGGAGACAGAGGACAGGGTTATACGCCTCCCAACCCTCCGGCGCCGGCTCGGTGGCCTCGGGAAGAAGGTCCAGCAGGTGCTGGCGGACCGAGCCGGCGTCGGCAGGACGGCTCTCGGGCTCCTTGGCCAGCAGCTCGCCGATCAGACGACGGAGCGCCGTGGGCACATCGGGCCGCAGCAGAGCTAAGGGCGGCACATCTTCGTTCAGGTGTTGGAGACCGAGCTCATGAGCCGACTGACTGGTGAAGGGGGGGCCGCTGGTCAGCAGTTCGTACAGGACACAGCCAAGGGCATACAGGTCGGCGGCCGGGCCGACGGCGGACGCCTTGAACTGCTCGGGAGCCATGTATCGAGCGGTGCCAAGGGTAATCCCGGTGCCCGTCAGCTTCCCAGCTTCCTGATCCTCGGTGATCCGGCCCATCCCGAAATCCAGAACTCGGACTAGGCCCCCCGGCTGGAGCATGACATTGGCCGGCTTAAGATCACGGTGGACCACATCGGCAGCGTGGGCGGCGGCCAGGCCCGCAGCCATCTGGGCGCCCAGCGCGATTGCCCAGCTCACGGGCATCTGGCCAACCTCGTCGGAGACGGTGCGCAGGGTGTGGCCCTCCACGAACTCCATGGCGATGAAGGGCCGCCCCTGGGCCACGTCGACCGCGCCGCTGACGAAGCGTGGAAGGTTCGGATGCGACAGGCGGCGCATGATGCGAGCTTCGCGCTCGAAGCGCTTGATCGCCTCGTCGTCCTGGGTAGTCACGTCGGCACCGGACTTGGTGCGCAGGACGACCTTGACGGCGACGACATAATCCGGGTCGGTCGGCCCTACCGTCTGGTCTTCAGCACGGTAAACCTCGCCCATGTTGCCCTTGCCCAGAACGCCTACGATCTTGAAGCGGTCGCCCAGCTTCTCGAGCTTCACAGTCTCTCCCGTGCCTGTGTTGGCGCTGCCCCGTAGGTGTCGGTACGTGGGGCCACGAAGAGCGACTGTACACGAGCTCTCATCGGTTGTGAACGATTGTCCGTTGACAAAGTCAACGACCAGGAACCGTATAGTCATGCACGGTTGGACGGTCCCAGCGTTCGGCGGAGGTAATGGCTGAGTGCTGAGCGGTTCTTCTGGAAGAATCTGGTCATGTCCTGGTTTGGGGGAGTACGCACGTCGATCCCGGTCACGTCGAGCGAGACGTTCCTGATGGCGGGTGAGGCACGCGAGCTGATAGAAGCCGAAACTGGTTACGGCGACCATGACAAGCATCCTTTGGCCGAGCGACCTTCTGACGACTGGGCAGGGGCTGCGACACTCCTACTGGCGAGGGTCCAGCTCCAAGAAGCGATCGCGATCCTGTCGACGCTGCTCGGCGAAGACGTTTCTCACTGGACCCCGGAGCGCCTCGGTGAAGAGCTGACCTGGCGAGTAGAGGCGGCGACCGATGACGGTGAGGACGACCTCTCGTTCGAGATTGGCATGCTCGGTGAGGCGCTCACCTTGTTTCGGGCTCTTCACGTAAGCCCCACGGTCAGCCACGCCTATGCCCCAGACGGCTCGATCAGCTTCACGCATTCCAGCGTCCGGCTCCCGGAGATCCTCCATTTCGGCATCAAGGGCAACAGCAACGGTGAGTTGGAGGACGACCCAGCCACTGTTTTCGCTGTTGCCAGGGGCTGCACGCTAGATGCCGCCCGAGTGGCTGAGCGCGTTCGGCGAGGAAAGGAGGCCTCTGGCGGATAAGTCTTCGGCGAGCGTCAATAGGCGGTGGTGTACCGAGCTGGCCTGCCCTCTCCGAAGAATAGATGCATGACCTCGCTGGCCGATGACGTACTACCCCTGATCCGTACCCGCGCCGACCGGCACCGCTGGAGCGCTGCTAGCAAGCACGGCCCGGCAGATGCATCAGGCAATCGACATAGTCGAGGCCGCCGTCCTGGCGACCGTGCCGGGCGAGGTCTACACGGTCACCCACAAGGCTCTGGCCTCAGCCATCACCGTGATCGCCCGGGCCGACGACTCCTCCGGAATCATCGGCGACGCCTGCCGTCGCCTGCTCGCGCTGCACCCGAAGGCAGCGGCCGCGGCCAAGGTGCCGACGGCCCGGCTGGTGGACTGGATGATCAAGTTCCAGTTCGAGGGTGAGTTCGACTATTTCAAGCTCGGCCCTGTTGCCTACGCCCCTGGGCTGGGCGCGGTCGGCATGAAGACCTGCCGGGCCCGGCTGGGCGAGGTCCGTGATCAGCTGGGTCCCCGCCCAGGCGACCGGTGGGACAGCAGCAACCGTCTTGAGCGCACTGCCGAGCTGCGGCTCCGCGAATGAACCGCGGGGACGTCTGGCTCCCTCTGGGCGTGACGCTGGGATCCGCGGGGGCACCGCCATCCTCTACGTGGGGCATGCTGGTCGCCACGTTCGCCACCCTCGAGACGCCCTCGGACAGATGTCCCGAGGGGTCCCTCCCGGCCGGCCCTCCACCAGTGATTCTTCCCGATCGTCAACGAGTGCTGCTTCGCCGACGGCACCCGGCACTCCTTGACCGTGTGGTGGTTCAACCCGCTGCTGTTCCTGGCCCTCGCCGTCACCGGCGCGCTGGCTGCCTACACCTTCTACCGATGGCGTCGTCTCTCGAGGAGCCCGCATTGAAGTAGGGCACACCGTCCGTGCGGTCGGTCTCCAGTGTCAGGTTCTGATCCTGGGTGGCTTTCGGCCGTTTGGGATGTCAAGTGCTGGTCCGGGTGCCGGCCAGCGTCGGCGCTGTCCGGGCCGCTGGCTCCACCACCCAGAACGGTTGGCCGGTCATCGCGCAGGCAGACTCGGTCCGATTCGCTCTGGAGGGCACCGACGTCCGGTCCTGATACCTCAAGTCCACCATCCCGGGGAAACCTGGGATCCGCCCTCACGCCCGAAGACTAGTCATCTTCCCTGAGGTACTTGGCCGACGCACGTGCGGCATCTACCAGTGCCGCGAACGACTCGAACCGGCCGCTCGGCCCTGGATGCCAGCTGGACCAGGTGTAGGCCGCCCATTCCCCGGCAGCGGACACATCGCCGGAATCAAGTATCCAGTACTGGGCGTCTCCTTGCTTGGAGATGAGCAGCGCACGGTCCGCGAGGCCCGCCAGTTCGTCCTGCTCGTGCTGAAGAAGGCTGTGTAGCAGCGGGTCCGTGTCCCGTGCCCAGCCGACCTCGCCGGTGGTCCGCATCGTCCACAGGAACGGGCCCAGCTCGAGCCAGCCGTCAGAGACTGCCAAAAATGTCCGGTAGCTCGGCGGCAGTCCGATGCCCAGGCGTTGCTCCAGTTCGGCCAGTTGATCTGTGTCCGCGCCGTCGAACCCGAGCCAGCGGTCCGCCCGTTGCTGATCGCTGATCTCCAGGTTTGCGTTCTCGTCGGCGCTTTCCAGCACTTCGACACTGTATTCGGCGAGGTAGAGCCGCCACTGGGCTTCGGACCGTGTTCCTTCGACAGTCATTGCGCCTCGCCCCTGTTCCTTCAGGCTTATCGTCAAGATCGCGGATATCGTGCCACGCTTCCAGCTCGTCGCTGGCCCCGTCACTCATGAGCGACAGCGACATCCGCGTGGCAAGAACGCGAAACGCGGGCGGCCATCTATCAGTAGGCCGGCCCGTCGGCACACGGTGACGCTGATCATCTGCGGGGCGGGGCCGCCAGCAAGGTCCGCATTCGGTACGCCTTCCAGTTGCAGCGAGAAGGACGCAGAGGCGGGCGATGCGTTCAAGGGCGCCGGAGACCTCGAAGCGATCCGGAAGAGACCCCGCCCCTGCGAGCGGGGACTTGGCGTGGCGTGCGCGACGGTCTTTTTGCGCGTCATGTGTCACAAGTTGTCCCTTGTTCGAACGTATTCATGATCACCGATCTACGCTCGGCTCATGCCCGACCATGCAGTAGCCGGCCCCACGACGACCACCACGGTGAACATCGACGTCACCGCGAAACGGGTCCTGAGCTACGCGATGGCCAACAGCGAGATCCCCGTGGTCGACCAGGTGCTGCTGACCAGCCCGGCCGATCGGCCGGGGGCAGTCCTGCGGGTCCTGATCCAGGACGAGCAGGGGCAGGTCACACGGCCGTTCGAGCAGGTGGTCGACCTGGTGGCGAACCGCCGGATGAGGGTCGAGTCCGTGGACGTGCAGCTCGATCCGGCGGTGATGCTGCAGATCGAGGAACAGCGGCCCGGCAAACTGATCGTCGAGGTGGAGTGGCACGGGCACCTGCTGGCGCAGCGGGCCGAGCCCATCCGGCTGCTCGCGGCCCGGCAGTGGCTCAGGGACCAGCGAGTCGCGCACCTCAGCTTCGAGATCCTTGCAGCGTTCGTCATGCCCAACGACCCGTCGGTGGCGGCGCTGCTGAACGAGGCCTCGGAGATCCTGCGTAGGCGCACCGGCAGCGCGGCCTTGTGCGGCTACCAGCGCGATGCCCAACGCGTGGATGCCACCGTTCAAGCCATCTTCGAGGCCGTGCAGGCCCGGCGGATCAGCTACAGCATGCCGCCGGCCAGCTGGGCCGACGACGGGCAGAAGGTTCGTTCACCGCAGGAGGTCCTGGAGGGGCGGCTGGGGACCTGCCTCGATACGACCGTGGTCATGGCGGCGCTGCTGGAGCAGGCCTGGATCCGGCCTCTGCTGTGGATCGTCGAAGGGCACGCCTTCCTCGGGTACTGGCGCCAGGAGAAGAGTCTGGGAACGATCACCCAGACCGACGTCAGCGACCTGGTCAACCGGATCGACCTCGGTGAGATCCGCTTGGTCGAGACGACGATGCTGACGGGATCGGCGCAGCCGGGGGTCTTCGATCGCAGCTCGCAAGACCCGTACGAGAAGTACCTGACCGGAGACCTTTCCACGGTCTACGGAGTGACCGACGTCTGGGCCGCACGCCGCGGCGGGATCCTCGCGCTGCCCTCCCGGGTGCGTCGCGACGACGGTCAGGTCCAGGTCATCGTCTACGAACCCCAGAAACACTCCTCGGCGCCGATGCCCCGAGAACGCAGCGCACCCTCGTCCTCAATCGGATCTACGGGCACAAGGATCCCGGCCCGGGTGCAGGCATGGAAGAACGTGCTGCTCGACCTGAGCCGGAGCAACCGCCTGATCCACTGCCCCGAGCAGCACACCGTGGCCCTGCGCGTGCCGACCGGGCAGCTGGGGCGGGTGGAGGACACCCTGCACGAGGGCGATGCCCTGCAGCTGCTGCCCTCCGACCAGCTGGATGAGATCCAGCGGGCGCGCGGCGCCACACGCAGTGCCCACCTGCCTCAGGAGCACCTGAGCGAAAGATTCGACGGCAACCGCCAGCTGTACACCAATCTGGCTGACGCCCAGTACGAGAAGCGGTTGCGGGCCCTGACCCACAGTTCCCGCACCAACATTGACGAGATCGGTGCCAACAACCTCTACCTCGCCCTCGGCACGCTGCTGTGGAAGCCCGACGGGACGGACCTGCGCTCGCCGCTCATCCTGGTGCCGGTGCGCCTGACCCGTCGGCCCCAGGCCCGCGGCTACCACCTGGAGTTGGACGAGAGCGGGACCAGCACGCCCAACTTCTGCCTGCTGGAGAAGCTTTTTCAGGAGCACGGTCTGCGCGTGCCCGGGCTCGCCGAACCGGCCGCCGACGGTGCCGGGATCGACCTGGATGCAGCCGTACGGGCCCTGCGGGTGGCGATTGCCGACAAGAGACTGCCGTACCGGGTGGAGGCGAGTGCCGAGCTCGCGACCTTGCAGTTCGCGAAGTTCCGGCTGTGGAAGGACCTCGACGAGAACTGGGAGCAGCTGTCGGCGAACACGCTGGTCCACCATCTGATGCACCAGCCGTCCGAACCCTTCGAGGACCCCACGCAGCGGCAGCAGGCCACGGTGGATCTGGACGAGCTGGACGCCGTGTGCCCGCTGCCGGGTGATGCTTCGCAGTTGGGCGCCGTGGCCGATGCCGTAGGCGGGCGTACGTTCGTGCTGGAAGGACCTCCGGGGACCGGAAAGTCCCAGACCATCACCAACATGCTGACCCGTGCGGTGGTCGAAGGGCAGCGGGTGCTCTTCGTCGCCGAGAAGCGAGCGGCCCTGGACGTGGTGCGCCGGCGGCTGGACGAGGTCGGCATGGGGCCGTTCTGCCTCGACCTGCACGACAAGAGCAGCAAGCCGGTGCACGTCCGGGCCCAGATCAGCCAGTCCCTGAACCACCAGGTCGTGGTGGACGAGCAGGACCTGCGTGCTGCCCAGCAGGATCTGCGCTCCTCACGTCGAGCACTGGCCCGGTACGCGCGAGGGCTGCACGAGCCGAATGCTGTTGACTATTCCTTCTACTCGGCTCACACCGAGCTCATCGCGCTGGGCGACGGTCCCGTGCTGGCAGTGCCTCGGGAGTTCCTGCACACGCCGGACGTGGCGGCCAAGGTACAAGCCGTCCGTGATCTGCTGCGGGTACTGCCGGACACGGCCGACGTCGCCCGTCCGGAGCGGCAGCATCCCTGGGGGTTCCTGCTCCTGGACGATGCTGCGAGCCTGGACGTCGAACGGATGCGCGAGGCCGCGCAGCATGTCGACGACAGCCTTGGTCGTTTACCGGCTGACGGTCCTCTGGCCGGCGTGCTGGCTGTGGTGCGCACCGTCGAGGACTTCTCGGACCTGAGCACGGTCATCAGGGGGCGTGCCGTCCCGCTCGACATTATGGACGAGTCGCGCAGCCAGCGCTGGCAGCTCGCCTGCGGGGAGTTGCTGGGTGAGCTCGACTCGTTCTTCACGAACGGCCATCCGGTGCTGAAGCTGGTACTGCCGGCTGTGCTCGACCTGCCCTTGGACGACATTCATGCCCAGGCTCAGCAGGCGGGGGAGTCGAGCGTCATTGGACGAGCCAGACGGCTGCGTGACGTGCAGATCCGGCTCGAGCCGGTGCTATGGCCAGAGGCTGACGTCAGGGGCAGGGACCTTCCTGAGCTGACCGGCGACCTACTGCAGTTGCGCGAGGACGTCCGGGCACTTGCCCAGCGGGCACGCAGCATTCCGGGGATCGACATCCCCGCTGGCTGGAACCCCTTCACCGAGCACGGGCTGGCGATCGTCCGCGATCACGTCAGCTGGCTGGGCGCACTGGGTCAGGCAGTGGACCCGGCCTCCGCCGATCCGCAACGGCAGCAGTTCATCGAGCAACTGCGGCTCCTTCCAGCGCTGGCACAGCAGATCGACGACACGGCGGCGGATGCGATCGACGAGGCGGCCGGCGCCGTTCAGGCGCTCCTGGGGGAGTGTGGCTCGACCCCGGAGCTCCTGCTGTGGTGGAGTGGTGACGCAGGACTGCCGGCGGTTTGGCGTGAGACGAGCGCGGGGCGGGCGTTGTGGGATCACGCCCTGCTCAGCCTGCGGCGGTGGGTGGCGTTCAGGCAGGCTCTGGCCCCCCTGTGGGGGATGCGTCTGGAACAGGCCTACGACGAACTGCTCACCGGTTCCATCCTGGCCGACGACGCCGCCGCAGCTTTCGAGCGAGGGCTGGCACTCGCCGCACGAACCGAGCGCGGTGAGGCGAACCGGCTGGACGTCTTCGACGCCGAGGCCCACAACCGTGCGGTGGTGCGCTTCACCACGGCAGCTGCCAGGGTCCGTGAGCATCTGAAGACTGCTCTGCCTGCACAGGTGCTGGAGCGCCGCACGTTCGATGCCGCCACGGCCACCGGAAAGGCCGGAGCCCTGCGGAAGGAGATCCGGCGCCAGCGCAAGGGACTGGGCGTTCGCGCCCTGATGTCTGAGTACGGCGAGCTGGTCACCGAGATCATGCCCTGCGTTTTGGTCAGCCCGGATTCGCTGGCGCGATTCTTCCCGGGCGGGGAGCAGATCTTCGACCTGGTGGTCTTCGACGAGGCTTCGCAGATCCGGGTGGCTGACGCCATCGGCGCGATGGGACGTAGCCGGGCCGTGGTGGTCGTCGGCGACAGCAAGCAGATGCCGCCCACCTCGTTCGCCCAGAGGTCCTTGGGCGACGAGGACGACGATGACGCCGTAGCGACTGAGGCAACGACAGCGCCGGCCGATGAGGAGAGCATCCTCACCGAGTGCGTCGAGGCCCGGGTGCCGCAGAAGTGGCTGTCGTGGCACTACCGCAGCGTCGACGAGTCCCTGATCGCCTTCAGCAACCTGAAATACTACGAGGGACGGCTGTCCTCGTTCCCCACCCCGAACACGGCAGGCACGGACTGCGGCATCAGCCTGGTCCCTGTCGAAGGCACCTACCTGCGTACTGCCGGGGGAAAGATGAAGCGGACCAACCCCCAGGAGGCCCAAGCCGTGGTCGCCGAGATCCGGCGACGGTTCGACGCGACCGAGACACCACCGTCCATTGGTGTGGTCACGTTCAACGCGCCGCAGCGGGCCCACATCGAGGACCTGATCCGCGACAGCAAGGACGAGCGTCTGATCGAGGCCCTCGACGCCCGCGGGCCGGAAAGCCTGTTCATCAAGAACCTGGAGAACGTCCAGGGCGACGAGCGCGACACCATTCTGTTCTCCACCGGGTTCAGCACGAACGAGAAAGGTTCCCTGCCGCGCAACTTCGGGCCGCTGGTCTGGTTCGGCGGGGAGAGGCGCTGGAACGTGGCCATCACCCGGGCCCGACGTCAGGTGATGGTCTTCAGCTCGTTCACCCCGAGTCAGCTCAAGGTTGAGCAGACGTCCTCGGCCGGCCTGCAGCACCTGCGCGCCTACCTGGACATCGCCGCGGGTGACAGCCAGGTTCTGGCCAGCAGTGTGGCCTCGGCAGCCGCCCCGGACAAGCATCGCGAGCAGCTGGCGCGAGCCCTGCGCGGGCGGGGCCTGATCGTTCAGGAAGTGTTCGGCCTGTCGGAGTTCAGGGTCGAGCTGGCTGTGGCCTGGCCCGACGATCCACAGACCTTCCTGGTGGCCGTGCTCCTGGACGGCCAGGAATGGCGGCACCGCAAGACGGTCAGCGACCGGGACGGGCTACCGGTGCAGGTACTGTCCAAGATGCTGGGCTGGCCCGCCGTTGAACGGGTCTGGCTGCCGGAGTGGCTGGTCTCGCCGGAGAACGTCCTTGACCGTCTGGAGGCCGCTACCCGCGCGGCAGCCCAGGCTCGTCCTGCACGGACCAGGCCAGCTGCTGGCCCGAGCCCCGTACGAGCCGCCGCGCGGGACGCGGACCTGCTGATCGTCGGACCACCGGTCACGCCGGCCAATCTTCCGGCGCGACGACCGTTGCTGCCCCGCATTATTGGCTCCCACCAGGCCCTTCCAGGACAGGAGACCTACACACCCTGGCAGCCGAGAGTCATCGGGGACCGGAAGGCACTCGACCGGCTCCCGGCGCTCCTGCCGGCCGTGGCTCAGCTCATCGACGAGATCGTGGAAGCAGAAGGACCCATACATCGGGAGCGTCTGGCCCGGCTGGTTGCTGCGGCCTTCGGCATCAACCGGCTGGTTGCCGCCCGGGCGGAGAAGATCTACGCCCACCTGCCGGCCCTGTACTTCAAGGACCCTGAGGAGCCGTTCCTGTGGCCGGCCGGTCTCATGCCAGACACGTGGACAACGTTCCGGCGTCAGAGGAGCGTGAAACCGCGCCCGCTCGAGCAGATCGACCGTCATGAGATCGGCAACGCCATGGTGGCGATCGCCCGCTTCACCGCGGGGCTGCCGCGCGAACAGCTGCTGCGCGAGGTCCTGGGCGTGTTCGGGGCGCGGCAGATGACTGACAAGGCTGAGGAGCGGCTCTCGATCGCGCTGGAGAAGTGTCTGCTGCAGGGCCGGATGATCGAGCAGCACGGTCTGCTTCTGGTTGTCGAGCGGTAGCCGTCCTCCTGCCGCTGACCATTGGCGTCGATGCCGTCGAGCTGACGACGGACGGCCTGTAACTGCTCGCGGTACCGCAGTCCGGGAATGGCATCTCCGTGTCGGCGGGCAGTCAGGCCGGAACCGCCATGGCGAACGGAGCGCTCCGGCAGCAGAGGGGGG
Organism: Kineosporia rhizophila; assembly: GCF_021277265.1. GTDB lineage: Bacteria > Actinomycetota > Actinomycetes > Actinomycetales > Kineosporiaceae > Kineosporia > Kineosporia rhizophila. Next base: position 30,327 of record NZ_JAJSOH010000044.1, read on the forward strand.
TCCCCGATCGCCAGGGTGCGAGGTGCGTCGGTCCGTCGTTGGGATACCGTATCCCCTGATGGTACGGGTATTCCGAACTGTGAACGGCTGTCCGGCCGTGCCGGCTGTTGGGGTTGAGGTTGGTGGTGCCGATCATCGCTGGGAGCGCTCGCAAGCACGGGGCGAAGGATGAAGCCAGGCTGCACGTGTTTGCGAATCCCATCCGTATCGTCGAGGTCGATGACGGGCTGCGGATGTTCGTCGGCCCGGACCAATCGGCGAGGCTGCCTGACTTTGGTGTGGTCGAAGGGGATTTGGCCACGGTAATCGCGCATGCGATGTCCGCCCGTTCAAACTTCCTGAGGTGATCCGGATGCCACGGACCGTGCAAGAGATCCTTGACCATGCCGACGAGTTGGCTGCACGGTTCGAGACTCTTGAGCCCGGCACATCGGTAGCTCGAGAATCCGAAAACACTGACGGCACTCCGTCAGGCAGTGCTGGCCAGGTCTGACGCCGAGCGAACACTCGCCGAACTTGTACGGCAAGCGCATACTTCTGGGTATTCGTGGCGTTCGATCGGTGACCTGCTCGGCACCTCGGGCGAGGCTGCGCGGCAGCGTTATGGGAAGCGGGCTCGGCGCTCGGCGGATCGGTGAAACCGGGCGGTCGACGCCCGAAGGTTTCTCGTGGTGGGAGGCAAGGCCGCCTTTACCAGTCCAATCTGAGAACGTGGTCGACTCGTGTGAGGTTCAGAGGCCCACCGCGGCCAGCACCCGCCCGAACCGGATGCGTTCCTGCTCCAGCCGCAGCCCGACCGCATACCGGTCCTCGACCAGATCGACGTACAGTGCCGCCTCGTCGGCGCTCAGATGTTCCAGGTGGGCGTTGACCGGCGAGTCCTCCACGCCCCAGTGCCTTTCGTGCTCCAGCAGCGTGGTCCGGTCCATGAGCATGGACCGCACCTGCGGGAAACGCGCTCGCAGCCGGTCCAGCATGACGAATCCGTGGGTGTCCAGGTCTCCCCAGTAGGTCACCGGCCGGTGGGCCAGCCAGTCGACCTGCAGCAGTCGGGACACCCCGTAACCAGAGCCGAGAAACAGCAGAGTGTCCGGGACGGGCGGGAACGCGTGGTAGGTCGTCTCGTTCTCGACCACGAAGACCTGTCCGGGCAGATCCAGGGCGTTGAGTTCGGAAACCGGCACGGCCATCTCCGAGACGCCAGGCAGCAGGTGCGTTCCGTCAGGACGGCGTAGTCGCGCGTAGGCGGGCTTGACCGCGAAGCCGTAGCGCTGGGCGAACGAGCTGCCGGTGAAGATCCGTTCCGGTGGAAGGCACACCTCCAGCAGCGCGGCGAGGGTCTCCCGGTGTGCCTCGACGAACTTGGTGTCGACCCCCGGGACGTCGACCTGGCGGATCCAGGCACCGGTCGGCATGGCGTCGCGCACCCAGCGGACAACCGCGATGAACGAGCTCCAGTGCGGGGCTACGGCAAGAACTCGCTGGGGATGACGGGCGACCCACGTACGGGCATCCGGGAGGTCCGAGGCCACCTGGGCCAGGATCTTCTCGAACAGGCTTACCTGCGTTTCGACCTGCAGCAGACGCCACAGGACCTCCCGCGTTTCGATGACCGCCCGGACCGGCAGCTGAACCGCGCCGGATCGTCGCCCACCGACGACCTGCCACTGCACGTGCAGTCCGGCCGGAAGCCGGGCCCGCCAGCGGTTCGCCCAGGCCTGTACCGCGTCGAAGTCGTCGGCGTACTGGGCCGCAGAGGGCGGCCGCAGACCGATGACAAGTGGTTCCCAGGCCGAGCCAAGCGCCAGTTCGGTGAGGTCGGTGCCGGCCGCCCACCGGGTACGCAGGACGCTGACGACGTCATCTTTCGTTGCCCACCGGACACCCCGCGGCAGCGACAGCGTCCTCACGAGACTGTCTCGACCGTCTCGACCTTGCTGACGTCCACCATGCGGTGCAGTTCACGCCGCGTGCGGAACTCCTCGATGGTCAGGGTCTGCAACCGGGAGTTGCTGCCGGTCTTGTTCTCCACGAAACCGACGGCGTCGACGTACGGTTCGATCACGTGGATCTTCTGCAGCGGCGTGACGATGAGCAGTTGCAGACCGATCCGGCGGAACAGGGTCAGCGCGAACCGGGTGGACTCGTCCGACCCCCGTCCGAAGGCCTCGTCGATGACCACGAAGCGGAAGGTCTTGTCCTGCTCGCTGTCGAGCTGGAACTGATAGGCGAGTGATGCAGCCAGGATCGTGTAGGCGAGCTTCTCCTTCTGCCCACCGGATTTGCCGGCCGAGTCCGTGTACGTCTCGAACTCGCTGTCGTCGTCCCGGTGACGTTCCGAGGCCGAGAAGACGAACCAGTTGCGCACGTCGGTGACCCGCCTGGTCCAGCCCTTGTCCGCGTCGACCTGGCCGGCCCGGCCGCGGAAGCGTTCCACGAGTTTCTGCACCTGAAGGAACTTCTGCTCGGAGTACTGCTCGCCGTCCCCGCCCAGCGCATCGTCGGTGCAGGCGTGCAGTTCGGAGCGGAAGTCGCGGATCTCGATGTTCGGGGTGCGGGTGGTCTCGAGGGTGATGTAGCGGCCCGGGTTGTAGTCAATGTCGTTCAGGGACGTGTTGATCCGGCCCACGCGTTCCCGGATCAGTTCTTCTTCCTGGGCGAGTTTCGAGCGGAACATGGCGATGTCGCGGATGGTGTTGGTGTTGAGGAAGTTCTTGAACTCGGCTTCGAACCGGGGCAGATCGTCCTGCAGCAGCCGGTGGTGCATGGCCCGGAAGTCGCCCAGCGCCTCCACCGAGGCATCCATGTCTACGGTTTCGGTGCGGTTCGCCTCGCGGAAGGCGCTCATCAGCCGGACCAGGTTGCTGTCGCAGGCGCGCAGGAGCTTCTGGCGCCGATCGATCTCGCCGGTGACCCTGTCGCCGGTGCTGCGCTCCCAGTTCTGCCAGGCGTCGGCCGTGGCCGGGCCCGGATCGGGAACGTAGGTGCTCATCCCCTCCGGTTCCGGAACGTCCTCGTCGGCCTGGAGCACGTCCAGACATTCCCGTTGCCCAGCTTCGGCGCGTTCGAGGTCGGCGTGAGCCCGTCCCAGGTCCCGGTTGCCCTGCTGGATCTGCTCGTTGAGCGCACCCAACTCCTCGGCAACGCTCTTCAGCTGGTCGGTGATGCGTTCCAGATCCTTGGAGGAACGTTCGATCTCATCCTTCTCGGCCTGATCGCGTGCGATCTGCCGGCTGGCGGACACGTGGTCCAGATCGTCATACGTCTGGTAGACGTCGAGCTGGTCCAGCGCGGTTCCCTGACGGCGCAGCGCCTCACGTCGGTCCGCCAGGCTTTTCTGCTCGCCGACCAGCTGCTGGCGCCGATTGTTGAGCAGCAGAGCCTGGGCCAGCAGAGCGTCGATCTTGGCCTGGTTGCTCCAGCCCAGCACGTAGTTCCTGCGGTCGTCGATTGCCTTGGAGTCGTCCTTGACGTGCCGGCGAGCCTCCTTGATCTGGCCGGTGACGGTGACCGCGCGCTCCGCGAGCTGGAAAGCATCCATCGTCGAAGCACAGACATGAGCCGCCCGGGTAGACAGCTCGCGCTCGATCCAGCCGTAGAACTCACTGTCGGACTTGATCTCCAGCCGGTGAAAAAGCGTTTCCGGACCAGGAACCTGGTGACGATGGGTGGCCGCCAGGATGGCCGGCACCCGGTAGTAGACCAGCCGGACACCCAGATGACGATCGTTGATCCAGGCCGCCACCGAACCGTAGTGGCTGTTCGGGACCAGCAACGACAGACCGAAACCATGAAGGACGCGTTCGGCGGCACCTTCCCAGGCCGCCGCGTCCTCCCGGACCTGAATCAGTTCCCCGGCGAACGGCAGCATCTCGGTTCCCACACCGAGGTGTTCGCACAGCTGATCACGCAGCTGCAGGCTGCGCCGGGGAATATTGCTGCGCCGTTGCTGAAGACTGGCCAGCTCGTCGCGGATCTCGTCGCTGTCGGACTTGATCTCCTTCTGTTCCACGGCAATGTCGGTCAGCCGGTTGTCGACCTCGGCGCTGGCAGTCTCGAACCCGGACCTGACCCCGTCCAGAGCCTCGCGCATCTGCGCGAACCCTCGCGCGTCGGTGACCGGCGTCAGCTCGACCCGGCCCAGCAGCTCATTCACCTTCTCAGCCGCCGCCCGGCGACGCTCGCGTTCAGACACCGCCCTGGTGATGCTCTCTTCCAGCACGTGCAACCGATCGCCACCCAGTCCGGCGCGCTGCAGCTGAAGCTGTTCGCGCTGGCTGTCGAGCTCTCCGGAACGCTTGGTGAGCTGCCGAGATTCCTCGGCGAGGACGTCAATACGTTTCTGTCCGGCTTCGGCCTCAGCGGCGAAGGCCTCCAGCCGGCGAGCCGCGGTGAAGAACGGAAGATGAGCCCGGACCTGAGCGAGCTGGGCCTGCTGGGCGCTCAGATCGTCGTACTTCGAACCCTCGTCGAGTATCGGAGTCAGCGCGTCGAGCTGGCGCCGGGCCCGTACGACCGAGTCGTGGGCCCGGGTCAGGTCCTCGAAGTGCAGCAGGATCTGGTTGATCCAGCGGTCGGCGTCGAACGGTTCCAGCATGTGGGTGCGCACGAAGTCGTTCAGATTGCTGACCGACTTCATCGAGACCGTCTGATGGAACAGTTCCATTGCCTGATCCGAGGCGATCCCCATCCGGCGGCGAAAATCGTTGCCGTAGGGCGGGAAAGAATCATGGACGCCGGTGCCCGGCTGCTTCTTCAGGCGTCGCTTGAGCGCGGCGATCTCCGAACCGAAACCGGCCAGATCCCCCGCGATCGACAGTTCACGATCAGCAACCACGAACAGCCGTTCCGGCTGACCGGCCTGCCCCTCCTTCAGCCAGTACACCTGGGCCAGGCTCACCACCGCCTCGCCGGAGGCGAACACCGCCACCAAGGCCGAGTAGTCGTGGCCAGGGCTGCGAAGAGCGACCGGGCGCGAATTGCCGGTCAGCTCGTTGCGCTCGAACTTGTGATGGCCGAGCACATAGGAGCGCAGATCGCGCTCGCGGGTCTGCGCACCGGCCGCCTTGTTGTACGAGATCCGGTTGGCCGGCAGCAGCAGCGTGGTCACCGCGTCGACCAGCGTGGACTTCCCCGAGCCGATGTCGCCGGTGACCAGGGCGTGCCCGCCGGCGATCTCCAGCGACCAGACCTTGTGGTGGAAGGTGCCCCAGTTCCAGACCTCCAGGCGGCGCAGCCGGAACCCCGAGGACGGTGCGATCACGACCTCAACCATGCGTTTCTCCCTGCGCGGTCGGGATGCCCAGCTCGGCTGCGTAACGCTGCAACCCCTCCTGCACCCCAGCCAGCCACTGCGCGTCGACGAACGCCTTCAGGATGCGGCGGATCTCGTACGAGTCGTCCTGTTCCTTCAGCCGCCGCAGGAACCCGAGCTCGACCACTTTGCCGATCAGGGCGTCCACCTGATCGGTCATCCGCGCCTCGGTACTACCCGCCGGAAGGAACAGCGTGATCATCTCGAGGATCTGCTCACGGGTCAGCACACACCGCGTGTCACCATCGGCGGCGTCGGACTCCGCCAGCCGTTTGCGGAGCAGGGCCAGCAGGATGCTCTGGTGAAAGGTCAGCTGGCGCCGGGGAATCAGCCGCGGCACGGCAGCACCTTCGGCGTTCTCGTCGTCCGGTAACTGCCGAAGAAAGGCGTACCCCTCGGACGGGTCGATGGCCAGGGTCAGACCGATGACCGCAACATGATCACGGATCTGCGCCTGCAGAGGCACCAGGTGCCGCCAGACCTGCGGATGCAGATCCTCGTACACCACCCCTTTCATCAAAGAGGTGACAGCCAGCGGCAAGTTGAGCTCGCTGCGGGGAACCGGGGACGTACTCACTCCAGCTCCTCCTTCGGCGCCCCGACCGCCCGTACATAAGTGACCGAGGGGAGCGTTGCCTGCCTGGTCACCCCGTCGTCCTCCCACCTGACGTATTCCTTGCGTGACTCGTCGAAACGCACGTCGAAGCCCGGATCGTTCAGCGAAAGGTATCCGACCAGCTCGGCCAGCCCTTGTTCGAGTGGCCGGACCACCAGTACCTCCTGCAGCGGGATGCGCTCGCGGCCCTGCAGCATCTGCCGCACCCCCGAAGCAAGTTCCTGCGTGTCCACCATGACCTGGTCGTACAGGACCGAGGCGTCCACCTCGTCATCGGCCTCGTGCACCTGGTCGCTGACGATCGCCGAACGCGCGGCGGGACGGTACAGGGGTCTCTCCATCGGCAGGGCGATCTGCGGCGCACTGCCGTCGATCTCGCTCTCGAAGGTGATCGGCGCATGCTCGCGCAGCTGCAGGGCGACGGATTCGATGCCGTGCAGCAGGTCGACCACCCGCCGGTTCTCCAGCCAGACCCGATCGTCCAGAAAACGCCGCAGCTGCTCCGACAGCTGCCGCACCGTCGACTGGGTGCGCTCGCCGGCGGCCAGCCAGTCATGGTGGATGTGCCGTAGCCGCGGGTCGTGTTCGCCGATCTCGACCATCTCCTGCACCCGGGTCAGCATGTCGACGAACTGTTCCTGGCGGGCGGGGGAGAGCAAGAAGTCGTAGAAGGCGTGAAAACTGCGGCCCTGGTCGGACTCGGTGATGCTGGTGCGGCTGCCCAGCACCTCGTCCAGCAGGCCGGCCTTGGTCCCTGACCAGGTGGCGATCTGCTCACGCAACTGCCGGTCGAGCTGGCGGAAATTCGACTCGACCTGCCGGAAGTCCGACAGCAGCTCCCGGGCGGTGGCGGACAGCTGCTGGTAGCGGTCGCGCAGGCCGGCCGGCTCCATCATCGGCAGGTCACCGGCCTCGACCCGGGCGATCTCCGCGTCGATCTCGGCGCGGCGGGCCCGGAGTTCGGCCAGGCGGGTCTGGGGATCCGTCTCGGCTCCGTGAACCATCTGCCGCAGCAGCTCGAACACGGTGTTCAGCCGGGACTCGGTACCCACAAAGCTGCGGGCCGGCAGGTTGTGAACCCAGGCGACGGCCTTCTCCAGATCGGCACTGGCGTCGAAGTGGACCGCCTCCGACCCGGCCGGATAGTACTTGCGCAGCCAGGCATTGCCGGGGGCGGCCCAGTCGTCGAGGTAAGCCCGGGAGGTCTTGGGGAAGGCATCGTCACCCAGGTGCTCACGCAGGGCGAAGAGCAGATCGTCGAGCCGGGTCTCCAGAGCGGTGCGCTCGATCGAGCGCACGTTCTCGTTCACGAACACCTGCCCCAGGAAGGCCAGGACCAGAGCAGCGTTGTCGGCCTTCAGCAGCCTCCAGGCCGGGTGGTGGATGCGTAACTGCTCGATCTGGTCGTAGTCCATGCGCTCTCCTGATCACAGCAGCGAGACGACGCCGTGCTGCGAGGCTGTCTCCGACACCGGGGTCATGGGGAAGGGCGTCGGCGAGGTCACGACCCGGAACAGGCCCTGCGGGACGCGGCACTGCCCGATCAGCTTCTCCTCCCCGATGCCCTCGGCCGCGAGCATGGCTACGGCCTTGGACAGCAGCGATGGGTGCTCGACGACACTGATCAGCCCGGGTTCCTTCCGGCGCCAGCCCCGGTTCGTGACCGTGTTCATGGCGTTGCGGTACGACACGTCGCTGAGCCGTCCCAACCGCCGGGCCCGGTACAACAGCGCCTGCATGCTCACGCCCCACTGCTCCTTCAGCCGAGCCAGATCCGTCCATGCCTGGGCGCCCATCCTGGAGGGAAGGACCTCACGGATCGTGCGGGCTGGCATGAGCAGCTCCTCGGCGAAGCGGTTGGCCTGGTCCTCGACGATCCGGCCACCGGGCTCGGCGTCGTCGTGCATGACCAGGTGGCCGAGCTCGTGGGCGACGTCGAAGCGCTGCCGGTAGTAGTCCCGCTTGATCGGGTTGAGCACCACGATCGGCCGCAGGGCGCTGGAGAACGAGTAGGCATCCACCGAAGCCGCCTGCTCGGGACTAAAAACCACCAGAATGCCGTGGCTTTCGAGAAGACGGACGAGATGGCCGATCGGCTCGGCGCCCAGCCCCCATTGCTTACGGACGAGTTGCGCGGCTCGCTCGGGCCCGTCACCTTCGGTGTCACTCACGGGAGAACAGGGAACGTCCGGGTCGGGGAACTCGACATGACGCTCCAGGCTGCTGGTGATCTCAACTGCCAGCTGCCCGTAGGCGAACGCCTGGTCACGGGCGAGCTGGGGGGTGGAACGCAGCGAGCGGAAGTGCGGGGTGCTGCTGAGGGCTGCGATGTCATCGGGGCGAACAGCGAAGAATCCCGGATCGACCGAGAGACGCAGGGCCAGCTGAGCCACCGTTGCCGCGGTGGGCCGTTTCGCTCCCGACTCCCAGCCGGCCACCGCGGTCGGCGTCTTGTCCAGCACCCCGGCCAGGTCACTCTTGCGAAGACCCGCAAGCTGCCGGGCCAGGGTAAGCCTTGCCCCGTCGAAGCGCGGGGCGACGTCGACAGCACGATCGGGGGGAGACTTGCGTGAGGTCACCGCTCATCACTAGCACGACGGGCGTTACCCTCGCTGCTGGGGGCCCGCCGCTTCACGAGCGGCTCGCTGGCCGGGGCAGCCGGCCCTGCCGGATCAAGAACATCGTCTCGCGTACCGGTGCCGTCCAGGCCAGTGTCCAGGAAATGCAGCCAGTGCCAGGTCTTCTCACCCCTAAAGCCCTGCCGCGGCAGGCCTACGGCAAGCTCTGACGAGGAAGCCACGGCATCCAGGGCGTGGGCGATCACGAAGGTGTGCTTGTCGAGCTTCACCTCGGACTCCGGCTGTTCCATGAGTGCTTCGGCGTCGAACAGCGCGCCCTGGCGAGGGTCCACCTTGCCCGACTGCCGGGCCACCGCCTGCTTGGTGGGACTCTTCTGCGACCAGGGGACGTAGTCCAGCCGGCCGAGCTCGCCTGAGGTCAGCAGCAGGCGCCACGTCGCGAACGTCCAGCCGGGGCTGCCGTTGAGATCGTCGCGGGTAACGGTGCCTGCGGGTAGCCGCGGCATGCTCGTGCGGTCGAGGGGAGACAGTTCGGCGAAGAGTTCGTCCTCACCGAACTGCTCGTCTCCCGGGCCGACGCCGTAGTTCTGGCAGCCGAAGACCCGATCCAGGCGATCGCGGAAGAGCACGTACCGCGTCTGGCCCAGCCACTGCTCGTCGTATCCGGCTCTGGGGACGTAGTCATCGAGAGACCGGCGCACCGCCGCGTCGAAGGCCCACTGCACGGCGTTCAGGACGCCCGCACCGCGGAGCGCACTGATGACTTCGTCTTCCCCCAGCACGAGCCAACCATACCCTTCGAACAGTATTCAGTGTAGAAAAATGAACCAGAGCGGCTTGACTGCCCTCGAGGTTGCGTCCTTCCATGCAACTGAGCGGCTCGTATCAGCACGTCACCGCTCTCCCGGACCCTGCGGGCGGCCTGCTAGACCAGCACCACGTCCGGGAACCGTCCCTCTCCGGTGCTGAGGGCGTCCTCGATCTCGTTGAGGAAGTTCCAGGCTCCCAGGTTGGCCGGTTTGGGGAAGCTTCTCAGGAGCCAGGCGGCGAAAGCGAAGCCGATGGGCAGGAGCTCGCTGCTGATGAACGTGGACGACGTCGGGTTGGTCTTCGGCAGGCATGTGACGAAGTACTGGATCCGGTCGGCGGGGATCTCCAGGTACGGGTGCGCCTGCGAGAACTCCTGCGCGAGGCTCTTCAGTTCGTCTCTGTTCGGCCAGCGTTCGCCGCAGACTGCGTACAGGGCCATCGCATTGACGGCCACGAGGAGCTCCCGGAAGTGCCGGGTCACGTCCAGGCCGAGCGCTTCGACGTCGGCGGCGGCCCGCCGGATCCGGGGGCCGTCCTGTTCGAGGGCCGCGCCCAGACCCTCGCGCAGCAGTTGGTCAAGGTCGGCGTCGATCCGGCCCTGGGGGCGCCACTGCGGGCGGGCCTCGCTGCGCCACCGACGCCGGATGCCCCGAGTGCTCAAGCGCGAGCGGATGTGTTCGGCGAGAGGGAGCAGTGCAATGACGACGAAGACCGCGGCGTGCGGGTCGTCGTCGATGAGGCCGACCGCCCGCAGAACCAGCCAGACCGACAGGCCGACGACGATGACGAGCCGCAGGAGCAGGATGCGGCCCCGCGCCGCCCAGCCGGCGTAGACGGTGCGATGTATGTGGGGCCACCGATGACCTGAGCCCGGCCAGAACCTGCGCCACCATCCGATTGGTTCGTCCTCTGAAGATCCCACACTGCTAGAATACGGATTATCCGACCTGGAAACGGCTTGTCCGAGTTCAGTGCGCCAAGAGGTGCAGACTGCATGCGGGGCGTCGACATCCCGCTTCCCCGCCGGAGTCGATATCGAGAGGCGAGTAGCACAAGTGCTACATTTATTAGGTGGAGGAAATCGGGTTGCGTGATCTTCGTCAGAACGCCAGTGACCTGGTCCGGCGGGCCGAGAAGGGTGAGCAGGTCACGGTGACCGTGGCGGGTCGCCCGGCTGCTGTGCTCGGCCCACTGGGAGGGGGCAACACCTGGGTCAGCTGGGAACAGGTGGCGGATGTTTTCCGCCGTCCCGTGGATGCGGACTGGGCGTCTGATCGCGACCTTGTCGATCAGTCCGTCGTCGACCCGTGGGAGAGGTGATGGAACGCGGTGTCCTGGACACCAGTGTTCTGATCGCCGATGACCTCGCCCCGATCCCCGGGCGGCTGGCGATCAGCGTAGTCAGTATGGCTGAGCTGCAGTTCGGGATTCTGGTCGCCAAGAGTTCAGATGCTCGGGCCCAGCGGTTGGCCCGGGTGAACGCCTTGCAGCGGCGATTTGATCCGTTGCCGGTGGACGACGCGGTGGCCGAGAGCTACGGGCGGCTGGCTGCTCGGGTGGTCGAGATCGGTCGGCAACCGCGCGGTCGATCTCTAGATCTGATGATCGCAGCCACTGCCCATGCTCATGAGGCTTGCCTCTACACCCGTAATCCGGATGACTTCCGGGGTCTCGAAGATCTGGTGGAGGTGATCTCGCTGTAGTTACGCGGTGCCCCGGGCCACCCAGGAGCAACGCGAGGAGCACGGGACCAGCGGCGTGGTGCACCGGGCCGGATACATTCATAGCGGTGCCCGACAAATCCTTCCACCCGGTCTCGTGAAGTCCTGCGCTGGCACAAGCGGTCACCGAGTGACCCGGACTTCCGTCAGTTCGCTCGCGCGAGGCCATGGCAGGTCGGTTAACAACCGTTCCTAACGGATGGCCGCCGTGAAATGGTTCTGAGGCGTGTGGCTTTTCGTCTCCTGGGGGCCATTGGCTCCCGGTCGGAGGGCTTCGACGGCTTCCTTCGCGAGCCAATGACATTGCCTTTACGCCAGCTGG
>NZ_JAJSOH010000045.1 GCF_021277265.1 Kineosporia rhizophila
TCGCGCTCGACGTCTTCGTCATCGGGCGCAACGTGCACGAACCCTCGATGAAGGAGTGGACGATCTGGGCCACCTGATCCTGGAACGTTGCCTGGTGGTGCGGGGTTGCGATCAGCAACCGGGGCAGTCCCGGGACGACTACCGGCGACGGTTGCGGTTCCTGCTCGACGGTCTGCGCGCCCCGGCCGCCTCCGCCCGCCGAACGGGTGGCGAGAGTTCAGTCGGGGCAGCCCCCGAGTCGAAACAACCTGGGTGAGCCGTGCCCGCGTCGATGCGCTGATCCGACTGCACCTGGCTGTCGGCGTCTCGTTGTCCGTCGTGTGCACCCTGATGCCCGCCGGGCTCTGGCACGACGTGCTCTACACGTTCATCAGTTTCGGGTGCGTGGCGATGATGGTGGTCGGCATCCGCCGGCACCGTCCGCCCGCCTCGCTCGGCTGGTGGGTGGTCACCGCCGGGATCGTGGTCTGGGCGGCGGCCGACGTGCTCTGGGCGGTCTACAACTGGATCCTGCACATCTCGCCGTTCCCCTCTCCCCGCCGATGCGCTGTACCTGATCAGCTACATGGTCATCGCCGCCGGTTTCTGGTGCTTCGTGCGGGCCCGGCGCGGTGAGGGCGACCGCGAGGGTTTCACCGACGCGGCCATCTTCACCGTCGGCTCGGTGCTGGTCAGCTGGGTGCTGCTGATGCGGCCCGGTCTGGAGTCGGCCGGCGAGTCGGCCACCGAACGGGTGCTGGCCGCCGCCTACCCGCTCGGCGACCTGCTGATGCTGGCCCTGCTGGTGCGCCTGCTCACCACCACGGGCTCACGCACCCCCGCGTTCCGCTGGCTGGTAGCGGGCAACGCGCTGCTGCTCGTCGCCGACTGCGCCTACCAGTACACGTCGATGACCGAGACCTACACCGGCGGCCTGATCACGCTGCCCTGGCTACTGAGCTACGTGTGCTTTTCCACCGCGGCCCTGCACCCCTCCATGCGTCGCCTCACCGATATCGGCAGCGGCGAGACGGACCCTCAGTTCACCCGCGGCCGCCTGCTCGCCCTGACTCTGGCAAGTCTGGTGGCCCCCGGCACCCTGCTGCTGCAACTGGCTCTGGGGTTACGGGTGGAGGCCTGGGCCGTCGGCCTGTCCTCGGTCGTCCTGTTCCTGCTGGTGGTCTGGCGCATGTCCGGCCTCCTGCGGCGCTTGGACGAGCAGGCGTCCAGGCTGGCCGACCTGGCCCGCACCGACGCCCTGACCAACCTGCCGAACCGCCGCACCAGCGACGCCGAACTGGAGCGCCTGCAGACCCGCGCCCGCGCCGAGGGCTCACCGCTGTGCGTGGCCGTGCTCGACCTCGACCGCTTCAAGTCCTTCAACGACACCTTCGGCCACCAGGCCGGGGACAGCCTGCTCGTGGCCGCCGCCGCAGCCTGGAAGGCCCACCTGGACGCCGTCGGGGCCGGCGCCGGGCCCGAGCGCTCGGTGATGCTCGGCCGCTGGGGAGGGGAGGAGTTCGTGGTGCTCCTGCTGGGCCACGACCTGCCTGCAGCGGCCGCGCTGATCGACTCCCTGCGCCCCACCACCCCCGCAGGGCAGACCTTTTCGGCCGGAGTGTCGGGCTGGGACGGCCTGGAGTCGGCCGCAGAGGTGTTCGCCCGGGCCGACGCCGCGCTGTACGCCGCCAAGGCCGGTGGACGTGACCAGGTGCGCGTGGCCGATCCACCCGGCCCCCGCTCAGGCGAGGCGCCTGCGCCGAAGGTTCAGCCGGGCGCCGCGGCGGCCACCGAACCGGTGACGTAGCGCTGGAGCTAATGCAAGGCGTCGCGAACTCGTCCTTGGTGGACTGTCGCAGTGACAGTCGAGCTGCGCGAGATCACTCCTGGCAACCGTCCCGCGGTGGAGGCGCTGCGCCTCGCGCCTGGGCAGGAGCAGTTCGTCGATGGAGTCAGGAACTCTCTGACCGAGGCTGCGGCGGAAGCCCTCGGCCAGGCCCTGGTTCCGCGCCGTCTGTGCGCAGGCCGAGCCCGTGGGGTTCGTGCTGCTCAAGGACGGCGTACCGGAAGACTCCAGGTTCCGCCCCCCGGTACAGCCCGTACTACCTGTGGCGGTTCCTGATCGATGAGCGTCACCAGCGGCGCGGGTACGGCACCGCAGCTCTCGACCTGGTCGTGGCCTACCTGCGCACCCGCCCCGGGGCCGAGATCCTTCTGACCTCGGTGGGTCCCGGGCCGGGGCTCTCCACGGGGTTTCTGTCTGCGGTACGGGTTCACGTCGATGAACGAGGTGAACGACGACGACGAGGAGTTGTTCTTCCTGCCCCTCGGCGGCGGGGGATCCGGCTCTGGGATGCTGCCCGGATGATCGTGTACGTGGTCTCCCATCCCGAGGTCCGGGTCGATCCGCTCGTTCCGGTGCCGCAGTGGCAGTTGTCGGCGGCCGGGCAGGAGCGGGTGCAGCGCCTGGTGGCCATGCCGTGGGCGCGATCGGCCGGCTTCGTGGCCTCCAGCGCGGAACGGAAGGCGCTGCAGACCGCGCAGGCGATGGCCGAGGCCAGTGGGTGTCGCGTGCACGTCGATGCCGAGCTGGGTGAGAACGACCGCAGTGCAACCGGGTTCGTGCCGCCGCAGGAGTTCGAGGCGCTGGCCGATGCTTTCTTCGCCGAACCTGAGCGTAGCGTGCTGGGGTGGGAGACAGCGCTCGACGCGCAGCAGCGCATCGTGCGGGCCGTGGACCGGGTGCTGGAGCTGGCCCGGCCGGCGGTTGGGACGCGCGACGGCGGAAGCGTGGTGCTGGCCACGCATGGCGGGGTGGGCACGCTGCTGCAGTGCGCTCTGCGCGGCGTGGCCATCTCGCGGCGCTTCGACCAGCCCGGGCAGGGCAGCTGGTACAGCTTCGACAGCGTGACCCGGCAGGTTGCGCAGGGCTGGCAGCGGTTGTGACGGGCGGTTCCTTCAGCTGACCAGCGGTCCCTCCTCGCTTCCGGTGCGCCCCGCCAGCGCCTGCACCGCCTGCGGGTCGTGAGAACTGAGGCGGTCGACTTCTTCGCCGCCGTCGCAGCGCAGCAGGGCCACGGTGACCGACCCGCTGGTGCGGGCGGCCACCTGCCACGTGCCGCCAGCCTCTTCCCAGCGGCGCAGTGCCTGCATCAGATCGGGCTGGTCGGGCTGGACGGGCTGGACGGGACTGGAAGGATCGGTTGCGGGCATGAGGCCAGCCTCAGGCCCGGGCGGTGCGGGGGCAAGCACTCAGAGGAGGACGAGCGGATGCAGACCTGGTTGACGCAGCGGTTCGGAGTCAGGGTGCCGGTGGTGTGCGCGCCCATGGCCGGGGTCGCGAGCGGGCGGCTGGCCGCGGCAGTGTCAGCGGCCGGGGCCCTGGGCATGGTCGGGGTGGGGGCCCGGCACTCGCCGGAGTGGGTCACCCGCCAGGCCGCGCAGGCGGCGACCGGGGTCTTCGGGGTTGGTCTGCAGGCTTGGGTGCTGGAGAGCCGTACGCAGCAGATGGATGCCGCGCTGGAGGCCGGGCCCGCGCTGGTGTCGGTGAGTTACGGCGACTATGCGCGCTGGGTCGAGCGGGTGCACGCGGCCGGGCTTCCGCTGGCGACCACGGTGGCCACGGCCGAAGAGGCGCGGGCGGCCCTGGCGGCCGGGGTAGACGTTCTCGTCGCCCGGGGGCGCGAAGGCGGCGGTCACGGGCGGGACGCGATGGGCACGCTGCCGCTGCTGCAAGACGTGCTGGACGTCGCCGGTGACGTGCCGGTGCTGGCGGCGGGCGCGATTGCCGGTGCGCGAGGGCTGGCCGCCGTTCTGGCGGCCGGGGCGGCCGGAGCCTGGGCGGGGACGGCGTTCCTGACCTGCGAGGAGTCCGACACCCCGGCGGCCGCCCGGGCGCGGCTGGGACAGACAGGCGGGGCCGACACCGTGTACACGCGGGTCTTCGACGTGGCGGCGCGCTCCGGCTGGCCGGCCGAGTTCGGGGAGCGCGCGCTGCGTAACGGTTTCCACGACGAGTGGGTGGGCCGGGAGGACGAACTCGCCATCAACGACGGGGTGGCCGAGCGGTACCGGCGGGCCAGTGCGGCGCTCGACTACGACGTGGCCTGTCTGGACGCCGGGCAGGGGGTAGGACTGCTGAAGGCGGAAGCATCGGCAGTCTCGGTGGTTGCCGAGTTCGCCCGTTGGGAAACGCTCCAGGAAGGCAGTGTCCGCAGGCGCGACCGTACCCCTGAGGGCCGTCCTCAGCAGAGCCGGCCGCGCGACGCTCTGGGGCGGCCGCTGCCGTACGGGCACCCCGACGGTGTGGAGCCGGTCTCGGAAGAGCCGCTGCCGCCGCCGGAAGCCCTGGCCTTTGCCCAGACCCTGCTGGGGCAGGGGCGGGCGTTCTCGGCTCACGAGGTGCTGGAGGCAGCCTGGAAGGCCGCGCCGGCGCAAGAGCGGGACCTGTGGAAGGGGCTGGCGCAGTTGTGTGTGGCGATCACGCACGCGCACCGTGGCAACCAGGCCGGTGCGACCACGCTGTTGCAGCGCGCCCAGCAGCACTTGGGCGGCTACGCGGGGAGCCCCCCGCACGCCGTGGACGTGGACGGGCTGCTGGCCTGGTGCGGCCGGATCCGCGAACCGCGCGACCTGACGGCGAGTCTGCCGCGACTTCAGGGTGAGCGCCCGAGCGAGGAGGCGCCCGGCGGCCCTGCCCGGTACCCCGAAGTAGGCGGCTGACCTGCGGAGCAGGCCCTAACCTGCTGCGGGTGCAGAAGACGCGCCTGGACACCGCCCGCATCCGCGCTGCCCGCAGGGTGATCGATCCGCTCTTCCTCAACACCCCGTTGTACCGCTGTGAGCCGCTGGAACCGGTGATGGACTGCAAGGTCAGCATCAAGCTGGAAACCGCCAATCCGGTGCGCAGCTTCAAGGGCCGCGGAGCCGAGCTGGTCACCGAGGAAGTGGTCGCGAACGGCGGCAGCGCTCTGGTGTGCGCCAGCGCGGGCAACCTGGGGCAGGCCCTGGCCTGGTCCGGGCGGCGACGGGGGCTGGACGTGAAGGTCGTGGCCCGCCGACAGGCGCCGCCGGTCAAGCTCGAGCGGATGCGTGCCCTGGGGGCCACGCTGGAACTGGTCGACGGCGACTTCGAGCAGGCTCGCGAGCGGGCCGTGGTGCTGGCCCAGCGCGACGGCGTCCGGCTGGTCGAGGACAGCCTCGACCTGAGCACCTGCGAGGGCGCGGCCACGATCGGCCTGGAACTGGCCGAGAGCACCTCGGGCTTCGACACCGTGCTGATCGCGCTGGGCGGCGGGGCCCTGGCCACCGGGATCGGGCACGTGCTGCGGACCCTGGCCCCGGGCGTCGAGGTGGTCTGCGTCCAGCCGAAAGGCGCTCCGGCCCTGACCCTCTCGTGGCGCCGGCGACAGGTGGTCAACACCGAGACCATGGAGACGATCGCCGACGGGGTGGCCGGGCGCTTCCCCATCCCCGAGGTGCTGCAGGACCTGCTGCTGGTCGCCGACGACGCGGTACTGGTGGAGGAGGAGTCGATCGTCGCGGGCATGCGGTTGCTGCTGGAGCACGCCGGGCTGGTGGTCGAGCCCTCGGCCGCACTCGGCCTGGCCGCCGTCCTGGAAGACCGCGAGCGCTTCGCCGGACGGCACGTGGTCACCATCGTCTGCGGCAGCAACGTGGAGCTGGAGGCCTACCGCGGCTGGGCCTGGTGACCGGTCCGGGAACCGGTCACCAGACGCCGGTGGATCAGGTGCGGGGCAGAACCACCGCCTTGCCCAGTACGCCGCGCTCCTCCAGCGAGGCGACGGCCGCGCCGACCTCGTTCAGGGCGTAGGTGCGGTGCACCGGCGGATCGATCCGGCCGGCCTCCAGCAGCGGCACCAGCCGGTCCCAGTCCTCCTGGAAGATCTCGGGGTGCTTGAGCAGGTAGGCGCCCCAGCCGACGCCGCGCACGTCGATGTTGTTCAGCAGCAGCCGGTTCACCTTGACGGTGGGGATGTCGCCGGCGGTGAAGCCCAGCACCAGCAGCCGGCCCAGCGGGGCCAGGCAGCGCAGCGAATCGGTGAACCGGTCACCACCGACCGGGTCGACCACCAGGTCCGCCCCCGCTCCTGACGTCAGCTCCAGCACCGCGTCCTTGAACCCCTCGGCCAGCACCACCTCGTCGGAGCCCAGGGCCTTGACGAAGTCGGCCTTCTCGGGGGTGGAGACCACCGAGATCACCCGTGCGCCCCAGGCCTGGGCCAGCTGCAGGGTGGCCGTGCCGATACCCCCGGCCGCGCCGTGCACCAGCACGGTCTCGCCCTCGCTGAGACCGCCGCGCCGGATCAGCCCGTGGGCCATGGTCAGGTAGTTCAGCGGCAGGCAGGCCCCGGCGGTGAAGGCGACCGACGCCGGCAGGTGGAGCACCCGGTCGGCCGGGGCGGCGACGGTCGGGGCGAAGGCGCCCACGGTGGTGGCCGCGACCACCCGGTCGCCCGGTGCGAAGCCGCTGCCCGGCTGCGCCTCGCGCACGGTGCCGGCCAGTTCGCCCCCCATCACGAAGGGCAGTTCGGGCTTGTACTGGTACAGGTTCCGGGACATCAGCAGGTCGGGGAAGTTGACCCCGGCGGCCTCGACGTCGATCAGGATCTCACCCGGCCCGGCCACCGGTTCGGCGATCTCGTCGATCTGCACCGACCGCGGCCCGTTTGTGCTGGTGATACGTGCTGCCCGCACTGTTCCTCCTCATCGTGAAACAGGTCTGCCCTCGCTCGAGAGGCGTGGTGCGGCCTACCGTAGGCAGATGGACCAGGCTGTGCACAGCTGTGCCCGGACGGAATCGGGGGAAGTATGAAGCGAAGTAAGGGAAGTCGGGTGAGCAGCGTGCGCGAACGGGCGTTCGTCGCCTACATCCGCGGCGCGTACCGGTACGCGGCCTATCGCCGGGAACCGTTGGCACAGCTCATTGTCCGGCGCCCGCAGCGTGACCCATACCCGTTGTACGACACGATCCGCAGCCGCGGACAAGTGGTACGCAGCACACTGGCCCCGGTTTACATCAGCGCCTCGCACGAGTTCATCTCCCAGGCGGTGCGCGCCCCGCAGTTGGGGGTGACCGATCCGCCGCGACTGAGTTCGGGCCTGGTGCGGCCGGTGGAGGACTCGTTCCTGATGCGCAATCGGCCCGACCACCCACGGCTGCGTCGCATGGTCACCCCCTGGTTCACCGCCAAGGCGCTGCAGCAGCGCCGTGAGGCCCTGCTCGGGCTGGCCCACCAGCGTCTCGACGAGCTGGCCGGCCGGCCCCGGTTCGACGTGGTGCAGGACTACTCGGTGCCGCTGGCGGTGCGGATCATCTGCCGGCTCACCGGCCTGCCTCTGGAGGACTGGCGGCGGCTGGCTGCGATGGGCGAGATCCTGCCGCTCTCCACCACTGCCGGCCTGCCCAACACACGCCGCCAACGACGTCTTCAGTCGGGGTGGGAAGACCTGAACGTCTATCTGGACGAGGCGATCTCCGATCGCCGGCGGGCCCCGGAGGGGTCGCTGCTGGCCTCGCTCTCCGAGCGGGCCGATGATCCGGGCCAGCTGAACCGGTTTGATTTCAAGGCCACCCTGGGCGTGTTGCTGATCGCCGGATTTGAGACGTCGGTTGGCCTCATGGGTCACCTGACCTCACGTTTCGTCGACCATCCGGAGCTGCGCCGGGCTGCCCTGGCCGACCGGGAGGTCCTCGGCCGGGCGATCGAGGAGATGCTGCGCTACGAGCCGCCGGTGCAGTTCACGGCGCGGCGGGTGCATCAGGACTGCGAGATCGCTGGGCAGGAACTACGGGCCGGGCACGAGGTGTTCCTGCTGCTGGCCGGGGGCTGCCGCGATCCGGAAGTGTTCGAGCAGGCCGACACTTTCCAGCTGGATCGCCCCAACAGCAAGGCCCATCTGGCGTTCTCGGGCGGTGAGCACTACTGCATCGGCGCCGGTCTGGCCCGGCTGGAGACCGAGATCGCGATCCAGGCCCTGTTCGAGCGGCGGCCGGAACTGCGCCGGGCCGGACGCCCACAGTGGCAGCCCACCCAGAACATCCGCGCCCTACGGCGGATCCCGTTGCGCTCATGAAACTCTCGGCGCGGCAGATCTTCCAGCACGCGGTCCAGGCCGGATTCACCCCCGACCAGGCGACCACCATGACGGCGATCGCCCTGGCCGAGTCCGGGGGCCGGGCGGGCGCCCACAACCCGCGCGGTGAGGACTCGCGCGGGCTCTGGCAGATCAACGTCCAGGCCCACCGGCACCTGGCCGAGCACGACCTCTATGATCCGTCGGAGAACGCCCGCGCCGCCTACGAGGTGTCCCGTCAGGGCCGCGACGTTTCGCCGTGGACGGTCACGCACCGCGGAGAATCGGCGCGCTACCGGAAATTTCGTGCCGACGCTCAGGCCGCTGCGGTCGCCGAGGGGTATCCGGAGGGGCTGGGCGTGTGGAGTGGAACCCCGGGCTACGGCCATCGCCTGTCGCCCGGGGCACCTCCAGCGCAGGAGTAGGTCAGGGCAGCGGCGTTTCCCAGTCCAGCTGCCGGGCCACGTCCTCATCACTGAACGGGGCCGGCGGCAGCTTCGGCGGCGGGCCGGAAGCACCGGTCATGGCGGCGCTGGCGGCAATGTTGTACTCCGTGCGGGGCCGCCGCAGCTGCTCGTACTCCTTGAGGGCGTCGCTCTGGTTCTCGCTGTCGCGCAACGCCTTCGCCAGCACCACCGCGTCCTCGAAGGCCATCGAAGCCCCCTGGCCGGTGGCCGGAGAAGCCGCGTGGGCCGCGTCCCCAATGATCAGAATTCGCTCGCTGTGCCATTTCTCGACCTGAGGCAGGTCGCGGGCGTTCGTGGCCAGGATGCCCCCGGTGGCGGCGACGATGTCGGCGGCGGGCGTGCGGTCCTGCCGCAGCCCTTCCGCCAACTCGGCCCGCAACTGCGGTGACGGTTCCGTGCCGACGTGCTCGAGAGCGTCCGCAGTCTGTCGTGCGAACCAGTAAGTCTGGCCCTCGGGCGAGACCGTGTAACCGAAGTTCGCCGCCCGCCCCCGCACCATCGTGATCCGGCCCGGCACGCTGGGCGGCACGAATTCCTTGGTGTAGCCGTAGAAGACCCGCTGTCCGGCATATCTGGGCCCGGCCGCGCCCGGGTCGATCATCTGGCGCACACCGGAGTTCAGCCCATCGGCCCCGACCAGCAACTGCGCCGTGACCGTGCTGCCGTCGGCCAGCTCGGCCGTCACCCCGTCCGCCTCTTCCCGCGCCGACACCAGCGCGGCCCCGTGCCGCAGCTCGATGCCCTGCGCCACCACCTCGGCCTGAAGCGCCGCCGTGAGTTCGCTCCAGCGCAGGCACCGGAACCGGGTCAGGGGATCCTCGTGCTCGCCCATCGGCCGGCTGACCAGTTCGGTGCCGTTCTCGTCGAGCGCACTCATCGAGGTCAGGTCGAACCCGGCCCGGCTCACCGCCTCGGCCGCCCCGAACTGCCCCAGCGCCCGCATCCCGTTGCTCGCCAGCGTGAGGAACGCGCCCAGGTCACCGGCGGTGCGCGGATGCGCCTCGCAGACCACGACCTCCAGGCCGGCCCGGTGCAGGGCCAGGGCGGCAGCGGTACCGGCGATACCACCGCCGGCGATCACAACTTGCGTCTTTTGTCCGGCCACGGCCCGCAGCCTACCCAGGGCGAGGGCTCTTGGCCGATCTCAGGCGGTCAGTTCGACCAGGCCGACGATGCTCATGGCGAGGAAGTTGTTCACCAGGTGCACGATCACCGCAGGCCAGATCGAGCCGGAGCGGTGGAGGAGCAGGGCGCAGACCGCGCCGATGACGAAGGCGCCGGGCAGGACGTTGTTGACGCCGTGGGCCAGGGCGAACAGGGCGGAACTGGCGATCACCGAGATCCACAGGCCGTAGCGGGCCAGGGCGTTGGCCAGGACGCCGCGCCACAGCAGTTCCTCGGCGACCGGGGTGGCCACGGCGCCGAGCAGGAGCATGAGCAGCAGGACGGGGATGCTGCTGCCGGTGGCGGTCTGCAGGCCCTCCTGGGCGTTCGTCTCGTCGCCGGTGACGGTGCGGTAGAGCACCCCGACCACGATGTTGGCCATGAAGCAGGCCAGCCCGGCGGCCACGCCGATGCCCAGCCACCGGCGCGGGACCCGGCGCACGCCGAAGACGGCCAGGTCACGGATGCGCAGGAAGTAGGCGGCGGCGAAGGGGCCCAGGCCGAGCAAGATCGACAGGGCCACGGCCACGAGGCCGAGCTGGACCGGGCGCTCGTCCGGCACGAGGCCGGCGGCGATGATGGTCAGGCCCAGGCAGGCGACGAAAGCTGCTGCTGCGACCGCGATCTCGGGCCAGCCGGGGCGGGGCTGAGTGGTGCTCGGGGCGTGGGTCCCGGGGGAGATCACGTCGGTCAACGGGGCACCCTCTCGCGCTACAGCTCAGCCGGTGGACAATCCGAAGTTAGGGGGATTGTCCACAATCGGCCACCGCGGGCGCGCAGAGTCAGAGCCGATTCAAGCCGATTCAGGGCAGGCCGGCGATGCAGGCGTCGGCCGCGGCCTCGTCGGTCGGGTACTGGATGTGGCAGGCGGAGATCTGGCTGCTCGGGTCGAGCGGGCCGTCCAGCTGGCGCCGGTCGGTGCCGGCCAGGAGCAGCATGGCCGTGACCACGCCGACGACCGTGGCGGCCATCAGGGCCAGCGTGAGGCCGAGCATGACCTTGCGGTCGCGGTCTTCCGGCAGCGGAGGACGGCGGCGCGGGGCCCAGCCTTCCAGGCTCTCGGCCAAGCGAATGCCTCCAACGATGACGCGCGGCCCCTGGTCGACGAGGTGGTCGTGGCCAACGGTCGGCTGTGCTGTGCCCCTCGGGCGGGCAGCTCCGGGGGATGTCCTCTGGGCCGGGTCGGCAGCCGCTCAGAACAGAGACATGTTGTCACCTTCGCGAGGGATGTGAAAGAGGAGTCCCGCGAACGGACGACTGCGGCGGCCTAGGTGCGTGGAGAAGCCCTGGTCGGGCGGCCGGTAACGATTCAGAAGACCGAGGCCCAGACCACCTCGTTGTCGCGGACGAACACGTTGACGCGCAGGTAGCTGAGATCGTCGGTACGGGCTCCGTGGCAGTCCCCGTCCTCGCCCAGCACCCGTACCTCGTTGCCGTGCTGCTTCAGGAACCGCCGCAGTTCGTTCAGCGACTGACCGGTCAGGTCCGGCCGGGTTCCCTTCGGATCGGCATAGAGTCGGGTGTCGTTGGCGCTGCAGGGCCAGTCCGCGAGGGCGGTCCGGGGCAGGTCGGCACCCTGGTCGGCCGGGCGTCGCTGGTCGTAGTTCGTCCAGTAATAGCGCCCGAGGGTGGTGCGTTCCGGTCCGGTTCCGCTCTCGAAGACCAGGTCACCGCCCTCGATGCGGGCCGAGTCGGCGGCTTCCAGAACCCTGAGGTTCGGCACATTGGCGCAGCCGATCCGGGTGGTGCCGCGCGGCGGGGTCCAGGTGAAGGTGCCCTCGGGATCGATGCGGTAGGTCCCGGTCGACTTGTTGCACCCGTCGCTCTCCTTCCAGGCCCCGTCGTCGGTGAACGTGATGCCGGCGTCCTGGAACGAGGAGTCGCTCCGGGTGGGGGTGAAGCCGGGGATCGCTGCTGGAGACCAGGTGCCGACGATGGCCCGTTGCATGGCCGAGGGGGTCGAAGGCGTCGGGGAGGGCGGCGGGGGTGCGGCGGCGGGTGCGTCGGCGCACGCACCGAGAACGAGAACGGCGGCGAGCGAGGGCCAGAGCCTCCTGAACGGCATGGGCAAGGGATAGCAGTTCGCGAGTCGCGCCGGGTCGGCTTGGGCGGATCCAGTGAGGTTCGGCCCCGTTCGTCCACGGGGCGAGGAGCCGATCACACCGGGCCGGAACCCTCCAGCAGGGCCAGTAGTCCAGCCTCGTCCCGGGCAGCAGTCTGCGGCCCCAACACCCCCAGCCTGCGCAGCCGCGACGTCACGGCCAGCACCCAGGGCCGCCGCAACCGGGCTCGTTCCAGCACCTCGTCGTCGTCGAGCAACTGCGCCGCCGTTCCCTGCTGAGCGGTGCCCCCGCTCAGCACCACGACCTCGTCCGACCAGGCCAGGGCCAGATCCACGTCGTGGGTGGCCATGATCAGCGTGGTGCCCTGAGCGTGCAGGCGGGCCAGGGCGTCGACGGCCTCGACACCGGCGGCGGGGTCCAGCCCGGCCGTCGGCTCATCGAGCACCAGCACGGCCGGGCGCATGGCCACCGCCCCGGCCATGGCCACGCGCTTGCGCTCGCCGAAGGACAGCTGATGGGTCGGCCGGTCGGCCAGGTGAGTGGCGGCCAGCAGGTGCAGCGCCTCGTCGCAGCGGGCCCGCACCTCGGCGTCGGGCAGGCCCTGGTTCACCGGCCCGAACGACACGTCCTCGCGCACCGAGGCGGAGAACAGCTGATCGTCCGGATCCTGGGTGATCAACTGCAGCCGGTGCCGGTGCTCGCGCAGGCCCGCCCGGGAGTGCCGCAGTTCGCTGCCGCCCACACTGATCCGCCCGGCGGTCGGCTTCAGCGCGCCGGAAAGGCAACGCAGCAGGGTGCTCTTGCCCGAACCGTTGGCGCCGAGCACGGCTGTGCGTGAGCCCGCGGCAATTTTCAGGTCCACCCCGGCCAGCACCGGCGGCCCACCGGTGTAGGCGAACTCCAGGCCGATCACTTCGGTGTTCACTGCGCCACCCCGAGCGAGACCGCCACCAGGGTCACGAGCCCGGCCAGGGTGCCACCGACGAACCAGATTGAGGACGTCTGCTGCTGGCCGACGGTTCGCATCACGCCCTCGAAACCTCTTCCGGCCAGGCCCGACTCCAGGCGCCGGGCCCGCTCGAAGGCGCGGGTCAGGGTGGCGGCGGCGAGGGTGGAGGCCGAGCGCAGAGCCGCGCGGCGGGAGGTGTACCCCAGCCGGGCGGTCTGCGCCGCACGCACCGCGCTCACCGACTCCAGCAGGACGAACAGCAGGCGGTAGATCAGGCCGGCCACATCCACCACGGCCTCCGGCACGCCCCGGCGCCGGGCCCAGGACAGCAGGTCGGTCATCGGGGTGGTGGCCGCCAGCAGCAGCACCGCGCAGGTGCCGGCCACCGCGTGGGCCAGGGTGGAGGCGGCTGCGGCCAGGGTCTCGGAGGTGACCGTGGGACCGAAACCCTCGCTGCGCCAGGTGATCGCGATGCTCAGCGTGCCCAGGACGATGAACGCGGCCGGGCCCGAGGCCGCCCGCACCAGCAGGTGCACCGGCACCCGGCCCGGCCCCAGCATCAGGCCCAGCGCTGCCGCCGTGACCAGCGCCGAGGCGGGCCAGGGCGGCAGCACCAGGGCGCTGATCACCAGTCCCAGGCTGAGCAGCACCTTGTCGCCGGGGGAGTACTGCCGCCAGGGGCTGGCCCAGGCAGCGGTGTCGATGGCCGGAGCACTCACGATTCGGAGGAGACCTCGGCCCTGCGGCGGTTGCCGGAAAGCCGGCCGATGATGAACCCGAGAGTGCCCGCGCCGACCGCCGCCTGCAGGGCGAACAGGCCGGACTCGATCTCCCCGGAGGAGGGCTCGAACAGCGGGTTGAACCAGACGTCGTAGTCCGGGTTGATCTCCTCGACCTTGGTGGTGGCCGAGGAGTCGCTGCCGGCGTACGACTCGCCCTCGGGCTGCCCCTCGGTGTTCAGCCGGAGGGCCAGTGGGATGGCGAAGATCGCGAAGACGAGCAGCAGCAGGGCCACGTCGACGGCCCAGCGGCGCGGGGTGCGGGTGGCCATCAGGCACGCTCCTCGGCGGCGACGGTGGATTCCGGCAGGGCGCGCTGCAGGCCGAGCGAGCTCAGTTCGTCCGGGGCGATCCGGGCCAGCAGGCGGAACACCAGCACGCCCAGCAGTCCTTCGGCGATCGCCAGCGGGATCTGGGTGAGCGCGAAGATGCCCAGGAACTCGCCGATCGAGCCGAGAACACCGCCGGAGGGGTCGGGGTGGGCCAGACCGAGCTGGATCGAGGTGACCACGTAGGTGGACAGGTCCGACAGCGACAGCGCGGCGAAAACGCCGACGGAGAAGGAAAGTCCCAGCGTCGAGCAGGCCCGGTAGGCCCCGTACCCGACCCACGGACCAACGATCGCCATCGAGAACGCGTTGGCCCCGAGCGTCGTTAATCCGCCGTGAGCCAGCAGCAGAGCCTGGAACAACAGCACGATGGCGCCCAGCACGGCCATCACCGGTGGCCGGAACAGCACCGCCCCCAGACCGGTCCCGGTGGGGTGACTGGAACTGCCTGTCACGGAGGGGAGTTTGATGGCGGACAGGACGAAAGTGAAGGCCCCGGCCGCACCCAGCAGCAGGCGCGACTCCGGGCGTTCGCGCACCTCGCGGACCACACAGCGGGCGCCGTGCACGACGAACGGGGCGGCGGCCACCGTCCAGGCGGCGGCGTGGAGCGGGGGCAGGTACCCCTCAGCGATGTGCATGCAGCACCTCGCCCTGGCAGACGTGTCTCATCGGATCTCCTCGGGTCCTCGCCCTGGATCGGATGCGACGGCCGAAGTCTCCTGGCTTCCCGGATCGACGCTCGCCCCGGCCTTCCGGCCCGATGGAGGGCCGTGGCACGGCATGGGGGTCTGCTTCCCGGTGACAGTGGCGGGACCGCGCCGGATTCACACCGGCTTCCTTCACTGCCGTCGCGGTGAATGTGTAGTTGTGACTGGCTCGGGCATCATGCCATGGCTCGGGGCCTGAGCAGAATGCCTGCCCGGGATCGGGGCGCAGCACAACGGGCCCCCGGTCCGCCTGAGCAGACCGGGAGCCCGATGTGCGGTGCCGCGGTCAGCCCAGTGCCATGGCCGCCCGCACGCCGGACTCGTTGGCTGCTCCGCCGGCGCCCTCGGCGCTCACCCGCCCCGACTCCAGCACGTAGTAGCGGGCGCTGGCCTCCAGGGCGAAGCCGATGTGCTGCTCGACCAGCAGCACCGAGAGCCCGGAGGCGGCCAGCTGCACGATCGCGTCCTCGATCTCCCCGACCACCGAGGGCTGGATGCCTTCGGTGGGTTCGTCCAGCAGCATGATCTTCGGCCCGACGATCAGGGCCCGGGCGATTGCCAGCTGCTGGCGCTGCCCGCCCGAGAGCAGCCCGGCCCGGCGGGTGAGCAGACCGCGCAGCGCCGGGAACAGGTCGAGCGCCTCGTTCATCCGCGAGACGCCGGCCGCGCCCTGGCCGTCGGCCACCAGCTGCAGGTTCTCCCGGGCGCTGAGCTGGCCGAACGACTGCTGCCCCTGGGGCACGTAGGCCAGGCCGAGCCGGACCCGGCGGTGCGGCCTGGCCCGGGTGACGTCTTCACCGTTGAGCCGGATGGAGCCGGCCGAGACCGGCAGCAGGCCCACCGCCGCCCTCAGCAGGGTGGTCTTGCCGGCACCGTTGTGGCCCATGACGGCCACGATCTCGCCGGCCCCCACGGTCAGGCTCACCCCGTGCACGACGTCGGTCCGCCCGTAACCGACCTTCAGCCCATCGATCTCGAGCACTATCTCGCCTCCTCGGCCATCGAACCTGCAGAACCCCGCCCGTGCGAGCGGCTTCCGAGGTAGACCTCGATCACCCGCTCGTCGGCGGTCACCTCGCCCACCGAACCCTCGGCGAGCACCTTGCCCTGATGCATGACCGTCACCGACGAGGCGTAGGTGCGCATGAACTCCATGTCGTGCTCCACCACGATCACCGTGCGCTGCTGACCGATGCGCTGCAGCAGCAGGCCGGTCTCTTCCCGCTCGGCCTGGCTCATCCCGGCCACCGGCTCGTCCAGCAGCAGCACGTGCGCGTTCTGCACCAGCAGCATGCCGATCTCCAGCCACTGCTTCTGCCCGTGTGCCAGCACCCCGGCCGGCACCTGGGCCACCCGGGTCAGGCCGATCGTCTCCAAGGCGGCCTCGACCTCGGCCGGCACCGCTGAACGCTTACGCAGCAGTGTTTTCAGGCCGCGCCCGGATCCGGCGGCGATGTCCAGGTTCTGCAGAACGGTGAGCTCCTCGAACACGCTGGCGGTCTGGAACGTGCGCCCCACCCCGGCCCGGGCGATCCGGTGCGAGCTCTTGCCCAGCAGCTCGACCCCACCGAAGCGGACCGAGCCGGTTGCCGGCGCAAGCCCGGTGACGGCGTCCACCATCGTGGTCTTGCCCGCGCCGTTCGGGCCGATCAGGAAGCGCAGGTCGCCGCTGGTGACGGTGAGGTCGACCCCGTCCACGGCGACGAATCCGTCGAACACCACCCGCAGGCCGCGGATCTCGAGGTAGTCGCGCTTGAAGTCTTCTGCCGGTGCGGCCAGGACGTTGTCGAGGGCTTCGACATCGACGTGCACGCTTTCGGACGTCTCAGGCGGGTTTTCGCTCATCGCTCACCTACCGGCACTTCCGTAGCAGGAATCAAGGAACCGGTCTGCTCCTTGCGGCGTTTTGGCAGGGACAGTGAGGCCAGGCCGTTGGGCAGGAAGGCGACCACGACGATGAAGAGGGCGCCCAGGAAGTACGTCCAGATCGACGGGAAGCGCTCGGACAGGCTGGTCTCGGCCCAGGAGACGGCGATCGAGCCGAGCACCGGGCCCAGCAGGGTGGCGCGCCCACCGATGGCCACACCGATCAGCAGTGAGATGGAGGGCACCACGCCCACGTCGGCGGGGGAGATGATGCCCACCACGGGAGTGAACAGCGCGCCGCCGACGGCTGCGAAACCGGCGGCCAGGGCGTAGGCCCCGGCCTTGACCAGGGCCGGGTCGTAGCCCAGGAAACGCACCCGGTTCTCCTGGTCGCGCACCGCCACCAGCAGTTCGCCGTAGCGGGAGTTCATCAGCAACCGCACCGCGGCGACCATGGCCAGCAGCACCCCGGCGCAGATGTAGTACAGCGTCTGCTTGTTCAGCGGGTCGGCCAGGTCGTAGCCGAAGAACGAGCGGAAACCGTTGAGCCCGTTGGTTCCTCCGGTGACCGTCTGCTGGCCGATCAGCAGCAGCGCGAAGGCCGCGGCCAGGGCCTGGGAGAGGATGGCGAAGTAGGCCCCGCGCACCCGCCGGGCGAACACGGCGTAGCCCAGCACCAGGGCCAGCCCGGCGGGCAGGACCAGGATGGCCAGCAGCGTGACCACCGGGCTGCGCATCGGCTCCCACCAGCCCGGCAGCACCCCGTCGCCGTACAGCAGCATGAAGTCGGGCACCCCGTCCGGCCCGGCGTCGGCGAGTTTCATGTGCATGGCCATGAGATAGCCGCCCAGCCCGAAGAACACGCCCTGGCCCAGCACCAGCATGCCGCCTCGGCCCCAGGCGAAGCCGATACCGACCGCAACCATGGCCAGACAGAGGAACTTCGCCAGCAGATTGAGCCGGAAGTCCGACAATGTGGCCGGAGCGAGCACGAACAGGGCGACCGCGGCCAGGGCGAAACCGCCCCAGGTCCTCAGCGCCGGGCTGATGGTAGGGCTCATGCCAGGCTCCTCGTACGCAGCGCCACCAGACCCTGGGGGCGGACCTGCAGGAAGGCGATGATCGCGACCAGCAGCAGCACCTTGGCCAGGCTGGCGGTGGTGGAGTACTCGAAGGTCGCCTGCACCACGCCCAACGAGAAGGCCGCGATGACGGCGCCTTTGAGCTGGCCTATACCACCCACGACGACCACAAGGAAGGCGTCCACAATGTAGTTCGTGCCCAGCGTCGGGCCGATCGAGCCGAGCAGCGACAGTGCAACCCCGGCGATCCCGGCCAGCCCCGAACCCAGGAAGAACGTGATGCGGTCGGCCGAACCGGTGTTCACTCCGGAGGCCTCGGCCAGGTCGCGGTTCTGCACCGTGGCCCGGATCCGCCGGCCCAGCGGGGTCATCCGCAGCGCCAGGGCGAGCAGGGCCACCGAGACCACGGCCAGCACCAGGATGAACAGGCGGGTCTTGGGCAGGTCGGTACCGAACACCGAGACCGCGCCCTGCAGCCAGGAGGGCGCGCGAACGTCCACGTTGGGCGCGCCGAACACGTCGCGGGCCAGTTGCTGCAGCACCAGCGCCACGCCGAACGTGACCAGCAGGGTGTCCAAAGGACGACTGTGCATGCGCCGCAGCAGAGTTGCCTCCAGCAGCAGACCGAGCAGACCGCCGACCAGGAAGCCCAGCGGCAGGGCGATCAGCAGCGAGAGCCCGGCGTTCGAGACGACGTGCTGGACCACGAAGGCGGTGTAGGCGCCGGCCATCATGAACTCGCCGTGAGCCATGTTGATCACGCCCATCTGCCCGAAGGTCAGGGCCAGGCCGAGCGCGACCAGCAGCAGCACCGAGCCCAGGCTGACCCCGGCGAAGAGCTGGGAGAACAGAGCGTCCATGACTGCCTTTCCGGGTAGGGGCCCGGCCGGGGAAACCCGGCCGGGCGGCACGTCTCAGGAAAGGCCGGCGGCCCAGTCGTAGCCCTTCAGGTAGGGGTCGGGCTCGATCGCCCCGTCCGACTCCCAGACCGGGTAGATCAGGCCGTCCTGGTCGATCCGGCCGATGTAGGCGGTCTTGGCGATGTGGTGGTTCTCGCCGTTCACCGTGACCGTGCCCTCGGGCGCCTCGAAGGTGACGCCGTCGGCGGCCTTCTGCACGGCTGCCACGTCGAACGACTTCGCCTTCTCGACCATCGCCTTCCACAGGTACAGCGAGGTGTAGGCGGCCTCCATCGGGTCGGAGGTGGGGCGGTCGGCGCCGTACTCGGTCTTGAACGCCTCGACGAACGTCTCGTTCTCGGCGGACTCGACGGTCTGGTAGTAGTTCCAGGCGGTGAGCTGGCCCTCGATGTTCTCCACCCCGATCCCGCCGACCTCCTCCTCGGCGATCGACACCGAGACCACGGGAGTACTGGCCGCCTTCAGGCCGACGTTGCGGTACTCCTTGAAAAAGGCCACGTTCGAGTCGCCGTTGAGGGTGTTGAACACCGCGTCGGCGCCTGAGGCCCTGAGTTTGTTGACGATGGTGGAGAAGTCGGTGTGCCCCAGCGGTGCGTACTCCTCGCCGACGATCTCGATGTCGTTGGCCCCGGCGTAGGCGTTGATGATCTTGTTGGCGGTGCGGGGGAAGACGTAGTCGGAGCCGACCAGGAAGACCTTCTTCTTGCCCTCCTCCTTCAGGTAGTCCATGCCCGGGATGATCTGCTGGTTGGTGGTGGCCCCGGTGTAGAAGATGTTCTTCGAGGCCTCCAGCCCCTCGTACTGCACCGGGTAGAACAGCAGCGAGTCACGCGACTCGAACACCGGCAGCATCGCCTTGCGGGAAGACGAGGTCCAGCCCCCGAAAACCGCTGCCACACAGTCGGACGAGATCAGCTTCTCGGCCTTCTCGGCGAACACGGTCGGCTCGGACGCCCCGTCCTCGGCGACGATCTGCAGCTGCTTGCCCAGCACCCCGCCGTCGGCGTTGATCTCCTTCGCGGCCAGGTCGAGGGAGTCGCGCACGGTCTGCTCCGAGATCGCCATCGTGCCCGACAGCGAGTTCAGGAAGCCGATCTTCACCGCGCTGCCGGAGGTGTCGACGCAGCTCTCCACCGCGGCCGCGGACCCGGCCCCCTCCTCCCCGGCCTTCGCCCCGCAGGCGCTGAGGGCGAGGGCGGTGGCCAGCGCGATCGTGACCGCGCGCCGGGGTGACGACTTCAGAATATGCGGCAAGGGCGTGCCTTTCGTGGGAACTGGCTGGTGACCGGGGCAGTACGGGCCTGGATCCAGACAGGAACCTACGAGCGCACCATTTCACCCAGAGCGTCCAAATGGTGCCGGTAAGTTACGGGGAAGGAGGGATTGTTGCTCTCAGATTTCCGGAAATGACCGGTCGATGGTGGCCAATGCATCGCCGGTCGCGTGCTCGTGTCGCATGGGTCGAAGATTTGCCGTAGATGTGGCCGCCCCCGGTTATATTTGCCGGTCTTCAGTCACATGTGCGGTCAGATTTGCGGCGGCTCGAAATCATTGGCCGGCCGCAGATGCTCGCTCAGGCGCTGGCCTGAGGGCGGCTGGGGTGCCCGTGGCCGGGTGGCGGCGTACCAGCCAGCGAACAGCAGCACGATCAGCGTCACGTCGACCGCGTCGCCGGCGTAGTACATGAGCTGGGCCCCGGCCCGGGCGTCGGCGGCCGTCACTTCCTCGGGCGGGAAAGCGTAGAGCTGTTTGGCCAGGATCGAGTGGGCGGCCATGAAGGCGACCAGAGCTGCCGAGCGCACACCAATGGACGATCGGTGAGGGTTCGGGTCCCGGCCCACCAGGGCGGCGGTGAACAGGTAGCCGGCCAGCAGCAGGTGCAGGTGCACCAGGCCGTAGAACAGTTCTGAGCGGTGCATGAGGGAGTAGAGCTCGGTGCCGTACAGCAGCCACAGGCCGCCGCCGTTGAGGGCGGCCGCGGTCACCGGGTGGAGGAGCAGGCGCAGGGGAGAGGTCTGCAGGAGGTGCGACAGGCTGCGGGCGGGGCGCAGGGGTAGGGCGCGCAGGAGCAGGGTGATGGGCCGGGCGAGAACCAGCAGCAGCGGGGCGAGGATGCCCAGCAGCAGGTGGGTGAGCATGTGCCGGGTGAAGGTGTGGTCGGCCGGGCCGAGCACGGTGGCGGCACAGCAGGCCAGGCCGGCGTACCAGAGCGCGGTGCGGTGCAGGGGCCAGGAGCCGCGGTGGCGGGAGAACCAGAGTGCTTCGGCGTAGCCCACGGCCAGCACCAGCAGCAGGGCGATGGCCAGGATCTCGTACCAACCACCTGCCCCGGCCTGGATCTGCTGGCCCTGGTGGTGCACCGTCAGTCGGCCCGGGCGGTGCGGCGCAGCAGGAACAGGCCGGCCAGCAGGGCGATCACGGCGCCGCCGATCCAGGCCACGTCGTAGGGCAGAAGGTCCACGCCGTAACGGATCTCGTGAATACCCAGGATCTTGTGGTTGACCACACCGTCGAGCAGCTGGAAGAAGCCCAGGCCGGTGAGCACGGCGGCGGCCCAGCGCGGCCAGCGCACCTCGGCCCGGCGGCGCACGTCGGCCAGCAGGAACAGGCCCCACACGGTGATGAACCAGGCGAACGCGTGGAAGAACCCGTCGGTGGTGATCGCCACCCGCGGGGTGGACAGGTCGTAGAAGTGGTGCCACTGAAGGCCCAGGTGAAAGATGAAGAGGTCGATCACGGCGGCCGCGATGCCGCAGCCGAAGAGGAACCCCGACAGCACCTCCCGACGTCGTAGGTTCTCCCGTTCGCTCACCCTCGCACCGTATGGGCACCTCCTCGCGCCCGCCCGGTCACTTGCCCCCGACGTCCCCGATCGCTTCCAGCAGACGCTGGTAGGTCTGCTCGATCTCGCCCTCGACGGTAAGCACCTGCCGGGTGGCGGGCCGGGCCGCGACCACCGTCAGCAGCCGTTCGTACATCGGGCGCAGCTCGTCGGTGCCGCCCGAACGCTCCAGCAGGGCAGCCGCGTCCCGGTGTTCCTGAGTCTCGGGCGCCTTGGCGCGCCGGGAGTATCGGGCGAGTACATCGTCCATAGTCGAAATCAAGGCGACCTCGACGAAAGGGAAGCCGACCTCCTGAGCCAGAGCCTCCAACTGCAGGACGAAGTCGATGCGCCCGAGGAACTGCGGCACCAGCACGTCGTGCCCGTCTTGCAGGTGCACCCGGGCCATGGCCAGGGCCAGCTTCCGGGCGGCCAGCCCGGACTCGTGCGGTTGCTCCAGCCAGGCGCCGAGCAGGCCGCGTACGGTGTCGATGTCCAGGGCCAGCGTGAGCGGATGCCGCTGGGCGAAGATCTTGGCGAGGGTGGACTTCCCGCTGCCGGGAGCGCCGTTGAGCAGGATCAGCCGGGGCACCCCGACAGGCTAGTACGGCCGGCTGCGCCGCACGGGTGAACCCGCCCGGTCAGCCGGGCCGAAGGTCAATCGGACCAGGCTTCGGCCGATACCCCGTTTGCGCCAGGTGGGCGTGAGCGGCGGGAGGTCGAGGGGTGTGAGCGCACTGCGGCAGTGGTTCTCACCCGCCGCCCTTCTGCGCAGTCTGGCGTTCGCGGGCGTCTACGCCTTCGCCGTGTTCCTGGGGCGTCTGACCGTGCTGGAAGGCACCAGCATCAGCCTGGTCTGGCCGGCCGCGGGAGTGGCCGCGCTGTGGCTGGCCGCCCAGCGGGGCACCGGGACCTGGCCCCTGGATCACGCCCTGGTGGGTGCGCTGACGTTCGTCGTCACCACGGCCATGGGTGCGCCGGCGCTGCTGGCCCTGTGCTTCGGGGTGGCCAACGTGGTGCAGGTCGCCGTGTTGCAGTACCTGTTGCACCGATGGCATCCCAACCTCTGGGGTGCCGGTGGTGACCAGCCGCTGACCGGGACCCAGCAACTCACGGGGGTCCTGCTGGCCACAGTGCTGGCGACGGCGGCCGGGGCCGCGCTGGGGCCGCTCGCGGTGGGGGTCGTCACCGGCCAGTGGTCACCGGTGAGCGTGGTGGTGTGGATGGTCCGCAACACCGCCTGCGTCCTGCTGATCCTCGGGCTCGGCCTGCGGGTGGGATATCTGCTCACCCGGCCGCGCCAAGGCAAGGAGGAGGCGGGCCTCGGGCAGCCCCGCCCGGCCGTCCTGCTGCCCCTCATGCGCCTGGACGGCCCGCGCCGGGTCGAGCTGGCGGCCCTCGTGGTGGTCTCGGTCACCGCCTATCTGCTGGTGTTCGTGCTGCTGCCCCAGCTGCCGGTGGCCTACCCCCTGATCGCCCTGACGGTCTGGGCAGCCCTGCGGTTCGACACGACGATCGTGGTCATGCACGACTTCCTGGCCGGGACTGCTGCGGTGGCGTTCACCCTGACCGGGCACGGCCCCTTCACCTCGGTGGACGACGTCGGCACCCGGGCCCTGATCGTGCAGGCGTTCGTGGCTCTGGTGGCCCTGGTCGGGATGGCCCTGGCGCTGGGCCGCGACGAGCGCGAGGTGCTGCTGGGGGAGGTGCGCCGCCGCGCCCAGGAGGCGGCCGAACGGGCTGAGCAGGTGGAGATCCTGGCCCGCCTGGCCCGGCAGCTGTACACCTCCGACGACGTGCGGACCGACATCTGTGTAGCGGCCCGGCAGATCACCGGCGCGGACATGGCCTACCTGCTGGAGCCGACCGGCGCGGGTGACCTGGCCTCCACCGCGGCCTCCTCGGCAGCCCTGGGCGCCCAGGTTCCCCCGGTGGGTTTCAGCCTGACCAACGGCGAGCCTTCCCTGACGGTCAAGGCCTTCCACGGGCGGGAACTGGTGTTCATCGGCGACATGGGCGCGCGTTCGGACGCCTCCCTGCGGGTGGTCGAAGGGCTGCGGGTGGGAGCCGCGGCCTGGCAGCCCGTGCACACCCACGCCGAACAGGCCATCGCCGTCCTGGCCCTGGCCTGGCACCACCCGGTGCGCTCGCTGCCCGCGCAGGTCTCGCCGATGCTGCAGACGCTGGCCGGGGAGGCGGCGATCGCGATCGAGCGGGGTGACCTGCTGGTCCGGCTGGCCACCGCGGCCAAGCAGGACGCCCTGACCGGCCTGCCCAACCGGCTGCGCTGGGACGAGGCCGCCACCGAGGAGGTCGCCCGCGCCGAGCGTCACGGGCTGCCCCTGACGTTCGCCCTGATCGACCTGGACCACTTCAAGCGCTACAACGACAGCCGGGGGCATCTGGCCGGCGACGCGCTGCTGCGTGACTTCGCCGAGGCCGCCCGCCAGCACATGCGCGTGGTGGACACGCTGGCCCGCTGGGGCGGGGAGGAGTTCGCCATGGCTCTGCCCGGCTGCACCGCGCAGGAGGCGGCGGTAGTGGCTGACCGGGTGCGGGCCTCGGTGCCCCGGGCCCAGACCTGCACGATCGGGATCGCCCAGTGGCAGCCCGGCCAGAATGCCCAGGACGTGCTGAACGCCGCCGACGCGGCCCTGTACCGGGGCAAGCGGGCCGGGCGGAACACCACGGTGCTCGGCTCTCTTTCAGGCTGAAAGCTGTTGTCTCAGCGCAGGTCCCAGACGGCGACGCCGCCCTGCTGGGTGGGTGGCCGGCCCAGCAGGTAGGTCACCACCTGCTTGAGGGCCTCGTGGTTGTTGTCCGGGCCGAGCACGATGAGTTCGCTCTGCCAGGCCTGCAGGTCCTTCTGGGCCTGGGCCCGGGCGGCCTCGTCGAGCGCCGGGATCTGGCCGGAGCGCTGCACTTCGAGCAGCATCCGGCCGGTGGGTAGCGGCTGGGCGCCGCTGATGCGCGCTTCGCCCCGTTCGTTGGGGCCGAGGAAGTAGCCGCCGGGCATCTGGAAGCGGTAGTCGGCGGCCGACTGCCAGTACATGGTCTGCGCGGCCCCGGCCCACGGGTAAGGCAACAAAAGGACGTTTGTGCCCTTGGGTAGCTGGGTGGCGGCGGTGGTGAAGTACTCCGGCACCTGCGGGGCCTCGACCGTGGTGACCTTGGCCGGCAACAGCGGCAGCAGGCACAGCACCGCGGCCGTGATCGCGGCGAAGGGGTAGCCGACCCGGCGGAGTTCGTGCACGGCCAGCGCCAGCAGGGCCGCGGCGAAGAGCACCGTCAGCAGGCCGAACCGGCTGGCCAGGGAGGCCTCGGTGACCGGCAGCTTCTGCAGTATCCAGTACGGCCCGCGGACATCGGTCTGCAGACCGTCGACCCAGATCCTGGCCCCCAACGAGAGCACCCCCGAGACCAGCAGCCCCACCGCCGCGCAGCAGATGGCCAGGTTGCGGCGGCCCAGCACCAGCGCTGCCGCCCCGGTGATGATCAGCGGCCAGCCCAGGAAGGCCAGGTGCTCCTCGATGCCCCCGGGGAACTTGGACGACTGCTCGGCGGCCGCCTCCGAATGCAGCAGCAGGCCGCTGGTCTGGGTGGTGAACCCGAGCAGGTCGGCGGCGTAGTAGTCGAGCAGGAACGGGCTGCCGTGATGCTTCATCGGGCCCAGGAACTGCAGGTACAGCGGGTAGGCGGCGACCGGCAGGAACACCGCGAAGGCCACCCCCAGGTTGCGCAGCAGGCGCCCGAAACCGGCCCGCGCCTCGCGCGGCCGGCCCACGGCGGCCACCAGAGCCACCAGCAGCGCCCCGAACCCGGCCTGGAAGAGCACCTCTTCACCGGTGAAGACCTGCAGCAGCGCCACCAGCCCGAGCCACACCCCGGGCCGGGAGACGGTCGGCTCGGCCCGCCAGGCCTGCACGCTGAGCCCGATCAGCACCGGCAGGGTGGCCGCCAGCGACATGGTGATGTGCCCGACCAGCGAGTTCACGACGGCCGGGCTGATCGCGAAGCAGACCGCCCCGATCGCCGCCGGCCCGGCGGGCAGCCCCAGGGCCCGGCGCAGCGCCCAGTAACCGCCGGCGAAGCACAGCGGCACGGCCAGCAGGTTCAGCAGGTTCAGGGTGACCAGCGGCCCGGCCAGCCAGGTGACCGGGAACAGCAGCACCGCCGGCAGCAGCAGGGTGGTGTTGTTCATCGCGCTGACCCCGGTGGGCCAGTTCATGTCCCGGGTGAAGAACGGGCTCTCGCCCTGGCTGATCGCGTGCGGCGTGTGCCCGAGCCACCAGGTGTAGTGGAAGGCGTCGGCGGTGTTGGGGGCGATGATCCGCCCGCCGGGCGCCTCCCACAGCCCGGACGTGGCCCGCACCCCGAACGCGAGCGCGACCAGGGCCAGCGTCACGAGCAGCGCGTTGACGGCGTCGGGCAGCGCCTGATCGCTGCCGGACTCAGGGCCGGTGCGGCGGGCGGTCGGTACAGCGATCAAGACGGCTTCCGTTCGCGGAGGGCAGGTCGGACCGTACGGGCAACCGGCCGCCTTGTCAGGTAGGAGACACGCGTTGTCAGTGCGAGCCATCCAGTATGGGTGAAATGGCCTGTTCGCCGCAGGAGTTGTCACGCTCTCCTCCCTGAGTACTCCTCCCTGGCGACGATGTGCCCGCCCGGCCCGCCGCAGCACGATCGCAGGGTGGATCTCTGCCGAAGGAGCACCTGATGATCGTGCGAAGTCTGACCACGCTCGCGCTGGCCGCCGGCCTGGTGCTGGCGGCCGGCCCGGCCACGGCCGCAACGAGCCAGGAGTACGCGATCGACTGGAAGCCGTGTGTCGAGGACAAGAACGCCGAGTGCGGCACGCTGGAACTACCGGTGAACTGGAAAAAGCCCAACGGCGAGAAGTTCTCGCTGGCGGTGGCCCGCCGCAGCGCCACCGACCCGCAGCAGCGTGTGGGCACGCTGGTGTTCGGCCCGGGTGGGCCGGGGGATTCCGGGGTGGAGCGGGTCGTCACCGGCATGAGCCGGTTCAGCACCGAACTGCAGAAGCGTTTCGACATCGTGAGTTTCGACCCGCGCGGGGTGGGCGGCAGCAGCCCGGTGCGCTGCTCCACCAGCCTGCTCGGGCAGCAGCCGTCGCCGGTGATACGCAGCAAGGCCGACTTCCGGGCCACGATCAGCTTCAACCGCAAACTGGCGGCGGACTGCCGGGAGCACACCGGCCCGGTCTACGAGCACCTGGACACCCTGAGCACCGTGCACGACCTGGACGCGCTGCGGAAGGCACTGGGTGAGGCGAAGCTGACCTTCCACGGCAGCTCCTACGGCACGTTGCTGGGGCAGCAGTACGCCGAGCAGTACCCGCGGCGGGTGCGGGCCCTGGTGCTGGAGAGCGTGGTCGACCACAGCCTCGGCACCAGCGCGTTCATGCAGGCCCAGGCCGTCACCGAGCAGGAGGCGTTCGAGCAGTTCGTGGCCTGGTGCGGCCGCACCGCGAGCTGCGCCCTGCACGGGCAGGACGTGAAGGCGTTGTGGGAGCGGCTGCTGGCCCGGGCGGATGCGGGGGAGCTGCCGGGGCTGAACGCCTTCACCCTCACCGTGCGCGCCCAGAAGGCTTTCTACGATCCGGACTGGGCCGAGTTCGCCGAGTTCCTGGCCCAGCTACCGACAGTCGCCGCTTCGAAGCAGTCGCAGCAGACCACTTCGGCCTACCCGATGGCGGCGTTCTGCGACGACTGGTCGTTGCCGGTGCGCAACTACGCCGCCTACGAAGAGCTGCAGCGGCGCATCACCGAGCTGGCACCCCAGATGCGTTACCCGCGTTCGCTGCTGGCCATCTCCACCTGCCTGGGATCACCGCAGAAGGTCAGCAACCCGCAGCACGTCCCGCAGATTCACGGCGCCCCGACCATCCTGCTCACCAACGCCCGCTACGACCCGGCCAGCGGCTACAACTGGGCCACGAACGTCGCCCGGCAGCTGGGAAAGCAGGCTGTGCTGCTGACCTACGACGGCTGGGGCCACGGCACGTACAACAGCAGCCCGTGCGCGCAGCAGGCGATCGACGACTACCTGATCAACCTCGTTGTGCCCGCACCGGACACGCACTGCCCAGCTCTGGAACCGGCCGGCTAGGCGAGTCAGGAGGCAGGCACGAAGTCGGCCGCGTGGCAGTTCAGCTGCTGCGCGGCCGCGCGGGTGCGGCGGCGCTCGAGCAGTTCCACGGCCACCGCGTGCAGGCCGATCGCCGCCCAGGCGAGGTTGGACGCGGCGCTGGGCCAGGCGCCGTACAGGCCGCTGCCGATCGCGCCGGCCACACCGCCCAGGCCGTTCAGGAGGGAGTACCGCAGAGACGTGGAGCTCCAACGCCCCCGGCTCAGGAGGACGTAGGCGCCGATCGTGCCGATCGTGCCCAGCCAGCCGAGCAATGCCGCCATTTCAGCAGCCCTTTCACACGTGGGGGAGAGACCGGACCGCCGGCCCCGCGGATGACTATGAGGCACGGCGGACTTCAGCACAATTGCAATTCACTGCATCGGCCGTTTAGCGTTTCTGAACATGCGGATCGATCCCCGGCGCCTGCGTTTCCTGCTCGCCATCGCCCGGGAGGGCGGGGTGCTGGCGGCCGCCGACGAGTTGGGCGTTACGCCGTCGGCCGTTTCCCAGCAGTTGGCCCGGCTTGAGTCCGAAACCGGTTGTGCTCTGGTGACGCGCACCACTCACGGGGTGGTGCTGACCGAGGCCGGGCAGGCCCTGGTCGAGGCCGCCGAGGAGATCGAGCGGGCGCTGAACCTGGTGCGGGTCAAGCTGATGGCCGACGAGATCGACCCGGTCGGAACGGTACGGATCGGCATCTTCCAGACCTTCCTGCGCGTGGTCCTGGCCCCGCACCTGCCCGAGTGGAAGCGCCGCCACCCCCGGCTGCGGTTCGAGGTCTACGAGGACGACCAGGAGGAACTGCTGCGGATGCTCCGCTCGGGTGACCTGGACATGGTCACCCTGGAGTTCGACGCCCAGCAGGCCTCGCCCCGCCTGCCCCGGAACATGACCGAGATCCCGCTGCTGGACGAACCCTGGCGCCTGGTCGTCCCGGCCAGCGCGGCCCAGGTGGACGCCTTCGACCACGCCCGCCAGCACCTGCCCTGGCTGGGCCT
This sequence comes from Kineosporia rhizophila, assembly GCF_021277265.1. GTDB lineage: Bacteria > Actinomycetota > Actinomycetes > Actinomycetales > Kineosporiaceae > Kineosporia > Kineosporia rhizophila. Next base: position 28,375 of record NZ_JAJSOH010000045.1, read on the forward strand.
GGTCTCCGGGGCGGCCGGGTTCGAGGCCACCCACCGGGTCCGCCGCGCCCTGAACATCACCACCCCCACGGTGCACACCTACCAGGACATCCAGACCGCGCTCGCCCTGGTCGGGGCGGGGGAGGGAATGGCCCTGGTGCCCTCGCTGGCGCTGATCGACGCCACCTACCCGAACATCAGCCCGCTGGAGGTGCCCGGCCTGGGCACCCGCCGGATCGTGCTGCGCCGCTACGAGGGCCGCGGGGTGCCCGAGGCGGTCGACGTCGCCGCGTCCCTGGTCCGCGAGGCGGCCGCCGAGGTCAGCCTGGGCGAGGCCGTGGGCTGAGACGTGGGCTGCGACACGACTGAGCCGTATCTCGCACCTTGCCGATCGTCGCGGAATCTCAGCCGACCTGTGGTACCTCCGGAGTATGCCTTCCGAGCCCTCCTCCGATGTCGTCGCCGATGCTGTGGCTGATGCTGCAGCCGGTGCTGTGGCCGAGGAACAGCACGTCCTCGACACCGCCCTGGCCCGACAGGCCGAGATCCTCCAGCAGATCAGGGCCGAGATCGCGGGCGCGGCCCAGGACCGTACGGAGGCCGTCCGGGTCCGAGCCCTTCAGCAGCGCCACCGGGAGATCGAACGGGCTCACGACGGCCTGATCTTCGGACGTCTGGACGCCCTGGACGGCACCGCCCGGCACATCGGCCGGCTGGGCGTGCGGGAGGTCGACGAGGACGCCGAGCCGTTGGTGCTGGACTGGCGGGCTCCGGCGGCCCGGCCGTTCTACACCGCCACCCCGCTCGATCCGCAGGGGCAGGCCCGGCGCCGGCATGTACGCACCTCCGGCACAACGGTTCTGGACGTGAACGACGAGCCGCTGCACGGCGGCGCGCAGACCGATCTGGTCGGGGAGGGCGCGCTGCTGGCTGCCTTGGACCAGCGCCGCACCGGGCAGATGACCACCGCGATCGCCACCCTGCAGCGCGAGCAGGACGACATCATCCGCGCCGACGCCGCCGGCCCGCTGATCGTTCAGGGCGGCCCGGGCACCGGCAAGACGGTCGTGGCACTGCACCGGGTGGCCTACCTGCTGTTCACCCACGCCCAGATGAGTGAACAGGCGGTGCTGGTGCTCGGCCCGTCGCCGCGCTTCCTCGACTACATCGCCCAGGTGCTGCCCGCACTGGGAGAGACGGCCGTGGTCTCGGCGACCTGCGACACCCTGATTCCGGGGGTGTCGGTCACCCGCACGGAGTCACGGGTGGTCTCAGAAATCAAAGGACGAGGGGTGTGGCAGTCGGCGCTGGAAGCGCGCGTTGCGTCGTTGCAGCCTTCAGAGCGGGAACTGACGATCCGTTGGGAAGGCGAGGACTACCAGCTCAGTCCGGCCCAGATCGCCCAGGCGCTGCGGGCTTCGGCGCCGGGCCGCTCGTATCACGCCGGCCGGGCAGTGTTCACCGAGCACGTGCACCGGCTGCTGACCGACGCCGTGGTGGAACGGCGCGAGGCGATCATGGCCGGGATGGAAGAGGGTTTCGAGGACATCCTGGCCGGAGTGGACAAGAAGAGCGGCGCCGAGCAGGACGTCGGCCCGGTCACCCGGTCCTCCAGCCAGGACGTGGACGGCATGCTGTCGGAGGAGGAGGTCGAGGATCTGCGCGACCGGATCTCGGCCAGCCCGCTCGTGGCCGCCGCGGTCACCGGCTGGTGGCCCTCGCTCGATCCCGGTCAGGTACTGCAAGAACTGCTTGAAGACGCTTCTGGGCTCGCGTTTCTGTCGGATCAGGAGGCCGAGCTGGTCGCCGGGGAACCCCGGGGGTGGGCCTCCAGCGACATCCCTCTGCTCGACGCCGTGGCCGATCTGCTCGGCGAGATCCAGATCAGCCAGATCGAGGGCGAGTTCGTGGCCGACCGCGCGCGCCGGCACCGCGGCTGGGTCTACGGGCACGTGGTGGTCGACGAGGCCCAGGAACTGTCCGAGATGCAGTGGCAGATGGTGGTGCGCCGGTGCCCCACCCGCTCGATCACCGCGGTCGGCGACATCGACCAGGCCGAGGCCTCACACCGGCACACCACCTGGGCCCAGGCCGTGCACGGCGCCTTCGGCGACCGCTGGACCGCGGCCGAGCTGACCATCTGCTACCGGACTCCGCGCGAGGTCATGGAACTTACGGCGCCGATCCTGCGTAAGGCGGGCAGCCACAACGACCCGCCCCGCGCCGTCCGTTCCTCCGGCGTCGCTCCCTGGCAGCAAACTGTCGACGCCGAAAACCTGCCCGCTGCCGTCAAGACCGCTGTGCTGGAGCTGCAAGGCCGCTGGGCCGGCGGCACCGTAGGTGTCGTAGCCCCCACCAACCGCCTCGGCGAGCTCGCCGCCGCAGGCTTGGAAAACGTCCCCTGTTTGAGTGCGCCGCAGGCAAAAGGCCTGGAGTGGGACGCTGCGCTGGTGGTCGACCCCGACGGTATCGCCGCCGAACCGCGGGGCTGGAACGGGCTGTACGTGGCGCTGACCCGGTGCACCCAGGAGCTCGGTCAGCTGGTGGTCAGCTGATCTCCGGATGACCGAAAAGCCCGGGCAGGCCGCCACTGTGCAGCAACACCACCCGCTGCCCGGGTTGAATGCTTCCGTCGGTCACGGCCGCGATCAGCCCGGCCGCCGCCCGCCCGGTGTACACCGGATCCAGCACCACCCCTTCGGTTCGGGCCGCCAGTGACAGGGCTTCGCGCGCGGCCGGGGTGAAAGACGGATAGCCCGAACCGATCTGGTCGCCGCGAATCTGCAGGGTGGCCGGCTCCGGCAGCATCGACTGGACCGCGGTCTCGAGGTCGGGCAAGGCGCCCACATCGATCCCGAGCACCCGCTGCGCGCCCAGCGCCTGCACCAGACCGGCCATCGTCCCGCCCGAACCGGCCGCCGTGACAACCAGATCCAGGTCCGGCAGCTGCTGCAGCAGTTCCTCACCGGCGCTGACATAGCCCTGCGCGCCAATGGTGTTGGAACCTCCCAAAGGGATCACCATCGCCCGCGGACCCCGCTGCTCGGCCTCAGCGGCCACCCGCTCGTTCAGGTCGCCGTCTCCGGACCAGACGATCTCGGCGCCGAAAAGCTCGTCGAGGATGAGGTTCCCGGTCGAGTGCTCGGGTTCGTGGCCGCGCAGCACCAGCACCGCGCTCAGCCCGGCCCGGGCCGCCGCAGCCGCCGTCAGCCGGGCGTGGTTGCTCTGCGCGGCCCCGCTGGTGATCACCGTGTCCGCGCCCCGTTCGAGGGCCTCGCCGATCAGGTGCTCCAGCTTGCGCACCTTGTTCCCGCCGCCACCCAGACCGCTCAGGTCGTCGCGCTTGAGCCACAGGTCGTCGGCCCCGAGCCCGAGGGCCGCGGCCAGGCGCGGCATGGGCTCCAGGGGAGTGGGCCACTGGCCCAGGCTGAACCTCATACCGGCCAGCCTGCCAGATCCTGGCCGACCGGCATTTCCCCGGCCCCGCCGGTCGGCTGCCTGAGCATTCTGCGGCCGGGCGGGTCTGTCTCGCGTCAGAATGCTCAACCGCAAGATCAGATGTTGCCCGAACGGGAACGGGGCCGGATTCTTCGAATCATGACAACCGTTGCTGCCGCCCCAGCCCGCCCGGCCCTGCGCTCGGTGCTGTCCGCAGTGCCGGCCTACCGCCCGGGCCGCCGGGCCCAGTCGGAGCGCACCGCGCCGCTGGCCGCCAACGAAAGTCACTTCTCCCCGCTGCCTTCGGTGCAGGAGGCCATCGTCCGCGCGGCCTCGGCAGCCAATCGCTACCCGGATGCGGCCAGCACCGAGCTGCGCCACGTGATCGCCGGGCACCTGGCCGCCTCACCCGAGCAGATCGCGGTCAGTCCCGGCAGCGTCGGGGCGATCCAGCAGCTCATGGCCACCTTCTGCGACGCCGGCGACGAGGTGGTCTTCGCCTGGCGCTCCTTCGAGGCCTACCCCTTGCTGACCCGCCTGGCCGGCGCCCGCCCGGTCCCGGTGCCGCTCACCACCGGTCTCGACCACGACCTGCCGGCCATGCTCGCCGCGATCACCGAGCAGACCCGCATGGTGCTGCTGTGCACGCCGAACAACCCCACCGGCAACGCCCTCGACGAAGCCGCCCTGGAAGCGTTCCTCGACCAGGTACCGCCCACCGTCCTCGTGGTCGTCGACGAGGCCTACGCCGAGTACGGCCGCGACGTGAACCCCCTCGACCGGATCCAGCAGCGCAGCAACGTCTGCGTGCTGCGTACCTTCTCCAAAGCCTACGGCCTGGCCGGCCTGCGCGTGGGCTACGCCGTCACCTCCGAAGAACTGGCCCACGGCCTTCGCCAGACCGCCCTGCCCTTCGGCGTGAGCACCATCGCGCAGGAAGCCGCCATCGCCTCCCTCGGCGCCGCCGACGAACTGGCCCAGCGCGTCGCCGCCGTCACCACCGAGCGCACCCGCGTCACGGCCGAACTGCGGGCGCTGGGCTGGCCCATCCCCACCAGCGGAGCCAACTTCGTCTGGCTGCCCACCGGCCCGGCCCTCACCGGCCCCCTTCTGGAAACCTTTGACCAGGCGGACATTCTGGTGCGGCCGTTCGCCGACGAAGGGCTGCGGATCACTCTGGCCGACGCGGCGACCAACGACCGGGTGCTCGAGGTTCTTCAGGGGTTCCAGGCGATCTGATCACCACGGACCCCGGTGCACCGATTCAGCGCACCGGTTCGGTGCACCGGCACCGTCACAACCGGAAGCGCCCGACCGCGGTCCTCAGCTCGGCAGCCACCTGGTCCAGTTGCTGCACCGCCGTGTCGGCCTCGGTCAGAGTGGCGGTCGTGGTGCGGGTGGCCTCGGCGACCGAGGCGATGTTGCCGGCGATCCCGGTGGCGCCCTGAGCCGCGTCACCCACGCTGCGGCTCATCGTCGTGGTGGTGGCGCTCTGTTCCTCGACCGCCGCCGCGATGGTGGTCTGGAAGTCGTTGATCTGGGCGATCACGGTACCGATCTCGCTGATCGCGCTGACCGCGTCACCGGTGTCGGCCTGGATGGCCTCGACGCGGTGGGCGATGTCCTCGGTCGCCCGGGCGGTCTCCTGGGCCAGCTGCTTGACCTCCTCGGCCACCACCGCGAACCCCTTGCCCGCGTCCCCGGCCCGCGCCGCCTCGATCGTCGCGTTCAGGGCCAGGAGGTTGGTCTGCTCCGCGATCTGGGTGATCGCCTTCACCACGTTGCCGATCTCGGCCGACGACTCGCCCAGCTTGCTGATGGTCGCGTTCGTGCTCTCGGCCCGGGCCACGGCGGTACCCGCCACGTCGGCGGCCAGTTGCGCGTTGCGGGCGATCTCCCCGATCGAGGCCCCCATCTCCTCGGCGCCGGCGGCCAGGGTCTGCACGTTCGACGACACGTCCTCGGACGCGGAACTGACCACTGCGGCCCGCTCGTTCGCCAGCCGCGCGCCCGCTCCGATCCGGCCGGTCACCTCGTTCAGGCGCAGGGCACTGCTGGAGACCGTCTCGGCCTGGCCGACCAGAGTGGTCAGCATGCTGCGGAAGGCGCGGACCGCCTCGTTCGCCATCGCGGCCATCCGCCCCAGCTCGTCCTGCGAGGTGACCTCGGCCTCCTGGGTCAGGTCACCTTCGGCCAGCCGGGCCAGCGACCCGGACAGGGCGCGCACCTGACGCAGCAGCATCCGCAGCACGGTCACGGCCAGGGCGGCCGCCAGGGCGAGCCCGAGCACCAGAGAGACCAGGACGGTGGTCCGAGCACTGGCGAAATCGGCGTCGGCCTGTGCGGTGGCCGCCTGCGAGGCCTGGATCTCCAGCTCGGCCAGGGCCACCACGCCCTCGTTCAGCTGGGTCTCCGCGTCGCCGAAGGCCTTGCCCAGGTCGCTGGGCATCTCGAACCCGCTGGGCGGGGCCTCGCCGAAGATGATCACGTCGCGCAGCGTCCGGTAAGTCTCCGCGGCGGTGGTGACCTGTTCGATCTGGGCACCTCGTCCGTCGCCGGTGCCGGCGACCTTCTGGTACTGCGCGAGAGCGTCGTCCATGGCGGTGTCGGCGGTCTCGGCCGCCGGGAGCCAGGTGGCCTTGGCCGCCTCGTCACCGTCGCCGGGCTTCGTCACCAGGTACAGGAACTGGGCGCGGAACATCTGGCTGAGCTGGTGATTGAGGTCGTTCAGCTGTTGCACGCCGGCCAGGCGCTGTTCCTGCAGCGTGTGGATCCGGTTGTTCATCGAGCTCATCTGCTGGAGCGAGACGGCGCCGACGCCGACCGCGACGAGCGACATGACCAGGATCGGCGCGACGATCTTGGTCTTGACGCTGAGAGCGCCCAGCCGGCCGGCCCGGGCAGCCGGAGCGGGTGGTGCGGGACGGGCAGCGACGCTCGGCGCAGGCGACACCGGAACTCCTTGTGGTCGGGATCTTTCCCTTCGACGGTTCTGCCGGCCATTGAAGGAGCGGCGGCCCGGTGTGACTCAGGTCATCAACCGATGGGCGCCTCAGATGATGTCCAGGTGGTCGAGCAGGATGCGGGTGCCGATCAGGATCAGGATGACGCCGCCGGCGATCTCGGCGGGGCGGCCGATACGCCCGCCCGCTCTTCGTCCGATGATCACCCCGACCAGGGTCAGGACGGCGGTGGTCACGCCGATGAGGGCCACGGCGGGAAGGATCGAGACGCTGAGGAAGGCGAAGCTGATGCCCACGGCCAGGGCGTCCAGGCTGGTGGCGACCGAGAGCAGGAGCAGTTCGCGCAGGCTGATCCCGTCGGAGTCGTCCTCCTCGTCCGGCGGTGAGACCGCTTCCCAGATCATCTTCAGCCCGATCAGGCCGAGCAGGAAGAACGCGATCCAGTGGTCGATCTCGGTGATGTAGCTGGAGAAGCTGCGGCCCAGCAGCCAGCCCACCAGGGGCATGAGGGCCTGGAAGAAGCCGAAGCCCAGCGCCAGGGAGGCGGCGTCCCGGGCGGTGACCCGCCGCAGGTGCAGGCCTTTGGCGACGGCCACGGCGAAGGCGTCGGCCGACACCCCGACCGCGATGATCAGCAACGTGAAGAAGGACATGGACAGCGAGGTGCCTTTCGGTATCCGCGGGACCGGCGGTCCCGAGCTCAGGTATCGGCGCCGGAGTTGTCGAAGTTTCGCCGTTCGCAGGACCGGGTGCCAGCAGGGTTGATATCTGGCATCGCGCTGCCGATAGTGAGGCCGTGACGGGCAGACTGCGGCCGGGCCTGCTGCGTTCGCTGAGCCTGGCCACGGCGGTCCTGCTCAGCGTGCTCGCCGTGGCCGGGGCCGGCGTGTACGTCAGCCACACCACGTCGACGGCCCGCGACAAGGCCCTGGCCGACTTCGACGCGCGGGGTGCGGTCGCGGCCGGTCTGCTCGGGGGGCACCCTGGCCGGCAGCGACGCTCAGACGCGGGCCAGCGCCGAGCAGGAGTTCTCCGGTACGCAGGCGCAGCTGCAGGAACAACAGGGCAAGGTCGATCTGGACACGGCCTGGTACGCCGTGCTCAGCGCCGACGGCAGCCTGCTGCTGGCCGACCCACCGGCAGACGTACCGGCAACGTCGGTCCTGACGTCGGACCCGGGCTTCGCGCTGGTCGAACAGACCCACCGCCTCTCCTTCGGTGACGTCGTCGCCGGCGAGAGCCCCAACGTGCGGGCCTACCAGTGGTTCAACACCCCCGAAGGGGCGCGGATCATGGTGATTCCGGCATCCCTGGCCCAGCTGGAGCCGCTGTTCACCGGGGCCATCAACGTGACCAGCGGCGTCTCGTACGTGCTGGACGGCCAGGAAAGGATCATCACCTCTACCTCGTCAGCGCCCGGGATCGAGCCCGGTGACGCGCTGGGCAACCCCGCGCTCCAGGCAGCCCTGCGCACCGAGACCCACGGCACGGTCGACGGCACCTACTTCTCCGCGCACCCGGTGGCCGGCAGCCACTGGCAGGTCCTGATGACCGAGCCGCGCTCGACGCTGCTGGGGCCGGTGACCGCGACCGGGCGGGTGGCCTGGCAGATGTTCGCGGCCCTGGCCGCCGCCATCCTCCTGATCCTCGTCATCGGCGTCTCGCTGTCGACCAGTGCCAGCCGTCTGGCCCGGGCCCGGCTGCACGACACCCTGACCGGTCTGCCCAGCCGGGCCCTGTTCATGGAGGAGGCCGAAGCAGCGATCACCGAGTGGCGGCGAAAACAGCAGACCGGCGCGGAGGGTAGCGTCGCGGCTCTGTTCCTGGACCTCGACGGGTTCAAGCCGGTCAACGACACCTACGGCCACGCCGCCGGCGACGCTCTGCTGCGGGAGGTCGCCGTGCGCCTGGCCGACGCGGTGCGGCCCGACGACTTCGTGAGCCGTTTCGGCGGGGACGAGTTCCTGGTGCTGTGTCGCAACGTCCGGCACATCGACGACGCCAACGCCGTCGCCGACCGGATCCGTACCGATCTCAGCGAGCCCTTCACGGTGGACGGCCACACCGTCACCATCGGGGTCTCGATCGGGATCGCCGTCCTCGACGAGGGGCAGGAGGCGGCCCTACTGATCCACAACGCCGACACGGCGCTGTACCGGGCCAAGCAGAACGGGCGCGGCCGGGTGGAGGTCTTCACCGCCTGACCGAAGGCCAGAGGTCAGACGGTTCAGGCGACGGCCCAGTCGTTCAGGGACTCGGCAGCGCACACCTGGGCACGGCCGGCGGTCTTGGCGGCGTACAGGGCCTGGTCCGCGCGGGCGAACACGTCGGTTGCCGACTCCAGCCCGTCCCAGCGGGCCACACCCGCCGAGAAGCTCTGTCCGGCAGGCGTGGCCGGGGCCAGCGCCTCGACCAGCCTCACCGCGTCCTGCTGGTCATGGCCCATGAGCAGCAGGACGAACTCCTCGCCGCCCCAGCGTCCCAGCAGGGCCTGGTGGCCCGGGCCCGCGGTGGCCTGGGCCTGGCCGAGGCGTTCCTGCCAGGCAGTTGCGGTGGCCATCAGCAGGTTGTCGCCGGCCTGGTGGCCGAAGGTGTCGTTGAACTTCTTGAAGTGGTCCAGGTCCAGGACGGCCACGCACAGGGGGATCCCCTCGCTGCGGGCGCGGTTCTGCATCCGGGCCAGTTCGGCATCGCTGGTGCGCCGGTTGGGCAGGCCGGTCAGGGCGTCGGTGCGGGCCAGATCGGCCAGCTGGGACGCCTGCGCGTCCAGGTGGCGCAGCAGCCCGGACATGCGCCAGACCACCAGAAGGAACAGCACCACCGAGGACAGCCCCACCGCCCAGGCCTCCAGCGGAAGGTCCAGGGCCAGCTGCAGCAGCAGCGTGCCGGGCGCCACCAGGCTGGCCACGGTGAGGGCCAGGAGCCGTCCGCGGGTGAACCGGGTGTCGAAGTCACCGCTCTTGCTGTCGGTGAGCTGACGCATCGACGGGTGCAGGGCCGCCGCGGCGAAGCACACGTACCCCAGCAGCCAGGCGAGGCTGACGTACTGGCTGTAGGCCGTTTCCCGCATCGCCGTGTACTGGTAGGCGCTGTCGGCGAGCAGCAGCAGGGCGTTGGCGGCGACGAGCCAGCCGAAGGCCGGGGTCCGGGCGCCCTGGCTGGTCAGCAGGCACACCAGCAGGGCCAGCAGGAGCAGGTCGCCCAGCGGGTAGGCGGTCGCCAGGACCTGGGCGCCCATCGAGGCCTCGGCCGCTTCCAGCCCGGGGCGCATCAGCACCACCCAGCTGATCAGGATCGAGCCGACCGTGAAGATGGCCGCGTCGATCAGGCCTTCCCGGTCGCTGTCCTGGCGCCGGGCCTGCACGAACGACCAGAAGCCGGCGGCGATGACGACGTAGCTGGCCAGGTAGAAGACGTCGGCCACGGAGAAGGCCGGCGCGATGTCCAGGACCCAGGTGTAGACCGCCCAGAGAACGTCGCCCACGGCCCAGATCCCGATGCCGGCGGCGACGAGCCACCAGCCGCGACTGTGCGCCGGCTTGTGACGCCGGATCCCCACCACCATCATCGCCACGCAGCCGTAACTGATCACCGTGTAGAGGACATCGCGGCCGACGCTGGTGGGCAGCAGGGTGCAGATGATCGACAGCAGCACCCCTACCGCCAGGTGGATGCGGAAAAAGGCGTCAGGACGGGTAGGGGTCACTCCTGGCGGGTCGACACGCCGGACCTCGTTGTGAGGCAGGGCCACCCGTTCGGCCGAAGCAGCGGTCACGGGGCGTCACCGCAGTTTCGAAGCGAAGACCGAAGTCTCAGGTGGGCAGGAACGAGGTCAGCGCCCGTACGAGGTCGTCCGGGTTCTCCTCGGCCACGTGATGCCCCGACTCGATCGAGTGCCCCCGCAGGTCGCCGGCCCAGGAACGCCAGATGTCGAGCGGGTCGCCGTACAGGTCTTCCATGTCGTCGCGGCTGGACCACAGCACCAGCGTCGGGCAGGCCACGGTCCGGCCCGCCCGGCGGTCGGCCTCCTCGTGCTCGCGGTCGATGCCGAGCCCGGCCCGGTAGTCCTCGAGCATCGCCCGCACCGTCTGCGGATCGTGGATCGCCGCCCGGAACTCCGCATGGTTCTGCGCACCCATGCTCTGCGGATCGGCCTCGTACCAGGCGTCCGGGTCGGCGTTGATCGCCCGCTCGGGCCGCTCCGGCTGGGCGAAGAAGAACCAGTGGTACCAGTCGTGGGCGAACTTGGCGTCGCAGCGGGCCAGCGCCTCACTGATCGGCACGCCGTCGAGAACGGCCAGGTGGCTGACCGAACCAGGATGGTCCAGGGCCAGGCGCAGGGCCACGTAGCTGCCGCGGTCGTGGCCGACCACGGCGAACTGCTCGTGCCCCAGGGCTTTCATCAGCCGGGCGAGATCGTGGGCCACCGCCCGCTTGGACTGCTGCGAGTGGTCCGCGCGCACCTCGGCCTTGCCGGAGCTGCCGTAGCCGCGCATGTCTGGGCAGACCACGGTGAAGCCCCGCTGCACCAACTGCGGTGCCACGCGGTGCCAGGTGGCACCGGTGCGGGGATGACCGTGGATGAGCAGGACGGGCCGACCACGACCGGCGTGACGGACCCGCAGCCGCACCTCACCCACGTCGATCTGCTCGTCCACGAACCCGTCGAACATGGCGCCCCTCCCGACGACGGCAGGCCGATCCTGCATCACGAGCACGAAACCGCCAACCAGAGGACGTCCGTGGGCAGGTATCGCGTTCGCCGCTCGGTATGCGGGACGCACGGGGCTGAGTGATCATGGGCCGGTGGGCGGCATGGAGGCGAAGAGCCGGAAACGGTACACGGTCACCGTCGAAGGCATCGACCTGGTGGTGGAGAACGCCGAGAACCGTGAGCAGGCAAGGTTCTTCCAGGACGGGGAGCAGCTGCCGCGGGACCGCTGGGGCAACACCCTTCTGGTCGGCGCCGACGGTGTGCGGCACCGCATCGAGGTCAGCTACAGCATGCGCCAGCTCAGTCCCACCGTGCAGGTCGACGACCGGCCCGAGGGCATCCCCCTGGTCACGTTCAGCACCTGGGGCCGGCGGATCTGGCTCGTCATGGTCGTGCTGGGAGCGTTCGGTCTGCTGTTCCAGGCCCCCGTACTGGGCTTCGGTGTCATGGGGGCCGGGGGACTGCTGCGGCATTCGGCGCGCGACCGCAACGATTTCGTCAAAGCCGTTGCACTAGCGGTGGTTGCCGGAGTGCTGCAGGCGTTGTGGTGGGTGTTCGTCCGTAACCCGTTCAGTTCCTGACCTCGCACCCCACGCCGGCTGGCCCCCTGGATCTCGGCAGGCGCCGGGCCACCTCGCCTGATACCGATGGGCAGGTACCGCAGCAACGGGCCAGACGGCGAAAGAGACGAGGGATCATGACGAGCGACGAGAACCAGGCCGGACGGGCCAAGGTGGCCGAGATTGTCAAAGATGTTCAGATCGCCATGCTGACCACGATCGACGACGACGGGCACCTGGTCAGCCGGCCGATGGCGGTGCAGCAGGTCGAGTTCGACGGCGACCTGTGGTTCGTCTCCGACGGGGACGCCCGCAAGGTGAACCAGATCCGCCACGGTGCCCGCACGAACGTGTCCTTCTCCAGCAACGGGGCCTGGCTGTCGATTGCCGGAGACGCACAGGTGCTGAACGATCGCCAGAAGCTGGACGAACTGTGGAACCCGGCTCTGTCGGCCTGGTTCCCCGACGGGCCGGACACGCCCGGCATCGCCCTGGTGAAGATCCACGCCGACACGGCCGAGTACTGGGACGCCCCCGGCAGCAAGGTCACCACGCTGATCAGCTACGTGAAGGCCAAGGTCAAGGGGGAGCGGGCCGAGGTGGGGGAGAACAAGGTCGTCGACCTGTAGCACTCGAACTTCGGGCTGCGCCGGAATCCGGTGGCCAGCCCGACACGCGACCCGAACGCGAAACCAGGAGGACGTCGGTGGGTGCCCACCGACGTCCCCAGTTTCTGTTTGTCAGGCAGTTCGG
>NZ_JAJSOH010000046.1 GCF_021277265.1 Kineosporia rhizophila
ATCACGACGTCGAAGGGCCCTCCGACGGCCGCCGGTCCCGCGTCGAGATCCAGCGGACCGACCACCTGGCCGGCGCCGTAGGCGGTGAGACGCTCGGTGTGCTGCAGCCCGTCGACCGCGGTGACCTTCGCCCCGGCGTGGGCGGCGAGCTGGACCACGAGACTGCCCACCGCCCCGCCCGCGCCGTTGACCAGCACGGTCTGGCCGGTTCGGATGCCGGCCAGCTCGATCGCCGCCTGCCGGGCGGCGAGCCCGGTCAGGGGGAGCGCAGCAGCGTCGGCCAGGGCGATGCCACGCGGAGCAGACGCCACCAGATCAGCTGCGATCAGAGCGTATTCGGCCGCGCCGCCGGGTGCGTCGAGCGGGAACATGGCCACCACCTCGTCGCCCACCTGCAGCCCGCTGACGCCCTCGCCGATCTCGGCGACGGTGCCGGCCAGGTCGAAGCCGGGGGTGATCGGCAACGAGGTGGGGATCATCTCGGCCAGGACGCCCAGACGGACGTGGTCGTCGACCGGGTTGAACGAGGTGGCGGCCACCTTCACCAGCACCTGGCCGGCGGCGGGGACGGGGCGCTCGATCTCTTCCGGGCGCAGAACTTCGGTGCTGCCGAACTCGTGGTAGCGGATCGCCTTCATGACACTCTCCCGAGAGGGGGGGAACCGGCCTGCTGGCCGATTCTTCACACTTGCCTGGGCAAGTGAAAAAGAGTCTGGATGACTTGCCTGGGCAAGTCAAACGAGATGCTGGGGAAAGGCCGGCACCGGCCTGGTCGCCTAAGCTGCGGGCCATGACCGACCCCGCCCGCTGGCTCGACGACGATCAGCAGAACCTCTGGCAGGACCTGCTCACCGTGGCGATCGCGCTACCCGCCCTGCTGGATCGTCAGTTGCAGCGGGACGAGGGGGTGTCCAACTTCGAGTACAGCGTGATGGCCCGGCTGTCGATGGCGGGCGCGCAGACGATGCGGCTCAGCGAGCTGGCCCTGCTGAGCAACAGCACCCTGCCCCGGCTGTCCAAGGTGATGACGCGGTTCGAGCGCCAGGGGTGGGTGACCCGGCGTCCGGACCCGGACAACGGGCGCTACACCCTGGCCACGCTCACCGAGGCGGGCCTGGACAAGGTACGCCGGTGTGCGCCGGGCCATGTGGAGGAGGTGCGCAGGCTGGTGTTCGAGCCGCTCACGGCCGCCCAGCAGCGCCACCTCGCCACCGCGCTGGCCCGGATCGCCGGGCCGGTGCGCGAGCAGCTCGAGGCCGGCTGACCGACCGGTCGGCCGGCCCGCTGGCGTGGTAGTGGTGAGGGGTCAGGGGATGAGCCGGAAGCGCCGGGCCGACTGCACCGCGCTGTAGCGGTTGGTGGCCTGGAGCTTGTGCATGGCCGTGCGCAGGTAGCCCTTCACCGTCTCGGTGCTCACGCCCAGGCGCTGCGCGGCCTCGCTGTTGGTGGCGCCTACCCCGACCACGGCCAGCACGTCGATCTCGCGGCCGGTGAGGTGCTGCGGATAGCCGGGCTTCAGGGGGCGGGCACCGCCCTCGAGCAGCTTGGCCGACATCCGGTGCAGCCGGTCTTTCTGCTCCGGGTCGGCGGTGGCCCCGGCCTGACAGCGCAGGGCGGCGAAGGTGCGGCGCACCTCTTCCAGCCGGGCCGTGGTCTCGGCCGGAATCGTCAGCTCGGGCAGCTCAGGCACGGGAGACGCTGTCGCCGGAGGGCTCCGCGGTGCCGAAGGCGGCGAGCAGACCGGGGGAGAGCCCCAGGTGCGCGCCCGCGAAGTCGAGCCGGGCCCGGGTCTGCCTGAGTGTGCTGGCCGTGAGCCGGGAGATCTGGCTGACGCTGTAGCCCTGGGCGGCCAGGCCGAGCACCTGCCGTTCGGCCGCCGACAGGCGCAGCACCGCGGCCTTGGACACGTCGAGGACGTCGAAGGCGCCGCTCGTCGGGACGATCTCGGGCGGCAGGCTACTGCCCGGGAAATCTCTTGCCAGACGGCGTATCTCGAACACGATGCTGGAGACGGGCTCGCGCATGAAGCATTACCTCCCCGTGGCCGTAGGCACCATTACAGGCACGCACCGGCGGGAAGTCAACCACCACGGCCGTCCGATTTGCACGATTTCCGGATGACGGCGATCGATGTCAGTGACTGGGCGGTAAGCCTTTTCGTTCTGCCGGCCGGTAGCCGCTCAATCGATGGTCGGCGCGTTGCGTCGCGTCCGCAGCCAACGCAGGAGGTCACGAACGCGGTCGAAGACGTAGCCGGCGATGAACAGGACGATGGGGTAGACGGCCCAGTGCTGCCAGTTGTCCCGCGGCCACCACTAGCCTGGGGGCCGGTTTCGGCCAATCCGTACCCACCGGCACCAGGGAGCACTGTGAAGCACGGCGTCACCATCCTCACCGACCAGTCCTGGGCGCAGGCCCGGCCGCTCTGGCGGGCCGCCGAGGACCTGGGCTTCGACCACGCCTGGACGTACGACCACCTGGTCTGGGGTGGGCTGCCCGACTCCCCGTGGTTCGCCGGCCTGCCCATGCTCTCCGCCGCCGCCCTGGTCACCGAGCGGATCGAGCTGGGCACGGCGGTCTGCGCCCCCAACTTCCGGCACCCGCTGTCGCTGTACCGCGAGGCCCAGGCCCTGGACGACATCTCCGGCGGCCGCTTCGTGCTCGGCGTGGGCACCGGGGGCGACCTGGACTCGCGCATCCTCGGCCTGCCCGACCTCACCGTGAAGGAACGCGTCGACCGGTTCCAGGAGTTCACCGACCTGCTGGTGCGCCTGCGCTCAGAAGACCACGTCTCGGCCGAGGGCCGCTGGTTCTCCACCCTCGATGCGCGCACCCTGCCCGAACCCCGCAACCTGCCGTTCGTGGTGGCGGCCAACGGCCCGCGCGGAGTGCGCTACGCCGCCCGCACGGGGGACGGCTGGATGACGCTCGGAGCGCGGGCGCAGAGCCTGGACGAGTGGCTCACCGGTCTGGCCGGGCTGACCAAGATCTTCGAAGAGGCTCTGGCCACGGCCGGGCGCGAGGGTGCACCGGTGCGGCGCTACCTGATGCTCGACGCGCCCACCATGCGTCCCGAGGTGCCGTTCTCGCTCAGCAGCGTGGGCGTGTACCAGGAGATGACCGGCCGCGCCGGTGAGCTCGGCTTCACCGACGTGATCACGCACTGGCCCCGGTCCAGCGGCCCCTACGAGGGCGACGTGAAGATCCTCGAAGCGGTCGCGGCCCAGCTCTCGGCCTAGGACTCACGCACCACCAGATGCCCCGGCACCGTATGGGTCCCCGGTGCCGGGGAACCGTCGATCGCGGCGATCAGCAGTTCGCCCGCGCGCCGGCCCAGTTCGTGCAGCCCCAGGTCGACCGTGGTCAGTGGGGGGCGGGCGGCCTCGGCGCTGATCACCCAGTTGTCCACCCCGACCACACCCACTTCCGTAGGTAACGTCACCCCGGACTCGCGCAGGGCGTCCGTCGTTCCTCTCGCAATGACGTCGGCCCCGCAGAAGATGCCGTCCACGTCCGGGTCGCTGCGCATCAACTGCCCCACCGCGAACCGCCCCCAGGCCTCCGACCAGCTCCCGAACCAGGGATCGCCGACCAGTTCGAGCCCGTGCCCGCGCAACGTCTCGATCGCACTGGCCGCCCGCACCCGTGAGGAGGAGTGCGAGTGCGGGCCGGTGATGTGGGCGATCCGCCGGCGCCCGGTCCGCACCAGGTGGTCGATCGCCAGCCGGGCCGCACCCGGCTCGTCGCTGGTCACGCTGATGTCGTCCGGGTCGTCGCTGGGGGCCAGGGCGTAGACCACCGGCACCGGCAGGTTGGTGCCGATCGGGGCCCGGGCGTCGGTGCGCCGGCCGGCCACGATGATCCCGTCGACCCGGCGCTCCAGCAGGCGCCGGATGTGGTGCTGCTCGCGGATCGGGTCCTCGCGGCTGTCGCACAGGAAGGCCAGCATCTCGCCCAGCCCCAGCGCGTCCTCGGCGCCGCGCATGATCGGGATGCTGAAGCGGCCGTAGCTGTCGGTGGTGATGATCCCGACCGTGAACGTGCGGCCGGTGAGCAGGCTGCGGGCCACCGTGCTGGGGGCGAACTCCAGCTGCTCAGCGGCCGCCCGCACCCGGGCCCGGGTCTCTTCCCGCAGATTCCCCCGGCCGTTCAGCGCTTTGGAGGCGGTGCCCACCGATACCCCGGCCAACGCCGCCACATCGGCGATGCCGGCTCGCCGGGGTGCGGCCCCCGGCCCGGAGCGCGGGGTGCTGGTCTCACTGCTCATCGGATCAGCTAAACAGGAAACCGTTGGTCCGGCAAGAAACCCGGCCGTCGGCCGTTCAGTGACGGGTCTTGACCACTTCGAGGCACAGGCCTACGTTTTGAGCGAGACAAACGGTTTCCTGAATTTTCCCGGCGACGGAGCCGGCAGCATCGCTCCGTTGGCCGGTCCCGATGAGAGGCGTCACCTTGCCCCTTGAGACCGAGCACGTGGCCCAGGGCCCGGCCGTTCCCCGCCGGCCCGCCACCCTGACCCCACTGGCCCTGCGCTCCGCCGAACTGCACCCACAGTCGCCCCTGGGGCGCTGGCAGTCGCTGAACGCGGCGGCGACCATCCCGCACTGCCTCGAGAATCTCGAGGCCACCGGCGCCGTCCAGAACTTCCGGAGGCTGGCCGAGGCCGGTCCGGAGGGCCCGCAGGGCAAGTTCGCCGGACCCTGGTTCGCCGACACCGACCTGTACAAGACCCTGGAGGCGATCGGCTGGGAGATCGGCCGCACCGGCACCGCCACCTGGAACGACCTGCTGGCCGAGCTGGCCACCCTGATGGAGAAGACCCAGGCCGAGGACGGCTACCTCAACACCTACGTGCAGGGTGTGGAGGGCGAGGAGCCTTTCGCCCACCCCGACTACACGCACGAGCTCTACTCGGCGGGCCACCTGATCCAGGCCGCGGTGGCCCTGCACCGCGGCAGCCAGGACCGGCGGTTCCTGCAGATCGCCACCCGACTGGCCGATTTCGTGGCCAAGCTGGACGACGGCGAGGGCAACCCGATCATCGACGGGCACCCCGAGGTGGAGACGGCGCTGGTCGAGCTCTACCGCGAGACGGGCGAGAAGGACTACCTCACCGCCGCCGAACGGCAGATCGACCGGCGCGGCCACCGCTCGCTGGAGCCCGGCCGGTTCGGCTCGCTGTACTACCAGGACCACCTGCCGGTGCGCGAGAACGTCGAAGCCCTGGGCCATTCCGTGCGTCAGCTGTACCTGGCGGCCGGGGCCACCGACGTGTACCTGGAGAACGGCGACGAGTCGCTGCTGCGCGCCATGGAAAAGCTGTGGGACAGCGCGTTCGGCACCAAGATGTACATCACCGGCGCCCACGGCTCCCGGCACCGCGACGAGGCCTACGGTGACCCGTTCGAGCTGCCGCCGGACCGCGCCTACGCCGAGACCTGCGCCTCCATCGCGGCTTTCCAGTGGTGCTGGCGCATGCTGCTCGCCACCGGTGAGGCGCGCTACGCCGAGGAGATGGAACGGGCGCTGTTCAACGGCATCGCCGCCTCGACCTCACACACCGGCAAAGCGTTCTTCTACTCCAACCCGCTGCAACTGCGCACCGGGCACGAGGGTTCCGACGAGGACTCGCCGAGTGAGCGCCTGCCCTGGTATGGCTGCGCCTGCTGCCCGCCGAACATCGCCCGGCTCATCGCCTCGCTGCAGGGCTACGTCGCCACCGGCACCGAGGCGGGGCTGCAGCTGCACCTGCTGCACGCCGGAACCTACGCGGCGCCCGGGCTTTCGGTGACGGTCGAGACCGAGTACCCGTACGACGGGGACATTGTGCTCACGGCTGTGGGGTCGGGGGAGCTCAGCGTCCGGATCCCGGCCTGGGCCACTGGTGCCACCGCCGAGCGTGGCGATAACAGGCTCTCGCTGGAGTCGGGGCAATACTGGCGCACCGAGGTCGAGGACGGCGACCAGATCCGTCTCACCCTGCCCATGCCGCCGACGCTGGTCCGCGCCGACGACCGGGTGGACGCCGTGCGCGGCAGCCTCGCCGTGACCCGGGGCCCGCTGGTCTTCGCCGTCGAACAGGCCGACCTGCCCACCGGCGTCCTGGTCGAGCAGTTGCACCTCGATCCTTCCGCACCGATCACGGTCGAACGAGTCACGGAAGACCTGACCCCGGTGCGCCTGCGCCTTTCCGGGATCGCCCGGCCTCTGGAGCCGGCGCTCTACGCCCCCTACTCCACGGGGACGGCGACGTCGGAAGACAGCGTCTCCCCGACGTCCATCGATTTCACTGCCATTCCCTACAGCGCCTGGGCCAACCGTGGGCCGGGAGCCATGCGGGTCTGGCTCCCGGTGCTGTAGGGCAACGTTCGCCTCCTTCTCCCAGCCCGCGCTCCAATGAGGGGGCGCGGGCGGAAAGCGAAGTCGTCATGGTCGCAACAATGAGGTTCGTGGCAGCAGCCGCGGCCGCCGCCGTCGCCCTGGTCGGGCTGGCCGGCTGCGGCGGCGGGGACGATGAGACCACCAGCGCGAGCGACAAGCCGGTCGGCACCGCGACGCTGTGGGCCCGGGACAGCCAGAAGGGTTTCATCAACCTGCTGGCCGACACGTACAACAAGTCGCACGAGGGGCAGGTCCGGGTCTCGGTGATCCCGGCGGCCAGCTTCGTGCAGAAGTTCGGCACCGCCGCGGCCTCCGGCTCGGGCCCCGACATCGCCTCGATCGACCTGGTCTACCTGCCCTACTTCGCCTCCAAAGGGGTGCTCGACGACCTGACCCCGGTGCTGGAGGAGCTGGAATGGAAGGACGACCTGAGCCCGGCCCACAAGGAACTGGCAGTTTTCGAGGACAAGACCTACGCGCTGCCGTTCACGGCCGAGGCGTCGGTCACCTTCTACAACAAGGATCTGTTCAAGAAGGCCGGCCTGGACCCGGAGAAGCCCCCGGCCACCTACGACGAGATGCTCGAGGCGTCCCGGGCGATCAAGAAGCTCGGTGAGGGCCACTACGGCTTCGTGATGGCCGGATCGTGCGGCGGCTGCAACATCTTCGAGTTCGCCCCGCACGTGTGGGCCAGCGGCGGCGAGGTGCTCTCCGAGGACGGCAAGACCGCGCAGTTCGACAGCCCGGAGGTCACCGAGGCTCTGCAGTTCTACCGCACCATGTGGGAGGAGGGGCTGATGGCGCCCTCGTCCAAGACCGACAACGGCAGCACCCAGGGCGGCACGTTCCAGAGCGGCAAGGTCGGCATGGTCAACCTGGGCGCGTTCTTCGTGCAGACCCTGGCCGCCGACAAGAAGATCGACTTCGGCGTCGCCCCGATCGTCGGCCGGGACGGCGGCACCGCCTCGTTCGCCGGTGGCGACGAGATCGCGGTGACCGCCGGGGCCAAGAACAAGGCGGTGGCCTACGACTTCGTGAAGTGGGCGACCGGCGACGAGGCCCAGACACTGCTGGCCGACAACTCGATCGTGCCGGTGCGCACCGACCTGGTCGAGACCGTCTACGGCGTGGACGACGAGCGCTACCAGGTGCTCGGCGAGTCGATGAGCACCGGCCGGACCCCGTACAGCGTGGTCGAGAACGAGATCATCAACGACAACAACGGCCCCTGGGCGACGATGATCAACAAGGCGGTGTTCGGCGGCGGCGACATCAGGGCGGCGCAGGACGAGGCCCAGAAGGCCGCCCAGGCCATCATCGACGCGGGCTGAACGGGATGTCCGCCACCACTGTGAAGCCGGCCCCGGTCGCCGCCGGTGCCCCGCGGCGGCGCCCGGGCCCGCGCCTGACCCAGCGCCGTCGCCGTCAGCTCGCCGGGCTGGCCATGGTCTCCCCGGCCCTGCTCGTCGTCTTCGTGTTCTTCCTGGTCCCGCTCGTGATGACGTTCTGGATGAGCCTGCACGACTGGCCCCTGCTGGGCGAGCACAGCTGGGTCGGTCTGGAGAACTACCGGCTGGCCCTGAAGGACGAGAGCTGGCTGGACTCGGTGGTCTTCACGCTCAAGTACACGCTGTTCATCACCCCGCTCCTGCTCGTCGCCGCGCTGGCCCTGGCCTTCCTGATCAACCGCCCGGGCCGGCCCGCGAGGGTGTTCCAGACCATCTTCTTCCTGCCCGTGGTGATCGGTTTCGCGGCCGCGGCCTACCTGTGGCTGTACCTGACCCAGCCCGGCCTCGGCCCGCTCACCGACCTGGCCGTCCACCTCGGCCTGGGCACCCGCGAGTCCAACTGGTTCGACACCTCCACCAGTGCCCTGACCGTGGTGGTGCTGATGGTGGTCTGGAAGATGACCGGCATGCAGATGATCCTGCTGCTGTCCGGCCTGCAGTCGATCCCGGCCGAACTCACCGAGGCGGCCCGGATCGACGGGGCCGGGCCGTGGAAGTCGTTCGTGCACGTGACGCTTCCGCTGCTGCGCCCCACCCTCGCCCTGGTGCTGGTGTTCTCGGTGGCCGGTTCGCTGCTGGCCTTCGACCAGTTCTTCATCATGACCTCCGGCGGTCCCTCGAACAGCACCATCACGGCCGTCTACCAGATCTACCGCACCTCGTTCATCAACTTCGACCTGGGCTACGGCGCGGCGCTCTCGGCCATGCTGATGATCGTCCTGGCCATGGTCAGCGCCATGCAGATGCTCCTGCTGAGGAAGACGGACCTGTCGTGAGAACCCTGCTGGAAGTGCGCCGTTCGCTACCGCGGGCGGCCTGGTGGGCGGCCTGCCTGAGCGTGGCCGCGATCGTGCTCTACCCCCTGTGGATCATGCTGTCGCAGTCGCTGAAGAGCTCGGCCGAGGCCACCGAGAACCCGCCCACGCTCTACCCCCACGGGCTCTCGCTGGACAACTACCAGGCGCTGGGCAACACCGGGGCGGTGGGCATCTGGACGCACGTGGGCAACAGCGTGCTGGTCTCGGCCGGGGCCACCGTGCTCACCATGGTGCTCGCCACCCTGGCCGGATACGGTTTCGCCAAGCTGCGTTTCGCCGGCAGCGGGGTGCTGTTCTTCCTGATCCTGGCCACCTTCATGATCCCGTTCCAGGCGATCATCACCCCACTGTTCTCGATCCTGCACACCCTGGGCCTGAACAACAGCCTGCTCGGCCTGGTGCTGGTGTACACCACCTTCCAGTTGCCGTTCGGGATCTTCCTGATGCGCAACAGCTTCGCGGCGCTGCCGGCCAGCATCGAGGAGGCGGCGTTGATCGACGGCTGCGGCTACCTGTCGGCGATGACCCGGGTGATGCTGCCGGTGGCCGTGCCCGGCCTGATCAGCACCGCCCTGTTCACCTTCTTCACCTGCTGGAACGAGTTCTTCGCGGCGCTCGTCCTGGTCACCGACGAGGCCAAGTTCACCCTGCCGGTCACGCTCACCGTGCTGGCCTCCAACCAGCTCGGCACGATGAACTGGGGCATCATGCAGGCCGGGGTCGCGGTCACGGCGATCCCGTGCATCGTGCTCTACCTGGTGTTGCAGCGCTACTACGTGGCGGGGCTGGTGGCCGGCGCCGTCAAATAGCGCACCAGATGGGCCGTGAGGCGGGCGCGTTCGGCCATCGCGCCGACCACGATGTACTCGTGGTCGGCGTGGGCGCCCCCGCCCACGGCCCCGAGCCCGTCCAGCGTGGGCACACCCAGCGCGGCCGTCAGGTTGCCGTCGCTGCCGCCGCCCACCGAAATCCCTTCCAGGTTCGCATCGAACTGGCGAGCGACCCCGAAAAGGTGCTCAGACACCTCCTCAGGCATCGGTGGCCGACTGAAACCACCCGCAACCGCGACCTTCGCGCCCGCCCCGACCGCCCGCAGACCCGCGAAAGCAGCCTCGATCCGCGCCGTCTCATCGGCCGAGGCGACCCGGACGTCCACAATGATCTTCGCCTCGGCCGGAACCACGTTGCTGGCCGTGCCCGCCGAAGCCATTGACGGCACCACCGTCGTACCCAGCTCGGGCCGGCCCAGAGCAGCGATCGCGAGCACCTGATGCGCCGCCTCGACCAGCGCGTTCACGCCCGCCTCGGGCTCCAGCCCGGCGTGCGAGGCCCGCCCCGTGATCGACACCTCGAACGTGCCGCACCCCTTGCGCCCGGTCTTGAGTGCACCGCCTTCCCCGGCCCCCTCGAAGACCAGCACCGCCCCGCACTCCTGGGCCAGCTGCTCGATCAGCTCCCGCGACGCCCCCGAACCGACCTCCTCGTCCGACGTGACCAGCACCTCGACGCCGCTGAGGTCGGGGAGCAGGGCCAGCCCGTGCACGGCCTGCACCAGCCCGCCCAGCATGTCGAAAGTGCCCGGACCGTAAGCCTTGCCGTCTTCGACCAGGAACGGGCGCCGGGCCAGCGTCCCGATCGGGAAGACGGTGTCGTGATGCCCGAGGATAAGCACCCTGGGTTCGCCGCCGCCCGACCAGCGGATGTGCGGTCCGGCCGCGCTCTCCACCAGAACCGCCTCGCCGCCGAGCCGCTTCTGCAGGATCTCGGCCACCACACCCGCCGAGGCCTGGAGCGCCTCGAGGTCGCCGGAGGGGGACTCGACCTCAACCAGCTGGCGTAGGTCGTGGAGCATCGCGTTCACGTCGGGCTGCATGCCGGAGATGCTAGATGGAGGCCCCGGACAGGGCCGCCCCGGTGGCTGGGGCGGCCCGGCGATGAGTTTCGTTCGGTGGTGCGGTCCTGATATGCGAACGCTTTACCTACCTGAGGAGTCGGCTCGTGAACTACACCCTGGAAGTCGTCAATGTCCCGGTCGCCGACATCGACGTGGCCAAGGCCTTCTACGGCGAGAAGATGGGCTGGCCGGTCGATCACGACGTGGCCCCCGCTCCCGGGGTGCGGTTCGTGCAGATCACCCCGCCCGGCTCGGGGTGCTCGATCGTGCTGGGTGGGTCCTCGGGCATGGAGCCGGGCTCGCTGAAGGGTCTGCAGCTGGTGGTCGCCGACATCGTGGCCGCGCACGCCGAGCTGAAGGGGCGCGGGGTGGAGGTGGGGGAGGTGCAGGCGATCGACGGGGATGTGGCCAAGCTCGAGCAGGGCGGAAAAGCCCTGGACAACGTGGGTTTCGTGTTCTTCAGTGACCCGGACGGCAACGGCTGGGCGATCCAGCAGATCTCGGCGCGGGCCGATGTGTAATAGTCATTGAAGGCTCTTGCTCATTACGGGCACAGCTGGCACGCTGGCCGGTATGGGGAACGAGAGATTCGAGATTCAGCGGCGCATCGCGGCGCCGGCCGGGCAGATCTTCGAGGTGCTCACCGATCCGCACGGGCACGTGCGGATCGACTCCTCCGGCATGCTCCAGTGGGCCGAGGGCGAGCGGGTGCGGCAGGTGGGCGACGAGTTCGTGGTGCACATGGACCGGGAGTCGCTGAACGACCTGCCGATGGGCAAGTACGAGGTCACGGTGATCATCACGCGGCTGGTGCCCGGGCAGGAGATCGAGTGGACGATCTCGGGCACCATCCAGCCGCCGATCGAGCACCTGTGGGGCTACACGCTGCAGGCCGAGGAGGGCCGCACCCTGGTCACCGCCTACTACGACTGGAGCCGGATCCGGCCGGAGTACCGCGGCGTGGTGAACTTCCCGATCATCCCCGAGGCCGGCCTGCGCGCCACCCTGGGCATTCTCGCGCGCACCGTGGAAAAGCACTGATGGGCCGACCAGCGCTGGGAGCGTGGGCAGGCGTTGAGGAGCACGGTCGGCGGACGTAGCGTGAACGGCGTGACCAATGGGGATCTCGCGGCAGTCATGGCCGAGAACGCGCGCGCCTGGCTGGGCAGCCTGAACGCGGCGCAGCGGGCGCAGGCGATGTGTCCCTGGCCCTCGGACGAAGAGCGGCACCGCTGGTACTACACGCCGACCGACCACGGTGGCCTGTCGCTGACCCAGATGCGGCCGGGGCAGCAGGGGTTGGCCATGCGGCTGCTGGCCAGCGGCCTGTCCGATCCGGGGTACGTCACCGTCTCCACGATCATCGGTCTGGAGAACGTGCTGGACAAGGCCGACGGGTGGGAGGTCGACTGGGGGCGGGCGCGGGGGCGTGATCCGCAGCAGTACTGGCTGCGGATCTTCGGTGACCCGCACGAGGCGGGAACTCGTGGGCCGTGGTCGTGGCGCTTCGGCGGGCACCACGTCTCCGTGCAGCACCTGATTCTTGATGGTGCCGTGCAGGCCAGCACCCCCTGCTTCCTGGGAGCCGACCCCGCCTCGTCCCCGTTTCTTGGTGGTCTGTTCCTTCGTCCTCTGGGGGCCACGGAGGATCTGGCGGGGGAGCTGGTGCGCTCGCTGGACGGAGAACAGGCGGCCAGGGCGGTGCTGGCGCCGGTGGCGCCCGTAGACCTGGTCACTGGGAACCGTCCCAAAATTGTGGACGGGGACGACGTGATGCCTTTGGGGGAGCTCTGGCGCAGCCGTTTCACCGCGCCCCGCCTCCGGGACTCCGTGGAGGCCGTGCACGAGATGGCGGAGGTCAGGGCGGGAACCCGGCCGGAGCACCGTGAGGCCGTGCGTTACTCGTCCCAGCCCAAAGGCATTCCGGCAAGCTGGCTGTCGGCCGATCAGCAGACTGTGCTGCGTCGGCTGCTGGGTACGTTCATCGACCGGGTGCCCAGGTCCCTGGCCGAACGGGAGGCCGAGAAGTACGCGGGGAAGCGTTTCGACGGGGTGCACTTCGCCTGGGCGGGTAGTCAGGAGCCTGGGCAGCCGCACTACTTCCGGCTACAGGCGCCGGGCCTGCTGGCGGAGTGGGACAACACCCAGCGCAACGGCAACCACGTGCACTCGGTGTGGCGGGACCCCGACAACGACTTCGGGGACGACGTGCTGGCCCGGCACCTGGCGCAGTTCCACTAGCGGGCCGGCTCGCTCGCGATCCGGGCCTCCCGTGCGGGCAGGGGGCGGCCCAGGTAGTAGCCCTGGGCCAGCTCGCAGCCGATCCGGGACAGGCGCTGCAGCTGTTCCTCGGTCTCCACCCCCTCGGCCACCACGTCCAGGTTGAAGGCGTGGGCCGCGGTGATCATCAGCGCGACCAGCGCCTGGGTGGCCGGGTCGTCCGAGCGCAGGAAGCTCTGGTCGATCTTGAGGGTGTCGACCTGGAGCTTCTGCAGCTGGCCGATGCTGGTGTAGCCGGTGCCGAAGTCGTCCAGACTCACCGTGACCCCGAGGGCGCGCAGGTCGCGCAGGTGCGCGTCGGCGGTGGGCTCGTCCATGAGGACGGTCTCGGTGATCTCCAGGACCAGCCGGCGGGCGTCCAGACCGCTGTCGTGCAGGGCGCTGCGTACCTCGTCGACCAGCGACTTGGAGGCCAGGTGGCGGGCCGAGATGTTGACCGCCACCGT
Organism: Kineosporia rhizophila; assembly: GCF_021277265.1. GTDB lineage: Bacteria > Actinomycetota > Actinomycetes > Actinomycetales > Kineosporiaceae > Kineosporia > Kineosporia rhizophila. The sequence goes on from NZ_JAJSOH010000046.1 coordinate 13,328, forward strand.
GACGTCGTGGTGCCCGGCCGGGTCCTCGCGGGTCCACTCGGTCAGCTGCTTCGTCGCCCGCCCGAGCACCCAGCGGCCGATCTCGCAGATCAGCAGGCTCTCCTCGGCGGTCGGGATGAACTCGTCGGGCGGGACCAGGCCGCGCTGGGGGTGCCGCCAGCGGATCAGCGCCTCGTACGAACGCAGCCGGCCGGTGGCCACGCTCATGACCGGTTGGTAGTGGAGCTCGAACTCGCCGCCGGACAGGCCGGTGCGGATGTCGTGCTCGAGTTTGGCCCGGGCCTCCAGCTCCGAGCGCAGCGCCTGGTCGAAGATCTCGGCCCGCCCCCGGCCGTTGCTCTTGGCCCGGTAGGCGGCCAGGTCGGCGTCCTGCAGCAGCTGCTCGGCGTCGATCTGTCCGTCCCGGGCCAGGGCGATCCCCACGCTGGCCCCGATCGAGGCCTTGCCGGCGGCGGTCATGATCGGGACGCTGACCGCCTTGACCAGCCGGTCGGCGATGTCGATCAGCTCGGCCGGGGTGGGCACCGGGTCGATCAGGACGACGAACTCGTCGCCGCCCTGGCGGGCCAGGACGTCCCCGGCGCGCAGCACGCTCTTCATCCGGTCGGCGGTGGTGCGCAGGACCTCGTCGCCGGCGGCGTGGCCGAGCTGGTCGTTCACCCGTTTGAAGAAGTCCAGGTCGACGAAGAGCAGGGCGACCTCGCTGCCCGAGCGCCGGGCCCGGTGCATCTGGGCGGACAGCAGCTCCATCAGGTAGGCGCGGTTGGGCAGGTCGGTGAGGTGGTCGTGGGCGGCCTGGTGGGCCAGGTCGTCGCGGAAGGCGTCGCTCTGCCGGGTGGAGGCCACGAGCTGGCGCATGGACAGCCACATCCGGGCCGGTACAAGCACCGACAGCAAGAAGGAGGCGACCGCCAGGGGCAGGTGACTGTCCTGGTGGTCGTTGAGGTAGTCGATGAGCAGGATCGTGGGCACGACCAGCAACGCCGCGTACATGCCGAGCAGCCACAGCGGAGACAGCAACGTCTCCTGGCTCGGGGCAGGGGGTTCGGGCCTGCTGGCGGCCCGCACTCCGGCCCCCGTCCAGCCCGCGTACATGGTCAGATAGCCCATCGAGAACAGGCGGTCCTGGAAGTTGAGCGAGGAGTCCGACAGTCCGAACACGGTGTCCGCGATCAGCAGGGCCGCAATACTCAGGGCCAGCCAGCGGGAGATGACGGCGTCCAGCACCGCCACCGGGCTGGTGATGATCCAGACGATCAGGGCCAGCAGCAGCATGTTCATCACGGGGTAGGCCAGGCTGGTGAACCAGACCAGTTCGCCCGGTGGGCCGAGATGGTCTCCGAGCGCTATCCACAGCACGAGCCCGCCGGCCACGGTGACCACGGCGGTGTCCAGGACTCCGCTGACCGTGAGCGGCCGCCCGCGCTGCAGCAGCACCAGCCCCAGGCTCAGTGCGCCGTAGCCGAGCAGATAACCCAGGTCGCCCAGCGAGGGATACGGCTGCGGGGAGCCCGACCACCGGTACCAGGCCTGCACGCAGTCCCCGGCCAGGATGAGCGTGCCCCCGATGCCGAACATGTGCCAGGCGGTGGTGTGGGCGCGGTCGTTGTGGGCGGCCAGCATCAGGGCGCTCATCGCGACCAGGCCGACCAGGATCTCGACGACGTTGCGGCCCAGCCCGGCGGGGACCAGCCAGTAGACGACCACCAGGGTCGCGACGACCAGGGCGTAGCGTCGCCCGAGACCCATCCCCATGGCGGATGCTTCGGATCATGCGCGCTTCGGGAAGAGCCGGCCGGGCGCACCGTCATCCGGGTGGCGCAGCAGTCTCCGGTGGGTCAGAAGGTGCAGCATTAGCACCTTTCCCGCTCAGGAAAACCCAATTGGGGACGAAAGACCTCTACATACCCCGGTTGCCCCGCTCTACCGTGGACTCATGGACGCCGGCTACGAGCTCCCGCTTCCCGCCGCACAGATCACCGAGCGTTTGAACGTGCGCGAGCGCATCCCGCTCAGCGCCTGGTCGCTGCGGGTCACCGAGGTGCGGCTCGTGCCCCGGCCGGAACGGGTGCCCCTGGTCGAGCTGACCGTCGAGATCGGCGAACACCGTTCCGGGGCAAAGACTTCCGGGGTGGGTCGGCTGCAGCGGTGGAGCGTGCGGTTCGTGCTCGACGGCCGTTCTCTGCAGCCCGGCGCCCTGGCCGCCCCACTGCTGTTGCTGCTGCGGGTGCGGCTGGAGGACTGGTGGCTGAACCGGGCCGCGTACCCGCAGGCCGATGCGCAGCGCCTGGACACCGACAGCGAAAGCTGAGGCGATCAATCGTCCTCAATCTGAAGGCCTTTGAGAGCCTGGGCGGAAAGGCCGGGGCGGGCGGCGCGGGGGAGCGTGTCCACCACCAGGGTGTACGAGGTGCGCACCAGTTCGTCCACCAGGTCCTCGGCGACCTGGTCGGTACCCCGCAGCGAGATCCAGTGCTTCTTGTTCATGTGGTAGCCGGGGAAGACCGCGCCGGCGAACTCCTCCTGCAGGGCCAGGCTGTGCTCGGGTTCGCACTTCAGCGTGACCAGATGCTCGCCGCGCAGCTCGGTGGCCAGGAAGAACACCTTGCCCACCACCTTGGCCACCTCGTGCTCGGGGCCGAACGGGAAACCGAACTCGGCCTCGGGCAACGCGGTGGCGATGCGCACGGCCAGGGTGCGGAGGGTTTTCCCGTCCATAATTCGGCAGTTTACGAAGGCTGGCGGTGACGCACCGGGCGGGTGTGGATCTTGGCGATGCAGGGCGCGACCCCGGCCCCGTCAGCGTGCTCGGCGCGGGCCTTGTAGGCGCTCGGGCTCTCGCCCACCAGTTCGGTGAAGCGGGAGCTGAAGGTGCCCAGCGAGGAACAGCCCACGGCCAGGCAGACATCGGTGACGCTGAGCTCGCCGATGCGCAGCAGGGCCATCGCCCGCTCGATCCGCCGCGTCATCAGGTAGCTGTACGGGGACTCCCCGAACGCTGCTCTGAAGCTGCGGGAGAAGTGGCCGGGGGACATGAGCGCGAAGCGGGCCAGCGCGGCCACGTCGAGGGGCTGGGCGTAGTCGCGGTCCATCTTGTCGCGGGCCCGGCGCAGCCGGACCAGATCCTCCAACGACGTCATACCGACCAGCATGGCACTTCCGCGCCCCAGGGCGCTGCACCGGTCAGGAATCGAGAAGCGCTGGTCACAGCCACGCGACTACGTTGAGCGGCATGGACATCACCATTCACCAGACGTTCCTGCCGCACACCGACCCGGAGGCCTCGCTGGCCTTCTACCGCGACGTCCTGGGTTTCGAGGTACGCCTCGACGTCGGCTACGAGAACATGCGCTGGATCACCGTGGGGCCGGTGGCCCAGCCCGGCACCTCGATCGTGCTCTACCCGCCCGCCGCCGACCCGGGGATCACCGAGGACGAGAAGCGGGTGGTCGCCGAGATGATGGCCAAGGGCACCTTCGCCAGCATCAACCTGGCCACCAAGGATCTGGACGGCACTTTCGAGAAGCTGCAGGGCGGCGACGTGGACATCGTCCAGGAGCCGACCGACCAGCCCTACGGCGTGCGGGACGCGGCGCTGCGGGACCCGGCCGGGAACCTGATCCGGCTGCAGCAGGTCAGCTGAGGACATCGACGGACGGGGGGCCTCCCGGCGGACAGGAGGCCCCGCCCGGTCAGGCGTCCACCGACGTGGTGACCTCACGCTGCGCCTGCAGTTCCGCCAGCCGGGACTTCAGGGCGTCTTCGATCTGCTGGTAGGGGCCGGACCCGAGGGCCAGGCGGCGCGGTGCGGGGGAGACGTCGGCGACGGCGATGAACGCGTCGGCCACCTTGCCGGGATCCACCCAGGCCAGGCCGCCTTCCTGCAGAGCCCGCCGGATGTCGCCGGAGGGCGTCCGGTCGTACACCGCGGTGGCCGGGGCCGTGTCGAGGGCGGCGCCGAAACCGGTCTGCGAAGGCCCCGGTTCGAGGATGGTGAAGTCGATCCCGAACGGTTCGACCTCCTGCGCGACCGACTCGACGAAGCCCTCGATACCCCACTTGCTGGCGTGGTAAGCACTGAAGTTGGGGTAGGCGATCTGCCCGCCCTCCGAGGCCACCTGCAGGATCCGGCCCCCGCCCTGGGCGCGCAGGTGCGGCAGGGCGGCACGGATCACGGCGATCGAGCCGAGCAGGTTCACGTCGATGACGCGGCGGATCTGCGCGTCGGTGAGTTCCTCGGCCGCGCCGAAGATTCCGTGGCCGGCGTTGCTCACCACCACATCGACCCGCCCGGCGGTGAAGGCCTGGTCAGTGGCCGCGCGAACCGATTCTGCGTCGGTCAGGTCCATCTGCACCGTGCGCAGGCGCTCGTACTTCGCCGCGAGGTCGTCCAGGGCCTCCGGCCGACGGACCGCGCCGATCACTGTGTCCCCGCGTTCCAGAAGCCTTTCCGTCATCAGCCGGCCGAACCCTCCGGAGGCGCCGGTGATCATCCAGGTACTCATGTCTGCTCAGTCCTCTCGATGGCGACCTGGTAGACGCTAGGAGTTCGAGTGGACTCGAGGACAAGCCCGCTTAGGCTGGATTCCGTGACCACCACTGCGGAAGCGATGAGCATCGGTGAGCTGAGCGCCGAGACCGGTCTGAGTGCGCACACCCTGCGGTTCTACGAGCAGGAGAACCTGTTCGTGAATCCGGTGGCGCGCGATTCCACGGGCCGGCGCGTCTACGGCCGCAGCGACGTGCAGTGGCTGCAGCTGCTCACCCGGCTGCGCGACTCCGGCATGCCGCTGGCCGACCTGGCGCGCTACACCGAGCTGGTGCGCGCCGGCGAGGGCAACGAGCAGCAGCGCATCGAGCTGCTGCGCGAGCACCAGGACAAGGTGCGCCGGCAGATGGACCGGCTGGCGGCGAGCCTGGAGGCGGTCAGCCGAAAGGTCGAGCTGTACGAGAGTGCGCTGGCCGGCGGCCACCCCGACCGCCCCTGGCAGGACGGCGAGGGCGATTGCGTGGTGCCCGCGCCGCCGGTGCGCTCGGGGCGTCAGCAGCCCCCGAAGTTCACGGGGCATGCCCGCAGCGGCGGATAATGTCCAGGTGACCGATACCTTCGTGCCTCCCGCCGTGCCCTCGTACAAACTGCGCAGGGGACGCATGGGGCTCGTCCGGCGCGAGGCGATGGATGCGCACTTCTCCCGCTTCCAGGTGCCGGAGGGCCCGCTCGACCTCGGGGCCCTGTTCGGCCCGGGGGTGCCGGTGGTGCTGGAGATCGGGTTCGGGACGGGCAGCAGCACGTTGAGCATGGCTGCGGCCGATCCGGCGACCGGCGTACTCGCGGCCGACGTGCACACCCCCGGGGTCGGCAATCTGGTGCTGGCGCTGGTCGAGGGCGGCCTGGAGAACGTGCGGGTGCTCAACGGTGACGGCGAGGAACTGCTGCGCAGCCGGATCCCCTCAGGCAGCCTGGCAGGGGTACGGGTGTACTTCCCCGACCCCTGGCCGAAGGCCCGCCATCACAAGCGCCGCCTGGTCACGCCGCGCTTCGCCGCCCTGGTGGCCGACCGGCTGGCTCCGGGTGGGCTGCTGCACTGCGCCACCGACTGGGAGCCGTACGCAGAGCAGATGGCCGCCGTGCTCCGGGCCGAGCCGGGGCTGGAACTGCAGAACGACGGCGCGGTGGAGCGCCCGGCCTGGCGTCCGGTGACCAAGTACGAGGCCCGGGGGCTGGCCAACGGGCACCGGGTGGCGGACTTCCTGGCCCGGCGGCCGGCCTGACGAAGAACGGCCGGGTGCTTCCACCCGGCCGTTCTTCGTTTGCTCTAGGGGTTGCCCGCGGCTCCGCCACCGGTGTCGCCGGTGGGCTCGCCGCCCGTGTCCGGCGTGGTGGTGGTCGGGTCGGCCGGGGTGGTGGTCGGCGGCGGCGCGTCGGTGGTCACCGTCGGGTCGGGCGCGGCCGTCGTGGTCGGGGTGACCGTCGGCTTGGACGTGACCGTCGGGTCGTCGTCGTCATCGGGCACGTCGTCGTCCGGGGTGTCCGAGTCGGAGGGCTTCGGCCCCGTGGTGCGCGAGGGCCCGGCGGTCGCGGTCCGGGTGGTGCTGCCGCTGGGGATCACCACCGTGCCGTCGGGCCGGGTGGTCGCGCCGGCCGTGGGGATGTTGTTCGGGGCGGTGGCCGGCACCGTGCGCAGCTTGCCGTCCTTGTCCTTGATCACGGTGGACGAGGCGCTGGCGGTGGGGGCCAGGCCGCCCTCCTCCTGCGAACCGGAGACGTTGGCCGCCGGATCCTCCTTCTGGCCGCCGTCCTGGTTCAGCATGATGACGCCGCCGACCACGACCGCGACCAGCAGCACCGCGCCCCCGGCGGCCTGCGCGAAGATCGGTGTGCGCCACCAGGGCTGCTCGCCCCGGTGCGGCTCGCCCCGGCGCTGCTCGGGCGGTGCGATCACCGGGTTGCCGCGCCCGGCGGTGGCCGAGGCCACCTGGTCCATCAGGGCGTCGTAGGCGCTGTTGGCCCCCAGTTGCGCGGTGAGCGCGATCTCGGCCGGGGTCTGCATGCCGGTGGGCGGGGTGCTGCGCGGCAGGCGGGTGACCGGCTGGCCGGTGCGCGCGGCGATGGCCACGTGCTTGGCGTTGGGCCGGTCCTCCGGGTCCTTCTCCAGGCAGGCGTCGATCAGGTCGCGCAGCTCGGCGGAGTGGATCGGCGTCATGTCGACCGAGGCGTGCACCGTGCGGTAGAGCATGGCGGTGGCCGGGCCGGTGCCGAAGGCGGGCTCACCGGTGGCCGCGTAGTAGAGCAGGGCGCCCAGGGAGAAGATGTCGGTGGCCGGACCGACCCGCTTGCCCACCGCCTGCTCGGGCGACATGTAGGCGGCCGAGCCGGTGATCTTGCCGGTGCTGGTGACCGTGCTGGCCTCGGCGGCCCGCGCGATACCGAAGTCGATCACCCGGGGCCCCTGCGGGGACATCAGGATGTTCGAGGGCTTGAGGTCGCGGTGGATCACGCCCGCGCGGTGGATCTCGGTCAGCGCGTCGGCCACGCCGGCGGCCAGGTCGAGCACGTCGTCGGGGTGCAGCGGGCCGGAGGCCTCGATGGTCTGGAGCAGATTGCGGCCCTCGACGTACTCGGTGGCCATCCACGGCAACCGGGCGTCGGGGTCGGCGGTGAGGACCTCGGCGGTGTAGGTGCCGGAGATCCGGCTCGCGGCCTCCACCTCGTGCCCGAACCGGCGCCGGAACTCCGGGTCGGTGGCGAGGTACTCGTGCACGACCTTGATCGCCACGAGACGGCCTTCGGGGGCCTCGCCGAGGTACACGGTGCCCATGCCACCGCCGCCGAGACGCCCGACTACGCGGAATTCACCGATCTGCTCCGGATCCCCGGGCCGGAGGTCGTACACGTCGAGTCTTCTCCTGAGTTCGGCTGATGCCGTGCCTGCGACAGTAGGTGCACACTATCGGGCGGGTGTGACCGTCCGCAGGCGAATTCGCCGATCCGGACACAACCCTGACATTGAGTTATCTCTCGCCTGAGGGTCGGGTCGGCTTGCGGGCCGCGCCGGGTGCCGATGGGATCACTGAGTGACCTCCCCGACGGCTCAGGGTGATCTTCCGGGTGATCCCTGAGTATCTCCAGCGGCCCACCGCACATCATCAGAGATGTCATCCGTAGGAGGACGCCCGGGCGGCGTAGTACGACTCACGTCGTACCCGGGAATGCTCCCCCAGGCGGATGTGCTGGGTAGTTGCAGGTAGCAGGCTTATGCAGGCCGGCGGACGGCATCGGGCGGTCCGCGGCACGACCTTGGGGGAACTTCCTGATGTCCGAGACCATCGCCGACGTCGCCGTCGGCCACGCCGGTCACGACCAGGCGGGCAAGGCCGGAACCACCGACGAGCGCACCGACACCGTCCGCGAGACCGTCTACGAGTACGCCACCGTGCAGGCCCCGCGCCGGCTGGAGTGGGTCTACCGCGACGCCTACCGGCACCTCGGCTGGCTGCTCGACGCCTTCGACCCCGATGGCTGCCGCAACCCCGCTCTGGTCACCCTGCGTTTCCGCCGCGACCTGGCGCTGCCGGGCCGTGCGGCGCTGGCCGGCCTGCAGCGCGAGTGCGACGAGGCGCTGGCCGTGATCGCCGCCCGCGAGCGGGTGCGCACCTCACTGGTGCACTCGTCCACCGCCCTGTCCGGCATCGTCGGCGCCGGTCTCGTGGCGGGGGCCGCGCTGACCCTCGACGACGGTGACCTGCTCACCCCGGTCCTGCTGGTCGCGCTCGGAGTGGTGGTGTGGCTCATCGGAGTGATCGGCCGCCGCCACCTGGCCGAGATCGCCGCCGCCCGGTTCGGGCTGGGCATCGAGAAGGAGTACGCGGTTGTGCTGCGCACGGGCGAGCAGGCCGCGCAGCTGCTGGCCCGCGCCGGCGCTGCAGACCGGCTGGAGCTGATCCCCGCGCAGCCGTAGGGCACCGGCTGCGAGCTGATCGTGGCGCCGCCGTAGGCAGCGGTACGCGCCGAGCGGCGCCCGGGTGTGACCACCGCAGCGGTGATCACACCCGGACGACCGGAGTCAGGAGCGCTCGGCCCCGGTCCACGGCCGGGTCACCTTGACCGCCTCGGCCAGCACGCTGTCGATCCGGCCCAGTTCGTCGGCGGCGATCTCCAGGTTGCCCAGTGCCGCCACGTTCTGCTCCAGCTGCTTCACCGACGAGGCGCCGATGATCAGCGAGGTCACCCGCTCGTCGCGCAGGGCCCAGGCCAGCGCGAGCTGGGCCAGCGTCTGGCCGCGTTCCTCGGCGATCCCGGACAGCTGGCGCAGCCGGCCGATCAGGTCGTCGGTGATCTGGCCGGCGTCGAGGGACTTGCCCTGGGTGGCGCGGGAGCCCTCGGGGATGCCGTTGAGGTAGCGGTCGGTCAGCAGGCCCTGCTGCAGCGTGCTGAAGCCGATCACGCCGAAGCCCTCGTCGTGGGCGGCGTCGAGCAGGCCGTCGTCCTCGATCCAGCGGTTGAGCATGCTGTAGGAGGGCTGGTGGATCAGCAGCGGCGTGCCCAGCTCGCGCAGCAGCCCGGCCATGGTGCGCGACTCCGCGGCGGTGTAGCTGGAGATGCCCACGTACAGCGCCTTGCCGGCCCGCACCGCGGCGTCGAGCGCCGAGGCGGTCTCCTCCAGCGGCGTGGTCGGGTCGAAGCGGTGGGAGTAGAAGATGTCCACGTACTCCAGGCCCAGCCGCTCCAGCGACTGGTCGAGCGAGGACAGCATGTACTTGCGGCCGCCGCCGCCCTGGCCGTAGGGGCCGGGCCACATGTCGTAGCCGGCCTTGGAGGAGATGACCAGCTCGTCGCGGTAGGGCTTGAGGTCGGTGGCGAACAGCCGGCCGGCGTTGATCTCGGCCGAGCCGTAGGGCGGGCCGTAGTTGTTGGCCAGGTCGAAGTGCGTGATGCCCAGGTCGAACGCCCGCAGCGCGATGTCCCTCTGCACGGCCCAGGGCTTGTCGTCGCCGAAGTTGTGCCAGAACCCCAGCGAGAGCAGGGGCAGGTCGAGCCCGGAACGACCCGAGCGGCGGTAGCGCATGCTGCCGTCGTAACGGGCGGGATCGGGGCGATACGTCATCAGGGCGCTCCATCGTTCGGGTACTTGGCCAGAAGCGGCCTCGGTCATTGTGACCGGTCCGGCCGACGGGCCCGGCCCGGGGTATCCCCCGCACGGGCTACCCCGCGTCAAGTGCCGATCCACGTTCGCCGACCGCATTCGTGTGACACCGGAACGTAGAGGGAGCCCAGCAACGGCCACAGGAGCCGGGGCCACGCAGAGCACGGCGCCCCTCGGCGTGCCGGTGGAGGTGCCCGGGTTCGTCTTCCTGGAGCAGCTCGGCGGGGGAGCGGGCAGCACGGTCTACCGGGTGCGGCGGGACGGGGCCGGTCAGGACGAGGGCGCCGAGTACGCGCTGAAGCTGCTGGACCGGCCGGTCGGGGCCTCGGGGCAGCAGACGCCGCAGGACCTGGCGGCGCTGCGTAAGGAGGCCGCGCTGCTGACCGCCGTGGACCATCCGGCCCTGCCCCGGGTGCACGAGGTCGGGCTGGCGGGCGGGCGGCCCTACCTGGTGATGGACCTGGTGCGCGGCACCTCGCTGGCCGACGTGCTGGACCGGGGGGCGCTGGTGCCGGAGCAGGTCGCGACGATGGCCCTGGACGTGATCGAGCCGCTGGCCGCGGTGCACGCCCGCGGTCTGGTGCACCGTGACCTCAAGCCGCAGAACGTGATGGTCCTGCCCGACGGGCAGGCCCGGCTGATCGACTTCGGGCTGACCGCGCGCGAGGGCGACTCCGAGGGCGAGGGCGAGTCCCCGGCCGTGGGCACCCTGGCCTACTCGGCGCCGGAGCAGGCGGGCATGCTCAAGCGCCCGGTGGACAACCGCTCGGACCTGTACTCGCTCGGCGTGATCATGTTCGAGGCGCTCGCCGGGGTGCTGCCGTTCTCGTCGCTGGACGTCGGCGAGCTGCTGCGCGCGCACGCCTCGCAGCCGCCGCCCGACCTGACCGTCCTGGTCCCCGGCACCCCGCCCGAGCTGGCCGCGATCGTCGACACCCTGCTGGCCAAGGACCCCGACGACCGCTACCCGGACGGTCAGGCGCTGGCCGCCGACCTGCGCGACTTCGTGGGCAAGCAGCGCCCGGTCCGGCCCCCGCAGACCGCGCCGATGTTCGGGCGCCAGGCCGAGCTGGACACCCTGCGCGAGGAGTGGACGCGGGCGGGCAGCGTCGCGGGCGGGTTCGCCTTCGTCCGCTCGGCCAACGGGCTGGGCAAGACCCGCCTGGTCAACGAGTTCGGTGACCTGGTCGAGGAGGCCGGCGGGACCGTGCTGCGGGCCCGCGTGCTGCCCGGCGAGACCATGCCGTTCGCCCCCTTCCGGGAGGCGTTCGAGGCGCACCTGCACCAGCTGGCCCGGCTGCCCTGGGGCGAGCGCTGGGAACGGGCCTCCCGCCTGCGCGAGGTGTTCGACACCTGGTCGCCGGAGATGATCAAGCGGATCGCCCCCAGCCTGGAGTCCGTGCTCCGGCCCACCACCGAGCAGGCCGACCAGTCCGGCCAGGCCGATCCGGCCGGTGGCTCCCGGGCGGTGGCCCTGCCCACCGGCGCCGTCTCCGCCTCGGTCACCGAGCTGGCCGAGCAGCGCACCGAGGAGCAGTTCGGCATCGCCGTCGCCGAGGCCCTGCTGGCCCTGGCCCGGCTCTCCGGCGGGCTGCTGCTGATCCTCGACGACACCACCTCCGGCGACGCCTCCTTCACCCAGGTGATCGGCCACCTGGCCACCGAGGTCCGCGGTGCGCCGCTGATGTACCTGAGCACCGGCCGGGACGACGCCCTGGAACAGGTGCTGCACGACGACGACCTGGCCGCCTTCTTCGCCTCGGCCCGCACGGTGCTGGACGTGAGCCTGCAGCTGGCCCCGCTGGACGAGGCCTCGATCGGGGCCCAGATCCGCTCGCTGGTGCCCGGCCAGCACCTGCCCGACGCCGCGCTGAAGGCCCTGACCACCCGCAGCAACGGCAATCCGTTCGTCGCCCAGGAGTACCTGTGGGCGGTGCTGGACGCGGGCCTGCTCTGGCCCGCCTGGGGCACCTGGCGCCTGGACCTGGACGGCCTGGACGCCCTGGCCCTGCCCCAGGACGCCATGGGCCTGGTGCTCAAGCGCGTGCAGAACCTGGCCCCGCAGGCCCGCGACCTGCTGGTCACCGCCGCGGCGATCGGCGCCGAGATCCGGGTCGACGTGATCGCCGCGGTCGAGCAGCGCAGCACCGCCGCGGTGCAGGGGGCCCTGGCCGAGGCGGCCCGCCAGCGCCTGATCGAGCTGGGCGAGGAGGGCACGTTCTGGTTCCTGCACGGGCGGATCGCCGACGCCCTGCTGTCCGACCTGGACCAGAGCGGCCTGCAGGCCCTGCACCGGCGGATCGCCGACGTGCTCGCGGCCCGCCCGGCCCCCTCACCGGCCCTGGCCGTCGCCCACACCTTCGCCGTGGCCCGGCACTACATGCAGGCCGGGCCCGCCGCCCCGGCCGAGAAGGTCCTGGCCGCCTGCATGGAGGCCGGGAAACTGGCCCTGGAGGAGTCCTCGGCCGAGGACGCGGTGCTGTTCCTGGAGCACGCGCTGCGGGTCGGCCCGGGCCGCACGGCCGGGACCAGCGCCCTGCTGGTGCTGCTGGGCCGGGCCCTGAAGCAGTCCGGCCAGTTCGCCGCCGCCCGCCAGCGTCTGGAGCAGGCCCTCGCGGCCGAGCCGGACCCGCTGGCCCAGGGCGCGATCTACACCCAGCTGGCCGAGGTGCACCGCTGCGGCTACCGCAGCGACGAGCTGGAGGAGGCGATCCACCAGGGCTTCGCGGCCACCGGCCGGCCACTGCCGCGCAACGTGTTCTGGCTGCTGCTCACCTCGGTGCTGATGGCCCTGGTCTCGGTGCCGCGCCGCCGGCTGCGACCGCTGCTGGGCGACGCCTCCGGCGAGGCCCGCCGGCGGGCCCTGACCATGGCCGGGCTGCACGAGGCGGCGCTGAGCGGGGCCAGCCTGGGCATGCGGGTGCCCGAGTACTTCGCCCACAACCTGCGCTCGCTGTACTGGGCGGCCAAGCTCGGGCACGGCCGCCGGTTCGTGGCGGCCCAGCTCAACGTCGGCGTGCTGTTCGCCGCCCTCGGCCTGAACCGCGCGGCCGAGCGCTGCTTCCGCCGCTGCGACGCCGACCTGTCGGCGCAGACCCGCCCGATCCGCTCGCTCGTGCGCTCGTTCCGCCTGGGCGGGGCCTGGGCCGGCAACCGCCCCGAGGGGGCGGGCTGGCGGCGGCAGTTCGAGGAGTTCGGGCCCTGGCTGGAGTTCGCCACCGCGATCGACGCGATGAGCGCCTTCAACCTCACCGCCTGCTTCGCCGGTCGCACCGACGAGGCCGAGTACTGGCTGGCCCAGGGCCGGGCCAAGCTGAGCGGGCGGGCCGAGGAGATCACCACCTTCGTCACCGCCGCCCCGATGACCGCCGCCCTGCTGGGCCGCCGGGTCGAGGCCGAGACCGAGCTCGGCCGGCTGCAGGCCTGGACCGCGGAGATCGGGGCCCGCCAGCTGCGCTTCGTGCATGTCATGGCCGCCCTGTTCGTGCTGCTGGAGGACGGCGAGACCGGGCCGCCGGTGGACCACGCGATCGACGACTTCGAGGCGCTGCGCCTGCCGCCGAGCCTGATCTGGCGGGCCAACCGGCCGATCTTCTACCTGATCGCCGCCGCGCGCCTGGCCCAGGCCCGGGCCGCGGGCGGGCCCACCACCACCGAGGGCGCCCATCGCACCAACCAGGCAGCCAAGGCCGTGGAGCTGCTGGGGCGCGCGGCGAACACCGACGAGATGAAGGCGTTCTGGACGATCGCCCGGGCCGACCTGATGGTGCTGCAGGGGCAGGCCCGCAAGGCCCTGGACACCCTCAACGACCTGGACGTGGCCGGGCAGGAGGATCTGCCGACGCCGGCCTTCGAGGCGGCCCGGATCGCGGCCCGGGCGCTGCGCCCGCTGAACCCGGCCGAGAGCCGGCGCCGGGCCCGGACCGCCCACGCGATCGCGGTCTTCGAGGGCTGGCCGCGCCGGGCCGAGTCGGTGGCGGCGGAGTTCGCGCTGCCGGTCGAGGAGCGCCCGGGCTCCAGCAGCGTGGGCGGGGCGGTGACCGGCTACTCCAACGGTCATGAACGCCAGCGGCTGGAGGCCCTGCAGGAGGTCAGTGCGGCCGCCTCGCGGGTGCTCGACCCGCGGGTGCTGGCCCGGATCGCGCTGGAGGAGACGATCCGGATCCTGGCCGCCGAGCGGGCCTTCCTGTTCCTGGTCGAGGAGGGCACCGGTGCTCTGGTGCCGCACCTGGGCCGGGACGCCGCCGGGAACGACCTGGCCCAGCTGACCGGCTACTCCACCAGCCTCGTCGACATGGTCCACCGCACCGGCCGGGCGCAGGTGATCACCGGCACCGAGGAGGGCGCCGCGCTGGGCGCCCAGAGCGTGGTGCTGCACGGCCTGCGCTCGATCCTGATCGCCCCGATGAAGCTGAAGGACCGCCTGCTGGGCGTGGTCTACCTGGACAGCCGGGTGGCCAAGGGCATCTTCTCGGACGACGACCTGGAGATCCTGACCGCGCTGACCGGGGTGCTGGCCTCGGCCCTGGAGACCGCGCGGGCGGCCGAGCGGGCGATCCGGGCCCAGACCGCCGAGCGAGCCGCCCAGCTCGCGGCCGAGCTGGCCCGCTCGCTGCAGACCGCCCAGGAGCGGATGGCCGAGCCGGTGGAGAAGGCCGCCGTGCTCGAGCGGCTGGTGCAGTGCGCCGGCCGCGGGGCGGGGATGCTGCCGGCCGACATCGCCCTGCTGCTGCCCGAGGAGAGCGCGAGCACACCGTTCGGCGGTGAGGGCGCCGACGCCCCCGGGCCGGTGCGGCAGGCCCTGCCCGGGGTGGCCTCGTGGCTGGCCCTGCCCCTGCACGCCACCGACGCCGACCTGGGGGTGCTGGTCCTGGCCACCGCCGACCCGAAGGTCAACCTGGGCGAGGCGGTGGAGGTGGGCAGCGCCCTGGTGGCGCTGGCGATGACCGCCTACGACCGGGCCTCGCTGTTCGAGCAGGTGCGCGAGCTGGCCGTGGTGGACGAGCTGACCCAGCTGGCCAACCGGCGGCGGTTCTTCGAGGTCGCCACCCGTGACCTGCAGGCGGCCCGGCGCCAGGACCGCCCGCTGATCGGCATGATGATCGACATCGACCACTTCAAGCGGGTCAACGACACCCACGGCCACCCCACCGGCGACGACGTGATCCGCGAGGTGGCCGCCCGGCTGGCCGCCCAGGTGCGCAGCAGCGACGCGATCGGCCGCTACGGCGGTGAGGAGTTCGCGGTGCTGCAGCAGAGCGACGACCCGGATCTGGAGATGGCCGAGCGGCTGCGGGCCGCGGTGGCCGGGACCCCGGTCCCGACCCGGACCGGCCCGCTGGCGGTGACGATCAGCATCGGCGTGGCCCGGCTGCGCCCCGGCGACCAGGACGTGGCCGCGCTGCTGGCCCGCGCCGACGCCGGGCTCTACCGGGCCAAGCAGGCCGGCCGCAACCGGGTGGCCGAGACCACCGACGAGCCGGACGGGCCGGACGGGCCCGACGTCACCAGTCGGTAGGTTCGTAGTCCTTCAGGAACACCCCGAACAGGTCCTCGCCGGCCTCGCCGCGCACCACCGGGTCGTACACCCGGGCGGCGCCGTCGACCAGGTCGAGCGGGGCGTGGAAGCCCTCGTCGGCCAGCCGGATCTTGGTCGGGTGCGGGCGCTCGTCGGTGATCCAGCCGGTGTCGACCGCGGTCATCAGGATGCCGTCGGTCTCCCACATCTCCCGGGCGCTGGTGCGGGTGAGCATGTTCAGCGCGGCCTTGGCCATGTTGGTGTGCGGGTGCCCGGCGCCCTTGTAGCCCCGGCTGAACTTGCCCTCCATGGCCGAGACGTTGACCACGTACTTGCGCTCGGCGGCGGCCGCGGCCATCGCGGCCCGCAACCGGCTGATCAGGATGAACGGCGCCACGCTGTTGGCCAGCTGGACCTCCAGCAGCTCGACCGGGTCGACCTCCTGCACCGGCTGCACCCAGCTGTTGGTGTGGTGCAGGTCGGGCACCAGGCCGCCGGCGTCGATCGCGGTGTTGGCCGCGATCCGCGCAGGGGAGGCCGAGCCGGCGGTCAGGGCCAGCGCGGTCAGCGCGTGCGGGGAGGGGGCCCAGTGCCCCTCGGCGCCCGCGGTGAGGGCGTCGATCGCCTCCGGGTGCGCGTCCAGGGTGCGGCCGATGGTGATCATCTCCGGCAGCGGCCCGTCCGGCAGCGGTGCCTTCTCGGCCGCCACCAGCGGGGCGTAGGCGCCGGCCGAGCGCCGCACGGTCTGCGCGGCGTTGTTGATCAGGATGTCCAGCGGGCCCTGCGCGGCCACGTCGTCGGCCAGGGCGGTGACCTGGGCCGGGTCGCGCAGGTCGACACCGATGATGCGCAGCCGGTGGATCCAGTCGCCGCTGTCGTCCATCGAGGTGAAGCGGCGCACCGCGTCGGCCGGGAAGCGGGTGGTGATGGTCAGGTGGGCGCCGTCGCGCAGCAGCCGCAGCGCGATGTGCATGCCGATCTTGGCCCGGCCCCCGGTGAGCAGGGCCCGGCGCCCGCTCAGGTCGGTGCGGGCCTCGCGGCGCTGCCGGTTCCGGGCCGCGCAGTCCGGGCACAGCTGGTGGTAGAACGCGTCGACCTGGGTGTACTTCTGCTTGCAGATGTAGCACCCGCGCGGTTGCAGGTAGGTGCCGGCCGAGCCGTCGGCGGTGGCCGAGCTCAGCGGCAGGCCCTGCGTCTCGTCGTCGATCCGGCCCGGGGCCCCGGTGGCTGTGGCGGCCGTCACGGCGGCGTCGTTGGCCAGGATGGCCGCCCGGCGCTCGCGGCGCCGGTGCTCCTTGGCCGCCTTGAAGATCTTGGCGGTGGCCAGGCGGACCGCCACGAAGTCCGGGTGGTCGTCCGGCAGGTTCTCCACCTGCGACAGGACCTTCAGGCAAAGGGCCAGGTCGTCGGGGTCGATGGCCGTACCGGCCGGGTCTTCGAGGTGCGCCGTCATGATGTTCGAACCGCTCGGATCTCTGCTCGGTGGTCGGGGACTTGCCTAGCAATGTACGCAACCGCGCGCACCGGTGGTTGCGCGTTCACCCAGCCGAGGCCCCGACCCGGTCCAGATGAGCCCGGGTGGGCAGCGCCACCTGGGCCGGGGGAGGCCCTTCGGGAGCCGCCTGCGGCAGGTTCCCGCCCAGCCACTCGCGTTCGAAGGCCGACAGGCGGCCCCACTCCTGGCGCAGGAAGCCGATCAGCCGCACCGCCCCCTGGGAGCCGGACTCGGCCTGCACCAGCAGGTACGACAGCGGCATGGCGTACGGCAGCCCGGCCCGGCGCGGCCCGCGCCGGCGCACCTCGTCCTGGTAGTAGGCGAACACCTCCTCCCAGGCCCGCCCGTCGCCCACGTTGTAGAGCACGTCGGCCGCGCACTCGCGCACCGAGCGGGTCGGGTCCGACAGCAGGGCGGCGAAGTCGGCGGTGGCGTCCGAGCCGGCCGCACAGGCCAGCGCGGTGACCGCCGCGCGGCGGACCTCCTGCAGGCCGGGGCCGAACTCGGCGATCAGCAGGCGCAGTTCGGCGTGCGCCTCGCGACTGGTCGCCGTTCCCAGTTCCAGGGCCCTCAGAACCGTCTCGTACGGGTTCACGGCGTCCATTCCGGCACGTGCCTTGTCTCCAGCGGTGGCCGCCCGGTCGGGGGCGACAGGCGGAAACCTAGTAGATCGACGCTCGGTATTTCGCTGGCGGATGATGCCCCCGGGTTGTCAGGGTGCACCGATGGACCGCAACCGGATCTCGCGCATCGCCCACACCGGCCACCCGATCGCCGCGCCGCTGAGTGACCAGGCCGTCACCGACGTCCTCAAACAGGCCCTGAACAGCACTTCTGCCCAGGCCCGGCTGCTCGACCTGGGCTGCGGGGGAGGCGAGTGGCTGTTGCGCGCCCTGGAACAGCACCCCGGCGCAGCCGGCGTCGGGGTAGACGTCTCCGAGCCCGCTGTCGCCCACGCGCGCGCCGAGGCCGACCGCCGGGGACTGGCCCAGCGCCTGCGGATCGAGCAGGAGGACGCGGCGAGCTTCCGTTCTGAGGGGGAGTTCGACGTGGTGTTCGCGGTCGGGGTCAGCCATGTCTTCGGGGGACTGCTGCCGACGCTGACTGCCGCCCGCAAGCACCTGGCCGCCGGGGGACGGGTGGTGCTCGGTGACGGCTTCTGGGAGTCCCCGCCCTCGGCCGAGGGGCTGGAGATCCTCGGAACTATGGACGATCTGACCGGCCTGGTCGGCTCGGTCACCGAGGCGGGGTGGACGCCTGTGTACGGGCACGTGAGTTCCCGCACCGAACTCGACGCGTACGAGTGGGCCTGGACCGGGGCGCTCGCCGCCTGGGGGCTGCAGCGACGCGGGACGCCGGAAGGGCAGGAGGCGCTGGCGGTCTCGGCCGAGCACCGTCAGGGATGGCTGGCCGGCTACCGGTCCTCGTTCGGGTTCGTGACGCTGGTGGTCTGCTGAAAGGACGGCTCAGCCGGTGGCGCCGGGCCGGTCGGCGACCCCGAGCCGGCGGTGCTCGCTGTGGTAGATCGCCTGGTCGAGCAGTTGCGCCACGTGGTTGTCGTAGAGGCTGTAGACGATGCTGCGCCCGGCCCGGGTGCCCACCACCAGGTCGAGGTTGCGCAGCAGCCGCAGCTGGTGCGAGACGGCCGACTGCTCCATCCCGACCGCCTCGGCCAGATCGCTCACCGCCCGCGGGCCCTGCCGTAGCTCGGTGAGGATGAGCAGGCGGCTGGGGGTGGCCAGGGCCTGCAGGGTGGTGGCCACGAAGGCGGCGCTCTCCGCGTCCAGCCGGGTGGCCGGGCGGTCGCGTCCCTGCACTCCATGTCCCACAACCAGGCACTTTACCTCCCTCGTCGACCAGGACCCCGGGCGGCCACGGCCGTACATATGAAGACCTCTTCAGATGTTCTGATAACTTCCTACCTCCGCCGCCTCACCGGAGGGTCCCTCCCATGCCGACCACGGCCATCGCCCCCGCCCCGAACCCGGTGCCCACCCGTCCCCCGGTGGTCAGGACCCGGTGGCACGCGTTGCCGGAGATGCGCTGGGCCGCCGCCGCGCTGGGGCTGTTCCTGCTCGGCCTCCTGGCCCAGGTCTCCGGCGCTCCCGGCTGGCTGAGCTGGGCGCTGTACCTCAGCTGTTACGCGGCGGGGGGCTGGGAGCCGGGGCTGGCCGGGCTGCAGGCCCTGCGCGAGAAGACGCTCGACGTGGACCTGCTCATGGTGGTGGCGGCGATCGGGGCCGCGGCGATCGGCCAAGTCCTCGACGGCGCCCTGCTCATCGTCATCTTCGCCACCTCCGGCGCCCTGGAGGCGCTGGCGACCGCCCGCACCGAGGACTCGGTACGGGGGCTGCTGGAACTAGCGCCCGAGACAGCGGTCCGGGTCACCGAGGGGGCCGAGCAGACCGTACCCACGGCGGTTCTCGCTGTGGGGGACGAGATTCTGGTGCGCCCCGGCGAGCGGATCGGCGCCGACGGTGAGGTGTTGTCCGGAGCCAGCGACGTGAATCAGGCCACCGTCACCGGCGAGTCACTGCCGGCCGAGAAACGCCCCGGGGACGAGGTGTTCGCGGGCACGCTGAACGGCATGGGGGTCCTGCGGGTTCAGGTCACCCGTCGGGCCGGGGACTCGGTGGTCGCCCGGATCGCCGCCCTGGTGCAGGAGGCCAGCCGCACCAAGGCCACCACCCAGCTGTTCGTGGAAAAGGTGGAGCAGCGCTACTCGGTCGGCATGGTGGTGGCCACGCTCGTGCTCTTCGCCGTGCCGCTGGCCCTCGGCGAGGACTTCCGGGAGGCGCTGCTGCGGGCCATGACGTTCATGATCGTGGCCTCGCCCTGCGCGATCGTGCTGTCCAGCATGCCGCCGCTGCTGGCCGCCGTGGCCAACGCCGGGCGTCACGGTGTGCTGATCAAGTCGGCGGTGGTGATGGAACGCCTCGGAACCACCTCCAAGGTGGCCTTCGACAAGACCGGCACCCTCACCCAGGGCACCCCGGTGCTGGCCGGCGTGCGCCTGCTGGGGTCGCTCGACGAGGCCGAGGTGTTGCGGCTGGCCGCCGCGGTGGAGCACGGCAGCGAACACCCGCTGGCCAAGGCCGTGGTGCGGGCGGCGCGGGAACGCGGCCTGTCGGTGCCGGCCGCCGTCGGTTTCGCGGCCCACCCGGGCATCGGGGTCTCGGCAACAGTGGACGGGCGTGGTGTCGCAGTCCGCTCGGCGGCACCCGGGTCTCCGGCGGGCTCCCAGAACGATTCTCAGGCCGCTCCTCAGGACACGGGGAACACCGTGGTCGTGGTCGAACTCGACGGCGAACCGCTGGCCGCGTTGAGTTTCACCGACCGGCTGCGCCCGGAGGCGCCGGCCGCGATCGCCGCGGTGAGCGCCTTGACCGAGCAGCCTCCGGTGCTGCTGACCGGCGACAACGCCGTCACCGCAGCCGATGTCGCGGCGCGCACCGGCATCCCGCAGACCCGGGCCGGGCTGCTGCCGGAGCAGAAGCTCGGTCTGATCCGGCAACTGCAGCACGAGGGGGAGCGGGTGACTTTCGTCGGCGACGGCATCAACGACGCGCCCGCCCTGGCCGCCGCCCACTGCGGCATCGCGATGGGTGCGGCCTCGGACCTGACCCTGCAGACGGCCGACGCGGTGGTGGTGCGCGACGACCTGAACGCGATCCCGGCCGTCATCGCGCTCTCCCGCCGGGCCCGCCGGGTGGTGATCGCCAACCTGGCCATCGCCGCCACGTTCATCACCGTGCTGGTGGCCTGGGACCTGTTCGGCGACCTGCCCCTGCCGCTGGGGGTGCTGGGCCACGAGGGCTCCACGGTCGTCGTCGGGCTGAACGGCCTGCGGCTGCTGCGCGAGAAAGCCTGGCGGTAGACCTGGGGCGGGCACCGGTTTTTGAGGAGAATGCTGGGATGCCAGAGACCAAGGTCATCGGGATCGTGCTGTTCGACGGTGTGGAGGAACTCGACGCCGTGGGCCCTTGGGAGGTGCTGGCGTACTGGACGCTCAACCACCCCGACGACGGCTACCGGGTGATCACCCTGGCCCCCACCGACGGGGTGGTGACCTGCGCCAAGGGCCTGCGGATCACTCCCGACCACACCTTCGCCGACGCCCCCGCGCTGGACGTGGTGCTGCACCCGGGCGGCCGGGGCACCCGCCCGCTCAGCCGCAACCGCGAGCACCTCGACTGGGTGCGCGCCCAGTCCGGCCGGGCCGAGCTGATGACCAGTGTCTGCACCGGCTCCCTGGTCTACGCGGCGGCGGGCCTGCTGCGCGGTCGTCCGGCCACCACCCACTGGGCCTCGCTCGACGAGCTCGCCGCCCTGGACGCCACGATCAAGATCGACGAGAACGCCCGGTTCGTCGACGACGTGGACGTCGTGACCAGCGCCGGCGTCTCGGCGGGCATCGACCTGGCCCTGCACCTGGTCTCCCGGCTCAGTTTCCCCTACCGTGCCGTCGGGGTGCGACGGGCGATCCAGTACGACCCGCAGCCCCCGGTCTGAAAGTTCCTACAGAAAGTCGCGGATCAGCTGGTCCACCGGATACAGCTTCTCGTCGCCGAGATCGGTCTCCACCGCGCGGTCCATTCCCGGCTGCGCCATGAACCGCGGCGTGCGGCCGTGGTGCGGCTGGGCGGCGTGCACCAGGAAGGGATGACAGACGAAGACGTCGCCCGGCGAGCCGGTGGCCAGGGCCACCGGGCGGTGGGCGCTGGCCCGGTCCACCTCGGCGGCGAACGTGAAGATCGACTCACCGGCCTCGCCGTAGGGCCGCAGCACCTTGGGCACGTCGCGGTGCGAGCCGACCCGGACCCGGGTCGGCGCATCCGCCGTGGACACCTCGCTGAACAGGAACAACAGCAGCAGCGCGCGGGCGCGGGAGCGGTAGTTGGTCAGATACTGCGAGCCGTCCGGCGAGGGGTAGCTGGCCTCGATGTGCCAGCCCGCGTCGTCCGGTTCCACCGGGTGCGGGAAACGCAGCGGGAACGAACCCATTCCGCTGCGGCGCACCCAGCGGCCCGGGCCCACCAGGGTGTCGAAGGCGTCGACGAGGGCGGGAGCGTTGGCCGCGGCCTCGAACGCCGGCCCGCCCATCCCGTCGACCCAGTGGACGGGTTCGGTCCAGCCCGCCGGTTCGTCCGGCGAGAGCCCGATCCGTTTCCACAGCAGGCCGGCGCACTCCGCGGCAACCTCTGCGGGCACGGCACCCTCGAGTTTCAGGTAGCCGTCCCGGCTGAACTGCTCGATCAGTGCGTCGTCCACGAGCGGAAGAGTGCCCCCGCCGGTCGGCGGCGGTCCAGCGAATTTCCGATGCCCAGCCCGCACTCGCGCATGGGCAGACCCGGCCAAGCCGCCTAATCTCGGACAAATGACGAGCGACGACGCCGCCCATGGTCAGCATCTCGACGGTCTGCGAGTGGTCGAGGTGGCCAGCTTCGTCGCCGGCCCGCTCGCCACTCTGAGCCTGGCCCAGCTGGGGGCCGAGGTCATCCGGATCGACCCGTTGGGTGGGGCCGCCGACCAGACCCGCTGGCCCCTGGCCCCGGGCGGGCGCAGCCTGTACTGGGCGGGCCTGAACCAGCAGAAGCGCTCGGTGGCGCTGAACCTGCGCAGCCCCGAGGGCCGTGAGCTGGCGCTGGCTCTGGCCACCGCCCCGGGGGAGCAGGCCGGCATCGTGGTCACCAACGCGGTGCGGGGGGAATGGATCAGCTACCGCGCGATGGCGGCGCTGCGCCCGGATCTCATCCACGCAAGGCTTCTCGGCCTGCCCGACGGATCGCCTGCGGTGGACTACACGGTGAACGCGGCGATCGGGTTCCCCCGGATCACCGGGCCCGGGCCGGGGCCGGTCAACCACGTCCTGCCGGCCTGGGACCTGCTGGCCGGGATGAACCTGGCCCTGGCGGTGCTGGTGGCCGAGCGCACCCGCCGGGCCACCGGCGCGGGGGAAAGCATCGAGGTCTCGCTCTACGACGTGGCCCTGTCGGTCAGCGCCCACCTGGGCTACTTGGCCGAGGCCGCCCTCGACCCGGCGGGCCGCCCGCCCGGCGGGAATCACTACTTCGGCGGTTTCGGAAGGGATTTCGAGACGACGGACGGCCGGGTGATGGTGGTGCTGCCCTCGCACCGGCAGTGGCTGGCCTTCGTCGACGTGCTCGGGGTGGCCGACCGGCTCACCGCCCTGGAGAAGATCACCGGGGCCGATCTGTCCACCGACTCGGGGCGTCACGAACAGCGTGAGGCCATCGCCCGCAACGTGGCGCCGTGGTTCGCCGCGCGCACGAGTGCGCAGGTGCTGGGCGAGCTTTCGGCGGCCGGGGTGGTGGCCTCGGAGTACCGCCGATTTACGGACGTCGTTGCCGACCAAGGGCTCTTGGGTGTGGGTAATCCGGTGGTGGAGTTCGTGGAGGAGCCGTCGATCGGCCGGATTCCGGCTGCGGGCACGCCAATCCGCTGGGGAAGTCGCGAACGCGCCGCAGTGGGGTCGTCGCAGTTGCTCGGCGCGGACACCGGGCCGGTGCTGAGCGAACTGCTGGGTCTGGGGCAGGCCGAACTGGGAGGTCTGGCCGAGCGGGGCGTCATTGAGCTGTGAGCATCTACCACTCGGGGGCGTCGGCGCCGTAGGTGTGGGGCGGGTGTGGGTAGGGCAGGGGCCCGCCGTACAGGTCGAACGGTGAGGGTACGTAACGCAGTTCACCGTAGGGGCTGTCCGTGGTGAGCAAGCCCGGGGCGTCAAGGGGGTGCACCGGTACGTCCGGTGCCTTGCTGCGGAACAGCAGATCGGCGGCCCGCACCAGGCTGAGCCGGGCCACACCGCTGACCCCATGGCGCAGCCGGGCCGCGGCGAGCCCGACCGTGGCCGCCACCATGCCGTAGCCGGTGGCGTGGTCGAGCGCCTGCACCGGCAGGGCTCCGGGGCGGCCGTCGCGTAGCCGGTACACGTCGGCGATCCCGACGGCGGCCTGCACGATGCTGTCGAAACCGCGCCGCTGCGCCCAGGGGCCGGTGGTTCCCCAGGCATCCAGATTGACCACGATCAGCGCCGGGTAGCGGTCGTGCAGCGCCTCGGGGGACAGGCCGTGGGCGTCGAGAGCGCCGTTGCGATAGCCGAGCAGGATCACGTCGGCCCGCTCAAGCAATTCGTGCAGGCGGCCAGCCCCGGTGTCCAGGTCGAGCAGGGCACTGCGCTTGCCGAAGCCGCTGTCGATGTGCGCGTCGATCAGTTCGGGCAGCGCAGGCGGGTCGATGCGCAGCACGTCGGCGCCGAGCGCGGCGAGGGTGCGCGAGGCGACCGGCCCGGCCACCACCCGGGTCAGGTCCAGGACCCGCAGGCCGTTCAGAGGCAGGCCGTCGGGCGAGTTGCCGGGCTGCCAGGGCCCGCCGGGCGCTTCGGCCACTTCGAAGGCGATCCAGTCGCGCGGTGGTGGGCCGGCCGCCATCGGCGAGTCCAGCCACTGGCGGCGGCTTCTTACTGCGGCCGCGATCCCGCCGGCCTCGCCGATGACCTGCTCCGCCTCCAAGGCGGACATCGAGCGTAAGGTGTTACCGACGTCCTCAATCGGTGCTCTCAGGGCCCGCCGCAGGCGCTCGGCGTGGTGGGGATAGTTGGCGTGGGTGCGGATCCAGCCGTCGGCGGTGGGGAAGAAGCCCGACAGGGGAGCGAAGCCGAGGGGCTGGCGGCCGGCCACCCTCAGGTGCCCGAGGGAGTCGAAGGCGGCGGCGATGCGCGGGGACGAGGCGCGCACGGCTCCCGGACGTTGCAGCAGGTCGTCCACGGCGGCTGCGGCCAGCCCGACCGAGGCCAGGGCCAGGCCTTCTACGTCGAGCGGACCGCCCCACCAGCGGCGGGGCCCGTAGAGCGCCTCACCTGCCCCGAGTTCGAAAGGGGGCAGGATGCGGCTCATTCGCAGAGCATGACCGATCGGACCGGACCGCGCGGGTATTGTCCGCCTGCATGTTCTCGTTCGAGCAGTTGCGGGGCTTCGTCACCGTCGCCGAGGAGCTGCACTTCGGCCGGGCGGCGGCGCGGTTGTCGATGACCCAGCCGCCGCTCTCGCGCCTGGTGCAGAAGCTGGAACGGGAGGTGGGCGTGCGGCTGTTCGACCGCGACAGCCGGGGCGTGCGCCTGACCCCGGCCGGGAACGCCTTCTACGGTGAGGCCCGC
>NZ_JAJSOH010000047.1 GCF_021277265.1 Kineosporia rhizophila
TCAGTAGTAGTAGGGGTAGGGGCTCCAGTCCGGTTCACGCTTCTGCAGGAAGGCGTCCCGGCCCTCGACCGCCTCGTCGGTCATGTACGCCAGCCGGGTCGCCTCCCCGGCGAACACCTGCTGCCCCATCAGCCCGTCGTCGGTCAGGTTGAAGGCGAACTTCAGCATCCGCTGCGCGGTCGGGCTCTTGGCGTTGATCGCCGCGGCCATCTCCAGCGCCGCGTTCTCCAGGTCGGCGTGGTCGGCGACCTCGTTCACCGCGCCCATCCGCTGCATGGTCTCGGCGTCGTAGGGGCGGCCGAGGAAGAAGATCTCCCGGGCGAACTTCTGGCCCACCATCTTGGCCAGGTAGGCGGAGCCGTAACCGGCGTCGAACGAGCCCACATCCGCGTCTGTCTGCTTGAAGCGGGCGTGCTGACGGCTGGCCACGGTGAGGTCGCAGACCACGTGCAGGCTGTGCCCGCCCCCGGCGGCCCAGCCGCTGACCACCGCGATCACCACCTTGGGCATGGTCCGGATCAGTCGCTGCACCTCGAGGATGTGCAGGCGCCCGCCCTCGACCTTGACCCGGGCGTCGTCCACCGTGTCGGCCGTCTCACCCTCGGCGTACTGGTAGCCCGAGCGTCCCCGGATGCGCTGGTCGCCGCCGGAGCAGAAGGCCCAGCCGCCGTCCTTCGGGCTGGGGCCGTTGCCGGTGAGCAGGACCGTGCCCACGTCGGGGGTACGGCGGGCGTGGTCGAGGGCTTGGTAGAGCTCGTCCACGGTGTGCGGACGGAACGCGTTACGCACCTCCGGCCGGTCGAAGGCGATACGCACCGTGCCGCCCGCAGGTCCCGAACGGGTACATCTGTGATAGGTGATGTCGGTAAAGTCGTAATCGGGAACGGGCTCCCACGACTGCGGATCGAAGATCTCGGAAACGGTCTCGCGGCTGGGGGTCGTCACCCACCCGAGAATAGGCTGGCCGGCCTCGCGAACCGGTCCGCCCCCGCGCAGCGAGCCCCAGGGCGGGGGTGGTGATCAGGTGCTCCGCGAACCACGGATGAGGTTCAGCCTCCGTGGGCACGACGCGGTCTGGTACTACCAGGACCGCACGCACAGCCATGTCCTGGTCGACCCCGACGCCCTGGGCCGCTCGCAGACCCCGGGCTTCGTCCGGCCGGTCGAGCTGTGGGGGGCCCGGCAGTGGCTGCAGCCGCCGAACGCGCCGGTGGTTCGCTACGCCCAGCTGTTCGGTTCACTGGTCGCCCTGGAGGACGACGGCGAACCGGCCCCGCTGCCCGGCGGGCACGTGGTCGACCGGGCGCACGTGGTCGACTTCGTGGGCGGGCCGAACTTCCAGCTCGGCGCCCTGGGCCTGCTGATGGACGCGGTGGCGGCGGCGGTCGCGGGCGGCCCCCCGGTGGTGCTGGTGGCCCCGAACGTGAAGGCCGGGGTGCGCTGGATCGGGCTGGTGAGCTTCCTCATGCCGCCCCCGGTCAGCCTGCGCATCTCCTTCTCCAGCTACGAGCGGCTCACCGACGTGCTGGCCCGGGCCGAGGCCGAGGCCGGCGGCGAGGGCGACCTGATCTCGGCGGCGCTGCAGGAGGACGACCCCGAGGGCTGGCGCACCCCGGTGGTCAGCGTCATCGTCGAGTCCGACCTCGACTCGGCCCTCACCCTGCCGCGCGGCCGGCACCTGCCGGTGGTGATCGTCGATCCGCGGGTCGAGGCCACGCTGGTCGCCTCCGGCGGACCGGCCCACCGCCGCACCCATCTCGGCCAGAGCGTGCGGGTCACCGACTGGTCCCGGCTGGCCCTCGACGCGGTCTGCGAGGAACCCGGCGCCCTGGAGCGATGCCTGCGCCGGCTCGACGAGATCAGCCTGGCCACCCCGCCCACCGGCGGTCCGCGGGGAGACTGGTGGCCGGGCGGCAGCCGGGCCCCGGGCGAGGTGAGCCCCGACGTGCAGGGGGCGGCCTGGTTCCTGGCCGCAGCGGTCGCGCTCACCCCCGGTCTGCCGTTGGCCCTGCCCACGGCGACCCGGATCATCCTGCGCGACACCCCGCTGGGCCTGCAGCTGTCCGACGACCTCGCCGCCGCGCTCGCCTCCCTGGTCGCGGCCACGGTGGACGACGCCGACCAGGCCTGGAGCCGCCTGGTCGCGGCCCGGGAGTCCGACCCGCCGCGTCCGGCGCTGGTGCAGGCGGCGTTCGAGAGCTACCTCTACCTGGCCCTGGAAGACGACGGCTGGCTGCTCCGCCAGGCCCCGCCGCTGCCCGACACCATCCGCTTCGACCCGGGCCTGGCCAGCCGGCTGCGTGCTCCACTGGCCAAACTCACCGACCGGCTGGCCCGCCCGGCCGGGGGCGACGAGGGCGACGTACGGCACGGCGTGCTGCTGCTGCGTGCCATCGACTTCGCCCATCGCACCGCCCGACTGGTGCACGGGCCGGATCTCGCGGCGGCCGGGCTGGAACTGCTGGCCGACCGCGCCGCCCGGATGCTGGCCTCGCGCGAGCCGGTGGTGGAGCCGGCCGGCGAGCCTCATGGCCCCGACGAACAGGAAGAGAGGCCGTCGGGCTCGGGCTGGCCGGGCGCGCCGGAGGAGTCCGACGAGTTCAGGGCGGGCCATGCCCCGGGGGCCTCGCGGGCGTTCGGCGCGTCGGGGGTTCGGCTACCTAGAGACGTCGGTGGCGCCGGAGCGGCGAGCTGGGGTCCCGCTGGCAGGTCGAGGGCCTCAGGCGCCTCAGGCGCCGGTGAACCAACGGACGTGGGTGGCGGGTTCGGTTCGCAGGGCGCCTCAGGTGTTGGTGGGCCGGCGGACGCGGGCGGGGAGTTCGGTTCACCGGGTGCTTTGGGCGCTGGTGAGTCGGAAGCGCGCGGTGAGTCCGCGTCGCGGGAGGGCTCGGGTGGCGGCGGGCAGACGAGCGTGGGCGGCGGGTTCGGTTCGCTGGGTGGGGGTCCGGGCGTCCGTGAACTGAAGGACGTCGGTGGGGCCCCCGCCTCTCAAGGTGCGTCGGGCAGTGGTGACCCGGGCGCTCGGGCCGCAGAAAGCGTCCGTAAGCCTGTGAACCCGCCGGACGAGCCGGTGGCTGAGGGGGCGTCCCGGGGCTGGTGGAACATCCGCGGGCCCCGCGGGGCCTGGGGCGGCTTCGCCGCCGGAAAGCCGGCCAACTCCAACGGTGAGGCGAGCGCTGCGGGTGAGACCGACGTCCCTAGTTCGATCCAGCCCGACGAGGCAGTCGGGCTCGGGGCGCGGATTGCCGAGTTGACCGGTCCGCTCGATCCGGCGGCGTTGTCGCGCTGGATCATCCCCCACCTGGCTGAGGCGGGGTACGAGCCGGGCGGCTGGCTGCACTCCGAGGCTCCGGCGGGCGAGCGACTTCCTGCTGCCGTGCTGAATCTCGTGGCCCCCGCGGTGGATGCCGACCGTCTGGCCCGGCTGCGTCCCGAGGAGCTGGCCGCGGCCGACCAGGGGGCAGGACCGGACCGGGTGATGCTCGAGGTGGCCGTCGCCTCGGCCCTCGGCCGTATCTCCGGCGATCCGCGTTTGCGGGGTCCGGCGATACGGCACATGCTGCGGATGGCCGTGGACGCCAATCCCGACGCAGATCCAGAACCGCTGGTGGCGGCCATCTTCGGCCGGCTGACGGCCGGGGCGCCGTGGAGCGCCTCGCTGCTGCTGCAGATCACCGAGCCCGCCCCCGAGAAGCTGGCGCCGCACCTGGTGCCGGTCGCTCTGCGGCACCTCGGAGACTGGCTCGACGACGTGGACAGCGCCCGGCTGGCCGCCGCACTGCTCAAGCGCATCGACTTCCTGCCGCTGCGCGACGCGGAGGGGCGCGAGCGGCCGCGCCGGGCGGGGGTGACCGACGCCCAGGCCCAGTTGCTCAACCTGCTGGCCATCACCGGGCCCGGCTGGCCGGAGCAGGACGACGGCCTGCACCGGCGGGCCGCCGAGCTGCTGATGTTCGCCGACCGGGCGTGGCCGGGGCTGAGCAACACCGAGCGTCGGCTGATCGCCCCGCGGGTCACGGTGGCGGCGTTCACCGTGGCCATCGCGGCCGAGCCGGCGCAGCGGGACACCGTGCTGCGTTCGCGGCTGCCCGTGGTCCCGGTGGGCAGTGCCTGGCGCGAGGCCGTCCCGCTGGGACTGGAGGCCGCGCTGCCGCTGGTCGGCGGGATGCTGCGGCAGAACAAGCACCGACTGGCGGGCGAGGTGGTGATCGCTTCCACCCGGGCGATGCTGCGCCCAGGGGAGCTGTCGCCTCAGGCCCTTCCCGACACCGGCGCCGACGTACCCCGGCTCCCCGCGCTGCCGGTCGGGCCGGTGCTGCGGCGGTTGGTCGAGTCGGAGAGCACGTTCCCGGCGGATCCGTTCGGGGTCGCGGCGAGTCCGGCTGCGGGGGATCCGGCGGCGCGGCTCGCGGGGCATCTGGCCGCGCTGGTAGAGGCCGAGATCCGGGCGGCGCTGGGGCCGGTCGACCGCAGGGGGCTGCGCGAGTTCTGGGAGCAGGCGCTGCCTGGCGCCGAGCTGGCGGCCGACCCGTTCCCGCTGGCCGCCGACGAGCCGGAGGTGGTGGGTGAGGAGCGGGATCTGCGCACCCGGCTGCGGGCCTTCGGTGGATACCTCGGCTCGTCCTCCCGGCCTGCTCAGCAGCCGGAACTGCCCTCGGCGCCGACGCCGGTCCGAACCCCTCCGCACGGGCTCGCGCCGGAGGAGGGGGCCGCGGCCGAGCGGGTGATCGAGGGCGAAGTGGTCCAGGAGGACGAGGGCAGCGCCCGGGCCGATGCCGAGCTCCGCCGGCCGCGCGGGGCTCAGCGGGCGGTGAACCGGCCGGGCTGGCAGACCTGGCTGCGCTCGGTCCTGCGCCGCGACTGAACGGGCCTCGCCGCGCCGCCGGTCGAGCGCCCTGGGACCATGGGACACGTGATTGCCCGGTGAACCCGTCGACTGCTCTGGCCACCGTCCTGGTCGATGCTCTGGCCCGGCTCGGCGTACGCCACGTCGTGCTCTGCCCGGGCAGCCGTTCCGCGCCGCTGGCTTACGCCCTGGCCGAGGCCGCCGACGCCGGCCGGATCGAGCTGCACGTGCGCATCGACGAGCGCACCGCGGCCTTCCTCGCCCTGGGGCTGTCCCGCGGCGACGACCAGCACGCCCCCGCCGCGGTGGTGACCACTTCGGGCACGGCGGTGGCCAATCTGCATCCCGCGGTGCTCGAGGCCGCCCACTCCGGGGTTCCCCTGCTGGTTCTCTCCGCCGACCGCCCGCACGAACTGCGGGGCACCGGAGCCAGCCAGACCACCGACCAGGTGAAGATCTTCGGTTCGGCAGTGCGCTGGTTCGGCGAGATCCCGGCCCCCACCGCCTACGCAGAGGGGCAGATCGCAGGCTGGCGCAACGTCCTCGCCCGGGCCGTGGCGGCGGCCCGGGGTCAGGTCGGGCGCCAGCCCGGGCCGGTGCAACTGAACATCGGCTTCACCGAGCCGCTCACCCCGGACGACGAGCCCGCTCTCGCCCAAGGCGACCCCGACGCCGGCCTCACCCGGATCGCTGTAGCTGCCCAGCCTCGTCCGGTTCTGATCGAAAGTGGCCCCCGAACCGTCGTTCTCGCAGGCGACGGGGCCGGTGCCGAAGCGGCCGAGCTGGCCGAGAAGGCGCGCTGGCCGCTGCTGGCCGAGCCCTCGTCCGGAGTGCGGCAGTCGGGCACGGTCGCGCCCTACCGCTTGCTGCTCGGTGGTGAGCTGGGCGAGAAGATCGAGCGGGTGGTGGTTTTCGGGCGCCCGACGTTGTCCCGGCCGGTCACGCAGCTGCTGTCGCGCGGCAGTGCCGAGGTGATCGTGGTCTCGCCCCGGCCGGACTGGACCGATGCCGGGCGTAAGGCCGCGCTGGTGGTGCCCGCGGTGGCGGTCGCCGAAGGTCATGAGCCGGACGAGTCCTGGCTCTCCGAGTGGATTTCCGCGGGCAAGTCGGCTACCGCGGCGGTGGACTCGGTGCTGGACGAGGAGCTTCGCGAGGGCCGCGTCACCGGGCCGTTCGTGGCCCGTGAGCTCTCGGCCGTCACCCGTCCCGGCGAGCTCCTGGTCTGCGGGGCCAGTAATCCGATCCGCGATCTCGACCTGGTGGCGCGGATCCCGGTGGGCGCGGAAATCCTTGCCAACCGCGGACTTGCGGGGATCGACGGGACGATCTCGACGGCGATCGGGGCGGCCCTGGCCAGTGCCCGTCGCACCCGGCTGCTGGTCGGGGACCTCACCTTCCTGCACGATGCGGGCGCATTGTCGCTGGGGGCGGGGGAGCGGCGGCCCGATCTGCAGATCGTGGTGGTGGACGACAACGGCGGTGGCATCTTCGCCACCCTCGAGCACGGCGCCCGGGCCGAGGCGGGTGAGCGTCAGTTGCGTCATTATGAGCGGGTTTTCGGCACGGCCCAGCAGGTCGAACTAGAGACGTTGGTGCGCGCCTACGGGGTTTCGTACACGCGGGTGCGGGGCGGGGACGAACTGCGTGCGGCCCTCGCGGCGCCGTTCTCGGGGATCTCGGTGCTGCACGTCCCGATCGACCGCACCCGGCACCGCGAACTGGCCCAGAAGCTGCGTCAGGCCGTACAGGCCCAGGCCTAGCGGCTCAGGGCGCCCTTGATCGGCAGCAGCTTGGCCTCGGACTCGGCCAGTTCGGCGTCCGGGTCCGAGCCCGCCACGATGCCGCAGCCGGCGAAGAGCCGGAAGCGGCGCGGGTCTTCCGGGTCGAACTGGGCGCTGCGCAGGGCGATTCCCCACTCGCCGTCGCCCGCCGCGTCCACCCAGCCCACCGGCCCGGCGTAACGACCCCGGTCCATCCCCTCCACGGCCTCGATCAGGTCGGCGGCCGAGGCGGTGGGGGTGCCGCAGACCGCGGCCGAGGGGTGCAGGGCGGCGGCCAGGTCGAGCGAGGTGGCGCCGTCGGCCAGCACCCCGGTGACGTCGGTGGCCAGGTGCATGACGTTGGGCAGGTGCAGCACGAAGGGGGAGTCGGGCACGTTGGTCGTGGTGCAGTGCGGGGCCAGAGCCTCGGCCACCGAGCGCACGGCGTACTCGTGCTCCTCCAGGTCCTTGCTGGAACGGGCCAGCGAGGCGGCCAGGGCCAGGTCCTGCTCGTCGTTCTGGGTGCGCCGGATCGTGCCGGCCAGCACCCGCGAGGTGACCAGACCGCGTTCCAGCTTGACCAGCATCTCCGGGGTGGCGCCGAGCAGGCCGTCCACGCTGAACGTCCAGCAGTTGGGGTAGTCGCGGGCCAGTCGGGCGAGCACGTCGCGCGGGTCCACGTCCTGGGCGGTGCGGGCCACCACGTCGCGGGCCAGCACCACCTTCTCCACCTGACCGGCCTCGATCCGGTCGATCACCTCGGCGACCGCGGCCCGCCAGTCCTGCGGGTCCCGCGCCCCCGGGGTGAACTCGGTGCCTTCGGGCGAGACCGGCTCCCGCTCGTGCCGGGTGAGCCGGACCGGGGCCGGGATCGCGCCGCCAGCCGTGATCGTGGTGAGCCACCAGGTGCCGGCCCGGTGCCCGACCACCACTTCGGGCACGATCAGCACACCGCCGGCCGGGGAGGCGGGGGAGAAGGCGAAGGAGCCGAAGGCGACCGGGCCGGTGCCCGGCAGCCGCACCTCGTCGCGGACCACCGAGCGCTGCGCCATGTCGGCCCAGGTGCGCCGGGCCGAGGTGAACCGGGACGCTCCCGCACCGTCCACCCGCATCGCCTCGCCCCAGCCGACCAGGCCCTCACCCCGGCGCAGCCAGACCGGACCCGGGCCCGGCGGCAGCAGTTCGAGCAGGGGGCCGGGGTCGGAGATCGCCACGGTGCGGGCGATGAGGGGAGCCAGGGCAGGAGCAGTGGTCATGATGACTTCAAGATTAGGAGCGCTCCGGCCGGGCCCCGCTGCGGGGTCGGTCACCCTCGGCCGCCCGAACTCCCCCGAACGGGCAAAAGGCCAGGTGAACCCCGGCTCCGATGGGGGCGACGGGCCCACTGTGAACTAGGGCACCCCTCACCCGAACGGGCCGCTGGAGGAGACGCGCAGCATCCCCGTGGGAGCATCAGGGCATGTCCCGCGCTGGTCTGGAGAAGACGCCACACGAGGTGGCGAGCATGTTCGACGGTGTCGCTGCTCGCTACGACCTGACCAACACCGTGCTGGCGATGCGCCAGGACGTCCGCTGGCGGAAGCTGGTGGCCGAGGCCCTGGACCTGAGGGCCGGGCAGACCGTGCTCGACCTGGCGGCCGGCACCGGCACCTCCAGCGAGCCCTTCGCCGACGCCGGTGTGCACACCGTGCCCTGCGACTTCTCGCTGGGCATGCTCAAGGTGGGCAACCGGCGCCGCCCCGACCTGCCCTTCGTGGCCGGTGACGCCACCCGCCTGCCCTTCGCCGACGCCTCCTTCGACGCCGTGACGATCTCGTTCGGGCTGCGCAACGTGGTCGACGTGGAGGCGGCGCTGGCCGAGATGCGCCGGGTGACCAAGCCCGGCGGCAAGCTCGTGGTCTGCGAGTTCTCCCACCCCACGTGGGCCCCCTGGCGGGTCGTCTACACCGAGTACCTGATGCGGGCGCTGCCCTCGGTGGCCCGCGTGGTCAGCTCGAACCCGGATGCCTACGTGTACCTCGCCGAGTCGATCCGGGCCTGGCCGGACCAGCGGGGTCTGGCTGCGAAGCTGCGGCAGGCGGGCTGGACCGACGTGGCCCACCGCAACCTCTCCGGCGGGATCGTGGCGCTGCACCGCGCCTTCCGCTGACCCCCTGCTCAGACCTACGAGCGCCCCCGGCCGACCGGCCGGGGGCGCTCCTGCTTTGCCGCTGCGACAAATCAGAGAAGTATTGGAAATGGCAAGGGTCTGGCTCGACATTCAGCATTTAGTCGCCGAACGGTCATTGAGCTCTTCAGGCCGTCGAATAGCGTCGATTCGACGAAATGCTGGCATGCATGACTCGTCCCCCATTGGGGGCGGGTGCCGAAACCGCGACGGTGACACCAAAAGGTGTCAACAAACAAAACGGCACCGTGTGTCGAAATCAAGGCGGGCGTACCCACCGAGCCCGTCCGATCGTCCTTTGATTTACCGCCCGAAGCCGTGCCGTAAATACCGGGCCCACGCGGGTGCACGCAAAACCACTGCCCGACAGAGCATTTCAACCATGAATTAAGTTACTTCAACCGTTCGTAAAGCTGCAGGTCAGGGCGGTTATGAACAAAGGGCCAAAGCGATACCCCGCGCGTCGGAGAGGTTCTGTGCGGGTCGTATGCTGTGCACGTGAATCACTTCACAAGCGATCGCGACGGTGCGGTACGCCCTGTGCCGTCCGCGAATACGCAGGCCCCTAGGATGGGCGCGCCCCGGGCGGCCTGCCGGATGCCCGGGTGTTCAACGGCGAAGAGTTCGGGAGGGCTGCTGTCGTGAACCCCTACGTTCCGATCCTGGCTCTGATGGCGATCGGCGGCGGGTTCGCCGTCTTCTCCATCGTCGCCGGGGCCCTCTCCGGCCCCAAGCGGTACAACCGGGCCAAGCTGGACGCGTACGAGTGCGGTATCGAGCCCACCCCGCAGGCCGCGGGCGGTGGCCGCTTCCCGGTGAAGTACTACCTGGTCGCGATGCTGTTCATCGTCTTCGACATCGAGAGCGTCTTCCTCCTGCCCTTCGCGGTCGCGTTCGACTCCCTGGGGGTCTTCGCGCTGGTCGAGATGGTGCTCTTCGTGATCACCGTCTTCATCGCCTACGCCTACGTGTGGCGCCGCGGCGGCCTGGAGTGGGACTGAAAACCCGCGGGACAGAGGAAATCTAATGGGTATCGAAGAGAAGCTTCCCAGCGGTTTCATGCTGACCTCGGTCGAGGTGCTGGCCGGGTACATGCGTAAGGCCTCGCTCTGGCCGGCCACGTTCGGCCTGGCCTGCTGCGCGATCGAGATGATGACCACCGGCGCTCCGCGCTACGACCTGGCCCGGTTCGGCATGGAGGTGTTCCGCGCCTCCCCCCGCCAGGCCGACCTGATGATCGTGGCGGGCCGGGTGAGCCAGAAGATGGCCCCCGTCGTGCGCCAGGTCTACGACCAGATGGTCGAGCCGAAATGGGTTCTGTCGATGGGGGTCTGCGCCTCCTCCGGCGGGATGTTCAACAACTACGCGATCGTCCAGGGCGTCGACCACATCGTCCCGGTCGACATCTACCTGCCCGGCTGCCCGCCCCGTCCGGAGATGCTGATCAACGCCATCCTCGAGCTGCACAAGCAGATCGAGAAGATGCCGCTCGGCGTCAACCGGGACGAGGCCGCCCGGGCCGCCGAGGAGGCGGCCCTCAAGGCGATCCCCACCTCCCAGATGAAGGGCCTGCTCCGGTGACCGACGGCATCGACGAGCCCGGCGAACTCTCGGTCAACACCCCGGTGGCCGAGGTGGTCACCACCCGCCACGGCATGTTCGGCAACCGGGACTCGGGCGACACCTCGGGTTTCGGCGGGCTCACCCGCAGCGTGGCCATGCCGGCGCCCACGCCCCGCCCCTACGGCGGCTGGTTCGACGGCGTGGTCGACGCCCTGGCCGAGGCCCTCACCGCGGGCGGTACCGATCCTGGTGCGGCGATCGAGTCGGTGGTCGTCGACCGCGGCGAGATCACCTTCTACATCCGCCGGGAGCACCTGCTCGCCGTGGTGAAGAGCCTGCGCGACGAGCCCGACCTGCGGTTCGAGATGTTCTCCGGGGTCAGCGGCGTGCACTACCCCGACGCCCACGGCCGTGAACTGCGGGCGGTGTACCACCTCACCTCGATCACCCACACCCGCCGGGTGCGGCTCGAGGTCGCGGCGCCCGACAGCGACCGGCACATCCCCTCGGTCGTCGAGATCTACCCCAGCGCCGACTGGCACGAACGCGAGACGTGGGACTTCTTCGGGCTGATCTTCGACGGTCACCCGGCCCTGACCCGCATCCAGATGCCCGACGACTGGCCGGGCCACCCCCAGCGCAAGGACTATCCGCTCGGCGGGATCCCGGTGGAGTACAAGGGCGCCACCATCCCGCCGCCGGACACGAGGAGGTCGTACAACTGATGGCCGAATCAACGATCGACCCGGGCCCGGACGCCGAGGCCGAAGAGGGCAGGGTCTTCACCTCTTCCGGCGGCGACTGGGCCGACATCGCCGAGGAGGCGGTGAGTCTCGGCGAGGAACGCATCGTCGTGAACATGGGCCCGCAGCACCCGTCCACCCACGGCGTGCTCCGGCTGATCCTCGAGATCGACGGCGAGACGGTGACCGAGGCCCGCTGCGGCATCGGCTACCTCCACACCGGCATCGAGAAGAACATGGAGTTCCGCACCTGGACCCAGGGCGTCACCTTCTGCACGCGGATGGACTACCTGTCCCCGTTGTACCAGGAGGCCGCCTACTGTCTAGGCGTCGAGAAGCTTCTCGGCATCACCGACGACATCCCTGAGCGGGCCAGCATCATCCGGGTCCTGCTGATGGAGCTCAACCGGGTCAGCTCGCACCTGGTCGCGCTGGCCACCGGCGGCATGGAGATCGGCGCGCTGACCGTGATGACGGTCGGGTTCCGCGAGCGCGAGGTGGTCCTGCACCTGCTCGAGCTGATCACCGGCCTGCGGATGAACCACGCGTTCATCCGGCCCGGCGGCCTGGCCCAGGACCTGCCCCCCGGCGCGATCGACCGGATCCGCGAGGACATCCCGGTGCTGCGCCGCGGGATCTCCGACCTGGAGAAGCTGAACAACGAGAACCCGCTGGTCAAGGCCCGGCTGCAGGACGTCGGCTACCTCGACCTGACCGGCTGCATGGCGCTCGGCGTGACCGGGCCGATGCTGCGCTCCACCGGTTTCCCGCACGACCTGCGCAAGACCGAGCCGTACTGCGGGTACGAGACGTACGACTTCGACGTGCAGACCTGGGA
Organism: Kineosporia rhizophila; assembly: GCF_021277265.1. Classification (GTDB taxonomy): domain Bacteria; phylum Actinomycetota; class Actinomycetes; order Actinomycetales; family Kineosporiaceae; genus Kineosporia; species Kineosporia rhizophila. The sequence continues at coordinate 11,918 of NZ_JAJSOH010000047.1, forward strand.
CACCAACGACGCCTACGGCCGGCTGCGGATCCGGATCAACGAGATGAAGGAGTCGCTCAAGATCGTCGAGCAGACTCTCGACCGGCTGCAGGAGATGGGCCCCGGCCCGGTCATGGTCGGCGACAAGAAGATCGCCTGGCCGGCCCAGCTGGCCATCGGCGGTGACGGGATGGGCAACAGCCTGGACCACATCAAGCAGATCATGGGCACCTCGATGGAGGCCCTGATCCACCACTTCAAGCTGGTCACCGAGGGCTTCCGGGTCCCCGCGGGCCAGGTCTACCAGGCCGTCGAGTCGCCCCGCGGCGAGCTCGGGGTGCACCTGGTGTCGGACGGCGGAACCCGGCCCTACCGGGCCCATTTCCGGGATCCGTCGTTCCACAACCTGCAGGCGATGGCGGCGTTGAGTGAGGGCGGGCAGGTGGCCGACGTGATCGTGGCCGTGGCATCGATCGACCCGGTGATGGGGGGCGTCGACCGCTGATGTCGCTCTCCGCCGAGGCCGTCGAACGGCTCTCCACCCAGTCGCACGAGATCATCGCCCGCTACCCGCAGCCGCGCAGCGCCCTGCTGCCGATGCTGCACCTGATGCAGAGCGAAGAGGGCTACGTCAGCCCGGACGGGATCGCGCTGTGCGCGCAGATCCTCGGCCTGAGCACGGCCGAGGTCTCGGCCGTGGCCACCTTCTACACGCAGTACAAGCGCCACCCCAACGGTGAGTACACGGTCGGGGTCTGCACCAACACGCTGTGCGCGGTGATGGGCGGCGACGCGATCTTCGAGACGCTCGAGGAGCACCTCGGGGTCGGGCACGACGAGACCACCGAGGACGGCAAGATCACCCTCGAGCGGATCGAGTGCAACGCGGCCTGCGACTTCGCCCCGGTGATGATGGTGAACTGGGAGTTCTTCGACAACCAGACGCCGTCCTCGGCCCGGGGGGTCTGCGACCGGCTGCGCGCCGGTGAGGCCGTGGCCCCCACCCGGGGCCCGGACAGCGTGCCCACCTTCAAAGAGGTCTCGCACGTGCTGGCGGGTTTCAACGACGGACGGGCGTCCCAGGGAGTCGGGGCCGGTGCCCCTTCGCTTCGGGGCACCTTGCTGGCGGCCGAGAAGGGCTGGCAGGCACCTGGTCCCGCGGGTACCGGTGGTCCCTCTTCAGAACAAGGGACGCCCACGGTGCCCGCCGCGACCGCGTCGGCGGCCGCTGATGTCCAGAACCGCGAGGCCCGCAGCAGCGGTTCCGACGCCCCGGCGGTCGACCCGGGCACCAAGGAGCGGGCGGGCACCGAGGCGGGCAAACCCCCGGCCGAGGCCACCCGCGGCGAGAACGACCCCGGTACCGGCACGGAGAAGAAGGGCTGAGTTCCGATGGCTGACGAGCGTGTTCCGGTGACTCTGACACCCGTGCTGTCGAAGCACTGGGACGAGGCCGAGTCCTGGACGCTGGAGAGTTACGAGCGCAACGGCGGCTACCAGGCGCTGCGTAAGGCGCTGGCGATGGTCCCGGAGGACGTGGTCACCACGGTCAAGGACTCGGGCCTGCGCGGTCGCGGCGGGGCCGGCTTCCCCACCGGGCTGAAGTGGAGCTTCCTGCCCAAGCCGGACGGCAACCCGCGCTACCTGGTGATCAACGCGGACGAGTCGGAACCCGGCACCTGTAAAGACATCCCGCTGATGATGGCCACCCCGCAGTACCTGATCGAGGGGGCGATCATCACCTGCCACGCGATCCGGGCCGAGCGGGCGTTCATCTACCTGCGCGGCGAGGTCGTGCACGTGTACCGCCGCCTGCTGGCCGCCGTCGAAGAGGCGCGGGCCGCGGGGTATCTCGGCGAGAACGTGCTGGGCTCGGGGCAGAACATCGACATCGTGGTGCACGCCGGGGCCGGCGCCTACATCTGTGGTGAAGAGACCGCGCTGCTCGACTCTCTCGAGGGCCGGCGCGGACAGCCCCGGCTGAAGCCGCCTTTCCCGGCCGTGGCCGGTCTGTACGCCCGCCCCACGGTGGTGAACAACGTCGAGTCGATCGCCAGCGTGCCCTCGATCATCGACAACGGCGCGTCCTGGTTCTCCGGCATGGGCACCGCGAAGTCGGCCGGTTTCGGCTTCTTCTCGCTCTCCGGGCACGTGCAGCAGCCCGGTCAGTACGAGGCCCCGCTGGGCATCACCCTGCGCGAGCTGATCGACATGGCCGGCGGCATGCGCGAGGGCCACGAGCTGAAGTTCTGGACGCCGGGCGGCTCGTCCACCCCGATGTTCACCGCCGAGCACCTCGACATCCCGCTGGACTTCGAGAGCACCGGGGCGGCCGGCTCGATGCTCGGCACCCGGGCGCTGCAGATCTTCGACGAGACGGTCTGCGTGGTCCGGGCGGTACTGCGCTGGACCGAGTTCTACGCGCACGAGTCGTGCGGCAAGTGCACCCCCTGCCGGGAGGGCACCTACTGGCTGGTGCAGGTGCTGCGCCAGCTCGAGAACGGCCAGGGCGTCCCGGAGGACCTGGAACGCCTGCTGGACATCTGCGACAACATCCTGGGCCGTTCGTTCTGCGCCCTCGGCGACGGTGCGACCAGCCCGATCAGCTCGTCGATCAAGTACTTCCGAGACGAGTACCTGCTTCACCTGACCGAGGGCGCCTGCCCGTTCGACCCGGTGAAGTCCACGCTCTTCGCTGGAGTGAACGCCTGATGACTGTGACTGAGCCCTCGAAGGCGGCGGTCGACCTGGTCACCCTGACCATCGACGGGATCGAGGTCAGCGTGCCCAAGGGCACCCTGCTGATCCGCGCCGCCGAGGAACTGGGGATCGCGATCCCGCGGTTCTGCGACCACCCCCTGCTGGCCCCGGCCGGCGCCTGCCGGCAGTGCCTGGTCGAGGTGGCCATGCCGGACCGGGAGGGGAACGTGCGGCCGATGCCCAAGCCGCAGGCCTCCTGCACGATGACGGCCACCCCCGGGATGGTGGTCAAGACCCAGCTCACCTCGGCGGTCTCGGAGAAGGCCCAGCGCGGGGTGATGGAACTCCTGCTGATCAACCACCCGCTCGACTGCCCGGTCTGCGACAAGGGCGGGGAGTGCCCGCTGCAGAACCAGGCGCTCGCCAACGGCCGCTCGGAGAGCCGGTTCACCGAGGTCAAGCGCACCTTCCCGAAGCCGATCCGGATCTCCACCCAGGTCCTGCTCGACCGCGAGCGCTGCATCCTGTGCCAGCGCTGCACCCGCTTCTCCAAGGAGATCGCCGGCGACCCGTTCATCGACCTGCAGATGCGCGGGGCGCACCAGCAGATCGGGACGTTCTCGCCGGGGGTGCTCGACTTCCACGTCGACCTGCCCTTCCCGGCGGTGCGCACCAGCGAGGAGCTCGAGCCGACCGTCGCCTCGCACGTCCAGGGCACGCCGAAGGGCATGGACGAGTCGCGCGGCACCGGCCACGCCCACGTCACCGGCACCTACGCGGCCGACGACCTGGCCAGTGCGCGCACCCAGGGCGAGTCGCTGCTGGACGAGTCCGGCCAGCCGTTCGCCAGCTACTTCTCCGGCAACACGATCCAGATCTGCCCGGTCGGCGCGCTGACCGGCGCGGCCTACCGGTTCAAGGCCCGGCCGTTCGACCTGGTCTCCACCAAGGGCGTGTGCGAGCACTGCTCCAGCGGCTGCGCGCTGCGGGTCGACCACCGTCGCGGCAAGGTCACCCGGCGCCTGGCCGCCGACGACCCGGCGGTGAACGAGGAGTGGAACTGCGACAAGGGCCGCTGGGCCTTCAACTGGGCCACCGGCGCCGACCGGCTCACCCACCCGCTGGTGCGTGACCCGGAAACCGGTGAGCTGGAGCCGGTCTCGTGGCCCTATGCGCTGCAGGTGGCGGCCGAAGGGCTGCTGCGGGCCCGCCAGGCCGGGGGAGTCGGGGTGCTGCCCGGCGGCCGGCTGACCGTCGAGGACGCCTACGCCTACGCCAAGTTCGCCCGCGTGGTGCTGCGGACCAACGACGTCGACTTCCGCGCCCGGTCGCACTCGGCCGAGGAGGAGGCCTTCCTCGGTCACGCCGTGGCCGGTACCGGTCTGGGCGTCACCTTCGCCGAGCTGGAGGCCGCACCGTCGGTGCTCCTGGCCGGTCTGGAGGCCGAGGAGGAGGCCGCGAGCATCTTCCTGCGGCTACGTAAGTCGGTGCTCAAGGGCAGCAAGCAGGTCTTCTCGATCGCCCCCTGGGCCACCCGGGGCCTGATCAAGCTGTCCGGCACGCTGCTGGAGACCAGGCCCGGCCAGGAGGCCGCCGCCCTGGGCACCCCGGCCGCCGCCGAGGCGGTGGCCGCGCCCGGGTCGATCATCCTGCTCGGCCCGCGCCTGACCGAGTCGCCCGGCGCCTACCAGGCCGCCCTCGCCCTGGCCGCGAGCACCGGGGCCCGGCTGGCCTGGGTGCCGCGCCGGGCCGGTGAGCGGGGTGCGGTCGAGGCCGGTGCCCTGCCCAGCCTGCTGCCCGGTGGCCGTCCGGTCGCCGACCCGGCCGCCCGGGTCGACATCGCCGCGGCGTGGGAGGTGGAGAGTCTGCCCACCGAACCGGGCCGCGACACCACCCGGATCATCGACGACGCGGCCGCGGGTCTGCTGCCCGGTCTGCTCGTCGGCGGTCTCGACCCGGACGACCTGCCCGACCCGGCCGCGGCCCGTGCGGCCCTCGAGACCGCCTCGTTCGTGGTCAGTCTCGAGGTCCGGGCGAGCGCGGTCACCGCCTACGCGGACGTGGTCCTGCCGGTCGCCCCGCCCGCCGAGAAGGGCGGCACCTTCCTGAACTGGGAGGGCCGCTGGCGGGAGTTCCCGCAGGCGCTCACCTCCGAGGCGCTCAGCGACGGCGAGGTGCTCGACGCGCTGGCCTCCGAGGCCGGCGAGTGGCTCGGACTGCGCGGTGAGAAGGCCGGTTTCGCCGAGCTGGCCCAGCTCGGCCGCTGGGAAGGTGCCCGGGCCGCCCAGCCCGAGGCACACACCGTCGAACCGGCCGGTGCCACGCTGCTGTCGACCTGGTCGATGCTGCTGGACAAGGGCCGGCTGCAGGACGGCGAGCCCTACCTGGCCGGCACCGCGCACCGGGCGGTCGCCCGGCTGTCCCCGGCCACCGCCGAGCAGCTCGGCCTGAGCCCGGGCACCACCGGCTCGGTGACGGTTTCCAACGACCGTGGGGAGATCACCTTGCCCGTCGCCCTCACCCCGATGCCCGACGGAGTGGTCTGGCTGCCCAGCAACTCCGCGGGCAGCCCGGTCCGGGCCCGGCTGGCGGCCGGCAACGGCGCCGCGGTCTCCGTCCGGCTCGCCGGCCACGCGCTGACGGGAGTCTGAGCGATGCACCTGATGCTGCTGGCCGAGAACCCGACGGCCGACTTCTCCCAGGACAACGGCTGGGTGGTGGCCGGCAAGGCGGTGCTGCTGTTCGCCGTCGCCGTGGTGGCCACCCTGCTGATGATCTGGGCCGAACGCCGCGTGGTGGGCCGCATGCAGTCGCGGCCCGGCCCCAACCGCAACGGTCCCTTCGGCCTGCTGCAGTCGCTGGCCGACGGCGTGAAACTGGCGCTGAAGGAAGACATCATCCCGACCGCGGCCGACAAGGTCGTCTACGTGATCGCCCCGGTGATCGCCTGCACCGCCTGCTTCGTGTCGTTCGCGGTGATCCCGTTCGGGCCCGAGGTGCGGATCCCGTTCACCGACATCATCACCCCGCTGCAGCTCACCGATCTGAACGTGGCGGTGCTGTTCATCCTGGCGGTGGCCGGGATCGGGGTGTACGGGATCGTGCTGGCGGGCTGGTCGTCCGGCTCCACCTACCCGCTGCTGGGCGGTCTGCGCTCCTCGGCCCAGGTGATCTCCTACGAGATCGCGATGGGGCTCTCGCTGGTCAGCGTCTTCCTCTACTCCGGCTCGATGTCGACCTCGGCGATCGTGGACGCGCAGCAGTCGCTGTGGTGGTGCCTGCCGCTGCTGCCCTCGTTCGTGATCTACGTGATCGCGATGGTCGGCGAGACCAACCGGGCGCCGTTCGACCTGCCCGAGGCCGAGGGCGAGCTGGTCGGTGGCTTCCACACCGAGTACACCTCGCTGAAGTTCGCCCTGTTCTTCCTGGCCGAGTACGTCAACATGGTCACCGTCTCGATGCTGGCGACCACGCTGTTCCTGGGCGGCTGGCGGGCGCCCTGGCCGATCTCGCTGTGGGACGAGGCCAACGCCGGCTACTGGCCGCTGCTCTGGTTCGCGGCCAAGACGATGATCTTCCTGTTCCTGTTCATCTGGCTGCGCGGCACCCTGCCGCGGCTGCGCTACGACCAGTTCATGCGCTTCGGCTGGAAGATCCTCATCCCCTCGGCGCTGCTGTGGACGATGGGCGTGGCGATCGTGCGGGCGATGGACCAGTTCTACGACGTGGACCGGCGCGAGCGGGTCATGATCATCGTCGGCGTGGTCCTGGTGCTCGGGCTGATCTGGGCCGCGATCGAGGCGCTGCGGATGCAGCAGCAGGAACCCGAACCCGACCAGCCCGACCCGGACGAGCCGATCGACCCGTTCGCCGGGGGCTTCCCGGTGCCGCCGCGGCCCGGCCAGAAGCTGATCCGGACCAACGGCTCGGCGCGCCCGGTCCCGGGCCCGGGCGAAACACCCGCTCTCGAGGAGGTCCGCGGTGGCTGACCGCGCAACGAACGGCACCCAGGACGAGTCCGGCGGCGGCTGGCTCTCCGCCCTCGCCCCGATCGCCGGGTTCGGTGTCACCTTCGCGACGATGTTCACCAAGGTCGTCACCGAGGAGTACCCCGAGCAGAAGGTGCCGACCGCACCCCGGTTCCACGGACGTCACCAGTTGAACCGGCACCCCGACGGCCTGGAGAAGTGCATCGGCTGCGAGCTGTGCGCCTGGGCGTGCCCGGCCGACGCGATCTACGTCGAGGGCGCGGACAACACCGAGGAGGAACGCTTCTCGCCGGGTGAGCGCTACGGCCGCGTCTACCAGATCAACTATCTGCGCTGCATCCTCTGCGGTCTGTGCATCGAGGCCTGCCCGACCCGGGCGCTCACCATGACCAACGAGTACGAGCAGCTGAAGGGCCCGACCCGGGCCGGGCTGATCTTCGAGAAGCAGGACCTGCTGGCCGCGCCGCTGGGCGGGATGATCCCGGCGCCGCACCCGATGGTGCCGGGCACCACCGAACAGGACTACTACCAGGGCAAGGTCACCCAGGCCGTGCCCGAGCAGCAGGCCTGGGTGGAAGCCCGGGCCGGGAACGACGAGAACGTGCAGGGGGCCGTCCGGTGACCACCCCGTCCCTGCTCCTCGCCCAGGCCACCCCGGGGGCCGCCGACCTGGGCGGCACCGGCGAGAACGTGCTGTTCTGGGTGATCGCGCTGATCACCGTGCCGGGGGCGCTCGGGCTGCTGTTCGCCCGCAAGGCGGTGCACGCGGCGCTGTGCATGGCGCTGGTGATGGTCTGCCTGGGCATCGCCTACCTGGCGCTGCAGGCCCCGTTCCTCGGGGTGGTGCAGATCTTCGTCTACGCCGGCGCCGTGATGATGCTCTTCCTGTTCATGATGATGCTGGTCGGCGTCGACTCCTCGGACTCCCTGGTGGAGACGATCAAGGGGCAGCGCTGGCTGGCCTTCGTCTTCGGCCTCGCCCTGGCGGTGCTGATGACCTCGGTGATCGGCCAGGCCACCTACGGCGGCGCCCGCGGTCTGCAGGACGTGGACACGGCCGGGAACATGACCGGGATGGCCGAACTCATCTTCGGCAAGTACGTCTGGGCCTTCGAGGCCACCAGCGCCCTGCTGATCACCGCCGTCCTCGGCGCGATGATGCTGGCCCACCGCGAGCGGCTCACGCCCAAGGCCACCCAGAAGGACCTGGCCATCAAGCGGATCCAGGAGGGCCCGATCAAGGCCCCGCTGCCCTCGCCCGGGGTCTTCGCCCGGCACAACGCGGTGGACATCCCGGCCCTGCTGCCGGACGGCACGCCGTCCGAGCTGTCGGTCTCCCGGGTGCTCACCGCGCGCGGCCAGAACCGTTCCGTGCTCACGGTTTCCGAGGACGTCACGATCATCGAGGCGGAGATCAGCCCGGCCGCGCAGAACCTGGCCGACCCGCAGGGCCACGGCCTGAAGGGCGCCCGCGACCGCGCCGTGGACGGAGAGAGCGTGGCCGACGACGTCAAGGTGAAGGGAGCCGGGCAGTGAACCAGATCTACTGGCTCTACCTGGCGGTGCTGCTGTTCTCGATCGGGGCGGCCACCGTGCTGGTGCGGCGCAACGCGATCGTGGTGTTCATGGGCGTGGAGCTCATGCTGAACGCCGCCAACCTGGCGTTCGTCACCTTCGCCCGGATCAACGGCAACATCGAGGGCCAGGTGATCGCCCTGTTCGTGATGCTCGTCGCGGCCGCCGAGGTGGTCGTCGGGCTGGCGATCATCTTCACCATCTTCCGCACCCGCAGGTCGGCGTCGGTGGACGACGCCAACCTGCTGAAGTACTGAGAGGCCGCGCGATGCTTGCCGAAACTGGCGCATATCACGCAGCCGAGGGCACCGTTCAGTCCGGCGCCTGGCTGCTGATCGCCCTGCCCGCCCTCGGTGCGGCGGTCCTGCTGCTCGGCGGGCGCCGCCTGGACCGCTGGGGGCACTGGCTCGGGGTCCTGATGAGCTGGGCCGCCTTCGTCTGGGGCGCCCTGCTCTTCTTCGACCTGCTGGGCCGCGACGGCGAGGAAAGGGCCGTCCAGGTCCACCTTTTCGAGTGGATCCACGCCGGCGCGTTCCAGCTCGACGCGGGTCTGCTGGTCGACCCGCTGTCGCTGGCCTTCGTCCTGCTGGTGACGTTCGTCGGCTCGCTGATCCACGTCTACTCCGTGGCCTACATGGAGCACGACCCGGACCGGCGCCGGTTCTTCGCCTACCTCAACCTGTTCGTCGCCTCGATGCTCCTGCTCGTCCTGGCCGACTCCTACCTGCTGTTGTTCGTCGGCTGGGAGGGCGTGGGACTTGCGTCGTACCTGCTGATCGGTTTCTGGAACCACAACCCGGCCTACGCCACCGCGGCGAAGAAGGCGTTCATCGTCAACCGGGTCGGCGACGTGGGCCTCTCGCTCGCGATCATGGCGATGTTCCTGGCCTTCGGAACCGTCACGTTCTCCGGGGTGTTCGCCGAGGCCGGCAACGCGAGCGAGGCCCAGCTCACCGTGATCGGCCTGCTCCTGCTGGTCGGTGCCTGCGGCAAGTCGGCGCAGTTCCCGCTGCAGTCCTGGCTGGGCGACGCAATGGCCGGCCCGACCCCGGTGTCGGCCCTGATCCACGCCGCCACGATGGTCACCGCCGGCGTCTACCTGGTGGTCCGCTCGATGCCGGTCTACGTCGGGGCGCCGGACGCCCAGCTCGTGGTGGTCGTCGTCGGAGCGATCACGCTGGTCTACGGCGCGATCGTGGGCTGCGCCAAGGACGACATCAAGAAGGCGCTCGCCGCCTCCACCATGTCGCAGATCGGCTACATGATGCTGGCCGCCGGGCTGGGCCCGGTGGGCGCCGCCTTCGCCATCTTCCACCTGCTCACCCACGGCTTCTTCAAGGCCGGGATGTTCCTCGGGGCCGGCTCGGTGATGCACGGCATGAACGACTCGGTGAACATGCGGACGTTCGGGCGGCTGTCCGGGGTCATGAAGATCACCTGGGTGACGTTCGGGCTGGGCTGGCTGGCCATCATCGGCTTCCCGTTCCTGTCCGGCTTCTGGAGCAAGGACAAGATCATCGAGTCGGCGTTCGTCGGTGAGGGCTGGCGTCCCTGGGTCTTCGGGCTCACCGCGCTGCTGGCCGCCGGCGTCACCGCGTTCTACATGTCCCGGCTCTTCTTCATGACCTTCCAGGGCAAGGAGAAGCGCTGGGCCGACGACGCCCACCCGCACGAGTCCCCGGCCCTGATGACCGTGCCGATGATGATCCTGGCGGTCGGCTCGGCGTTCCTCGGCCTGGCCCTGGGCGTCAGCGACGGCCTGGTGCACTGGCTGGAACCGGTGATCGGGCACGCCGAGCACCACGAGCCGGTGCTCTCGGTCCCGGTGATCACCGGCAGCACCCTGGTGCTGGTCGCCCTGGGCGTGTTCCTGGCCTGGCGGATGTACTGGAACGAGCCGGTACCGCGCACCGCCCCGCGGGGCAGCCTGCTCACCCGGGCCGCGCGCCGGGACCTGTTCCAGGACGACGTGAACGAGGGCCTGTTCATGCGCCCGGGCCAGTACCTGACCCGCACGCTGGTCTTCGTGGACAACAAGGGCGTCGACGGCGCCGTGGGTGGCCTGGCCGCCCTGGTCGGCGGGCTCGGCGGCCGCCTGCGCCGGGTCCAGACCGGTCTGGTCCGTTCCTATGCAGCGTCGATGCTCGCGGGCGTCGTCATCCTTCTCGGCGGCCTGCTCGCCGTCCGGCTCTGATTGAGGACTCGATGGACTTCCCCTGGCTGACGGTGATCGGAGCCGTCCCTCTGGTGGGCTCGGTCGTGGTCGCGGCCCTGCCCAAGGCCCTGGCGCCCCGGGCCCGGCTCGTCGCGCTCGGCGTCTCGCTGGCCACCTTCGTGCTCACCGTGGTCGCGGCGGTGCAGTTCGACGTCGCCCGGGCCGGTGAGATCCAGCTCGCCGAACAGCACTCCTGGATCGGCGAGTTCGGGGTCAGCTACGCGGTCGGCGTGAACGGCATCGGCCTGGTCATGGTGGCGCTGTCCACCGTGCTGGTGCCGCTGTGCGTGCTGGCCGCCTGGAACGAGATCGACGACGACCAGGCCCGGCTGTTCTTCGGCCTGGTGCTGGTGCTCGAGGCGATGATGGTCGGCGTCTTCGCGGCCCGCGACCTGTTCCTGTTCTACGTGTTCTTCGAGGCCATGCTGATCCCGGTCTACTTCCTGATCGGGGCCTTCGGCTCGAGCGAGCGCCGCCGCTACACCGCGGTCAAGTTCCTGGTCTACTCGCTCGTCGGCGGGCTGGTCATGCTGGTCGGGGTGATCGGCCTCTACGGCGCCGGCCCGGGCGGCGAAGAAGGCTTCCTGATCGACAACCTGACCGGGCTGGAGTTCTCCAGCAGCACGGCCGAGCGGCTGATGTTCGTGGCGTTCTTCATCGCCTTCGCGATCAAGGCGCCGATGTGGCCGGTGCACACCTGGCTGCCGGACGCCACCGACGAGGCCCCGGCCGGGGTGTCGGTGCTGCTGGTCGGGGTGCTCGACAAGGTCGGCACGTTCGGCATGCTCACCCTCTGCCTGCCGCTGTTCCCCGAGGCCAGCAAGTGGGCGGCGCCCGTGGTCCTGGCCCTGGCCGTGGTCAGCGTGCTCTACGGGGCGCTGCTGGCGATCGGCCAGACCGACCTGAAGCGGCTGATCGCCTACACCTCGATCTCCCACTTCGGGTTCATCGTGCTGGGCATCTTCGCGATGACCTCGACCGGGCAGACCGGCTCGACCCTCTACATGGTCAACCACGGCTTCTCCACCGCCGCCCTGTTCCTGGTGGCCGGCATGCTGATCCGCCGCCGCGGCTCGGCCGACATCGACGACTTCGGCGGCCTGCAGCGCAGCACCCCGGTGCTGGCCGCGGGCTTCCTGCTGGCCGGCCTGTCCAGCCTGGCGCTGCCCGGCATGTCCAGCTTCGTCAGCGAGTTCATGGTGCTGACCGGCACCTTCGTGAAGTACCCGGCGGTGGCCGTGCTGGCCACCCTGGGCATCGTCCTGGCCGCGCTGTACATCCTGCTCACCTACCAGCGGATGTTCACCGGCCCGGTGCGGGAGTACGCCGGGGGCTGGAAGGACGCCAGCGCCCGCGAGGTCTGGGTCGTCGCCCCGCTGGTCGTGGTGATCCTGTTCCTGGGCGTCTACCCCAAGCCGGTGCTGGACGTCATCAACCCGGCCATCTCAACCACGATGCAGCAGGTCGGCGTGACGGATCCGGCGCCGACCGTGGCAGTTGAGGGAGAAGACAAGTGAACGCTCCTTCGGTCGACTACGCCGCGGTGGCGCCGATGCTGATCGTCTTCGTCGCCGCGCTGCTCGCAGTGCTCGTCGAGGCGTTCGCACCCCGCACCGCCCGCTTCGTCAGCCAGGTCGTCCTGGCCTCCGTCGGCATCGCCGCGGCCCTGATCAGCGTGGTCTACCTGGGCACCCAGGAGAAGTCGGTGACCACCGCGGGCGGGGCCGTGGTGATCGACGGCCCGGCGCTGTTCCTGCAGGGCACCATCCTGGTGCTGGGCCTGATGGCCCTGCTGACGATGGCCGACGAGGCCCCCGAGTCCGGGGCCTTCACCGCCCAGGCCTCGGCCGTGCCCGGCTCGGTCGACGAGGCCCGGGCCGCCCGCGCCGGCCTGGTGCAGACCGAGGTCTACCCGCTGATCCTGTTCTCGATGGTCGGCATGCTGCTCTTCCCGGCCTCGAACGACCTGCTCACCATGTTCATCGCGCTCGAGGTGCTCTCCCTGCCGCTGTACCTGCTGTGCGGCCTGGCCCGCCGGCGTCGGCTCCTGTCCCAGGAGGCGTCGCTGAAGTACTTCCTGCTCGGGGCCTTCTCGTCGGCGTTCTTCCTGTTCGGCTCGGCCCTGCTGTACGGCTTCGCCGGCTCGGTGCGGCTGTCCGACATCGCCGCCGCGATCTCCGACGGCAGCACCGGCACCGCCGCCTCGGCCGTGGTCGGCAAGGACGGCCTGCTCCTGCTCGGCGTCGGCCTGCTGGCGGTCGGCCTGCTGTTCAAGGTCGGCGCGTTCCCGTTCCAGTCCTGGACCCCGGACGTCTACCAGGGCGCCCCCACCCCGGTCACCGGGTTCATGGCGGCCTGCACCAAGGTGGCCGCGTTCGGCGCCCTGCTGCGCATCGCCTACGTGGCCCTGCCCGGGGTGCGCTGGGACTGGCAGCCGGTGATCTGGGTGGTCGCCGCGCTGACCATGCTGATCGGCTCGATCATCGCGATCGTCCAGGCCGACGTGAAGCGGATGCTGGCCTACTCCTCGATCGCGCACGCCGGGTTCATCCTGGTCGGGCTGCTGGCGATGGACCGCGACGGCATCGGCAGCGTGCTCTTCTACCTGGCCGCCTACGGCTTCACCACGGTCGGGGCGTTCGCCCTGGTGACCCTGGTGCGCACCTCCACGCCGGAGGGCGGAGTCGGTGGTGAGGCGACTCACCTCTCCCAGTGGCAGGGCCTGGCCAAGCGCTCGCCGCTGCTCGCGTTCACCTTCACGCTGTTCCTGCTGGCCTTCGCCGGAATCCCGCTGACCAGCGGTTTCACCGGTAAGTTCGCGGTCTTCTCGGCCGCCGTCGACCAGGCCCCGTGGGGTCCGGGACTGGTCCTGGTGGGCGTCGCGGCCAGCGCCATCGCGGTGTTCTTCTACATCCGGGTCATCGTGCTGATGTACTTCAATGACTCGGTAGGGGATGCTGTCACCGTGACCCGCCCCGGAGCCCTGACGATCTTCGCCGTCGGCGTCGGTGTCGTCGCGACGATCGGGCTCGGCGTACTGCCCGCCGCCGCCCTTCAATTGGCCAATAGTTCGTCGGTGTTCTTACCGTGAGTGCTGTGACCGCTTCCCTGGATCTGCCGGTGGTTGACGCCGCCCTTGCCGAGTCCGTCCGTGTCGGCATGGAGACGATCGAGTCCCGGCTGCGAGAGGCGGTCCAGCAGGCCGACCAGCTCGCCGACACCGCCTCCCGTCACCTGGTGGAGGCGGGCGGCAAGCGGATCCGCCCGATGCTCACCCTGCTCGCCGCCAGCCTGGGCGACGGGAGCCGTCCCGAGGTGGTCGAGGCCGGGGTGGTGGTCGAGCTGACCCACCTGGCCTCGCTCTACCACGACGACGTGATGGACTCGGCCGACCAGCGCCGGGGGACCGCCGCGGCCCACCTGGTGTGGGGCAATCAGGTGGCGATCCTGGTCGGCGACCTGCTCTTCGCCCGGGCCTCCCGGGTGGTGGCCGACCTCGGCCCGGAGGCGGTGAACATCCAGGCGGCCACCTTCGAGCGGCTCTGCCTGGGCCAGATGCACGAGACCGTGGGCCCCTCGCCGGCCGACGACCCGATCGCGCACTACCTGCAGGTGCTGGGCGACAAGACCGGTTCGCTGATCGCCACCGCGGGCCGCTTCGGCGCCATGTTCGGCGGCTGCCCGCCCGAGACGGTCGACATCATGGTGCGCTACGGCGAGCTCGTCGGGGTGGCCTTCCAGCTCGCCGACGACGTGATCGACCTGTCCAGCGCGGGCCGGGTGTCGGGCAAGGTGCAGGGCACCGACCTGCGCGAGGGCGTGCCCACCCTGCCCACGCTGCTGGCCCGCCGGGCGGCCGGCAACGGCGACGCCGAGGCCGCGCGAATCGTGGCCATGCTCGACGGCGACCTCTCGGAGGACGCCCGGCTGGCCGAGACCATCGCCGCGCTGAACGAGCACAAGGTGATGGACGCGGCCCGCGACGAGGCCGCCCGCTGGGCCCAGGAGGCGATCGCCACCCTGGACCCGCTGCCGGAGTCACCGGCCAAGGTGGCCCTGCGGCAGTTCGCCGAGGCCGTGGTGGACCGCACCCGCTGACCCTTCGCACGAGCCCGGCTGACATCTGCGCAGCCGGGCTTTCAGTGCTTTTGGACGTTTGTGGGTTTGCCTTTGTCGCGCACTGTTCGGTATTTTCCCAATTGACGCGGACGACTGGGGGGAGCGACATGAGCGCCGAGCCCGTGTACTACAGCCACTCCGGGGCCGACAATGATGCGGTGACGGATGACTACGAGCCGGTCCCGGACTGGGTGCGCAAGCCCGGCGGATTCACCGTGGACGAATTCTTCCGGCTGCCGAACCTCCCCCCGCACACCGAGCTGATCGACGGGGAACTGGTTTTCGTGAGCCCGCACGCGAGGTTCCACATGAGGATGCTCAGACTCTTGGAACGGGTGCTTGATGACGCTGTTCCAGGTCACCTCGAGGTGATCCGCGAGATGAACGTGGTCATCGGTGATCGTCAGGCGCCGGAGCCGGACCTCTCCGTCATCCCGCTCGATGCGGTGAACGGCCTCCGGGACACGCGCTACCCGGCCGAGGTCGTGCTTCTGGCGGTCGAGGTGGAGTCGCCCGACTCCGAGCTGCGCGACCGGGAGCGCAAGCCACAGCTCTACGCCCAGGGCGGGATCCCGCACTACTGGCGGGTGGCGCAAGTGGACGGCAAGCCGGTTGTCCATGTCTACCGGCTCGACCCCGAGACCAAGTCGTATGTACTCACCGGCGTCCACCACGAGCGTCTCAGATCGAGTGAGCCCTTCGACGTCGACGTAGACCTCACCCACTTCGACCGGCCGGTCCGCGCCACCTGAACCGACCTCACCTGGAGACAAACCCGACCCTCAGGTAGCTTCGAAGGGTGGGTTCTGCAATGTCGCTGAAGGTGAGGGCCGGGTCATGAATCGCGCACCCCGCGAGGACTCCGACGAGAAAGATGTCGAGGTCGGTCAGCACAAGGACTACGCGGCCGGGGTCCCCGGCGTCTACCACGCGCTCAAGATCTCGTACCAGCAGATGGGCGCCCAGCGCACGGCCCGCACGCTGCTGAAGCTGAACCAGAAAGACGGGTTCGACTGCCCGGGCTGCGCCTGGCCGGAGAAGGACAAGCGGCACGTCGCGGAGTTCTGCGAGAACGGCGCCAAGGCGGTCGCCGAGGAGGCCACCCGGCGCCTGGTCGACGCCGACTTCTTCGCCAAGCACTCGGTGCACGAGCTGAACCAGAAGACCGACTGGTGGCTGGGTCAGCAGGGCCGCCTGGTCGAGCCGATGATCAAACCCGCCGGGCAGGACCACTACCGCCCGATCAGCTGGGACGCCGCGTTCGACCTGATCGCCACCGAGTTGCGCGGTCTGGACAGCCCCGACCGGGCCACCTTCTACACCTCCGGCCGGACCAGCAACGAGGCCGCGTTCGTGTACCAGCTGATGGTCCGCGCGCTGGGCACGAACAACCTGCCCGACTGCTCGAACATGTGTCACGAGTCGTCCGGCTCGGCGCTCACCGACGCGATCGGGGTGGGCAAGGGCAGCGTGCAGCTCGAAGACCTGGAGCAGGCCGAGCTGATCGTGGTGATGGGCCAGAACCCGGGCACCAACCACCCGCGCATGCTCTCCACCCTCGAGGTGGCCAAGCAGAACGGCGCGGTGATCGTGGCGGTGAACCCGCTGCCCGAGGCCGGCCTGATCAACTTCCACAACCCGCAGACCCCCAAGGGCGTGGTCGGCGGCGGCACCGACATGGCCGACGACTTCCTGCAGATCCGGCTCGGCGGTGACCAGGCCCTGCTGATGGCCGTGGCGCAGATCCTGCTGCAGGACGAGTCGGTGGTCGATCGCGCCTTCATCGACGAGTACACGGCCGGTTTCGACGAGTACGCGGCCCACGTGAAGGGCCTGGACCTGGCCGAGCTGGTCGCCGCCACCGGCCTGACCGAGCCGGAGGTGCGCGGCCTGGCTGCCCGGTTCGCCGCCTCCAGCAAGACGATCGTCTGCTGGGCGATGGGCATCACCCAGCACAAGCACTCCGTGGCCACGATCCGCGAGATCGTGAACGTGCTGCTGATCCAGGGCAACCTGGGCCGGCCCGGCGCCGGGGTGTGCCCGGTGCGCGGGCACAGCAACGTCCAGGGTGACCGCACGATGGGCATTTTCGAGAAGATGCCCGAGTGGTTCATGGACAACCTGCAGCAGGAGTTCGGGTTCGACCCGCCGCGTGAGCACGGCTTCGACACCGTCAACAGCATCCGGGCGATGCGCGACGGGAAGATCGACGTGTTCATGGCGGTCGGCGGCAACTTCATCCGGGCCACCCCGGACAGCGAGGTGACCGAGGCCGCGCTGCGCAGATGCCGTCTGACGGTGCAGGTCTCGACCAAGCTGAACCGCTCGCACACGGTCTGCGGCGACACCGCGCTGATCCTGCCCACCCTGGGCCGCACCGACCGCGACTTCCAGGCCTCCGGTGAGCAGAGGGTCAGCGTGGAGGACTCGATGAGCCGGGTCCACGCCTCCCGGGGCAACCTGAAACCGCCGTCGGAGAACCTGCTCTCAGAGGTGTCGATCCTGACCCGGCTGGCCCGGCGCGCGGTCGGCGACAAGGTGGACGTGCCCTGGGAGGAGTTCGAGGCCGACTACCGCACCATTCGCAGCAGCATCTCCCGCGTGGTGCCGGGCTTCGACGAGTACGAGAGCAAGCTGGAGAACCCGAACGGCTTCACCCTGCCGCACGCCTCACGCAGCCGGCGGTTCCCCACCCACAGCGGCCGCGCCAACTTCGCCGCGCTCCCGCTGGAATACCCCAGGATCCCCGAAGGACGCCTGCTGCTGCAGACCCTGCGCAGCCACGACCAGTACAACACCACCATCTACGGCCTGGACGACCGCTACCGCGGCATCAAGAACGGCCGTCGCGTGGTCTTCGTGAACGCGGACGACCTGGTGGCGCTGGGATTCGAGGACGGCGAGATGGTCGACCTGGTCTCGGAGTGGGTGGACGGGATCGAGCGCCGCGCCCAGGACTTCCGGGTGGTCAAGTACAACACCGCCAAGGGCTGCGCAGCCGCCTACTACCCCGAGACGAACGTCCTGGTGCCCCTGGACAGCGTGGCCGACGTGAGCAACACCCCGGCCTCCAAGTCGGTGCTCATCCGGCTCGAGAAGCGCTAGGAGACGCTCGCCTCGACCTGGGTGGCGGCGAGCCGCTGGGCTCGCTGCCGCCGGGCGGCGCGCAGGCTGTCGGCGGTCAGGACCACCAGGGCCAGCCAGACCAGGCCGAACCCGGCCCAGCGGGAGGCGGGCATGTGCTCGTCCAGAACCAGTACGCCGCAGAGGAACTGCAGCACGGGCGTGAGGTACTGCAGCAGCCCCATCGTGGACAACGGTACCCGGCTGGCCGCCGCCGCGAAGAGCAGCAGGGGAGCGATGGTGACGATGCCGGTGCTGGCCAGGAGCAGGGCCTGCCAGGGCGGGTTGTGGCCGATCGTGCTGTCGCCGTTGAGCGCCAGCACCACCAGCCCGACCACCGCGAACGGCGCCAGCACGAGGTTCTCGGTGCTCAGCCCGGCCAGGGCGCTGACCCCGCCGTTGCTGCCGACCTGCTTCTTCAGCAGGCCGTAGGTGCCGAAGGAGAGGGCCAGGGTGAGCGCGATGGTCGGGACATGCCCGTAGTTCACCGTGAGCACGATGCCCGCGACCACCCCGATCAGCACCGCCACCCACTGCAGCACGCGCAGTCGCTCGCGGAGGACCAGCACGCCCAGGGCCACCGTGATCAGCGGGTTCAAAAAGTAGCCGAGCGCGGCCTCGACCACCTGGTCGCTGTTCACCGCGTAGATGTAGACGCCCCAGTTGAGCGCGATCAGGAACGCGGCCGAACCGAGCAGCCGCACCTGCCGGCGGTTACGCAGCACGGCGCGCATCTCGGCCCACGAGCGCAGGGCGGCGAGCAGGGCCAGGCAGGCGAGGCCGCTGAAGACGATCCGGTAGAGCAGCACCTCGAACGCCCCCGACTCCTGCAGGAGCCGGAAGTACAGCGGGAAGCAGCCCCAGAGCAGATAGCTCGTGAAGCCGTAGGCGATGCCCCTACGGACGTCCGGATTCATCCCACGATTCTAGGAGGCAGATTGCGTGGGGAGCCTCCAACGGGCCTGGCTGAGCGTGTGAATCGGCTGGTCGGAGCGGTTCCAGGGCGCTCGGTGAACCTCTTGCAGGGGTTTGCGGGCCCAACGCACCACGTCGTCAGCCACGACGACGCCCCATCGGCCGGGTAGAGGTTCGCCGACGAACACGGCGGAACTCAGCAGCAGCACCGGCTGGAGCGGCTCTTCTGGTTCGCCGTAGAGGGGTGCGGTCCTGAGCGGTTCGGCCGGGCTGGAGGCACTGCGGGTGGGCAGCATGGCGAAGGGCCTCGACGGGGCCTGCCCCTGGGCCGGATGGCCGTGAAGGTAGACGTAGCGCGAGCGCAGACCGGCCAGCACGGAGTACTCCGGCAGGCCCCCGCGGCGCAGCCGTCCGAGGAATCGGCGCTGGCCGGCGAGCCGCCAGATCACCGCGGCGGCCAGCGTGAGCAGCCAGCCCGTCGCGGCCAGGAAGCCGCCGAACTTACTCGGTTCGGCCTCCAGTTCGGCGGCGTCCGGGTCCTGCGGGTCGTAGCGCACCCGGGCGGGGTCTCCGACGCGATAGGTGTCCTGGGCGTCGATGTTCCAGGTGGTGCCGTCGGTGTGCTCGAGCACGAGATCGCCGAACTCGTCCAGGGCAGTCACCCGGGCGTCGACCACCACGCTGCGTTCGAACCAGTCGTCCCGGGCCTGGGAGGCCAAGATGTAGAGGGCGGCGAAAAGGGTTGCGAAGACGAGCAGAACCGTGGTGACGGCGGTAGGGATGATCCAGAACGCGGCCGGCATGCGCAGGTGCGGACGAGGACCGGCGACCGCTGCGGCCGGTATGTCCGGCCGGATGGCGGCCTGTCGGCGGTACCGGTCGTACTGCACCACTGCGAGCACCACGCAGCAGGCCAGACCGTGCAGGCCGATCGACAGGTCCTCGCCCGCATCGAACGAGAACACCAGGAAGAGCACGCCCCAGAGCCCGCCGAGCAACAGCCCGGCCCGGGGAGCGATCCAGAGCAGGAACGGGACGGCGAACAGGCTGCCGGTGGCCAGCGCCGTGTCCACACCCCAGTCGGTGCAGGCGGCCGGGTTGTCCCGGCACTGCACCGACTCACCCGGATCACGGTTCAGCACCGCGTAGAACCAGGCCAGGCTCAGCACCACCTGGGTCAGCCACCACGGGGCGAGAGCCCGCCCGACTGTGCGGCCCTGCTCCTGCCACACCACCAGCGGCTCGGCCGCTCCACCCACCCTGCTCGTCACCCTCCCACGGTGACAGGCCCACGGCCGCTGAGGCAGACGTCCATCGTTATCGGTGCCCCAAGAACAAAACCGACTTGAGGACGTCGGTGAGCACCGACGTCCTCAAGTCGCCTTTCGTTCGTGCTCAGGTCACGGGTCAGTCGGTGACCGTCCAGGTGTCCCGGCCGGCCAGCAGGGCGGCCAGGTCGTCGTCGGTGGCGGGGCCGTTGTTCGCCTCGACCGCCCCGTTCACCTGGGCTCGCACCAGGTCGTCGTAGGCGGGGCGGGCGACCTTGCGGAACACGCCGAGCGGGACGTGCGAGAGGGTCTCCTCGTCCAGCCGGGAGAGCGCGAACTGGGTGGCCGGGTTGGGGTTCTCGGCGTCGTGCACGAGCAGGTCGGACTCGCTCACCGAGGCCACGTCGACCACCTGCAGGGTGCCGTCGGCGGCCCGGACCACACCGCGTGCGCCCTCGGCGCCGAACCGGACCGGTTCACCGTGCTCCAGCCGGATCAGCCGGGCCTGGGCCTCGTCCTTGTCCTTCAGCACGTCGAACGCACCGTCGTTGAAGATCGGGCAGTTCTGGTAGATCTCCACCAGCGCCGAGCCGCGGTGCTCCACGGCCTGGCGCAGCACGCTGGTCAGGTGCTTGCGGTCGGAGTCGAGCGTGCGGGCGACGAAGGTGGCCTCGGCGCCCAGGGCCAGCGAGATCGGGTTGAACGGGGTGTCCACCGAGCCGACCGGGGTGGACTTGGTGATCTTGCCGGGCTCGGAGGTGGGTGAGTACTGGCCCTTGGTCAGCCCGTAGATCCGGTTGTTGAACAGCAGGATGGTCAGGTTCACGTTGCGGCGCAGGGCGTGGATCAGGTGGTTGCCGCCGATCGAGAGCGCGTCCCCGTCACCGGTGACCACCCAGACGTTGAGGTCGGGACGGGCGGTGGCCAGGCCGGTGGCGATCGCCGGGGCGCGGCCGTGGATCGAGTGCAGGCCGTAGGTGTCGAGGTAGTAGGGGAAACGCGAGGAGCAGCCGATGCCGGAGACACAGACCACGTTCTCCCGCCGGATGCCGAGCTCGGGCAGGAAGCCCTGCACGGCGGCCAGGATCGCGTAGTCGCCGCAGCCGGGGCACCAGCGCACCTCGGCGCCGGAGGTGAAGTCCTTACGGGTCTGCCGGGCGTCTTCCGGGGTCAGGTGCGGCACTCCGGCCAGGCCGGAGAGCACGGTCGGCATGCCGAGTTCGGTGGTCATCTCAGAAGCCCTCTCGGATCTCGGTGGCGAGCGAGGTGATCGCGGTGGCGATCTCGGCCGAGCTGAACGGCAGGCCGCGCACCTGGTTGTAACCGCGGGCGTCGACCAGGTACTTCGCCCGCAGCAACAGGGCCAGCTGGCCGAGGTTCATCTCCGGGATCAGCACCCGCCGGTAGCGCTTCAGCACCTCGCCGGTGTTGGCCGGGAACGGGTTCAGGTGGCGCAGGTGCGCGGTGGCGACCTTGGTCTGCGAGCGGCGCGCCTCGCGGGCCCCGGCGGCGATCGGGCCGAACGTGCTGCCCCAGCCGATCACCAGCACGTCGGCGTCGCCGGTGGGGTCGTCGACCTCCAGTGGGGGCACGTCGATGCCGTCGACCTTGGCCTGGCGCAGCCGCACCATCTTGTCGTGGTTGTCCGGGTCGTAGCTGATCTCGCCCGTGCCGTCGGCCTTTTCGATGCCGCCGATGCGGTGCTCGAGACCGGCCACGCCGGGTGGCGCCCAGGGCCGGGCCAGCGTCTCCGGATCCCGGTCGTAGGGACGGAACGGTCCGGTGCCGGGCTGGGCGAACTGCGTGTGCAGGTCGGGCAGGTCGCTGACCGAGGGCAGCTGCCAGGGCTCGGAACCGTTGGCCAGGTAGCCGTCGGACAGCAGCAGCACCGGCGTGCGGTACTTGGTGGCCACCCGCACGGCCTCGATCGCGGCGTCGAAGCAGTCGGCGGGGGAGCGCGGGGCGATCACCGGCACCGGTGACTCGCCGTTGCGGCCGTACATGGCCTGCAGCAGGTCGGACTGCTCGGTCTTGGTGGGCAGGCCGGTGGACGGGCCGCCGCGCTGCACGTCCACGATGACCAGCGGCAGTTCCAGGGAGACGGCCAGGCCGATGGTCTCGCTCTTCAGGGCCAGGCCGGGGCCGGAGGTGGTGGTGACCCCGATCGCGCCGCCGTACGAGGCGCCCAGCGCCGCGCCGATGGCCGAGATCTCGTCTTCGGCCTGGATGGTGGTGACGCCGAACTTCTTCATCCCCGACAGCGCGTGCAGGATGTCCGAGGCCGGGGTGATCGGGTACGAGCCGAGCACGATCGGCAGCCCGGAACGGTGCCCGGCGGCGACCAGCCCGTAGGCCAGCGCGGTGTTGCCGGTGACGTTCCGGTAGACGCCGGCCGGGGCGGGCGCCGGGGCGATCTCGTAGGAGACGGCGAAACCCTCGGTGGTCTCGCCGAACGCCCAGCCGGCCTTGAACGCGGCCAGGTTGGCGGCCAGGATCTCCGGGCGGCGGCCGAACTTGGTGTTCAGGAAGCGCTCGGTGCCCTCGGTCGGGCGGTTGTAGAGCCAGCAGAGCAGGCCCAGGGCGAACATGTTCTTGGAGCGCTCGGCGTCCTTGCGGGAGAGGCCGAACTCCTTCAGCGCCTCGACCGTCAGGCTGGTCAGCGGCACCGGGTGCACCTGCCAGGACTCCAGCGAGCCGTCCTCGACCGGGCTGGCGGTGAAGCCGACCTTGGCCAGGTTCCGCTTGGTGAACTCGTCGGTGTTCACGATGATCGTCTTGCCGCGGGGCAGGTCGGCCAGGTTGGCCTTGAGCGCCGCCGGGTTCATCGCCACGAGCACGTCGGGCGCGTCGCCGGGGGTGAGCACGTCGTGGTCGGCGAAGTGCAGCTGGAAGCTGGAGACACCGGGCAGGGTGCCCTGGGGAGCGCGGATCTCGGCGGGGAAGTTCGGCAGCGTGGCCAGGTCGTTGCCCAGCGAAGCGGTCTCCGCGGTGAAGCGGTCGCCGGTCAGCTGCATGCCGTCGCCGGAGTCACCGGCGAACCGGATCACCACGCTGTCGATCCGCTCGACCCGGGGCCCGTCGGGCCGCTTGCTCGAATCTGTCGGGACCACAGCCGTGTCTTCCATGAAGTCTCCTCAGTCCGCCTGGCAGTGCCCGCGATCTTCGTCACGGTCGTGCTTGCGCCCGCACCTCAGTGTCTCGCTGTGGGATGCTTCGCACCTTACTAAGGTTCCCCTTGGTCCTGGTGTTCTGCTAATGCAACCAGGGCGAGACATGCCGTCCACAACAGTGCAGCCGGCTCGGCGCGCCGCGTAGTCCTCCCGGTCTTGTGGTGTCACAGGTTCGCCTTGTGACGCGGCTAGCCTGACCCCATGCCCCTGTCACCGCGCGTGCCCGAGCTGACCGCGCTCGACCTGCTGCTGTCGGTGGCCCGTACCGGCAGCCTGGGCGCGGCGGCGCGGGAACACGGCATCAGCCAGCAGGCCGCGAGCGAGCGGATCCGGCGCCTGGAGGGCACTCTCGGTGTTCAGGTGCTGCGGCGCAGCCGGCAGGGCTCGAGCCTGACCACGGCCGGGGCGCTGGTCGCGGACTGGGCCGGGCAGCTCACCGAGCTCGCGGCCGGGCTGGAGGCCAGCGTGGCCGCGCTGCGCGCCGAGCGGCACGCCCGGCTGCGGGTGGCTGCGAGCCTGACGGTGGCCGAGTACCTGATGCCCCGCTGGCTGGTCACTTTGCGGCACCAGGTCGAGGCCCGGGGAGACGAACTGTCGGTCCAGCTGACGGCGACGAACTCGGAAGAGGTGGCCGAGCGGGTGCGCGACGGCCGGGCCGGGCTGGGGTTCGTCGAGGGCCCGTCCGCCCCCGAGAACCTGGCCTGGCGGGAGATCGGCACCGACTCGCTGGTCCTGGTGGTGCCCGCCGGCCATCCCTGGACACGGCGCCGCCGCCCGGTGGACGCGACCGAACTGGCCCGCACCCCGCTGGTCTCACGAGAGGCCGGGTCGGGCACCCGCCGGGCGCTCGAGGTGGCCCTGGAGACCGCGCTGGGCAGCGGGTACGAGCAGGCCGAGCCCCTGCTGGAGCTGTCCGGGACGGCCGCAGTACGAGGCGCCGTGCTGGCCGGCGCCGGGCCCGCAATGCTCAGCAGCCTGGCCGTGGCCGACGACGTGGCCTCGGGCCGGCTGCGCGCAGTGCCAGTGGGTGGACTCACCCTGGACCGGCGGCTGCTGGCGGTCTGGCCGCTGGGCAGCGCACCCCGCGGGCCGGCCTCGGACCTGCTGACGATCGCGGTCAGAGGACGAGTGAAGCGCTAGGTCGATTTCTGCAGCCCCACGCCCACAGCGGGGTTCTGCTGGTCCAGGTCCGCTCCGGGGCAGCCTGTACGCGGCAAACACTCAGCCGCCCCCGCCCAGAATCCGCAGGCGCCCACCTCATCAGAGCCGCCCACCGGCCAAACCCAGGCTGCCTGCTGGTCCAAGCCGGGCAGCTGCCTGCTGGCCGAATCTGGGTTGCCTGCTGGCCGAATCTGGGTTGCCTGCTGGCCGAATCTGGGTTGCCTGCTGGCCGAATCTGGGCTGCCCGCCGGCCGAGCCCAGGCCGCCCGCCAGCCATACCTCGGCCGTCCCGGCCTGTCCGTGGCCATTGACACGGCCAGACCCAGGCCGTCACCGGGCACCTTTCTGGGCTCCTGTGCCGATCCACAGGGCTGGACAAGGGCTGGCCGGGGTCGTGCTGGTCTGATCGACGATGTGTACACCTGGTACACCGTGTACCAAGTGTCCACGTTCATTGCCTGACCATGCCCACCGCCGGCTGCAGACCGCTCGCCGAGCACCATGAGCCGGGCGCCGTGAGCCGGGCGCCGTGAGCCGGGCGCCGTGAGCCGGGCACCGACTCGGACCCGGCCGTTGCATGCGCCTGACCTCGCGCCGCCAGCCCGAGAACCTGCAGTTGACCGGCCCTCAGTCTTTGACGGCGGGCTCGGCAAAGTCCCTGCTCTCAGGGAGCGATGCTCAACGGGCTCAGCCGATCCCGTCGGGCCCGGACACCCGCTGCGCCGGACGAGCGGTCGGCCACCGTGCCGGGGCAGAACCACAACGGAACCTAGGCCTGCAGCACCACCACGACGGCGGTCAGGGCCAGCTGGGCCAGGGCGATCGGGACCAGCCCGGCCCAGGCCAGGCGCTGCAGCTGGTCCTCGCGTAGCCGGGGCCAGGCCACCCGCAGCCAGATCACCACCACCGCGACCAGGCCGGTCTTCAGCAGGGTCCACAGGGGGCCCAGCGTCTCGGAGAACGGGCCGTGCCAGCCGCCGAGGAACAGCACCGCGGTGAGCCCGGCCAGCACCACGATCCCGGCGTACTCGCTCAACAGGAACAACGCGAAACGCAGCCCGGTGTACTCGGTGTAGGGCCCGGCGACCAGCTCGGACTCGGCGATCGGCATGTCGAACGGGGGCCGCTGCACCTCGGCCAGCCCGGCCACCACGAACACCACCAGGGCCGGGAACTGCCAGATCAGCCACCACCACTGCCAGGCCTCGCCGATCCCGGTGAGCGAGAGCGTGCCCGCCGCCATGGCCACGCTGGCGGCGGCCAGGACCAGGGGGAGCTCGTAGGCCAGGAGCTGCGCGGCCGCCCGCATCGAACCGATCAGGGCGTACTTGTTGGCGCTGGACCAGCCGGCCATCAGCGTGCCGAGCACCGCCACCGCGCTGGCGGCCAGAACGAACAACAGGCCGGCGTCGACATCGGCGGCGACCCAGCCGGGACTGAGCGGGATCACGGACAGGGCGACGAGGTAGGGGACGAGGGCGACGGCGGGGGCCAGGCGGAAGACGGCGGCGTCGGCCCGCGCCGGAACGATGTCTTCTTTCTGGAGGAACTTCACCCCGTCGGCCACGAGCTGGGCCCAGCCGTGGAAACCGCCCGCGTACATCGGCCCCAGACGACCCTGCATGTGAGCCATGACCTTGTGCTCGGTCTGGCCCACGAGGAGGGGGAGGGTGAGGAAGGCGGCGAGCACGCAGACGGCGCGCAGGACGATCTCGCCGATCAGGGCGACATCGGGACTCATGCTTCGTCCTGTGCATCTGGGGAGGGGCGTGTGGCGGTGGGAGGCGGCGGCGCTGTGGGAGGGGGTGTGGTGGTGATCGGTGACGTTGGGGTCGAGGGACTCGTCGGAGCGGAAGGGGCCGTCGCGGCGGCTTTCCGGGCTGCGGCGGCGGCGCGGGAAATGCCGGCTGGGCGCTCGCGGCGGGGGGGGGGGGGGGGG
>NZ_JAJSOH010000048.1 GCF_021277265.1 Kineosporia rhizophila
GGGAACGAACCTGCTGAGGCCGGCCCGGTAGGAACGAACCTGCTGAGGCCAGCCCGGCGGGAACGAACTGGTTGGGTGGGCCGGTTGGGTGGGCCGGTTGGGTGGGCCGCCCGGGTGAGTGGGCAGGGCCGGCCGGTTAAGCAGGGCGGGTTGGTTGGGTGGGGCGGGTTGGTTGGGTGGGGCGGACGGTTGGGTGGGTGGTCAGGTGTTGGTGGTGGGTTGGGAGGTCTGGTTGCGCCAGGAGGCGTACATGCGCTGGTAGGGCTCGCAGCGCTGGAGCAGTTCTAGGTGGTGGCCCACGTCGGCTACCTCGCCCTTGTCCACCACCACGACCAGGTCGGCGGCCTCGGCGGTGCTGAGGCGGTGGGCGATCGTGACCGAGGTGCGGCCCCGGGTGATCCCGTCGAGGGCGGCCTGGAGCTTGACCTCGGTGGCCGGGTCGACGGCCGAGGTGGCCTCGTCGAGCACCAGCAGGTCGGGGTCGGCCAGGTAGGCCCGGGTCAGGGCGAGCAGCTGCCGCTCACCGGCCGAGAGCGACTCGCCGCGCTGGCCGACCGGGGTGTCCAGGCCCCGGGGCAGGCCCTCGGCCCACTCGAGCAGGCCGAGCTCGGCCAGGGCCTCGCCGACCTGTTCGCGGGTGGCTCCCTCGCGACCCCAGGCGATGTTGTCGGCGAGGCTGAGGTCGAACAGGAAGCCCTCCTGCGGCACCATCACGATGCGCGAGCGCAGGTTGGCGAAGCTGATCCGGCGCAGGTCCTCGCCGTCGATCAGGACCCGTCCGGTGGCCGGGTCCATCAGGCGGGTGAGCAGTTTGGCGAGAGTGGTCTTGCCGGAACCGGTCTCGCCGACCACGGCCACGCGCGCCCGTTCCGGGATGGTCAGGCTGACGTCGCGCAGCACCGGCTCACCGCCGGGGTAGGCGAAGGTGACGTGCTCGAAGCGGACGCCGATCGGGCCCCGGGGCTGGCTCACGCCCTGCTCGCCCGGGTCGACCACGTCGGCCGGGGTGTCGAGCACCCCGATCACCCGGCGCCACCCGGCCGCCGCGTTCTGCAGCTCGTTGAGCACCTCGGTACCCATCTGCACCGGCTGGGTGAACAGCTGGACCAGGAACAGCACGGCCAGCAGCTCGCCCAGGCTGATGCCGCCGTCGATGCCGAGCGCCACCCCGGCCACCACCACCGCGGCCACCACCAGCCCGGACATCAGCACACCGCCGGTGAACGAGAACGCGACCAGGATCTGGGCCCGGGTGGCGGAGCGGCGGTGCCGGTCGATCGCCGTGTCGACCCGGGCCTGGGTGCGGTTCTGCACCGCGTAGGCGCGGATGGTGTCGGCGCCGACCACCGCCTCGGAGATCGCGCCGAGCATCTCGCCGACCCGCTCGCGGACCGCGGCGTAGGCCACCGAGACCCGGCGCTGCAGCGGCCGGGCGATCAGGAACAGCGGCAGGAAGCAGGCCCAGACCAACAGGGTGAGCTGCCAGGAGTAGACCGCCATGACGATGGTGGCGACCAGCAGCTGCCCGGCCGAGAGCACCAGGATCAGGCCGCCCCACTGGACGAAGGTGGAGATGGTGTCGACGTCGGTGGTGACCCGGGCCACCAGGGCGCCGCGCCGCTCGCTGTTCTGGGTGAGCACCGACAGGTCGTGGATGTGCCGGAACGCCTTCACCCGCAACGTGGCGAGCCCGGCCTCGGTGGCGGTGAACAGCCGCACGTTGCTGACGTAGGAGGCCACCGCGGTGATCGCCACGCCGGCCGCGACGGCGGCGACCAGGCCGGCGACCAGGCCCAGCCGGACCCCGTCGCCGCCGGAGAGCCCCCGGTCGGTGGTCTGCTGCACGGCGACCGGTACCAGGATCCGGCCGCAGGTGGCGACCAGCGCCAGCAGCAGGGTGAGCCAGATGCCCTGGACCAGCTCGGGTGAGATGGCCACGCCCCGCCTGATCACCTGCCAGGCGGTCAGCTCGGTACCGCTGAGCCCGGGCCGGCGGCTCTCCGGGCCGGCCACCGGTTCGGTCTTCTCCACTGCGGTGGCGCTCATCGCCGCGTCATCTCCGTCAGGTCCTCGGCCTCACGGTCGAGGTCTTCTCGTTCTTCGTCGTCGTGGTCGTAGGCGGTGACCAGCCGGCGGTAGCCCGGGCTGCGCGCGAGCAGCTCGGCGTGCGTGCCACGGTCGGCGATCCGGCCGTTCTCGAGGTAGGCCACCTCGTCGGCCAGGGCGATGGTGGCCCGCCGGTAGGCGATCACCACCACCGTCACCGAGGCGTCGGCCGGGTCTTCGGACAGGGTGCCCAGCCCGGCCAGGATCTCGGCCTCGATGCGCGGGTCGATCGCCGACGTCGCGTCGTCGAGCACGAGCAGCCGGGGCCGGCGGACCAGGGCCCGGGCCAGTGCGAGCCGCTGGCGCTGCCCGCCGGACAGGTCGGCCCCGCGCTCGCCGATCACCGTGTCCAGCCCCAGCGGCAGGTGCCGGACGAAACCGTCGGCCCGTGCCACCTCCAGCGCCCGCAAGACGTCCTCGTCGGAGAAGCGGGCGTCGCCCAGGGTGACGTTGTCGCGGACCGTGTCGTTGAAGACGAAGGTGCCCTGCGGGACCAGCGCGGCCAGCTCGGCCACGCCGCCCGGGCGCAGGTCGCGCACGTCGGTACCGTCGAGCCGGACCGTGCCCTTGGCCGGGTCGACCAGCCGCACCAGCAGGGTGGCCAGGGTGGACTTGCCCGCCCCGGTGGGTCCGACCAGGGCCAGGGTGCGCCCGGCGCCGACCTGGAGATCGATGTCGTGCAGCACCTCGTAGTGGTCGCCCTCGTTGTCGGCGTAGGCGTAGGCGACCTCTTCGAGCTGCATGGCCACGGCGCCGCCGGGGGCGGGCTCGGCCTGGCCGTAGGGCATCGACGCCGTCTCGGACAGCACCGCATTGGTGCGCTCCCAGCCCACCACCGTGCGCGGGATCTCGCCGAGCACCCAGCCCATCGAGCGCAGCGGGAACGCCACCAGGCTGAGCAGGTAGGCCACCTGCACCACGTCGCCGGTGCCGGCGTGCCCGTTCTGCACCCGCCAGGCCCCGACGCCCAGCACCGCCAGGGTGCCGAGGGTGGGGATCGCCTCCATCAACGGGTCGAAGGCGGCGCGCAGCCGGCCGGCCCGGACGTTGGCCACCCGCAGCTGGGCGGCACGGGCGGCGAAACGCTCGGTCTCGGAGGCCTCGCGGCCCAGGCTCTTGACCACCGCCGCGGCCTCGAGGCTCTCGTGCGCCACGCTGGAGACCTCACCGCGCTCGGCCTGGGCCCGGGTCACCGCCGGGGACATGTAGCGCTGGTAGACCGCGTTGAGCAGGACCACCCAGGGCAGCACGAGCAGGCCCACCGCACCGAGCACCGGATCGGCCACGAGCATGGCGGCGCCGGCCACCAGCAGCATGACGAACACGCCGATCGCCATCGGCAGCGGCGCAAAGACCATCCAGGTGGCCTCGACGTCGGCGTTCGCGTTGGACAGGAGCATCCCGGCCGGGTGCCGGTGGTGCCATTCCAGCGGAAGGCGCAGGTACTGCCGGGTGAGCAGCCGGCGGTAGCGGGCCATCAGCCGGTAGGACGTCAGCCCGGCCGCGACCCGCCGGCCGACCACACCGATCGCGGTGAGCACCGCGACCCCGGCCAGCAACAGCCCCGCGCGGGCGAGCTCACCGCCCTCGATCCGCCCCGCCTCGAACGCCGGGGTGAGCACCTTGTCGGTGATCCGGCCGAGCAGCCAGCCACCACCCGCCGTGCCCGCACCGTAGAGCGCGGACCCCAGGACGGCCGCCGCGAAGATCAGCGGCTCCTGCCGGATACCGATGCCGATCACCTTGAGACCACGCCAGAGCGTGCCCTCCTGCCCACCGACCCGCTTCACCACGCGGGTACCTCCTGTCAACGCTCACGCAACGTTCTGGAGCGGACTTCGCCCGCGACCGCCTGCCACCGGAAAGGAATCTAGACGGCACCACCGACAGAACCGGGTCGGACGCGGCACCCCCACCGGCCGCCCCGAAGGGGACGCAAGGGGGCACAACGCCACGTCGAGGAGTGGCCGCCTCCTGTGTCAAGGTGAGCGCATGCCCTCGCATTCCGCAGCCGAGCGCCAGGCTCTGGCCGACGCCCTGACCGAGGCCGGCCCCGGCGCCCCCACCCTCTGCGCCGGCTGGACCACCACCGACCTCGCAGTGCACCTGGTGGTCCGGGAGAACCGGCCGCACCTGCGGGTGGCGGGCGCGATCGCGCCGCTGCGCGAGTGGTCGCAGCGCCAGGAGGCGGCGGTCGCCGGGCGGCCCTATCCGGACCTGGTCAGCACCTTCCGCAACGGCCCGGCGCGGACCAGCCCCTTCGCCCTGCCCAAGGTCGACGGGCTGGCCAACCTGCTCGAGCACTTCGTGCACTGCGAGGACGTACGCCGCGCGGGCGAGGGCTGGGCCCCGCGCAAGCTGCCCTCGGACCGGCAGGCGGCGATCTGGAAGAACGTGACCAGCCCGTTCGTCAAGGCCCTGATGCGCCGCTCCCCGGTCGCCGTCAGCCTGCAGGTGCCCGGCGGTGAGCCGGTGCCGGTGCTGCGGCGGGAGGGCCCGGGCGTCGTCCTGCGCGGTGAGCCCGGCGAACTCGCCCTCTACATCTTCGGCCGGAAGGACCAGGCGCAGATCGAGATCCTGGGCCCCGAGGACGCCGTGGCCCGGTTCCGCGAGGCCCCGATGCGCACCTGAGAACCGCCCCCGGGCCGGCCGCAGGCACGGACTCGCGCCAGACCCGGCCCAGGGCGCGTCTTGTAAGTCGCTGCCGTAGCGAGGAGGTGCCCGGCAGTAGGCATGGACTTACAGAACACGACCTAGCGGACCGGGACCCCGCTCGCCCGCAGCGTGTCCTTCACGTCGCCGATGGTCAGCTGCTGGAAATGGAAGACGCTCGCGGCCAGCACCGCGTCGGCACCCACCGCCACGGCCGGCGGGAAGTGCTCGAGCGCGCCGGCCCCGCCGCTGGCGATCAGCGGCACGCCGACCTCGTCGCGCACCAGGCGCAGCAGCTCCAGGTCGAAGCCGTTACGGGTGCCGTCGGCGTCCATCGAGTTCAGCAGGATCTCCCCGGCGCCCAGCTCGGCCCCGCGAGCGGCCCAGTCGACCGCGTCGATGCCGGTGCCCCGGCGCCCGCCGTGCGTGGTCACCTCGAACCCGGACGGCGTCACCGTGCCGGGCGGGCACCGCCGGGCGTCCACCGACAGCGTGAGCACCTGGGCGCCGAACCGGTGCGCCACCTCGGCCAGCAGCTCGGGCCGCTGGATCGCCGCGGTGTTGACCCCGACCTTGTCGGCCCCTGCGCGCAGCAGCCGGTCGACGTCGTCGACCGAGCGCACCCCGCCCCCCACGGTCAGCGGGATGAACACCTGCTCGGCGGTGCGGGAGACCACCTCGTACATCGTCTCGCGGCCCCCCGAGGAGGCGGTCACGTCGAGGAAGGTCAGCTCGTCGGCGCCCTCGGCGTCGTAGCGGGCGGCGAGCTCGACCGGGTCACCGGCGTCCCGCAGCCCCTCGAAGTTGACGCCCTTGACGACGCGCCCGGCGTCGACGTCCAGACAGGGAATGACTCGCACGGCAACCGGCACGACCGACAGCGTAGTGTCCGCCGGATGAGCCCCGAGCAACGGCTGTGGCCGGAGGAGTACGTCGGCCACCTGCTGCGTCTGGTCGCTGCGGCCCGTACCCGGGCCGACGGAGCCAGCACCACCGTGCTGGCGGTGGACGGACCGAGCGGCTCCGGGAAGTCGACTCTGGCCGACCAGTTGGTGGCTGCCCTGGAAGGGACGGCGGCCCTGGTGCGGATGGAGGACCTGTACCCCGGGTGGGACGGTCTGGAAGCCGCCACCGAGCGGCTGGCCACCGAGGTACTCCCCCCGCTGCTGCGCGGTGAGCCGGCCGAATTCGCGCGGTGGGACTGGACCCGTGACCGCTATGGCCCGGATCGGGACGTAGTGCCCAGCAAACTGGTGACCATCGTCGAGGGAGTGGGCTCCGGGACCCGCGCCGCCTCGTCCTCAATTTCTGCTCTGGTCTTCGTGGACGCCCCTGAGCAGGTGCGCCATGGCCGGGCGATGGCCCGGGACGGGGAGGGCTATCGGCCCCACTGGGAACGCTGGGCGGCACAGGAACGGGCCTATTTCGCCCGTGAACGACCCCGGGACCGGGCAGCTCTCACGTTCCTTCCAGGGTGCGTCCAGGGTCCGGGTCTACGCTGACCGCGTGTCCAGGTGGGGAACGAATTTCACTACGGCCGCACGATCACGCTGGGTTGGGCCGGTGCTCCGGGTGCTCGTCGCCGGGGTGTTCCTGTACACCGGCTGGGCCAAGATCCAGGACATCGACGACACCATCCGGTCGGTGCGCAACTACCAGCTGCTGCCCGAGGCGGTCGTGCCGACGGTCGGCTCGGCCCTGCCGGTGGTGGAGCTGATCCTGGGTGCCCTGCTGCTCGCCGGTCTGCTCACCCGGTTCACCGCGGTGCTGACCGGGCTGGTGAGCCTGGCGTTCTTCGCCGGGGTGGCCTCGGCCTGGGCGCGCGGTCTGCAGATCGAGTGCGGCTGCTTCGGCAACAGCGGGTTCACCAGCAACCCGACGCCCGGCTACGTGCGGGAACTGCTGCTCAACGGGGCGATCATGCTCGCCTGCGCCGCCCTCGTCCGCCTCGGCCCGGGCCGGTTCGCCCTCGACGAGAAGCTCGGCCTCTCTCCGACTGCAGAGCCGGACCGAGGGCCGGACGGGGAGCCGGACGGGCCGGGCGACGACTTCGACGACGAGGACACCGCGGCCGAGACCGTTCCCGGCCGCGAGAACCGGCACCAGCAGTAGAAGCAGAGCGAGAGGCACAGACATGACGAGCGGACGCTCGACCCGGGAAGCCCGCCAGGCCAAGGTCGCGCAGTTGCGGGCCGACACGGCGAAGGCCGAGGCCAGACGGCGCACCCTGGTGGTCGGCAGCGTGGTGGCAGTGCTGGTGGTGGTGATCGTCAGCGTCTTCGTGGTGGTCCAGAACACCCGCCGGGACGACGCCACCTCCAGTGCGGCGACCCCGGCCAACATCGGCTCGGACAACTCGATCGTCGACGGCCCGGACAGCGCGCCGGTCAAGATCGTGATCTACGAGGACTTCCAGTGCCCGTACTGCGCCCAGTTCGAGGCCGCCAACCGGGAACAGCTGGCCGACTGGGTGGCCGCCGGCGACGTGCAGGTCCAGTACCGCCCGATCGCCTTCCTCGACTCGGCCTCCACCGACAAGTACTCCACCCGTTCGCTGAACGCCGCGGCCGCAGTGGTGAACTCGGCGCCCGACGCGTTCCTGGAGTTCCACAACCTGCTGTTCGAGAACCAGCCGGCCGAGGGCGGCGCCGGCCTGACCGACGACCAGCTGATCGACTACGCGGTGCAGGCCGGTGCCTCCGAGGCCGAGATCCGCACTGCCGTGGAGGATCTCACCTACGAGGGCTGGACCGCGCGGGTCACCGAGGCCTCCTCGAAGGCCGGTGTCTCGGGCACCCCGACCGTGCAGGTGAACGGCACCGCGCTGGAGAACCTCGACGCAGCCTCGCTGAAGAGCGCGGTGGACGCGGCCCTCACGGACGCCGAGTGATGGCCGGCCGGGTCTCAGTCACCTACTGCACGCAGTGCAACTGGCTGCTGCGAGCGGCCTGGGTGGCCCAGGAGCTGTTGCAGACGTTCGGCACCGAACTGACCGAGGTGGCCCTGGTTCCCGGCACCGGAGGCATCTTCCAGGTGCACGTGGGCGAGACCCTGGTGTGGGACCGCAAGGCCGACGGGGGCACACCCGACATCGTCGAGCTCAAGCGCCGGGTGCGGGACATCGCCGCCCCCGGCCACGCGCTCGGACACGCCGACCGGGCCGCCGCCCGCCGGAACCAGGAGACCTAGGAACTAGGAACGGTGGTGGTAGGCGACCAGCGTGGCCAGACGTTCGGCCTCGGCCTGGGCCGGGGCCCCGTCGGCCCGCTGGATCGCCATCACCGCCACCGGGTCACCGTCGGCGGTGGCCAGGGTGACCCACGGGTCGCTGCCCGCGTAGTGCACGTCCTCGATCTCGGACCAGCTCAGCTTCCGGGTCAGCAGGATGTTGCGCACGGTCAGGCCGTCCGGCCCGGGCGTGGCCCGCACCCCGCCGAACCGGCTCATCCCCCAGCCGATGAAGCCGGCCACGCCGATCATGCCGAGCCGGTCCCAGATGCCCACCGGATCGGGCCCGGACCAGGGCAGCAGCAACGCCCAGGCGCCGATCGCCAGGGCCTGCCCGACGCCCATCACCCAGGCCGCCAGCCGGCCCCGGCGGGAGACGAAGGGCCGGTGCAGCTCGGCCACCCGGTCGGTCACGGTCACAGGTGCTTGTACACGTCGTCGAGCCCGATGCCCTTGGCGATCATCATCACCTGCAGGTGGTACAGGAGCTGGGAGATCTCCTCGGCGGTGCGCTCGTCCGACTCGTACTCGGCCGCCATCCACACCTCGGCGGCCTCCTCGACCACCTTCTTGCCGATGCTGTGCACACCTGCGTCCAGGGCCGCCACCGTGCCGGAACCCTCCGGACGGGTCTGGGCACGCAGGGTCAACTCGGCGAACAGGTCATCGAACGTCTTCACGGCCATGAGACTAGCCGGGCTCCTCGGCGCAGCGGACAGCCGGGACCACAGACGTACGGCTTGAGGACGTCTGTGGTCCCGTAACGCCCAACAACTTAAGGACGTTTGTGGCTGGGTAACGTCAGGCCGGCACCGGAGAGGGCAGGTCGCGGAGGGCGGCGGCGGCCGCAACGGCCGCGGTGGCCGCCTCGTGCCCCTTGTCCTCGTGCGAGCCCTCGATGCCGGCGCGGTCCAGGGCCTGCTCGATCGTGTCGCAGGTGAGCACCCCGAAACCCACCGGGACCCCGGTGCGCACACTGACGTCCGTAAGCCCGTTGGTCGCCGCCAGGCAGACGTAGTCGAAGTGCGGCGTGCCCCCGCGCACCACCACGCCCAGCGCGACCACGGCGTCCACCCCGGAGGCGGCCAGCCGGGCCGCGGCCACCGGCAGCTCGAAGGTGCCGGGCACGGCGATCTCCACCACGTCCTTCACCCCGGCCTCGGCCAGGCCCCGGCGGGCGCCGTCGACCAGGCCGTTCATCACCTGCTCGTGCCATCCGGCGTAGACCAGGCCGACCCGCACCTGCGAGCCGTCCACCGTGATCGTCGGCGAGCCCTCGCCACTCATCTTTTCTCTCCTTCGGTTCGGCCGTGCGTCAGATCGCGTCGAGCTGGTGACCCATCAGGTCCCGCTTGCTGGCCAGGTAGGCCTGGTTGTGCCGGTTCAGCCCGACCTGCAGGCCGATCCGCTCGGTCACCGTGATGCCGTGCTCGGCCAGCCCGGTGAGCTTGGCCGGGTTGTTGGTGAGCAGGCGGATCGAGTCCAGGCCGAGGTCGTCCAGCACCGCCGCGGCGGCGCCGTACTCACGGGCGTCGGCGGGCAGGCCCTGGGCGGTGTTCGCGGCGACCGTGTCGAGGCCGGCGTCCTGCAGCTGGTAGGCGGTGAGCTTGGCCAGCAGGCCGATCCCCCGGCCCTCGTGGCCGCGCAGGTAGACCACCACGCCCCCTTCGGCCGCCACCTGCTCCATCGCCGCGGCCAGCTGGGGACCGCAGTCGCACCGGCTGGAGCCGAAGGCGTCGCCGGTGAGGCACTCGGAGTGCACCCGCACCAGGGCACCGGCCGCCGCCGGCTTCCCGGCGACCAGGGCCACGTGCTCGTGTCCGGTGAGCATGTCCCGGTAGGCGATCGCCCGGAAGTCGCCGTGGCTGGTCGGCAGAAGACTGTCCGCCACCCGGCGCACCCGGGGCGGCGCCTGCACCGGCGCCTCCGGCTCGACGGCCGGGTGCTCGCGGCGGTAGGCGACCAGGTCCTCGATGCTGATCAGCGGCAGGCCGAACTCGTCGGCGAGGGCGCGCAGGCCCGGCAGCCGGGTCACCGGGCCGGCGTCCTCGACCACCTCGGCGAGCACCCCGACCGGGGGCAGACCGGCCAGCTCGCACAGGTCGACCGCGGCCTCGGTGTGACCGCGGCGCTGCAGCACGCCACCCGCCCGGGCGCGCAGCGGGAACACGTGGCCGGGACGCACCAGGTCCTCGGGCACGGTCTGCCCGTCGGCCAGCAGGCGCAGCGTGACCGAGCGGTCGGCGGCGCTGATGCCGGTGGCGATGCCGGAACGCGCGTCCACCGAGACGGTGTAGGCGGTGCGCATCGACTCCTCGTTGCGCTCGACCATGTGCGGCAGCTTCAGCGCGTCGGCCCGTTCGTCGGGCATCGGCGCGCACAGCACGCCCGAGGTGTGCCGGATGGTCCAGCCCACCCACTCCGGCGAGGCGTGGACGGCGGCCATGATGACGTCGCCCTCGTTCTCCCGGTCGGCGTCGTCGACGACGAGCACCGGCAGGCCGGAGCGCAGCGCCTCGATCGCCTTCTCCACCGGGTCGAGGTGGATCTCGCCGGCCAGGGCGGCCTCGTCCCAGCTGATCTCCTGCAGGTCGCTGCTCATCGTGCTGCCACCGTCTCTTCCGTGGTCCGGGGGGTCTGGAGCGGGGTCTGGAGGTGGTTCAGCCGTTCCACGTACTTGGCCAGCACGTCCACCTCGATGTTCACCGGCTCACCGACCGCACGGTGGCCGAGCGTGGTGCGGGCCAGGGTCTCGGGGATCAGCGACACCGTGACCACGCTGCCCTCCCCCGGGGCCAGATCGGTGAGCTCGGCCACCGTGAGGGAGACGCCGTCGAGCGTGATCGAGCCCTTGGCCACCACGTAACGGGACAGGTCGGCGCCGACCGCCACCCGGACCAGCTCCCAGTGGTCTCCGGGGACGCGCTCGAGCACGGTGCCGGTGCCGTCCACGTGACCCTGGACGACGTGCCCGCCGAACCGGCCGTTGGCCTGCAGGGGGCGCTCGAGGTTGACCCGGGCCCCGGGGACGGCGGTGCGCAGTGAGCTGCGGCGGAGGGTCTCGGCCATGACGTCGGCGGTGAACGTGTCACCGGCCAGTTCGACCACGGTGAGACAGACGCCGTTGACCGCGATGGACGCACCGGGGACGGCGTCGGACGTCACCACCGGGCCCCGCACGGTGACCCGGGCGGAATCCTGCCCGGGGACGAGCTCGACGACCTGACCCAGCTCCTCGACGATGCCGGTGAACATCTGTGACCCTCCCGCCACGCGATTCGCGGGCTCCGGGGGTTCACGACGCGAGCAGCACCGGCCGGTCAGGACCAATGAGCGTCATCCGGTGCACGACAGCGCCTCCCCGAGGGAATCGCCGACGAACACCGCGTGCTGCCTCCCATCCGGACTTTCACCGTCGGTCCTGGAATTCCACCAGATCAACCGGCCGCCAGGTTCGACGGACGGGTCGCGGACTATAACCGCCGGCTCGGAATTACACCGACCCCGGAGCACGCTTGCCTGTATTCGCGGTACCCACCTGGGGCACCGATCTGGCCAACAGTCTGCCACCCAACCTTGTTCCCGGGAACGGGAGGTGCTGGGTAGCGCGGATCACAACCCGTTCAGCAGGCCTTCGCCGCCAGCTCACGCAGCTCGGCGATGCTGGCCGCCGCGTCCTCGGCGCCGTAGACCGCCGAGCCGGCCACGAACACGTCGGCCCCGGCCTCGGCGCAGCGCTCGATGGTGGCCGCGGACACTCCCCCGTCGACCTGGATCCAGACGTCCAGCCCGGCGGCGCCGACCGCCTGCCGGGTGCGGCGGATCTTGGGCAGCATCGACTCCAGGAACGGCTGGCCGCCGAACCCGGGCTCGACCGTCATGATCAGCAGCATGTCCAGCTCGGGCAGGAGCTCGAGGTAGGGCTCGATCGCGGTGGTGGGCTTCACCGCGAGCCCGGCCCGCGCGTTCTGCTTACGCAGCTCACGGGCGAGCCGGATCGGGGCGGCGGCGGCCTCGGCGTGGAAGGTCACGCTCTGCGCACCGGCCTCGGCGAAGGCCGGGGCCCAGCGGTCCGGGTCCTCGATCATCAGGTGGCAGTCCACCGGGATCGGCGAGACCTTCAGCAGCGACTCCACCACCGGCAGGCCGAGGGTGAGGTTGGGGACGAAATGGTTGTCCATCACGTCGACGTGCGCCCAGTCGGCGCTGGAGATCCGCCCGAGTTCCTCGCCGATCCGGGAGAAGTCGGAGTTCAGGATGCTGGGAGAGATCTGGATGCCCACGGGCCGAGCCTAGTGCGCCCTTGACCTCAAGCGCGCTTCAGCTCCGAGGATCACCGCATGAGTGCTTCGACACGCCCCGAGAAGGCCGCCGACGAACTGACCCCGCAGATCCTGGCCTACCTGGCCACCCAGACCCTGGGCCGGCTGGCCACGGTCGACAGCCGGAACGCCCCGCAGAACAGCCCGGTCGGCTTCGCCCACAACGCCGAACTGGGCACCATCGACATCGGCGGCTGGAACCTGGCCGAGTCGCGCAAGTTCCGCAACGTCCTGCACAACCCGGCGGTCTCGCTGGTGGTGGACGACATCGCCTCGACCGATCCGTGGGCGGTCCGGATGGTGGAGATCCGGGGAACGGCCGAGGCGCTGACCGACGTGCCCGGTGAGGACGGCACCACCCGGCCGCTGATCCGGGTGCACCCGCGCCGGATCATCAGTTTCGGCCTGGACGGCGAGGCGCCACCGGCCTGACCGGCTCAGCCGCGCCGGCTCAGCTCCGCCGGCGCAGCAGCGACAGGTACATCGAGTCGGTACCGTGCAGATGCGTCCACAGCTGCACGTCCGGCCCCTCCCCCAGCATCAGGTCGTCGTGGTCGGGCAGGCGGCGCGAGCCGATCAGGTCGCGCAGCACCCCGGGCGAGTCCAGGCGCTCCACGTCGTCCCGCCCCCGCAGCACGTCCTCGACCACCAGCCGGGTCTCGGCCGGGTGCGGCGAGCAGGTGGCGTAGGCCACCACGCCGCCGGGGCGGACCGCGGCCAGCGCCGACTCCAGCAGGGCGCGCTGCAGCGGGGCCAGCGAGGTGAGGTCGGCCGGGGTGCGCCGCCAGCGCGACTCCGGGCGACGGCGCAGCGCGCCCAGCCCGGTGCACGGCACATCGACCAGAACCCGGTCGTAGCGGCCCGGTTCGGCCTCGCCGACGGTGCGCCCGTCGCGCACCCGCACGTCGTAGGCGGCCCGGACGGCGGCCAGCGACTGCTGCACCAGACCGGCCCGGTGCTCGGCCGCCTCGACCGCCACCAGCTCCGCGTCGTCGCCGACCAGACCGGCCGCGTGGCGTTCGGCCAGCAGCGCGGCCAGCAGTGCGGCCTTGCCTCCCGGGCCGGCGCACAGGTCGAGCCAGATGCCCCGGTCGGTGCCGGTGGTGGCCGCGTTGGCGGCGGCCAGGGCGACCAGCTGGCTGCCCTCGTCCTGCACCCGGGCCCGGCCCTGGCGGATCGCGGCCACGTCGTCCGGCGCCCCCTTGAGCACGGCCGCGACCGGCGAGAGCAGGCCGGCCTGGGCGTGCGGGCCGTCGGTCAGCTCGTCCACGTCGGACAGACCGGGCAGTGCCGCCGCCGCCACCGCCGGCCGGGCGTTGTGGGCGGCGAGCAGGGCCGGAAGTTCCTCGGCCGGGCGGCCGCTGCCCCGCAGGGCGTCACGCAGCGCGCGCACGATCCACTCGGGGTGGGAGTAGCGCACGGACAGGTTGCCGTCGGGGTTCGTGGCCGGGTCAGGAGCGACCCGTGTCATCCACTCCTCCTCGTCGCGCTCGCCCACCCGGCGCAGCACGGCGTTGGCGAAGCGGGAGGCGCCCGAGCCGCTGACCGAGCGCACCAGGTCGACCGTGGTGGACACGGCGGCGTGCGGAGGGACGCGCATGTGCAGCAGCTGGTGCACGCCCAGGCGCAGCGCGTCGAGCACCGCCGGGTCGATCTCGGCGAGCGGCCGGTCGGTGCCCCCGGCGATGATCGCGTCGTAGCTGCCGCGACCCCGCAGGGCGCCGTAGGCCAGCTCGGTGGCCAGGCCCGCGTCACGCCCGCGCAGGTGGGCGCGGCGCAGCATGCCGGGCAGGATCAGGTTGGCGTAGGCGTCGCGCTCGGTGACCGCGCGCAGCGTCTCGTACGCCACCTTCCGGGCCGGGTCGACGGAGACCGGACGACCACCCGATGGACGACTGCCCGCACCTTCGCGGGTACGTCCCGGCTGCGCGGCGTCGCGGCCGCCACTGCGACCGGGTTTGCCGCCGGCGCGGCGGGGCGGGTTGGACGGCCGCCCAGCCGAGGCCTGCTTGCTCACGATGCTCCCTCGGAAGCCGCACCCGCGCTGGGAGCCAGGCCCGCCTCGTCTTCAGTCTCGAACCGTTCTCCGGCGGACGGGCGCGCCCCGCGCGCCCAGTCGACCGCAGCCATGGCCTTCTTGCCCGCCGGGCGCACCTCGCCGAGGGCCACGGCACCGGTCGCCGTACCCACGTGCACGGCCTTCTTCAGCACCCGCAGCTCACCCGGGGCCAGCGGTTCGGCCTCCTCGGAGAGCGGCTCCACCGGCCCGAGCCCGAGCCGCGCTCCGCGGAACGTGGTCCAGGCACCGGGGGCGGGAGTGCAGCCACGCACCCGCCGGTCGATCGTGACGGCGTTCTGGGTCCAGTCGACCCGGGCCTCCTCCACCGTGATCTTGGGCGCCAGCGAGACCCCCTCCTCGGGCTGGGGCCGCGCCTCCATCTCCCCCGCCTCGAGGCCGTCGAGCACCGCGACCATCAGCCCGGACCCGCCCTCGGCGAGCTTGTCCAGCAGGTCGCCGGCGGTGTCGCGGGGACGGATGGTCTGCGTCATCACGCCGTAGACCGGCCCGGTGTCGAGGCCCTTCTCGAGCTGGAAGACCGACGCGCCGGTGACCTCGTCGCCGGCCATCAGCGCGCGCTGCGCCGGGGCCGCGCCGCGCCAGGCCGGCAGCACAGAGAAGTGCAGGTTGATCCAGCCGAGCCGCGGGATGTCGAGCGCGCGCTGGGGAACCAGCGCGCCGTAGGCGATGACCGCGACACAGTCCGGGGCGAGCTGCTCCAGCTGCTCCAGGAACTCCGGGTCGCCGGGCCTGGCCGGCTGGTACACGGGGATGCCGTGCCCGTCGGCCCACTGGCCCAGGGGCGAGCGGGAGACCTTACGGCCCCGCCCGGAGACCGCGTCGGGCCGGGTGAGGACGGCGATGATCTCGTGGCTGGAGGCGCGGATCGCCTCGGCCGGGGGCAGGGCGACCTCGGGGGTGCCCGCAACGATGATGCGCAAGGGAATGTCTCGCTGACGTCTAGATGGCTCGCCCGAAGGTGGCGTGCGGGCTGACCTTGACCTGCGGCGCGGCCGCGCCGTTCCACTCCGCCTCGCGGATCGCCTTCAGCGCCAGCTTGCGGGTGTCGCGGTCGAGCCGGTCGATGAACAGGATGCCGTCGAGGTGGTCGGTCTCGTGCTGGATGCAGCGGGCCAGCAGCTCGCTGCCCTCGATCTCGACCGGCTCGCCGTGCTGGTCGAAGCCCTTGGCCACGACCCGCAGCGCGCGCCGGGTGTCGAACACCAGGTCGGGCAGCGACAGGCAGCCCTCGCCGCCCTCCTGCTCCTCGACCGACAGGTCGAGGTCGGGGTTGATCAGGTGCCCGAGCTGCCCGTCGACGTAGTAGGTGAACACCCGCAGCCCGACGCCGATCTGCGGAGCGGCCAGGCCGGCGCCCGGCGCGTCCATCATCGTGTCCTCGAGGTCCTTGACCAGGGTGCGCAGCTCACGGTCGAAATCGACGACCGGCTCGGCCTTGGTGCGCAGCACCGGGTCACCGAACAGTCGGATGGTCTGGATAGGCACCGCACGAGTCTACGGGTCAGGCGTTCGGCCTCTGCAAAAGCTCGGGAGCGGAGCCGGAACGGACCTGTCGGCCGGCCGTACGGGCCCCGGCCAGACCGGGCCCGAGCACCGGCTTGAGATTCGGGGAGGGCAGGCGGATCCGGCGGGCCCGGGCGACCCGGGGGGTGTTCGGGCCGGGACCGGGCGGCCGGATCAGGTGGATGAACTCGTCCCGCTCCTCCACGCTGACCAGCAGGGTGGTGAGCGGCGCGGACCGGCCCAGGACCCGGGCGTGGACCCCGGTGCCGAGCTGGATCCGGACCAGGTCGCGGCGGCTCCCGTTGACCAGCCAGGTACCCCGCCAGCCGTGCACGCCCACACTGACCACCCTGCGGTCGTCGGGCTCGACCACGGCGATGGCGTACCGCGGGATGCTGACCTGGAAGGCCCAGCCCAGGTACACCCGCACGGTGTCCTGACTCACCCGGACGCCACTGGTCGCGGGCCCACACCCGAGTCCGCCCAGCAGCTGGCGCAGTCCCGGCGCGTAGGCGATCCGGAACTCCCTCTCCGACATCTGGCATCACCTCTGCCACGACACTACGGCGGTCGGAGGATCCTGGCGAGGGCTGCGGACTGCGCCGTTGGGCTGGTGTCAGCCCGGGTTGAGCGGGTCGAGCTGGATACGGGTGGCGCCGGGCTCACGCCGGGAGCTGCGGATCGCCGCGGCTGCGTGCAGGGCCTTGGCCAGCACCGCGAGCTCCTGGCGGGGAGCCCGCAGCAACAC
Organism: Kineosporia rhizophila; assembly: GCF_021277265.1. Taxonomy (GTDB): domain Bacteria; phylum Actinomycetota; class Actinomycetes; order Actinomycetales; family Kineosporiaceae; genus Kineosporia; species Kineosporia rhizophila. The sequence continues at coordinate 16,640 of NZ_JAJSOH010000048.1, forward strand.
CCTGACCTGGGTCTCGTCGATCTCTTCGGCCGGTTGCGGCGGTGGGGAGGGCTCTTCCAGCCCGGCCAGTTGCGGGCTGGGCCGGGGCAGTCTGCGCCGGGGCTGCGGCTTGGCCGGCTGAGGCTTCGAGGACTCCGGGCGGGGCGGGCCGGGGGCCTCGAAGATCTCGGTGGGGCCCAGGGTCTGCGTGCCCTCGGGCAGCTGGGCCGTGCGCACGAGCGAGTTGACCGCCGTGGCCGAGCCGGTGACGTCGGCGAGCACCACCGCGGGCGGGAAACCGAGTTCGGTGCGCTCGTCGAGCTCGCGATCGGCCTGGGTGCCCGGGTCGATCCGGACCAGCGCCTGCACGGCCGGGGCCTGCGGATCGGCCGCGATGATCACAGAACCACCAGAGGACGATGGGCGCACCTGGGCGGCGGCGCCCAACCAGCGTCTCAGGGCGTCTTCGCTCGCGCGCAGATCCGGGCGTTCGAGCAGGCGCCCGGCGTCGAGCAGGACCGCAGCGGCGTAACCGCCCTCGGCCGGGGGTTCGATGCCCGGGGTGGACACGACCAGTGCGTTGGCCGGGACGTGAGGGGTGGGCCCGTCGGCCTGGGGCACCACCACTGCGGCGCCGGAGAACGCCTGCCCGAGCTCTTCGGCGGTGCGCCCGACCCCGACCGTGGTGGCGCGCAGGCGGCGGCCCTGACAGTTGCCGCAGCGCCAGGCCGCGGCCACCCGGCCGCACCAGCGGCACTCGGGCAGGGCGGCCTGGTCGGGATCGCGGGAGGCCCGGCCCGAGGAGGGCAGACCGACCGGACCGTGGCAGTGCCCGCAGCGGGCCGGGTGCCGGCAGTCCTGGCAGGCCAGGCCGGGCAGGTAGCCGGCCCGCGGCACCTGGACCAGCACCGGGCCGCGCCGCAGACCGTCGCTGATCGCCCGCCAGGCCGAGCTGGGCAGCCGGCCGTGGGCCGAGGGGTCGTCCTGCCCGCCGAGGGCGGTGGCCGCCACCTGAATCCGGGGCCAGGCCCCTCGGACCACCTGACGGTCGGCCACCACCGGGCGGGCCCAGCCGGTGCGCAGCCAGGCCGCGCACTCGACCGAGCGCGACCACGAGCCGGCCACCAGGGCCGCCCCTTCGAGCTCGGCACGCACGGCCAGCACCTCACGGGCGTGCGGGTAGGGGGCGCGGGGCTCGGCGTGCATCTCGTCGCCGTCGTCCCAGATCGCCACCAGCCCCAGGTCGTGCACCGGGGCGAAGGCGGCGGCGCGGGTCCCGATCGCCACCCGGACGTCGCCCCGGGACAGCGACAGGAAGTTGCGGTAGCGCGTGGTCGGGCCGAGATCGGCCTCCAGCCGGGCGTGGCGGCCGGCCCCGAGCCGTTCGGTGAGCACCTGGTCGAGCGCATCCACGTCGCGCTTGTCGGGCAGCACGACCAAGGAGCCGCGCCCGGCGTGCAGCGCGGTCTGGACGAGGGTGGCCAGGTCTTCGCACCAGGCCCGGCCGGGCAGCGCCGTCCACACCGCGCGGGGTGCGTCGCCGGCCGCGATGCGGGCCAGCAGGGCCGGGCCGGCGCGGTAGTTCTCCCACCCCTGCGGCGCGACCGGGCCGGTGAGCGGCTCGAGCGGTTCGGGGCGCGGGGCCTGCTCGACCCGGGCGTGGCGGGGTGGCACGGCCAGCCGCAGCACGTCGGTGAGGTTGCCTGCGTAGCGCTCGGCGACCGCCTGGCAGAGCTTCAGGACCGATGGGACGAGCACCGGCTCGGGCGAGACCACCCGGCGCAGTGGGGCCAGCTTGCCCTGGTGCTCGGTCTCGGCCACGCGCTCGAGCAGATAGCCCTCGATGTCCTGCCCGCCGAAACGCACCCGCACGCGCACGCCGGGCTGGGCTGCGGCGGACATCGGCTCGGGCACCAGGTAGTCGAAGACCCGGTCGAGGTGAGGCAGCGGCACGTCTACCGTGACCCGCCCGACCGGCAGCTCGGCGGCTGCGGCGGCAGGCGGTTTCGGTTTACGGCCCCGGGTGGCGGCGCGGAGCAGTTCCAGCTGGTCGCCGGAGCTGCTGGCGTCGGATCCCGTGCTCATGAGGTGCCACGTTAAAGCACGCACGGCCGTCACCCCTGCGGGTGACGGCCGTGCTGTGGATTACGGTGCTGAACCGGCGATCAGGTTCAGCCGATGGCCGAGCGCAGGGCGTCGACGCGGTCGGTCTGCTCCCAGGTCATCCCCTCCAGGTCACGGCCGAAGTGACCGTAGGCCGCGGTCTGGTGGTACTTCGGCTTCAGCAGGTCCAGGTCACGAATGATCGCGGCCGGCCGCAGGTCGAAAACCTCCTTGATCGCCGCGGTGATGCGGTCGATCGGAGCGGTCTCCGTGCCGAAGGTCTCCACGTACAGGCCGACCGGCTGGGCCTTACCGATCGCGTACGCGACCTGCACCTCGCACCGCTTGGCCAGACCAGCAGCGACCACGTTCTTGGCGACCCACCGCATCGCGTACGCGGCGGAACGGTCGACCTTGCTCGGGTCCTTGCCACTGAAGGCGCCGCCGCCGTGGCGGGCGAAACCACCGTAGGTGTCCACGATGATCTTCCGCCCGGTCAGGCCGGCGTCACCCATCGGGCCACCGACCTCGAACCGGCCGGTCGGGTTGACCAGGAGCCGGTAGTCGCTGGTGTCGATGGACACGCGCTCGAGGACGGGCTTGATGACGTGGTTGACCACGTCGGGCAGGAGCAGGTTCTCCAGGCTGACGTCCGCGGCGTGCTGCGACGAGACCACGACGGTGTCCAGGCGGACGGCCTTGTCGCCGTCGTAGGCGATGGTGACCTGGGTCTTGCCGTCCGGGCGCAGGTAGGGCACCTCGCCGGACTTGCGGACCTCGGTCAGGCGCTCGGCCAGCCGGTGCGCCAGCCAGATCGGCAGCGGCAGCAGTTCCGGGGTGTCGTCGTTGGCGTAGCCGAACATCAGGCCCTGGTCGCCGGCGCCCTGCAGGTCGAGGGGGTCTTCCCCGGCCTCGACGCGGGCCTCGTAGGCAGTGTCCACACCCTGGGCGATGTCGGGCGACTGCGCACCGATGCTGACCTCGACGCCGCAGGAGTTGCCGTCGAAGCCCTTCGTGGAGGAGTCGTAGCCGATGTCCAGGATCGTCTTACGCACGATCGAGGGAATGTCGGCGTAGGCCTTGGTGGTGACCTCGCCGGCGACGTGGACCAGGCCGGTGGTGACCATGGTCTCGACCGCGACACGGGAGGTGGGGTCCTGTTCCAGCAGAGCATCCAGGACCGCGTCACTGATCTGGTCACAGATCTTGTCGGGGTGCCCCTCGGTGACGGACTCGGAGGTGAACAAACGGTCAGACACGGCACTCCCGAAGGGTGATGACGAGGAGAAGTTTCGGACGAGGTTGCAGTGGCGCCGCGCACCACGAAACGGACGTCGGCAGCCGGGGTCTATCTAGCGGCTTACTCTAACCATTCCGGTGGACAACGGGTCCCGCGGTCCCCAGAAGTGGGACAACCGCCCCCCACACGGCGTGAGAGACCTCAGCCTTACTGCCCGGTGGGACGGGGGTGATCGTGCCGTCCGCGCCCAGCACGGTGACCTCGGTGTCCTCCTTGCCGAACACCTTCCCGGCCGCCACGTCGTTCAGGACCAGCAGGTCACACCCCTTGCGGGCGAGCTTGGCGAGGGCGTGGTCGAGCGCGGTGCCGGACTCGTCGCCGGTCTCGGCGGCGAACCCCACCACGATCTGACCGGGGGTCCGGCCGGCCACCAGCCCGGCCAGGATGTCGGGATTGCGGACGAGGGTGACCACCGGCGCGTCGTCGGATCCGGCCGACTTCTTGATCTTGTGGGTGGCGACCTCGGACGGCCGGAAGTCGGCCACCGCCGCGGCCATCACCACCACGTCGGCCTTCGGTGCGGCGGCCTGCATCGCCTCACGCATCTGCAGCGCGGTCTCGACCCGGACCAGGTCGGCACCGGCGGGTGGGGTCACCTCGATCGAGCCCACCACCAGGGTGACCTGGGCGCCCCGGTCGAGAGCGGCCTGGGCCAGAGCGACGCCCTGGCGGCCGGAAGAGCGATTGCCGAGGAAGCGCACCGGATCGAGCGGTTCCCGGGTGCCCCCGGCGGAGATCACGACCCGGCGGCCGGTCAGGTCGTGCACCGGTCGGCCGGACGCCTCGGCCGCCGACGTCCGCGAGGACGCCTGGGCCGTGACCAGTGAGGTGGATGCCCGCGTGGTCGGCTCGGCGGAGGTCTCCGCGGCTGAGGTCTTCGCGGTTGAGGTCTTCCTGGTTGAGGTCTTCACGGCTGAAGTCGGCTCAGCGTGAGTCGGCTCAGCGTGAGTCGGCTCAGCGTGAGTCGGCTCAGCGTGAGTCGGCCCGGCAGGAGTCGGCCCGGCGTGAGTCCGCCCGGCAGGAGTCGACCCGGCAAGAGTCGCCTCGGCGCGGGGCGGCCCGGCGGAGGACAGCAGGGCGAGTGCGGCGGCGAAGATCTCTTCCGGCTCGGGCAGGCGGCCCGGGCCGGTGTCGGCCCCGGTGAGCCGGCCGCTGGCCGGGTCGAGCACCGACACGCCCCGCTCGCGCAGGGTGGCCACGTTGGCGACGGTGGCCGGGTGCGTCCACATCTCGGTGTGCATGGCCGGGGCCAGGAGCACCGGACAGCGGGCGGTGAGCAGGACGTTGGTGACCAGGTCGTCGGCCAGGCCGTGCGCGGCCCGGGCGAGCAGGTCGGCCGTGGCCGGGGCCACCACGACCAGGTCGGCCTGCTGGCCGATCCGGACGTGCGGCACCTCGTGGACCTCGTCCCAGACCGAGGCGGAGACCGGGTGCCCGGACAGGGCCGCCCAGGTGGGGGCGCCGACGAAGGTCAGCGCCGCCTCGGTGGGGACCACCCGGACGTCGTGCCCCGCCTCCTTGAACAAGCGCAGCAGCAGCACCGCCTTGTAGGCGGCGATGCCGCCCCCGACACCCAGGACGATCCGGCGGCCGTTCACTGCCATGCGGGTGAGCTGGTCAGTCGTGCTTCTCGGCGGTCAGCAGACCCTCGTTGATCTCGCGCATGGCGACCGAGAGGGGCTTCTCCTGCACGTGCGTCTCGACCAGCGGGCCGACGTACTCCAGCAGGCCCTCGCCCAGCTGCGAGTAGTAGGCGTTGATCTGCCGCGCGCGCTTGGCCGCGAAGATGACCAGCGAGTACTTCGACTCCACCGTCGACAGCAGGTCGTCGATCGGCGGGTTGGTGATGCCCTCGGGACTGGCAACGGTTCCAGACAACACAAACTCCAGGCGTAGGTGGTGGTGCGGTGAAGCTCGACGGATCCGGCGCCGGACGGCGCCGGGCCCTCAGTGACTCGACTCCACCGGGTCGATCGAGCTGTCGGTGGGAGTCAGACCCATCCATGATACGAGCTCGTCGGTGGCTCGGCGCACGTCGTCGTTCACGATGCTGATGTCGAACTCCGACTCGGCCGCCATCTCGACCTCGGCCGTGCGCAGCCTACGCGCCCGCTCCTCGCTGTCCTCGGTGCCCCGCCCGACCAGCCGGCGGACCAGCTCGTCGAGGCTGGGCGGCTTGAGGAAGACGAAGAAGGCACCCGGCATGGTGGTGCGCACCTGCCGCGCACCCTGCAGGTCGATCTCCAGCAGGGCCGGCCGGCCCTGGGCGAGGACCTGCTCGACCGCCGCGCGCGGGGTGCCGTACCGGTGCCGGCCGTGCACCACCGCCCACTCCAGGAGCTGGCCGGTCGCGGCCAGCTCGTCGAACCTTGCGTCGTCCACGAAGTAGTAGTGGACGCCGTCTTCCTCTCCCGGCCGCGGCGGCCGGGTGGTGACCGAGACGGACAGCCAGATCTGCTCGTAGCGACGGCGGATGTCGGCCGCGACCGTGCCCTTGCCCACCGCCGTAGGTCCAGCCAGTACCGTCAGCCGTCCTGGCCGCACCACCCCGCCCCCCGACGGGTTCCCGAGCTCCGTCCCGATCACCGCCGAATCAGCTCCCGAAGCGCTTGACCAGCGCCGCGATCTGGTTGGAGCCGAGACCACGCACACGCCGGCTCTCGGAGATACCGATCTCCTCCATGATCTGACGGGCACGCACCTTGCCCACGCCGGGCAGGGCCTCGAGCAGTGCCGACACCTTCATCTTGCCGATCACCTCGTTCTCCTGCCCCTCGTTGATCACTTCACCGAGTGAGCCCTGCGAGTACTTGAGCCTGTTCTTGATCTCGGCACGCGCGCGCCGAGCCTCGGCCGCCTTCACCAGGGCGGCGGCCCGCTGCTCGGGAGTCAGGGGGGGCAGAGCCACTTGAGTCACCTCAGTTGTTCGTCGAACTCAGTAGGTAGTTGAGCCGTACCGGAGCAATTCCGGCCGTCCGGCCGATCATTCTTTCCCCGATCGGCGCAGGCAGACCGCGAAATCTGGTCCGAACCTAGCGAGTCGGTATCCCGGAGGGCAACGCGGGGGGCCGTGTCGCCACGCCACCGTGCGGTATGCCGTTCCGTTCGACTTTCCCACCAGCTTCCAGCCGTGTTCCGGTCACCACGCAACCTCGATCGCTGACGATCGGGTTCCGTCGAGAGCCGACACTAACGGCTAATCCAGACATACTGGTATTCATGTCCTCCGGGACGCGCCGTGAAACCGACATCGAGAGATGTTTTAAGGCTTCGGAGCGCATTTACCGCCGGATTGACGGCGCTGATCCTGTCACGCGCGGCCACCCTCCTCGCACCGGGTCCCCGGCCCCGGCCCCGGACGGGCGCAGGTAACACGCGCCCCACACCCCTCTGACGGCCCTCAGCGGGCCGCAGACGGCCTCTGGGCCCGACCAGCGCACAAAAGCGTCCGGCACCCGCCCGGAGGCAGGTGCCGGACGTACGGCGGGTGCTTCAGGCCGGTGCCGCGGTGGCCATCGTGATCGCATGCTCGGCCAGCGTGACCAGCAGTTCCTTGGCCGAGGCGCGCTGGCGCACGTCGGCCATCACGACCGGCACCCGGGCGTCCAGGTCCAGGGCCTCACGCACCTCGTCGGGCTTGTACTCGGCCTCCCCGTCGAAGCAGTTCACCCCGATCACGAACGGGATGCCGCGACGCTCGAAGAAGTCCACGGCCGGGAAGCAGGACTCCAGCCGGCGGGTGTCGGCCAGCACCACGGCGCCGATCGCGCCCTCGGCCAGCTCGTCCCACATGAACCAGAACCGGTCCTGGCCGGGCGTGCCGAACAGGTACAGCACCAGCTCCGGGCTGATCGTGATCCGGCCGAAGTCGAGGGCGACCGTGGTGGTGCGCTTGGACTCCACCCCGGAGAGGTCGTCCACCCCCCGGCTGAGCTCGGTGATGAGCTCCTCGGTGCGCAGCGGCGGGATCTCGCTGATGGTTCCGACCATGGTGGTCTTCCCGACTCCGAAGCCACCCGCGATCAGCAGCTTCACCGCCGTCGCGCGTACCCCGGGCCGCTGGTTGGAGTCAGAGTCGGCGAATGCCATTGATAACCGCCTGGAGGACGTTGATGTCGGGGGTGACCGCGGACCGGAACATCAGCAGCTGCCGGTCGATCAGGTCACCGATGAGGATCTTGACGACGCTGAGCGGCAGGCCCAGGTCGGCGGAGACTTCGGCGACGGACTTGGGGTGCTGGCACATGGTGACGATCTGCAGCCCCTCGGGCTCCAGGGTGTCGGCCAGCTGCGGGGTGACCCGCTGCAGCGCCACCACCAGGGTGATCATCGCGAGGTCACGTTGCTTGCTGGTGGTACGCCCGCGGGTCAGCGCGTACGGCCGGACCAGGGGCCCGGCCTCCTCGTCGAACCAGTGCTGATCCGCCGGAGTCACGGTCGGGGACCCGCCCCCGGACCTGCCTCCTCGGCGCGCGGCTGCGAGCTGAGATAGGTGCCCACCTGCTTCACCAGCAGGTTCATCTCGTAGGCGACCATGCCCATGTCCGCGTTCACGTCGGCCAGCAGCGCGAGACAGGCGCCCTGCCCGGCGGCCGTGACCACCAGGAAGTAGTTGTCCATCTCGACCACGGTCTGCCGCACCCCGCCGCCCCCGAAGTGCCGGCCGGTGCCCCGGGCCAGGCTCTGGAAGCCGGAGGCGACCGCGGCCAGGTGCTCGCCGTCGTCCCGGTCGAGGTTGCTGGACCGGCCGATGAGCAGGCCGTCGGACGAGAGAACGATCGCCCGGTCCGCGCCCGGCAGACGGCGGAGCAGATCCTCCACCAGCCAGTCCAGGCCACCCATCGCGCTGTTCTGCGTCATCTCGCCTTCCAGTCCGTGGTTCGCGAAAACAGTGTCTTCGCCCTTCTTCTGCGTGGTGCCCGGTGGTGCTGTCGTACAGGTGCTGCAGGTGCTGGTCGCGGCCCGCTCGTGACCGGCCGCGACCGCCGGTCAGTTCTCCGGACGTTCGGTCCGGCCGCGCTGGGTGCCCCGCTGGAACGCCGCCATCCGGTTGCGGGCCAGGTCCGGGTCGCCCTGCGGGCCCGCCTCGGCCCGCTCGGGCACCGGCGGGGCACTCGGCATGGGCGTGTTCTTGAGCCGGTCGGACAGATGGGCCTGCCGGGTGCGCCGGGGCAGCGCCGGCCGGCCGTCGTCGGTGGTGCGGCGCACCCCGGCCGGAGGCGTGGGCGCCCCCTTGCCCAGCCCGCCGTTCTGCGCCCCGCCGTTCTGCGCCGCGCCGGGCGTGCGCGTCGGCAGGCTGCCGGACGCCGGAGGGGCGCTGATGATCCCCGCGCCGTTGCCCCGCGAGGCCGGGTAGTCGATCCGGGCCTGCTGGTTCACCGTCGGGCCGGGCTCGCCGTCGGCCAGGTTCTGCCGGAAGTGGCTGCTCGGACCGGGCACGTCCACCCGCGGGTTCTGCGACCCGGCCGAGAGGCCCGGACCACCGGGCGTACCCGGGGTGCCTGGGAAGCTGGACTGGGCGTGCCGCATCGGGCCGGTCTGCGTCGGAGCGGACTGGCCCGGCGCAGCGGGCCGGCTGCCGACCGGTGGAACGGGGTGCAACCCGGTCGGCCGGGCGCCCAGCTCGTCCCGGCCGGGACGGTCGATCGGGCCGGTGGCAGTGCGGGCCTCGCCGGGGGCCACGGTCAGGGCCGGGGTCGCACCGGTGGTCTCGCCCGGTGAGGGGACGAGGCTGATCTCACCGGTCATCTCCCCCGTGATCGCCATGCGCTCGTGCAGCGACCGCGCCGCCTGCCCGCCCGGCGCCGCGTCGGCGCCGTCGATGGCCAGCGTCTGGGTGCTGCCGGTGAGGCCGCCCGCCGGGTTGGCCTCGAACAGCTCGGTCGGGATGAGCACGACGGCCTTGGTGCCGCCGTAGGCCGGGGACGGGGTCAGGGTGACCCGGATGTTCTGGCCGGCCGCCAGCTGCGCCACCACGAACATGCCCAGGCGGGGCTCCTCGCGCAGGGTCAGCGCGTGGAAGTCGGGGGCCGTGGTCAGCATCTCGTTGAGCTCGGTGAGCTTGTCCGCCGGGATGCCCAGGCCCTGGTCCTCGATCTCGATCACCAGGCCCTTGCCGACCAGGTTGCCCCGGACCTCGACCTTGGACATCGGCGGGGAGAACGAGGTGGCGTTGTCGACCAGCTCGGCGAGCAGGTGGATGACGTCGGCCACCGCGGACCCGTTGATCGACAGGCGGGGCAGGCGCCCGATCGAGACCCGGGCGTAGTCCTGCGCCTCGGAGATCGAGGAGCGGACCACCTGCAGCAGGTCGACGGAGTTGCGCCAGCGCCGGCCGGGCTGGCCGCCGCCCAGGATGACCAGGTTCTCGGCGTTGCGGCGGGCCCGGGTGGCCAGGTGGTCGAGCTCGAACAGCAGCTCGATCTGCTCCGGGTCCTCCTCGAAGCGCTCGGCCTTCTCCAGCACGCCCAGCTGCCGGTGCACGATCACCTGGCTGCGGTAGGCGATGTTCAGGAAGACCTCGCGCAGGCCGGCCCGGGTCTCGGCCTCCTGCACGGCCGCGCTGACCGCCATCGACTGGGCCCGGTTGAAGGCGTCGGCCACCTCACCGATCTCGTCGGAGCCGTAGCTGAGGGTCGGCATCTGCCGGTGCTCCTCGTCGACCTCACCGGCCCGCAGCCCCTCGATCAGGGCGGGCAGCCGGTTCTGGGCCATGTCCAGGGTCTGGTCGCGCAGCCCGCGCAGGCGCGCGGCCAGCCGGTTGGACTCCCGGGTGGTGAGCATGAAGACCAGGGCGCCGAAGAGCAGGGAGCCGACCCCGCCGTAGATCGCCGCGTTCACCTGGTCGTCGGCCGCGTCCACGGCCAGTGTGGAGGAGTAGTCCAGGTGCAGCAGGGCCAGGTCGGTCAGCTGCTGGGTGACCTCGTCGTTGGCCGTCTCCCAGGCCGAGGAGGCGATCGGCAGCTCGGCCTTGAGCTTGCCGTTGTTCACCTGGCCCTTGGTCGGGGCGGTGTCCGACAGCCCGAGCGCACCGGCCGGCAGGTCACCGGCGTTCTCCGGCTCGGTCCCGCTCCCCTGCCCCTGGTCCTCGCCCGCGTCGGGCTGCGCCGGGGCGTCGTCGTTCTGCGGCCCCTTGCCGTCGGCCTCGGCGAAGGCCCGCTTCTGCTTCTGGGTGAGCGGGGCGGCCTCGAGCACCGCCAGCTCGACCTGGGCCTGCTGGCGCCAGGCGGCACTGGAGGTGATCTCCTCCAGCTGGGCCTGCTCCGAGGCCGGGAGCTGGGTGGCGATGGTCTCCAGGTCGTCGCGGTAGTTGCCGCCGGTCCGGACGAAGGTCTGGTACTCCTGCGGGGTCAGGCCCTCGTTCGAGAACGCCACGTAGGCCAGGCCGTTGCCCCGGGCCAGCTGGTTGACCACCATGATCAGGCTGGCCGAGGTGTTCTCCTCGACCGAGGCGTTACCGTTCGGGGCGACCCGGGCCAGGGCCCACACGCTCTCGGCGATCTGGCGGATCATGCCGCCCCAGTAGTCGGTGGCCTCCAGCACGGTGGCGTCGCCGGTGTCGATCCGCCCGCGGATCTTCGGCATCTCGGCCATCCGCCCGGCGAACGCGGCGAACACCGGGTCGAGCTCCGGCGGCGCGCTCTCGGCCAGCGAACCCGCGTCCTCGCCGATCGTCACCAGGGCCTGGTCGGTGCTGGCGCGCTGGGCGTCCAGCCGGCTCTTGTTCTCCGGTGAGGGGTCGGCCAGGTAGGCCGCGCTGAGCAGGAGCTCGCGCCGGGCCTCGGGGATGAACGACTGGGAGGAGCCGAGGCTGTCCTTCACCACACTGTTCGCGCCGCGCAGGTCCCAGGCGTTGTAGGCGAAGTAGGACGCCACCGTGAGGCCGACCAGGACGAGCGAGAGGCTGGGGAACCAGCCGATCATCAGGATGCGGGTGCGGATCGACCGGCCGCCCAGTCGCTTTCGGGCACCGCTGGCCTTCGGAGCCATCGAGACGGCATTCCTTCCCGAACCCCGGGGACTCTGGGGTAGGGGCCACTCCCGTCGCGCCGGTGGGACCGGGCGGGCGGATCACGGCCACGAACAGGGGCTGGGCCCGGAGTCCGGCAACAGGTGCATGCCGATCAACGAATTACCCAGCGTGCACCCTTGCTCGCATTCCGTCAGGCAGTGACGATCTCCTGGAGTCCGGGTCCGCTTGTGACGTTTCCGGCTTTGTGACTTGCACGGGATCCCGCTGGCGACTCCCGCACACCCGTTGCGCCCCATCCGATTTGGTACGGATATGGCCCTGAGGGGTGCAACATAAGCACTGTTCGCTTATGGGAGTCAAGTGCAGATAGCTCTGTGTACAGCCGTGAACACTCCCTTGACGAAGTCATATCCGACATTCGTTGTTCGTGACGGAAAGCCACCGGCTATTCACGGATGGTCGGGGACATTCGTCGGTGTTCCGTTATCAAACTGGACAAAAGAAAACCCGGCCGCCGGAAGAATCCGGTTGCCGGGCGTCCTTTGGCAATTACGCTCCGAGAACCTCGCGTACTGATTCGACGGTCCGGGCGGCGGCCTCACGCAACTGCGCCACCGAGGGACCGGCCCCCAGCACCTCCCGCGAGGAATTCGGCAGCACGTGCCCGACCGCAGCACCGAAAACTGCCTTCAGATCGGCCGCGGTGGCCCCCTGCGCACCGATCCCGGGCGCCAGGATCGGCCCGTTCAGGGCCGAGAGGTCGTGCTCGCGCCCGACTCCGGTGACGGTCGCCCCGACCACCACGCCCACGGAACCGAGCGGCTGGGCGCCCGTGTTCTCGGCCGCCGCGGCGTCGATCATCGTCTGGGCCACGGTGCGGCCCTCGGCGCCCCGGGCGTGCTGGACCTGGCCGCCCTCCGGGTTCGAGGTGAGAGCGAGCACGAAGACACCGCGGCCGTTCGCCCTGGCCACGTCGAGAAGCGGCCGCAGAGAACCGAATCCGAGGAACGGTGAGACCGTCACCGCGTCGCCGGCCAGTGGGGAGGCCGGTCCGGCGTAGGCGTCGGCATAGGCCGCCATGGTCGAGCCGATGTCTCCACGCTTGGCGTCGACGATGCTCAGCCCGCCCGCCTCCCGGACACCGGCCAGGGCCTGTTCCAGCACGGCCACCCCCCGGGAACCGAACCGCTCGAAGAACGCCGCCTGCGGCTTGATCACCGCGACCTGGCCGGCCAGGGCCTCCACCGTGGTCAGGGTGAAACGCTCCAGACCGGCCACGTCGTCGTCCAGACCCCAGCGCGCCAGCAGGGCCGGGTGCGGGTCGATGCCGACGCAGAGCGGGCCGCGCTCGCGCACGGCCGCGCTCAGACGTTCGCCGAACGGGATCAGCGAGGTCACAGCTGCTGCTCCGCGCGCAGCTCGCCCAGCCGCACCGCGTGCTCCTGCAGCGAGGCCACCCGGATCGGCTCGTTCCGGGCCGCCTCGATCGCCTGCACGGCGGCCGAGAACTGCTGGATCGTGGTGATGATCGGCTTGTCCACGGCCGTGGTGGTGGCCCGGATCTCGTAGCCGTCCATCCGCGCGGCGGGGCCGGACGGGGTGTTGACCACCATGTCCACCTCGCCCGCGGCGATCATGTCCACGATCGTCGGCTCCCCCGCCGCTCCCCGTCCGAGCCCCAATTTGCGGACGCGGGTGGAGGCGATTCCGTTACGGCGCAGCACATCTGCGGTCCCGTCGGTGGCCAGCACGGTGAAGCCGAGGTCGACCAGCCGCTTGACCGGGAAGATCATCGCCCGCTTGTCGGTGTCGGCGACCGAGACGAACACCGTGCCGGAGTCCGGCAGCCCGCCGAACGCCGCCGACTGGGACTTGGCGAAGGCGTGCGGGAAGTCGGTGTCGATCCCCATGACCTCGCCGGTGGAGCGCATCTCCGGGGAGAGCAGGGTGTCGACGAACTCGCCCTTGGCGGTGCGGAAGCGCTTGAACGGCAGCACCGCCTCCTTCACCGACACCGGCGACTCGGCGGGCATGGTGCCGCCGTCACCCTGGGCCGGCAGCATGCCCTCGGCCCGCAGGTCGGCGATCGAGGCACCGAGCATGATCCGGGCCGCGGCCTTGGCCAGCGGCACCGCCGTGGCCTTGGACACGAACGGCGCGGTCCGGCTGGCCCGGGGGTTGGCCTCGAGCACGTAGAGGACGCCGGCGGCCAGGGCGAACTGGACGTTCAGCAGGCCCCGGACCCCGACCCCGCGGGCGATGGCCTCGGTCGAGACGCGGACCCGCTCGATGTCGCGCTGGCCCAGGGTGACCGGCGGCAGCACGCAGGCCGAGTCGCCGGAGTGGATCCCGGCCTCCTCGATGTGCTCCATCACGCCGCCGAGGTACATCTCCTCGCCGTCGAACAGCGCGTCCACGTCGATCTCGATCGCGTCGTCGAGGAAGCGGTCGACCAGCACCGGACGGCCGGGGCCGACCTCGGTGGCGCGCTCCAGGTAGTCGGCCAGCTGGTTCTCGTCGTAGACGATCTCCATGCCGCGCCCGCCGAGCACGTAGGAGGGGCGCACCAGGACCGGGTAACCGATCTCGGCGGCGATCTGCCGGGCCCGCGGGAAGCTGATCGCGGTGCCGTGCTTGGGGGCCAGGAGCCCGGCGTCGGCCAGGACCTGCCCGAACTCGCCCCGGTCCTCGGCCAGGTCGATGGCCTCCGGGCTGGTGCCCACGATCGGCACCCCGTTGGCCTTCAGCGCGGCCGCCAGGCCCAGCGGGGTCTGCCCGCCGAGCTGGACGATCACGCCGACCAGCTCACCGGAACGCCTCTCGGCGTGGACGATCTCGAGGACGTCCTCGAGGGTGAGCGGCTCGAAGTAGAGCCGGTCGCTGGTGTCGTAGTCGGTGGAGACCGTCTCCGGGTTGCAGTTGACCATCACGGTCTCGTAGCCGGCGTCGCGCAGCGCGAACGAGGCGTGCACGCAGGAGTAGTCGAACTCCACGCCCTGGCCGATCCGGTTCGGCCCGGAGCCGAGGATGATCACCTTGCGCCGGGAGGACGGGGTGACCTCGTCCTCCTCGTCGTAGCTGGAGTAGTAGTACGGCGTGCTGGCGGCGAACTCGGCGGCGCAGGTGTCGACCGTCTTGTACACCGGGCGCACCCCCAGCGCGTGCCGCACCCCGCGCACCACGTCCTCCGACAGCCCCGACAGGGCGGCCAGCTGGACGTCGGAGAACCCGTGCCGCTTGGCCTCGCGCAGCAGGTCCGGCGTCAGCGCGTCGGCGCCGCTGATCTCCTGGGCCAGCTCCTCGATCAGCATGAGCTGGTCCAGGAACCACGGGTCGATCCTCGTCGCCTCGTGCAGCTGCTCGATCGTGGCCCCGGCCCGGACCGCCTGCTGCACCTGCAGCAGCCGGTTCTCGGTGGGCACCTTCGCGGCCTCGAGCAGCGGCGCGAGCTCGGGCACGGGACCGTCCCAGTGGAACGCCGCGCCCTTCTTCTCCAGCGAGCGCAGCGCCTTCTGCAGGGCCTCGGTGAAGTTCCGGCCGATCGCCATCGCCTCGCCGACCGACTTCATCGTGGTGGTCAGCGTGGGGTCGGCGGCCGGGAACTTCTCGAACGCGAACCGCGGGACCTTGACCACGACGTAGTCGAGCGTGGGCTCGAAGCTGGCCGGGGTCTTCTCGGTGATGTCGTTCGGGATCTCGTCGAGCGAGTAGCCGACCGCCAGGCGGGCGGCGATCTTGGCGATCGGGAAGCCGGTCGCCTTGGAGGCCAACGCCGAGGAGCGGGAGACCCGCGGGTTCATCTCGATGACGACCACCCGGCCGTCCACCGGGTTGACCGCGAACTGGATGTTGCAGCCGCCGGTGTCCACCCCGACCTCGCGGATGACCGCGATGCCGACGTCGCGCAGGCGCTGGTACTCCCGGTCGGTCAGGGTGAGGGCGGGGGCCACGGTGATCGAGTCACCGGTGTGCACGCCCATCGGGTCGAGGTTCTCGATCGAGCAGACCACCACGACGTTGTCGTTGTGGTCGCGCATCAGCTCGAGCTCGTACTCCTTCCACCCGATGATCGACTCCTCGAGGAGCACCTCGGTGGTCGGCGAGTAGTGCAGGCCGGCGCCGGCGATCCGCTCCAGGTCGTCGCGGTCGTAGGCGATGCCCGAGCCGAGGCCGCCCATGGTGAAGCTGGGCCGGACCACGACCGGGTAGCCGAGTTCCGCGGTGGCCGCGACGCAGTCGTCCATCGAGTGGCAGATGAAGCTGCGGGCGACCGAGGCGTCCAGGCCGTAGTTCTCCCGGACCCGGTCGACCACGCCCTTGAACAGCTGGCGGTCCTCGCCGGCCTCGATCGCCGCCACGTTGGCGCCGATCAGCTCGACGTTGTACTTCTCCAGCACGCCGGCCGCGTGCAGGGCCATCGCGGTGTTGAGCGCGGTCTGGCCGCCCAGGGTGGCCAGGAGCGCGTCCGGGCGCTCCTTGGCGATGATCGCCTCGACCACCTCGGGGGTGATCGGCTCGACGTAGGTGGCGTCGGCGAACTCCGGGTCGGTCATGATCGTGGCCGGGTTGGAGTTGACCAGGACGACCCGCAGGCCCTCCTCGCGCAGCACCCGGCAGGCCTGGGTGCCGGAGTAGTCGAACTCGCAGGCCTGGCCGATCACGATCGGGCCGGACCCGATCACCAGGATGCTGGAGAGGTCAGTTCTTCTGGGCATCGGCGCTGTGCTCCCCCATCAGATCGGCGAAGCGGTCGAACAGGTAGCCGGCGTCGTGCGGACCGGCTGCCGCCTCGGGGTGGTACTGCACCGAGAATGCAGGCCCGTCAACAAGATTGAGACCCTCGACGACGTCGTCGTTGAGGTTGACATGGCTCACCTGAGCCTGCCCGAACGGCGTCGCGAAGGTGCCCTCCAGGGGCGCGTCGACGGCGAAGCCGTGGTTGTGCGCGGTGACCTCGACCTTGCCGGTGGTGCGGTCCATCACCGGCTGGTTGATCCCGCGGTGGCCGTAGCCCAGCTTGTAGGTGCCCAGGTCGAGGGCGCGGCCGAAGAGCTGGTTGCCGAAGCAGATGCCGAAGAACGGGATCCGCCGCTCGAGCACCTGCTGCAGCAGCGCGATCTGCGGCTCGGCGGTGGCCGGGTCGCCCGGGCCGTTGGAGAAGAACACCCCGTCGGGGTTCGTCGCCAGCACGTCCTCGATGCTCGCCCGGGCCGGGAGCACGTGCGACTCGATCCCGCGCTGGGCCATCCGCTGCGGCGTCATCGCCTTGATGCCCAGGTCGATCGAGGCCACCGTGAAACGCTTCTCGCCGAGGGCGGGCACGACGTAGGCCCGGTCGGTGCTGACCTCGTCGGCCAGCGCGGCGCCGCTCATCGGGGGCGCGTTGCGGACCTGCTCCAGCAGCTCGCTCTCGGGCGCCAGGGCGTCACCGGAGAAGATGCCCACCCGCATCGCCCCGCGCTCACGCAGGTGGCGGGTGATGGCGCGGGTGTCGACGTGCGAGATGCCCACGACCCCCTGCCCGGCCAGCTCGGCGGGCAGTTCGCGCTTCGAGCGCCAGTTGGAGGCGCGGCGCGCGGGGTCGCGCACCACGTAGCCGGCCACCCAGATCCTCGCGGACTCCAGGTCCTCGTCGTTGACGCCGGTGTTGCCGACGTGCGGGGCGGTCATCACCACGACCTGCCGGTGGTACGACGGGTCGGTCAGCGTCTCCTGGTAGCCGGTCATCCCGGTGGAGAACACCGCCTCGCCGACCGTCGCGCCGACCGCACCGTAGGCACGACCGCGCCAGGTGCTGCCGTCCTCCAGGACGAGCACCGCGGGGCTGTGGGTCACAGGGGCACCTCCAGAAGAGCCTCGTTCAGCTTGCCGTCGAGCACAGTGGCACGACCGGCGTAGATCGTCGCGACCACGCTGCCGTGCATCGTCCGGCCCCGCACCGGAGAGTTACGGCCCATCGTGGCCTGAACTGCAGGATCGCACTCCCACCGGGCGGCCGGGTCGACCAGGGTCAGGTGGGCGGGCTCCCCGACCGCGATCGGGCGGCCCTGGGAGGACACCCGGCCGATCCGGGCGGGGGCGTGCGACATCCGCGTCGCCACCTGTTCCCAGGTGAGCAGGCCGGTGTCGACCATCGCCTCCTGGACCACCGACAGCGCGGTCTCCAGGCCGGTCATCCCCATCGAGGCGACGCCCCACTCGCAGTCCTTGGCCTCGACCGGGTGCGGCGCGTGGTCGGTGGCCACGATGTCGATCGTCCCGTCGGCCAGGGCCTCGCGCACCGCCTGCACGTCGGCGGCCGTGCGCAGCGGCGGGTTGACCTTGAACACCGGGTCGTAGCTGCGCACCAGCTCGTCGGTCAGCAGCAGGTGGTGCGGGGTGACCTCGGCGGTGACGTCGATGCCGCGGGTCTTGGCCCAGCGCAGGATCTCCACCGAGCCGGCCGTGGAGACGTGGCAGACGTGCAGGCGGGAACCGACGTGCCCGGCCAGCAGCACGTCGCGGGCGATGATCGCCTCCTCGGCGACCGCCGGCCAGCCGGCCAGACCCAGTTCGGCCGAGACCTCGCCCTCGTGCATCTGCGCGCCCTCGGTCAGCCGGGGCTCCTGGGCGTGCTGGGCCACCACCCCGTCGAACGCCTTCACGTACTCCAGGGCGCGGCGCATCAGCACCGGGTCCCAGACGCAGTGGCCGTCGTCGGAGAACACCCGCACGCCGGCCGCGGAGTCGGCCATCGCGCCGAGCTCGGCCAGCCGCTCGCCGGCCAGACCCACGGTGACCGCACCGACCGGACGCACGTCGACCCAGCCGTACTGACGGCCCAGCCGCCAGACCTGCTCCACGACGCCGGCGGTGTCGGCCACCGGGTCGGTGTTGGCCATCGCGTGCACGGCCGTCCAGCCGCCGAGCGCGGCGGCCCGGGTGCCGGTCTCCACCGTCTCGGCGTCTTCCCGGCCGGGTTCACGCAGATGGGTGTGCAGGTCGACGAGACCCGGAAGGGCGATCAGCCCGTCCGCGTCGATCACCTGCGCATCGCCCGAGGTGCCGCTGCCCAGGGAGGCGATCCGGCCGTCCTCAATCAGGATGTCAGTGGCCTCGCCGCCGAGCGGGCGGGCGCCCTTGACCAGGTACTTCGCGCTCATCAGGCGTCCTTCCCATCGGCCTGCCCAGCAAGGAGCAGGTACAGCACGGCCATCCGGACGGCGACCCCGTTGGCCACCTGCTCGACGATCGTGGAGCGCGGCGAGTCGGCCGCCTCCGCGGTGATCTCCAGGCCGCGGTTCATCGGGCCCGGGTGCATCACCAGCGCGTGGTCCGGCAGCCGGTCCATCCGGCGGGCGTCCAGCCCGTAGCGGCGGGAGTACTCCCGGGCGCTGGGGAAGAACGCCGCGTTCATCCGCTCGCGCTGGACCCGCAGCATCATCACCGCGTCCAGGTCGCCGTGACCGCCACCGACCACGTCGTCCAGATCGTACGAGGTCGAGCACGGCCAGTTGCCGATCCCCACCGGTAGCAACGTCGGTGGCGCGACCAGCACCACCTCGGCCCCCAGGGTGGTGAGCAGGCGGACGTTGGAACGCGCCACCCGGCTGTGCAGAACGTCACCCACGATCGCCACCCGGCGGCCCTTCAGGTCCGAGCCGGGGGCGTCCGCGTTCAGCCGCGAGCGCAGCGTGTAGGCGTCGAGCAGGGCCTGCGTGGGGTGCTCGTGGGTGCCGTCGCCGGCGTTGACCACGATGCCGTCGATCCAGCCGGCGTTGGCCAGCCGGTGCGGGGCCCCGGAGACCGGGTGCCGGACGACGACCGCGTCGGCCCCCATCGCCTTCAGGGTGAGCGCGGTGTCCTTCAGGCTCTCGCCCTTGGACACGCTCGAGCCCTTGGCCGAGAAGTTGATCACGTCGGCGGACAGCCGCTTGGCCGCCGCCTCGAACGAGATCCGGGTCCGGGTGGAGTCCTCGTAGAACAGGTTCACCACGGTGCGCCCGCGCAGAGTCGGCAGCTTCTTGATCTCGCGGCGCTGGGTGGCCGCCATCTGGCCGGCCACGTCGAGGATCGAGACCGCCTGGTCGCGGGTCAGGTCGGCGGCGGAGAGCAGGTGCCTCACTTGGCCACCCCGCCCACGATGCTGACCACGTCGTCGCCGCCGTCGATCTCGCTGAGCCGGACCCGCACCCGCTCGAGCGCGGAGGTGGGCAGGTTCTTGCCCACGTGGTCGGCGCGGATCGGCAGCTCGCGGTGGCCGCGGTCGACCAGGACGGCCAGCCGGACCGCGCGGGGGCGGCCGAACTCCGAGAGCGCGTCGAGCGCGGCGCGGATCGTGCGGCCGGAGTAGAGCACGTCGTCGACCAGCACGACGACCTTCTCGTCGACCCCGCCGGGCGGCAGCTCGGTGGCGGCGATCGACCGGAACGCCTGGCGGCGCAGGTCGTCGCGGTGCATCGTGACGTCGAGGGTGCCGACCGGCACCTCGGTGCCCTCGATCGCGGCCAGCCGGGCGGCCAGGCGGTGGGCCAGGGTGACGCCCCGGGTGGGGATGCCGAGCAGGACGAGGTTCTCCGCGCCCTTGTTCCGCTCCAGCACCTCGTGGGCGATGCGGCTGAGCGCGCGGCCGATCTCGGCGGGCTCCAGGACTGCTCTCACGGCCTCGGGACCGCCGGGACCGGTGCTGGTGCCCGTGCTGCTGCCGGGCGGATCGTCCGGTGCGCTGGGTGAGTTCGTAGCAGGGCGTGCGGGCGACATTGAGTCGACCTCCTTCTCCGCCTCACGGGACGGATCGTTAAAGGACTGGTCGTCGATGACGTTTTCGAGCGTCTTTCGGCTCCCGGAGGCTACCAGCCGGTGACGGCGCGTGTAGCCAGGGGGCGCTTCGCCTACGCCGAGTGGCGAATTCCTTGGAGAAGTTTGCCGATGTGACTTGACGGAGTCAGTGACTCTCCGTGACTATCATCGGCATGGCATCTGATTACGCCAGGGCGCTGGGCGCCCGCCTGCGTGGGATCCGCACCCAGCAGGGGCTTTCCCTCCATGGGGTGGAAGAAAAGTCCGAAGGCCGCTGGAAGGCGGTGGTGGTCGGCTCGTACGAGCGGGGCGACCGTGCGGTCACCGTTCAGCGGCTCGCGGAGCTGGCCGACTTCTACGGTGTGCCGGTCCAGGCACTCCTGCCGGACGCGGCTCCGACGGGGAGCAGCGAGCCCCCGCCGAAGCTCGTCCTCGACCTGGAGCGGCTGCAGTCCGTCCCGGCCGAGAAGGCCGGTCCGCTGGCTCGCTACGCGGCCACGATCCAGGGTCAGCGCGGTGACTACAACGGCAAGGTCCTCTCCATCCGGACCGACGACCTGCGCACGCTCGCGGTGATCTACGACGTGCCGCCGGCCGTGCTGGCCGAGCAGCTCATCACGTGGGGGGTCCTGAACGCGGACGCCCGTCGCGCGGTGGCCCAGGAGGACTGACCGGCCTGACGGCCGGTACGGCACCACCTCCGTCCCGGGACCTGAGCGGGACGGAGCACGACTGAGGACGCCGGGGCGGCCGGCGTCCTCGCCCGCACCTCTCCTTCGACCGAGTACGTCAGTTCGGCACCATCGGCAGGCCAGGTCAGCGTTGGGCACCACGGTT
>NZ_JAJSOH010000049.1 GCF_021277265.1 Kineosporia rhizophila
TTCAAGCAAAAGCTTGGAGACGGCGCGGGCCGCCATCACTGCGTTTGCCACTGACCAAGACGCCGTGAAGGTTGCGGCGGTAGAAGGCGCTCTACCGCCGCAACCGTGACCTCAACGCGCCGAGCGCTGAGGAAGGTTCTCGGCATGCCGGATCCGCACCGGTTCACTCAGGCCGGCCGGTTCGAACCCGAAGACCTGGCCGTAGAACGAGAGCTCCGACTCGAACGCCCGAATGATGTTCTCGGCCCTACGGAAACCGTGCTGCTCCCCCGGGAAGAGCAGGTAGCTGTGGGGCACCTGCTTCCCCGCCAGCGCGGCCACGATCATCTCGGCCTGTGCCGGGGGGACGACGGCGTCCTCCTCGCCCTGCAGGACGATCAGCGGGCGGTCGAAGCCGTCGATATGTGACAGCGGCGAACGCTCGGTGTAGACCTTCTTGGCCTGCGGCCAGGGGCCGACCAGGCCGTCGAGGTAACGGGACTCGAACTTGTGCGTGTCCTCGGCCAGGGCTCCGAGGTCGGCCACCCCGTACAGACTGGCTCCGGCGGTGAACACGTCCCGCGTGGCCAGGGCGGCCAGAACTGTGTAACCACCGGCACTCCCGCCCCGGATCGCCAGACGCGAGGCGTCGGCCAGGCCCTGGGCGGCCACCCAGAGAGCGGCTGCGCAGGCGTCCTCGACGTCCACGATGCCCCACGATCCGTCGAGCAGCTTGCGGTAGAGCCGGCCGTAACCCGTACTGCCGCCGTAGTTCACGTCGATGACCGCGAAACCACGGCTCGTCCAGTACTGGGTCTGGAGCCGGAACGCGGAGCTGGCCGCGCTGGTGGGTCCACCGTGCACGGTCACGATCAACGGCGGGCGCTCTCCCTCAGGGGCGCGTACCGAGGCCGAGGCCGGCGGGTAGAACAGCGCATGGGCATCGCGCCCGCCCACGCTGGGGAACGTCACGTGCCGGGGCACGGAGATGCCGGCTGCGTCGAGGCGATGGTCGGGGACCTCGTTCAGGATGCTCCAGCTCAGACGCTTGTCTGCGCCTACCCGGAACTCGACCACGGCCAGTTCGGCAGTGGCCTGGGCCGCCAGGGCGGTCAGTCGCGATCCGTCCGGGGCCAGGCGGAGCTGCGCGAGGGAGACGAAGGGCAGTGCGTCGGACTCCGTCGAGTCTTCGCTGACCCGAACCAGATTGGCGCCCTTGTCGTCGGTGTAGGTCATCCAGACCAGGCGATCCCGGTCGACCACGTAGTCGCTGTCGCCGAACACCCAGGCAGGACGGCCGACCTCGTGGTGCAGCGGGAAAATCTGGGTCAGTTGCCCACTTTCCTCCTCGACGCGGTAGACGTTCCACCACTCGGACACGTCGGAGATGACATACAGCCGTCCGTCCGGCCCGAAACTGGGTTGCATCAGGGACTGTCCGTCGCGACTGGCGGCCCGGCCGCGGCCGACCCGGGATGCCCCGGTGAGCAGACGGGCGTCGGCGGTCTGCAGGACATCACCCTCGACCAGCTCGGCCATCCACAGAGAAGTGCTGTCCCACGGCATGTTCGGGTGCTGCCACTCGATCCAGGCCAGTCGTCGGCTGTCCGGGCTGATCCGCGGGGCCGCAACGAAGTCGGTCCCGCTGACCAGCACCGTTGGCGTGGGGTCGACGGTGTCTGCGGGGGCCGCCGGGAAGGCGACGATCTCGTTGCGCACCTCGCCCGCCTCGTGCGACTCACGCACGCAGACAACGGTCTTGCCGTCGGGGGTGACCCGGCCGTCGGCGTAGCGCCAGGCCGCCTCGGCCGGCGGGACCGGGGTGATCGGCACCGGCCGCTTGCCCGGCTCGACCCGGTAGAGCCGCTGGTCGTCCCACTTCACGGCGAACACCACGTCGCCCGAGACCCACCAGGCGGCACCGCCGTACTCGTGCACCCTCGTCCTTACGTTCCACTCCGGCCCCAGCACGTCGGTGATCGTGCCGTCGGCCGCCCGGAACACCAGTTGCTCCCGGCCGCCCTGATCCGGCCGGGCCTGGGTCCACCAGGTGCCGGTCTCGCCGGGCCAGGCCTCGACCGGGCGCACGACGCCCGAGACCAGATCGGCCGCACTGATCGGGGAGGGCCACGCGCCGTAGGGCACGACGGGGAGCTGGGAACCCGTTGAGTCGCTCATGCCCGCACGCTACTGCGATCACTGGGCGACGGTGCGGTGAGTTGTCCGGACCAGGAAGAAGCCGAGCGGGGGACGCCGACGGCCCGCCGCGCCGGACGCCGGGGATGGGAGCCGGCACCAGGCGCCGCCGCCCGACGTCCCCCGTCGGTAGCCCTGGCCTTACCTCACTCCGGCCTGCGGACGTTGAAGGTGTGCTCCACGTCCTGGTCGGTGCTGCCCTTGCCCTCCGGGTCGATCAGCACCCGAGCGCGGACCGAGCTGCCCTTCTTCACCTTGCTGCCGGTGAGCCAGCTGCAGTCGTCGACACCGAGCAGCTCCCGGTCGACGGTGGCGAACTTCTTGCCCTTCGCGGCCACCTGGAGCAACGCGCGGGCCGAGGCGTCACCGGTGTTGCAGACCCGGGCCCGGACCGCGCCCGAGGCCGACAGGCCGGTCTTGGACACGGTGAGCTCGTAGTCCGGTTCCGGGCAGGCCACCTTCTGCTTCAGCAGCGCGGCCCCGGTGAGGGCCGAGTCGACCCGCAGCGTCCACGGGCCGGAACCCTTGAAGCGCACGGTGGCCGGAAGTTCCAGTTCGTCGTCACCCGACGTCAGTGCGCTGGGGTAGCTGCCGCTCAGCCGCACCGTGGCGCCCTTGGCCGAGCACACCGCAGCCGCGGCGTTGATCGTGCCGAGGGCCAGGGGGACGGCCTCGTACCGGCTGCTGACCTCCTGGGCCGAGTCCAGGCAGTCGACGGTCACCGCGTAGTCACCCAGCTCGGCATCGGCCGGGATCTTCAGCTGGGTGGCCGGCCAGGTGCCCCCGGTGAGCTCGAGAGGCAGGCTGACGATCGCGTCCGGGTCCGCCTCCGCGCCGAGACCGCTGACGTCCTCCTCCTCGTCGCCCTCCCCGTCGTCGCCGCCCTCCCCGTCGTCGCCACCCTCGTCGTCAGGGACCGACATCGCCGGGCTCACCTCGACCCGGGCGGAGGCGGCCGGGTCCGCCGAGGCGGCGCACACGTCCACCGGCGCCACCGAGATCGTGTCGCCCGGCTTGGCCACCACGTTGGTGACCTTGATCCGGGCCGGGTTGCCGACCGCGGTCAGCGGGACCGTCTCGTAGGAGAGGGTGACGTTCTCGTCGTCCTCACCCGGGTCCGGGTCCTCGGGATCGTCCTCCAGGCCCCGCAGGGGCGGATCGATCACGGCCCTGCGCACCTGGCCGGGCATCACCGACGAGCCCCCGCGCGACTTCACCGCGGCCACGAAGTCCGAGTTCAGGCAGGTCACGTCGACCGTGCCCGGGCCCGTCGCGACCTCCGGCTCGTCCCAGGCGCCGGCGTCGTCCAGCCCGGCCACCGGCAGCCGCAGCCTCGCCGTGCTCCAGTTGCCCAGCTCGTCGGTGGTCATCGAGGCGAGCTGGTGGGTGGTGTCCTCGCTGTCGGTGTAGCTGATGTAGACCACCTGCTCACCGGAGCTGCTGGGGCAGCCCGTCGGTGGGCTCAGGGTGAACGACGTACCGGGCCGCACCGTCTGCACACTCAGCTCCGGGGCGGCGGCGGTATCGGCCGCCCGAAGCGGCGCGGGCGCGGCGAGGGCCGACCCGGCGGTGGTGATCAGCACGGTGGTGAGCGTGATGGTTCCGGTGACGAGGACGCGGCGAATCATGGCGATGTCTCCTCCGGTGGCCTGACCCCAGACCCTCGACCGCACCGGCCGGAACCTGAACCCCAGGGTCACCCGACCGGGCCGTTCTGCGGACGGGTTTCCGCCGGGTGCACGACCCTGAGGGCCACACGCTGAGACGGTCCGGCACGGCCAGGCAAGGTGGCCCTAACCTTGCGCCTCATGGCGACTGGTACCCAGCCCGCAGCGGTTACGGCGCACGACGTCGAGGATGCCCGGCACCGGCTCTCCCAGGTTCTGGCCCCCACCCCCCTGCAGCGGTCCGACCGGCTCGGTGCCCGCACGGGGGGCGAGGTCTGGCTGAAGCGGGAAGACCTGCAGCCGGTCCGCTCGTACAAGGTGCGCGGCGCCTACAACCTGATCTCGCAGCTCGGCCCGGATGCGCGCGCGGCCGGGGTGGTCTGCGCCAGCGCCGGCAACCACGCCCAGGGCCTGGCCTACGCCTGCGCCCGGCTCGGTGTGTCCGGCCGGGTCTACCTGCCGCGCACCACGCCGCGGCAGAAGCGGGACCGGATCGCCGTGCTCGGCGGCGACCTGGTGGAGATCCGGGTGCTCGGCGACACCTACGACGACGCGGCGGCCGAGGCCGTGGCCGATGCCGCGCGTACCGGGGCCACGCTGGTGCCGGCCTTCGACCATCCGCTGACCGTGGCCGGGCA
This sequence comes from Kineosporia rhizophila, assembly GCF_021277265.1. Taxonomy (GTDB): domain Bacteria; phylum Actinomycetota; class Actinomycetes; order Actinomycetales; family Kineosporiaceae; genus Kineosporia; species Kineosporia rhizophila. The sequence continues at coordinate 4,481 of NZ_JAJSOH010000049.1, forward strand.
GGGCACGGCCGTCGCCGAGGCGTTCTCGCAGCTCGAGGAGCTCGGCCGGGCGCTGCCCGACATCGTGGTCATCCCGGTGGGCGGGGGAGGGCTGCTGGCCGGGGCCGCCACCTGGCTCACCGAACGGCACCCGGAGGTACGGCTGGTGGGGGTCGAGCCCGCCGGGGCGGCCTGCATGGCGGCCGCGCTGCAGGCCGGGGAGCCGGTGACGCTGCCCGAGATCGACGGTTTCGTCGACGGCGCCGCCGTGCGCCGGGCCGGGGCGGTCACCTATCCGATCATCCGCGACACCAAGGTCGAGGTGGTGAGCGTCGCCGAGGGCCGGGTCTGCAGCGAGATGCTCGAGCTGTACCAGGCCGACGGCATCATCGCCGAGCCGGCCGGGGCGCTGGCCGCCGCCGCTCTGGGCGAGGTGGTCCGGCCGCACCCGGAGGCGAGCGTGCTGGTGCTGCTGAGCGGGGGCAACAACGACGTCAGCCGCTACGCCGAGGTGGTCGAGCGGGCGCTGATCCACGAGGGCCGCAAGCACTACTTCCTGGTCGACTTCCCGCAGGAACCCGGCGCTCTGCGCCGATTCCTCGACGACGTGCTGGGCCCCGACGACGACATCACGCTGTTCGAGTACGTGAAGCGGAACAACCGGGAGACCGGGCCGGCGCTGGTCGGGGTCGAGCTGGGCAGCCCGGCCGACCTGCCCGCCCTGCTCGCCCGGATGGAGGCGTCCCCGCCGAACATCGAGAAGATCCCGGCGAACAGCCCACTTTTCCGTTACTTGCTCTGAACTGAAGACGTTTGTGGGCACCTGGGTGCCCACAAACGTCTTCAGGTCTCAGGACTCGATCTCAGAGCGGTCGCCCGCCCACAGCGTGTGGAACGACCCTTCGGCGTCGACCCGGCGATAGGTGTGGGCGCCGAACAGGTCTCGCAGGCCCTGGATCAGGGCTGCGGGCAGCCGGTCGCGGCGCAGCCCGTCGTAGTAGGCCAGCGAGGACGAGAACGCCGGGGTGGCAATGCCGTTCGTGGCCGCGGCCACCACCACCCGGCGCCAGGAGTCGGCGCCCTTGCTCACCGCGTCGGCGAAGTAGGGCGCCACCAGCAGGCTCTGCAGCTGGGGGTCGTCGTCGTAGGCCTCGCGGATGCGATCCAGGAAACGCGCGCGGATGATGCAGCCGCCGCGCCAGATGGTGGCCGTCCTACCCCGGTCGATGTCCCAGCCGAACTCGTCGCTACCGGCCTGGATGTGGTCGAAACCCTGGGCGTAGGCGACCACTTTGGAGGCGTAGAGCGCGGCCCGCACGTCTTCGACGAACGCGTCCCGGTCTTCCTCGGCGACCCAGCCGTCGCTCACGCCCGAGCCGAACGCCTGCTGGGCGGCGGCCCGCTGGGCGGCGTGCCCGGACAGCGAGCGGGCGAAGGTGGCCTCGGCGATCCCGGTGATCGGCACGCCCAGTTCGAGCGCGTTCTGCACCGTCCAGCGCCCGGTGCCCTTCTGCTCGGCCTGGTCCTGCACCACGTCGACGAAGGCCTGGCCGGTGCGGGCGTCGGTGTGGCTGAGCACGTCGGCGGTGATCTCGATCAGGAACGACTCCAGGTCGCCCTCGTTCCAGCCCCGGAAGATCTCCGCGATCTCGGCCGGGGTGGCGCCCAGGCCCTGGCGCAGCAGGTCGTAGGCCTCGGCGATGAGCTGCATGTCGGCGTACTCGATGCCGTTGTGCACCATCTTGACGAAGTGCCCGGCGCCGTCGGGGCCGATGTGCGTGCAGCACGGCGTGCCCTCGACCTGGGCGGCGATCGACTCGAAGATCGGGCCCAGCCGGTCGTAGGCCCACTTCGAGCCGCCCGGCATGATGCTCGGCCCGAGCAGCGCGCCCTCCTCGCCACCGCTGACCCCGCAGCCGACGAAGTGCAGGCCGTGCTGTTTCAGGGCCTCCTCGCGACGCCGGGTGTCGGCGAAGTGCGCGTTGCCGGTGTCGACGACGATGTCGCCCTCCTCCAGCAGCGGCACCAGTTCGTCGATCACCGCGTCGGTGCCGGGGCCGGCCTTGACCATGACGATGACGACGCGGGGCTTGCTCAGCGAGTCGACGAAGTCCTCGAGCGACTCGCTGGGCACGAAGGTGCCCTCGTCGCCGTGGTCGGCGACCAGACTCTCGGTGCGGGCGTGGGTGCGGTTGTGCACCGCCACCCGGTGACCGTGCCGGGCCAGGTTCCGGGCCAGGTTGCGGCCCATCACGGCCAGGCCGGTCACCCCGATCTCGGCGGATCCGGTCTTGCTGGTGACATCGGTGTCCGGGCTCGTACTCACCGTTCTCCTCAGGTGTCGAGACAACCAGTCCCGACAGGCTACTTACCGGTCAAGGAACCCGGCAGGCCTGAGGGTGGCCCGGAAAGGGCCAGGCAGAACGGGAATTTCAGCAGCGCTCCTCGTACTCCACGACCAGCATGCTGACCGGGACCCCGTCGAACGTCTCGCCGGCCTTCGGCTCCTGCGAGCAGACCCGGTAGTCGCCCAGGTTGCCGTCGACCTCGTCGCCGTCCTCCCGGTCGATGAAACGCACGCTGGCGTTGTCGCCGAGGATCTCACTGGCCATGTAGGCCGTGCGGTTCTTCAGGTCGGGCATCTCGGTGGTGGCCTTCTTGTACAGGGCCTGGTCGCTGGAGGGGCACTTCTCGTCGATCTGGACGGCCCCGAGCTCGACCGGCTTCTCCGGGTCCTGCGAGCCGGCGCCCGGGGTCTGGAAGCAGACCACCCAGTCCTTGTCGTCGCTCCAGCGCCGGTCGCGGCCGAGCGCGTCGTGCGTCTCCACGTCGTCGAAGCCGGAGGCGTCGGCCTTGTCCTTCGCCCACTCCAGGCCCTTGCCGACCAGGTTCGGCAGCTCGGCCTTGGCGGCGGCGGTGTCGCCCCCGCCGCTGCCGATCAGCCAGAAGATCAGGATGAGCACGACAGGTGTCGCGAGCACCGCGATCAACACGATCGTCGGAGTGCTCGGACCGGTCCGTTCACCTGCCATCAGCGCAACAACCCTTTCGGCCGCAGTACCCGGGTCCAGCCGGCCGCAAAACGGGGGTTCTGGGCCGTCTGGAATTATCCCGGACCCGGCGGATGCATATCAATCCGCCTCGCGGCCCCGGCCCGGCACGGATTCTGCATCAGGCCGGCCGCCGCCGGGCTCAGGAGCGGTCGGTGCGGGCCGGGGGATCGGTCGGGGTGAGGTCGAGGTCGGCCGGGCGGGCCTCCTCGGTGGAGCCGGAGATCGGCCGGGCCGGGGGCTCGGCGTCCTCCGGCAGGGCCGCGATCTCGGTGGCCGGGGGCAGGTCGCGGTTCTCGCGGGCCTGGCGGGCGGCCTCCTTGGCCTCCTCGATCTGGTTGAGCTCGGCCTCGTCGAGCGGATGCACCTGGACCCGCAGGATCGCCCGGGGCGTGACCTCCAGGGCGGTCAGGCGCCACTGGCCCACGACGGTCTCGGTGCCCGCGGGCGGGAACTCGCCGAGCGCCTCCAGCATGATCCCGGCGATCGTGGCGCTGCGCCCGGCGTCCAGGTCGATGCCCAGGTCGGGCAGGTCGTGGGCGGGGAAGGAGCCGTTCAGCTCGACGTCGCCGTCGGGGCGGTGCACCACCTGGGCGGTGTCCAGGTCGAACTCGTCGTAGATCTCGCCGACGATCTCCTCGAGCAGGTCCTCCAGGGTGACGATCCCGGCCACCGCGCCGAACTCGTCCATCACCAGGGCCAGCTGCCCCCGCTGCTGCTGCATCCGGCCCAGGGCCTGCAGCACCCCGGCCGAGTCGGGCAGGACCAGGGCCGGGCGCACATAGTCGGCGACCGTGCCGACCCCGGCCACCAGCTGCCGCAGGTGCACGAAACCGATGACGTCGTCCTCGGTCTCACCGATCACCGGGGCGCGCGAGCGGCCGGCCTCGATCAGCAGGTCCCGGGCCCCGGTCGCGTCCTGCGTGGCGGACACGAAGACCACGTCGGTGCGGGGCACGAGCACCTGGTAGAGCTTGCGCTCGTCGAGCTCCAGGGCGCCCTCGATGATCGAGCGCTGCTGCTCGGGGATCGACTCCTGGGCGGCGATCATGTCCTTGATCTCCTCCTCGGAGACCTCGTCGCGGGCCGCCTTCGGGTCCAGGCCGAACAGTCGCACGACCAGTTCGGTGGAGCGCACCAGGATCCAGACCAGCGGACGGGCCAGGGTGGCGATCAGGTTGATCGGGCCGGTGGCCCGCAGCGCCCAGCCCGGCGCGGTCTGCATGGCGATCCGCTTGGGGGCGAGCTCACCGAGGACCAGGGTGAGGTAGGTCAGGATCACCGTGACCACGAAGACGGCCACCGCGTCGGCGGCCCCGCCGAGGAAGCCGAGCGGCTCGATCAGCGGCTGGGCCAGGGTGACCGCGGCGGTCGCCGAGGCCAGGGCGCCGGCCAGGGTGATGCCGATCTGGATGGTCGACAGGAAACGGTCCGGGTCGGCGGTGAGCTTGGCCAGGCGCTTGCCCTTCTCGCCCTCCGCGGCCATCCGGTTGACCTGGCTCTCGCGCAGCGAGACGAGCGCCATCTCCGAGCCCGAGAGCAGGGCATTGATCAGAATCAGCACCGCGACCAGCGCGATCTGGACCCACATGGTGAGCTCGGCTCCTTCGGGCTGATGCGATCAGCGTGAGAATTCGTCGTCCGGCACGCTGATCATGTCGCTTCCCGGGGCTCTTCGCAGATCCTGACGTGAACTCGTGACCGATCCGCTCCCCTGCGTGTCCGCGAGGTGACCGATGCGCCCCGGGGGCTCACCATCGTCCTCAATTCTGCTCTTGCCGTCCGCGGCACTCCGGGTGAGTTTGGGACCGGAGCAGTCGTCGCCAACAACCGGTGAACACCTGGCCGTTGCGCAGTGAACCTCGCCTCGGTGACCTGTTCGCCGCGCAGCGGACGGTGCGAACCTCGCCAGGCTGGCATCGCGGCCCTCGTGGCCAGCAGGAACGGAGAAGGAACAGATGGAGAACGCGCCTGCGACCGAGCAGCCGGAGAGCGGACCGTCCGAGGTCGGGGCCCCGTCGCAGGACGTGGCCGAGGTGATGGCCGGGCTGGACAGCGAGCGGATGGCCCAGATCCGGGAGCGGATCCACGTGCCCGGCGGCGGCACCCCGCTGGAGGGTCTGCCGCTGGAGGGCCTGCACGTCGACGACTCGGACGACGACGACCCGGTCCTGATCACCGCGGAGGGCTCCCCGGTGGACACCTGGCGGGAGGGCTACCCCTACGAGGAGCGCCTGCGCCGGGACATCTACGAGGCCGAGAAGCGCCTGCTCCAGATCGAGCTGCTGAAGCTGCAGAACTGGGTGAAGAGCTCCGGCGAGAAGGTCGTGATCCTGTTCGAGGGGCGCGACGCGGCCGGCAAGGGCGGCACGATCAAGCGGTTCATGGAGCACCTGAACCCGCGCGGCGCCCGGGTGGTGGCGCTGGAGAAGCCCAGCGAGCGCGAACAGGGCGAGTGGTACTTCCAGCGCTACATCCAGACCCTGCCCACCGCCGGCGAGATCGTGCTGTACGACCGGTCCTGGTACAACCGCGCCGGGGTCGAGCGGGTGATGGGCTTCTGCAGCGCCCCGGAGTACCTGGAGTTCATGCGGCAGGCCCCGGAGCTCGAGCGGATGCTGGTGCGCTCGGGGATCCGGCTGGTGAAGTTCTGGTTCTCGGTCTCGCAGCTGGAGCAGCGCACCCGGTTCCTGATCCGTCAGGTCGACCCGGTGCGGCAGTGGAAGCTCTCGCCGATGGACCTGGCCTCGCTGGACAAGTGGCAGGACTACACCGAGGCGAAGGAGGCGATGTTCTTCTACACCGACACCGCCGACGCGCCCTGGACGGTGGTCAAGAGCAACGACAAGAAGCGGGCCCGGCTCAACGCGATGCGCCACGTGCTGCACCGTTTTCCCTACGAGGGCAAGGACAAAGAGGTTGTGGGCAACCCCGACCCGCTGATCGTCGGCTCGGCGTCCGACGTGTTCGAGGACGGTGAGCACACTTCGCGGTACTTCCCCCGGCTCTGAGCCGTCCGGCCCGGCCTGTCGGGAACGATGGACGATCGGGCGGGCGTCCGCAGTTGGCGTGCGGATTGCGGCCTTCCGTGGCTTTGCGGACGCGATCAGGGCATCCTGTGCGGGTGTCTGAAGCCCGTACGTCACCGGAGTCGGCCCTGACCGCGATCCCGTCGCCGGGGAGTCACCCCGCGCCCGTGGGGGCGGAGGTGGAGATCTGGTGGTCCCGGGTGGACGTCGGGAACCTGAGCGGTTCGCTCCGGTCCGAGCTGACGTCCCACCTGGACCCCGACCGGGTGGCCAAGATCGGGCGCTACCGCCGCCCGGAGGACCGCGACCGTGGGCTGGCCGCGCACTCGCTGCTGCGCCGGGTGCTCTCGGCCGTCACCGGCACCCCGCCGCCGGCCGTGGAGCTGGGCTCGTTCTGCATCTCCTGCGACGAGCAGGGCCACGGCAAGCCGTACCTGCGCACCGGTGGGACGAGCCAACCGGTCGAGATCAACCTCTCGCACTCCGGCGAGATCGTGATCGTGGCGCTGGCCGCCCCCGGGGTGCAGGTCGGCGTGGACGTGGAGCAGGGCCGCACCGTGGACTGGGAGGCCATGCGCAGCTCGATCTTCGCCGACCAGGAGTGGGCCGCCACCGAGCGGCGCACCGACCGTGAGCACCGGCGGCTGTTCACCTGGGCCCGCAAGGAGTCCTCGGTCAAGGCCAGCGGGCACGGGCTGTCGCTGCCGCTGCGCGACGTGGTCACGGTGGAGGAGACCGACGGCACCTGGTCGGCGTCGATGCCGGCCGGGGTGGGCCGGGTGGCCGGGGCCGACCTGGACCTGGCCCCGGACGTGGCCGCGGCGGTGGCGGTGCTGCGGGAACAGGGCTGGCCCGAGCCGCCCGTGCTGCATCAGGTGCAGATCGGCTTAGCCGGGGGATGAGCTGCTGAATGCCGGACACCACCATCGCCACCAGCACCGAGGAGCAGCAGCGGGCGGTCGTCGGGCGCACCGAGCGCCTGCGGGCCGCCCTGGGCCAGGTGACGCTCGAGGAGTACCGCAGCGAGGACGCCCGGTTCGAGCGGGACTCCCGGCTCGGCCGGGAACTGCTGTACCTGGTGGCCAACAACTCCTGGTGCCGCCGGACCACCGAGGTGCTGCGGCTGCACCTGGCCGAGGCGGTGGACACCGACGTGGTGGTCGACGTGGACCTGTCCTACGCCGACCACGAGGCCTTCGAACTGGACGCCGGGCTGACCTGGCTGCCGCTGCTGGCCCTGCCGCCGATGAAGGCCCGCGACACCTCCCGGACCCGGGAGGCCGGGCTGTTCAAGGAGTTCGCGGCCCGCAACCAGGTGCCGATCGACCGCTGGGCCGACGACGAGGCCGATCCGATCGCCAGCCTGGAGGTCAGCGACGGTGACGGCACCCGGATCCACCGGCTGACCCAGGCCGAGGTGCGGCAGCGGCTGGCCGCGGCGCTCGCCGAGATGATCCTGAACGTGATGACCCGGCGGCCGCAGCAGGTCGGCCCGGAGCCCGGCGCGGCCGTGCAGCGGGCGCAGAAGCTGTTGCTGTCAGCGGCGATTCGCCGGATGCTGCCGGGCGCCTCGCCGATGACCGAGGCCGGGCAGCTGCCGGCCGGCGGTACCGTGCCGGACGGGATCCGCGACGCCCGCACTCTGCTCGACGAAATCCTCGCCGCCGACGTCGAACTCGCTCTTTCGGGTGCTGACGAGCCGGTCCGGCAGCCGGTTTCGGTTCCGTTCTCCTCCGACGGCGGTTTTCTGGCGCCCGGGGCAACCCCTTTCGGCCGAGAGCAGCCGGGGACGGCTGCCGACGAGACCGCCGGCACTCAGGCGCGTGAAGCGTCCTCAATTCCTGATCAGTCGGGGACGGCTGCCACCGGGACGGTCGATGCCGAGGCGACCGTGCCGATGCGGGTGCGACCGAAACCGGGCCTCGACACCGAGGTGATGAAGGTCCTCACCGGGCCGGGCGCGACTGACGCGCCGGGGACCGGGCCGATCACCGGGCCGATCACGATCGACTCCTGGCTGGAGGACGGCGGCCGGTTGCGCCCGGTACTCGGTTCGCACGTCGGGGAGATCCTGGACGCGCTGATCGGCACCACCCTGGTGGTGATCGCCGTGCGCGACCAGGGCCGGCCGATGTCCTACACGGTGCACGTGCCCTCGCGCCGGCTGGTGCGGCGCGGGCGGGCCTGGTTCCAGCCGCGCGCCCTGCTGAGCATCGACCTGCTGGCCCCGACCGCGCACGCCGACCGGCAGATCCGGCTGGTGCTGCCCGAGGGCGTGGTCTGCCGCGGCGACCGGGTGCAGGGGCGGATCGACGTCGAGCTGCCCGGGCCGTTCGAGCGGCTCGAGGCGCTGATGCGCAGGCTCTTCCCCCGTCACCTGCCGCCCGACCGGCCGGCCTCCTGGGTGGACGTGCAGATCGCCGAGATGGCGCTGCACAAGCTGGATTCCGCCCTCGACAGCCTGCGCTACTACCTGGTCGAGGCGACCCACGACGAACTGGCCGACGACGGTGAGCCCCGGGGCCTACGGCAGCTGCTGACCCGCACGCCGCGCCGGCCCTCGCGTGAACACCTCACCCGGCAGCTGGACGAGAAGCTGCGGGAGCTGCGGGTGCACCTGGACCGGGTCCGGGCCGCCGGCGTCCTGGGCGACGGGATGGCCGCGGTCTGGCGGGCCTGGGACTCCGGCTCGTGGTTTCCGCGCTGGATGCGCCGCCGGGTGGACGTGAACACGGCCAGCGTGAACCTGGTGATGCTGCGCGCCTCCGCGGTCGACGACATCGCGATCCGGGCCCGGCCGATCCGCGCCCGGATCGAGGCCGACCTGGCCCTGTCCGAGGTCTCCGACGTGGCCCGGTACACCGGTGGGCTGAACCTCGCGGTGCTGGGCGTGCTCTGCCTGATGCTGCTGAAGTGGCCTCCGCACCAGAGCGGCGCCGGCGACGCGATCCAGGTGCTGGCCACCATCCTCACCCTGTTCGCGGCGGTGCTGGCCGGCCGGGTCGAGCTGGGGCAGGCCTTCACCCTGCGCGGTCTGCTCACCCGGGCCACCTACTGGCTGATGTTCGGCTCCGTGCTGCCCACCGTGCTGCTGGCCATGGCGCTGGCGCTGATGCCGGTCGGTTACGCCTTCGAGGCCGCGCTGACCGCGTTCACCGTACAGGCCCTGCTGATGCTCCGATTCCGCCCCACCGAGCTGCGCCGGTCCCGGCCGGGGCGGCGCTCGCGCTCGGCCCGGATGCGGGTGATGAGCGCCTACCAGCCGGACTACGCCCGGGTGGACATGCTGCGCGGGCGGCGCAGCCGGGCGCTGATCACCGAGGCCCTGCTGCTCGGCCGGGACGCCTTCGCCTACGTGGTGACCCGCCCGGCCGGTGAGGGGCAGCTGCTGAGCCTGCTGGAGCGCTCGCAGGCCGGTGGCAGCCCGGTCACCGGGCTGACCCGGACGGCCCGGCGGTCGGTGGCGCGGCTCCTCAACCCCCGTGGGATCGAACAGGTCGTCTCTTCGGAGCGGGTGAATCTGCTCGGCGCGGTGCAGTCGGCCACGGCCGGGCGGGCGATGACGTACCTGGTGTTCCGCGACCAGCCGGTGGAGGACTGGCGTTCGGCCGAGGAGGACAAGGACGACGTGGTGGCCCCGGTGCCGCTCGACCCGGACCGGGTGGCGCCGCAGGAACCGCCGGAGTGGCAGCTGCAGATCCTGATCGGTGTGCCGGTGACCCCGGTCGCGGTCACCCTGGGCCGGCATCCGGTGATGGCCGTGGTCTCCGCCGCCGCCCGCTACAACTTCCAGGTCAGCAGCGTTCAGCTACCGACGGCGCCGCCCCCCGGGCGCTCCGGCGAGGCGCTGCGCTGGATGCAGCTGAGCGTGGGAGTGACCTACCGGCGCGGTGACTCGCTGCGTGGGCTGGGGTCGTTCCTGCACCGGGTGCACCGCATGGACGGGATGGCCTTCGGCGCGGGCCGGCTGTCGATCCTCGTGCAGATCAACGCCGACAGTCGTCCCCTGCCCGCGCTGTCGGCGTCGAAGCCGTTGAGCGACAAAGACTTCGACGTCGTGCCGGACGACGAGGCGGCCAGTGACCCGGAACGCAACTGGCGCACCCTGGTGCTGACCGCGCACTCCCGGGTCGGGCTGCTGCGGGATGTGCTCCACGGGCTGAGCGCTCAGGCGCCGAACTTCGAGCTGGCCGGGCTCACGGTCGAGGGTGTCTATGGCCAGACGGTGCTCTTCCTGGTCGGGCGGGACCGCTCGACCAGTGACCCCTCGCTGCGCGAGGGACTGCAGCGCTGGATGCGGCCTTCCGACCGGCTGATCGTGGCGGTGGACCGGCGGCTCAGCGCCCGCACCCTGGACGGCTCCGCAGCCCTGCGGGAACGGCTGCTGCTGCAGGTCTTCCTGCGGACCCCGGACCGGCCGGGGGTGCTGCGGGAGACGCTGAAGAACCTGGCCCGGGCGCTGGAGGTGTACGGGCCCGAGGGGCACTCCTACGGCGAGGCGATGGAGCGGATCGACGTCTGGTTCGTGACCATGGAGGTGGCCAACGGGCGCACCTTCCGAGGGCGCCTGACGGTGCGGCTGCCGGGAGAGCCCGACTCGTGGGCGCAGTGGGCCGCGGTGGACTGGCCCGCCGTGGAGCGTTCGCTGAGCCAGGCGTCGGCCCAGGCCGCCCGGGGTGAGGGCAACGACGCGGCGATGGGCGGCGCGGTGGCGATCATGGACGACACGGTGATCACGGTGGAACTGATGCGGATCGCCGACCAGCGGCTGCGGCCGCTGAGCCCGCCGGACTGAATCAGGCGGCGGGGTCGGCGGAGTCGGCGAAGGCCGAGTCGTTCAGCCGCCCGAGCTTCCAGCGCACATTGTCGGCGGTGTACTCGGAGAGCTGGACGTTGCGCCCGGTCTCGGGCGCCTGCACGGCCAGGCCCGGTTCCACCACGATCATCACGTGCCCGGCCGAGCCGCGCTGGCCGAGGGCGCCGAACAGCAGGTCGCCGGGCTTCTCCTGACCGGGTTCGATCATCGTGGAGTTGTCCATCATCTGCGCCGCGGTACGGATCTTCAGCGGGTGCCCGACCTTCTGGTACGAGTACACGATCAGGCCGGAGCAGTCGAAGGCGTCCGGGCCGACCGCACCCCAGACGTACGGGTCGCCCTGCTGCTCCAGGGCCACCTGGAGGAAGTCGCCGATGGTGCCGTCGGGCAGGCTGGCCCCGACGATGTTCCGGTCGCAGCCCAGGGCGTCGTCCCCGACCACCGACTCGACCAGCGAGGCGGCCATCGACTCCCAGCGGGCGTAGGCGTAGGGGAAGGCGGAACGCTGCACCGCCTGGGCCGCGTCGGTGATGGCCATCGACTGCCAGTCGCTGATGTCCGTCAGGCCGGGCTGGCCGGCCTGGCCACCGGCGTAGAACATCCGGGAGGCGGTCTCGGGATCGGTCCGCTCCGACGCCGAGCCCCAGGCGGCGCGCTGCTGGAACAGGCCGAGGCTGTCCCGGTCGCCGTACTCCAGGTTGCGCAGCGTCGACTCCTGCATGGCGGTGGCCACCGCCACCACCAGACCGCGGCTGGGAATGTCCAGCTCGACCCCGGTCTCGATCACCGTCTGCGCGTTGGCCAGCTGGGCGTCGTCCAGCACCACGTCGGTGTTGCCGGTCTGGGCGATCCGGGCGCAGCTGACGCTCGAGGTGCCGTCGGTGGTCTCTTCCGAGACCCCGGCGATGCCCATCATCATCATCGCCGGGACCAGCACCAGGCCGGCCCCGAACAGGCTCAGGACGACCATCAGGACGATGACCAGGCGCAGCGGAATGCGTCGTTCCATGGCTTCAGTCCCCGGTGTTGGGCTGTACGTCGGACACCTTCGGCTCGACCGTCCCTTCGCCGTTCACCACCGTGACCAGCACCGAGGTACCTCCGGCGAGCGGTACGGCGATCATCGCCGACTCCTGGGCCAGGAACCGGACCACCGGATCGCCGTCCGGCTGCACTCCCGGCAGGGTGGACGTGTCGGTGGTGGTCAGGGCCCGGGCGTAGTCCTGGGTGGCCAGCGGGGTGAGCCGGGCCAGCCACTGCTCCTGGCTCTCGCCCGCCTCGGGCTGGGCCCAGAGCCGCACGAACTCGACGGCCGCGGCCACGTACTCACCGGCGTCGGGCACGGCCGCGTTGGTCGAGCCCACCGTGACCGAGCCGGGATCGGCCCCGCCCCCGGTCGGCCGGTCGTTGCCGAACAGGGCGCTGCCGCCCACGAAGACCAGGATGATCACGGTCAGCGCGACCACCACGAGACGCCGCGGGCTGGCGAACAGCCAGGTGCGCAAGTCAGCCGACACGGGACGCCAGCCGGATCGTGTGCTTCATCTGCGGTGCTTTTCCTACCTCTGCCGGGCGTGGTCGTCGGCGTCCGCGGCCGAGCGGTGCGGCCGGAACACCTCGTCCAGCTCGCTCTCGAGGGTGTCCGGCGGCACGCTCTCGGAACGCTGGAAACCCTTGTCGCCCGGGCGGATCACCGGCGCCCCGTCGTCCTGCGGGCGCCACCCCTCGCTGCCCACCGGCACCGGCGGGTCGGTGGTGAACTCGCGGTTGAGCGTGTCCGGGCGGGTGTTCTCGACCCGGCCGGCCAGTTCGTCGCGGCTGGTGTTCTCCCGCTCGCCGGCTCCGCCGCCGAAGCCGGACAGGGCGTCGCGGGCCGCGGCCCGGCCGCTCGCCCGCCCGGCCCCCGCCCCGCTGCCGCTGACGGTGGCCGCCTCTACCCGGCTGTTGCCGGCCACCGGGGCGTAGATCTCGCCCTCGGCCGGTGCTGCGGCCTCGGCCGGCTGCTGCCCGCGGACCACGGTGACCTGGCCGGCGTTGACCGTGACGGTGTTGGAGAGCGCGGCCGGTTCTGCCGCACCCTCGGCCGTGACCGGGGTGGGGTAGTAGCCGATGCCCTCCACCCGCTGCGGGGCCCGGCCCTCGGCGGCCTGCGCCTCGGCGATGGCCGCGGCCGGGTTGGCCCGCTGGGCCGTGGAGACGCCCAGGAAGGTGCTCAGGGCGCCGGTCAGGATGCGGCCGCTGGTGCGGGCCGCGCCCTTGGCACTGGTGGAGACCCCGTCGGCGGCGGTGGAGAAGTGGTTGTCCCGGTTCGAGACCATCTGGGTGAGCCGCCGGAACGGGCGCAGGGCGACCCACATGACGATGGTCAGCAACAGCATCAGGATGACGCTCAGCCAGCCCGGGGTACCGCTGGTCGGGGACAGCAGGACCCCCATGCCGAGCACGGTCACCGACGCCCCGATACCGAACACCATGGCGTTGATCAGGGCCGCGGCCATGGTGCTGCCGATGCCGGTGACCAGGGTGCGCATGGTGGGGAACAGGCCGAGGGTGGCGAAGGCGGGGAAGAGCATCACGCCGAAGCGCACGATGATCAGGGCGCCCAGCACCAGCAGGCCGGCGACGAACAGGAAGGGCACGGTGCACAGGGTGGCCAGCAGGGCGAGCATGGCGTAGCCCACGCGGCTGTCGGAGCGCTTGCCGGTGAGGTACTCGTAGGCGTCCGGGTCGGCGGCCTTGATCTCGCCCGCCGCGGCCTCGAACTTGTCCTGCTTGGCCTCGATGATCTTCCGGCCCTGGGCCGGGTCGGACTGCATGATCGCGGCCTCGCGCCAGGTCAGCGCGGTGGCGTCGAAGACCACCGGGCCGTACTTCTTGGCCACGTCCGAGTCGGTGCTGCCGAACGTGCCGCCCAGCCACGACTCGTACAGCAGGGCCTGGTGCATGCCCGAGGTGGCCGCCGTGCCGGCGTCGGCGCTGCCGTCCTCCGAGCGGCCGTTGAGCCCGCTGGAGACGGCCGACAACGTGGTCGCGACGGTCTGGTCGGCGGCGTGCCCGGCGACCAGGGGCCAGCGCAGCACCATCGTCACCAGCACCATGACCAGCAGTGCCCAGCCGATGGCGCCGGCCGAGGAGGCCAGCGCCGCGTGCCGGGAACGCCAGATCAGCAGCAGGCCGACGGCCGCCACGACCACGAACGCCCAGCGCTCGAACACGGTGCGCTGCAGGGTGTCGACCACGTTGGTGATCAGCGGGTCGAAGACCCCGAGGAAGTCCGGGGTGAAGGCCGCGTCCAGCACCGCGCCGGTGGCGGCGATCATCGTGGTCGGCACCTCGAGCATCCAGTTGCCGATCGCGGTGCCGATCGAGGCGTCCGGGTTGCGCACGATGTCCGAGCCGCAGCCCAGGTCGTAGGTGTTCCAGCGGACGCCCGCGTAGCCGTAGACCTCGTAGATCGAGACGTCGGCGTTCTCCGCGAACGGGTCGGCGTCCGGCGGCAGGACCTTCGGGGGCGACTCGAAGAAGCCCACCACCCCGCGTCCCGGTACCTCCGGCACCGGGGCGTCGGCGCAGTCGGCCAGGGGTACGGCCTTGGGAGCGCTCGAGGCCAGGGCGGCGGGGGCCGCGAACGTGCCCAGCACCGTGAGGGCGAGAGCGGCCAGCGCGGTCACCGTGGCGCGCCGGCGCGGCCTCACGGCTGCCCGCCGGTCTCGTCGGTGGAGCGGGTGCGCTCGGCAGAGCTCTCGCCCGGGCCCGTCGGCCAGCCGTTGCCGTTGGTGTTCGGCGGGGTGCCGATCACGCGGTGCGACCCGGTGCCCAGGGCGGCGTGCTCGCCGGTGGAAGGGCCACCGCGGGCCCGCATACCGTGCCGCGGGCGGCCCGCACCGACTGGCAGCGCATGTCGTGACCCTCCTGGTGGAGTCTGTGGATCGGAACCGGTACCGGTGGCCCGCCGCGACGTCCAGGAACCCCCGACGCCACTGGCGATCGGCCGCCCCGAACCCACCGGCGCACCGGAGGGGTCGAGTTCGACCGAGGTCAGGTCGAGCTGGTCGGTGCGCGGCTCGCGGATCGGCCGGGACTCCGGCGGCCGGGGCGGCGCGAGCGGGGCCGCGGTGGTGTCCAGCGCGGCCAGCACGTGCGGCAGGTGGTCCAGGTCCACCCGCATCCGGTCGACGTTGCCGTCCACGTCCCGCATCACGAACTCCCGCAGACCGGAACGGGTTCCGGTGACCGACCGGGGGGAGAGCCGGGCCAGCACGCCCTCGTAGCCCACGCCCGGCGGCACCCGCAGCATCCGCAGCGCGTCCGCGGCCACCTGGTCGTCCTCGATCCGGCCGACGAACGCGGCCGAGATGAAGTTCGAGACCTCCATGCCCAGCACGTCGGCCGGGTTCTGGGAGGCGGCCAGGACACAGGTGTTCCACTTCCGGCTGTCTCGGCCGAGGCGGGTGAACAGCGCCCGGCCGGCGCCCCACTCACCCAGGAAGTGGGTCTCGTCCAGGGCCACCAGCTTGCGCTCGTTGCGGGGCCGGCCGTAGATCGTGCGGGTCGCGTACCAGGAGGCCAGGTGCAGCAGCGGCACCGCCATCTGCTCGCTGGTGGACCAGTGCTCGCGCGGCACCGAACCGGGCGGCAGCACCAGGCCGGGCATGGTCAGCACGGTCAGCAGGGCGTCGTCGTGGATCGGCTCGGTGCTCGGCCCGATCGGGAAGAACAGCCGGGCCAGCGGCATCTCGGCCATGTCGCGCAGGTAGGCGGCGATGTCCGCGGCGTGGTCGTCGTGCCGCGACTCCAGGTGCTCGACCACCGTCCAGAGGCTGGTCTGCGGGGCCCCCTTGGTGGCCCGGATCGCCTCGGTCAGCAGCAGCCGGGTGCGCGGGGCCGAGGCCAGGCCGGCCGGCAGCAGCATGGTGGCCACGTCCAGGGCGAGCAGCTTGCGGTCCTGGGCGGCCAGTGTCCGGGCCTCTTCCAGGGCGTCCAGCGTCGGGTAGTCCTCCGGCCGGGGCTGGACCACCACCGCGTAGGGGTTCAGCGTGCCCGAGGGCGCCGACGTGAGGTCGATGTGCCGGGCCCGGCCGCGCAGTTCCGGCAGGTCGGTGAGCCGGGCCAGCGGGCCGGAGGGGTCGAGCATCACCGAGGTGATGCCCCGCCGCACCGCCTCGTAGGTGATCAGCCCGGCCAGGACGGACTTGCCCGAGCCCAGCGCACCGACGATCGGGACCAGGCCCGAGGTCTCGCGGACCTCGGTGGCGAAGTGGGTGTCGAACATGACCGCACGCCGGCTCGAGGCCGCGGTGTGCCCGATGTACGGGCCCCGGCGGTCTCCGAGCGACGACGAGGCGGCGGGCACCCCGGCGGCGAAGTAGAGCGTGGGCAGCCGGCGCCGGTAGGCCGTGGACGACAGCGGCTCGCCCGGGATGAACTCCCGCAGCAGACCGTGCTGACCCTTCGGGTGGGCGATCGTGACCTGGCGCTTGCGGTAGGTGTCGACCACCTGGCGGGCCCGCTCCAGGGCCTCCTCCTGCGTGGCCCCGGAGACCGCGATCCGGAACCAGCCGTGCACCCGGGAGGCGGTGGTGTCGCCGCCGGTGCTCATCTCGTCCTCGATCGCCCGGGCCTGCCGGGCCTGGCGCTCCAGGGCCAGCGGCTCGTCCAGGTCGTGGTCGCGGTAGTGGCGCTGCATGTCGCGCACCACCAGCAGCTTGCGCTGCACCGCGTCGAGGGCCTGGTCGCCGTCGAGCACGTCGAGCCGGATCGACCACTCGACCGCGAACGGCAGCCGGTCGGCGTGCACCAGCCAGGGCTCGTGGGCCGGGTCGGGGATCTCGATCTCGTCCACCCGGCCGACGGTCAGGACGCTGACGTACCGTTCCGAACCGGCTCCGCCGGGGTCCCGGCGGGTGATCTTGACCGTGGGCGCGAACGGCTCGGCCTCGTGCACCACGCCCTCGGTGAGCTCGTACAGGTCTTCCGTCTCCCACCGGCCGTCCTGCACCGGGGAGAGCGCGCCGGGGGCGGGCAGGCCGAGCCCGAGCGAGCGGCGCATCAGCCACTCCAGCTCGCGCGGCGTGACCGGGCGGCCGTCCAGGCCCGGCCCGGCGATCGCCTCGGCCACCAGCGCCGCGTCCTTGTCCACCTTCTGCAGCTCGCCCATGGTGGGCCGGCGCAGCATGCGCTGGGTGAAGTTGGCCACCTGGGACCGCTCGCTGACCTGGACGCCGAGGTAGACCTCCTTCTCGGCCATGGTCGAGGCGCGCACGTGCTGCTGGGCCCGGACCAGGTGGTCGGCCCAGGTGTTGCCCTCGACGCCGGGCAGCGGGTCGGGGGTGCGCGCGTCCAGGCCGCGGGCCCACGACGCCGCCGGGTAGGGCCGCGACGTCACCCGCACGTGCAGGCGGCGGCCGGACAGCGCCGCCATCCGGGTCGCCGTGTCGATGATCAGGTTGAGCCGGTCGCCGTCGGCCCGGAACGCCCAGCGCTGCGTGGGCAGCGCGAACCAGGCCCACGCCGCCTGGTCGGTGAACGCCAGGTTGCCCTCGATCGTCCGCAACGCCAGTGCCATGTTGGCGGCCCGGGACTGGCCGCTGCTGAAGATCCCCATGAGGTGGCCGCGTCTCTCCCTAGCTGCTGGCCCTGCGTGCCCGGGCGGGGGTGCGTTTGTCGCGGACCCGGACCTTCGGCTGCAACCGGTACTTGCGGGCGCGGCCGGCCCGGGGAGCGGTGAGATCCGAGACGAAGGTCTGCCAGACCGCCTTGGCCGGGCGCTCGTGGTCGATGAACCCCATCAGCCCGTAGGTCGCGAGCGTGGCGAGGCAGATCTCCCAGACGGGTGGGATGTTCACCGAGAGCGGGGTGACCGCCTCGACGAGCAGGATGAGCAGGAAGGTCACCAGCCAGGCGGCGTACGCGATGTACCTGGCCGTCCAGGGAAAGGTCAGCCCGCTCGGCCCGAGCCACACCGTGTTGACCCGGTAGACCTCGTCATCGGGGGTTACCCGCATGCCTCAGCCGTCCCCGAACACCAGGTTCGTCAGCTGCCCGGCGAAGCCGTACAGCACGGCCGCACCGGCGATGACTCCCATACCGAGCATCACGTTGGTCAGGGTGTTCGCGTTGTCGCTGATCCTGCCTTTTCGGGCGGAGGCGATGATGCCTATCCCGATCACCAGCAGCACCAGCGGGATGATGTTCTTGACGCCCCACTCGACCACTCCGTTGGAGTTGAGCGAGGGTCCATCGTTCGTCGTGTTGGCGAGAAAAACTGCTACCGACGTCATGACGGCCATTCGTACCTCCAGGGCACCGGTGAACCCCTCCGTTACCTCGGCGCCGTCACGCTGCTTCAGGCTCCGCTGATCCGCACGTTCTGTTACGACCTTGCCACGTCATGTCAGATCGATGGTAGGGGTTCTGTCACGATTTGCCGAATGATCCGTGTGACAGATTAGCGCTGCCCGGTCGATCGTCCTGTCCATGTCGCACGTGTCAGCTTAAAGCTACGCATAACCAGACGTCAGCGGCGGCCGCCACACCGCGCGCCGGGCGATGTGGCTGCTGATACCCAGCTTGTCCGCTGTTGAACGCGTTCCTGCAGGTAGCCGCCCGGTTGCCGTGCGTGGTGAGGGGCCGCGCGGAGGTTCGCGTGGGGGCATGAAGAGGGCCGGGCCGGGGGAGCCGGCCGGAGCGCTTACAGTTCGTCTGTGGCAGAGCTGGTCTATCCCCCGGTCATCGTCCTGGCCCGATCGGTGTTCCGTGCCCTCGGCATCCGGTTCACCGTCGAGGGCTCCGAGCACATCCCCGCCGAGGGTGGGGCGGTGCTGGCGAGCAATCACGTCAGCTACCTCGACTTCACCTTCTGCGGCCTGGTGGCCCGGCCGCAGAAGCGTCTGGTGCGGTTCATGTGCAAGGAGTCGGTCTTCGAGCAGCCGGTCGCCGGCCAGCTGATGCGCGGCATGCACCACATCCCGGTCGACCGCTCGGCCGGTGCCGCCGCGCTCAGCCATGCGGTGCGGGCGCTGAAGGAGGGGGAGATCGTCGGTCTCTTCCCCGAGGCCACGATCAGCCGGTCGTACACCCTCAAGGAGTTCAAGAGCGGCGCGGCCCGGATGGCGGCGGAGGCCGACGTGCCGATCGTGCCGATGGCCATCTGGGGCGGGCAGCGGATCTACACCAAGGCCCGCAAGCCCGACCTCGGCCGCGGCAAGGCGGTCATGCTCAAGGCCGGCGAGGCGTTCCGGCCGGAGCCCGGGGCCGACCCGATGGCCACCACGGCCGAGCTGCACCGCCGGGTCGACGCCCTGCTGCACGAGCTGCAGGACCGCTACCCCCAGGAGCCGGCCGACGATGCCGACCGCTGGTGGCTGCCGGTGGAGCGCGGCGGCACGGCGCCCACCCCCGAGCGGGCGAAGGAACTGGACGCCGCCGCGGTGGCCGCCACGGCCCAGAAGCGCCGCGAGAAGCTGCAGAAGAAGAAGCGCTGAGGCCGGGTTCCGGAGCGTCCACGGCGAACCGGGCCGAACCGGGTCGAGCCTGGCCCGGTCAACAGCCCGGCCGGACCCGCAAACGAGAAGACGCCGGCTGACGTGAGTCAGCCGGCGTGTTGTCGGAAGCGCCCGCCCCTAGCTGGAGAGCACGCTGTCGAAGAACGTTCCGATCGAGTCAGCGGCGTCTCTCACCCAGTCCCAGATGTCACCGACGAAGTTCCCGGACTGACGCGGGTCGTTGACGACCGCGTAGATCAAGAAGACAACCAGGATGACCACGAGCGCTCGTCGGGTCCTCGTCACTGCGGCCTCCCCAGAGTGGTGTACTCAGGACAAATGTAGCGCTACGAGTATGTTCTATCCGTGTTGAGCTTGTCACGCATGGCTACGACGCCGGTGTCAACCTCAGGTCGAGGTCGATAGTAGCCAGTGCGGGATCACACTACGCCGTACAGGCGGTCGCCCGCGTCCCCAAGACCAGGGACGATGTAGCCCTGGTCGTTCAGGCCCGGGTCCATCCCGGCCAGCACGATCTGCACGGGGGCGTCCTCACCGACGGCCTTCCGGACGTGCTCGACGCCTTCCGGTGCACCAAGGAGGCAGATCGCGGTCACGTCGTCCGCGCCGCGCTCCATCAGGTAGCGGATCGCCACCGCGAGCGTGCCGCCGGTGGCCAGCATCGGGTCCAGGACGTAGACCTGACGCCCGGTCAGGTCGTCCGGGAGCCGGTTGGCGTAGGTGCTCGCCTCCAGCGTCTCCTCGTTGCGGATCATGCCCAGGAAGCCCACCTCGGCGGTCGGGATCAGCCGGGTCATGCCCTCGAGCATGCCCAGGCCGGCCCGCAGGATCGGGACCACCAGGGGCTTGGGCTGGGTGAGCTTGACGCCCTTGGCCGGGGCGACCGGGGTGGAGATGTCGTGCTCCACCACCCGGACCCCGCGGGTGGCCTCGTAGGCCAGGAGGGTGACCAGTTCGTCGGCCAGGCGCCGGAACGTCGGCGAGTCGGTCTCCCGGTTCCGGAGAGTGGTCATCTTGTGGGCGACGAGAGGATGGTCGACGACGTGCAGGCGCATGCGGGCAACCTATCGGTGTCCAGGGACGGTGTCGGTGCAGTGGCGGGATACGACATGGATACAGACAGCAGGACGCCGCCCCTGGGGCGGTGGATGGGGCTGGCTCTGGAAGAGGCGGCGCTGGCCCCGGAGACCGGTGACGTGCCCGTGGGGGCGGTGGTGCTCGACGAGTCCGGGGTCGTCCTGGGCCGGGGTCGCAACGAGCGGGAGGCGAGGCAGGACCCGACCGGGCATGCCGAGCTGGTGGCCCTGCGCCGGGCCGCCGCCGCCGTGGGCAGTTCCCGGCTGGACGGCAGCACCCTGGTGGTCACGCTGGAGCCCTGTGCGATGTGTGCCGGGGCGATCGTCCTGGCCCGGGTGGCCCGGGTGGTGCTCGGCGCCTGGGACCCCAAGGCCGGAGCCACCGGTTCGACCCGGGACATCGTGCGCGATTCCCGGCTGAACCACCGGGTCGAGGTGGTCGGCGGGGTGCGGGAGGCGGAGGCGGCCGCGCTGCTCACTTCCTTCTTCGCGGCGCGTCGCTGATCTTGTGGTTGCGGCACAACCGGTTTCGGCGATCGATGGTCCGGACGGCGGGGTGGATTCGGTGAAGCGGCCCCTGGTTCGGTAAGGTTCTCCGCGGTGGCGTGTCCGAGCGGCCGAAGGAGCACGCCTCGAAAGCGTGTGAGGGTTTACGCCCTCCGTGGGTTCAAATCCCACCGCCACCGCCGACGAAGGGCGCGGTACCCCGATCCAGGGGTACCGCGCCCTTCGCTTTTGCTCTTCGGCTTCAGCGTGTCAAGACCGTTCGCCGATAAATGCATCGCGGGTGCAGAGAAAAGGCCGCATTGCCGTAGCGATGAATGACGGTGACATTTGATCCCGGAGAAACGCCTGGTATCCGCTGTGGTTCTGGAAACCCGAGGGAATCCGGTGACTGCAGCAATTCGGTGTGGCTGAATTC
The DNA here is from genome assembly GCF_021277265.1 of Kineosporia rhizophila. Taxonomy (GTDB): domain Bacteria; phylum Actinomycetota; class Actinomycetes; order Actinomycetales; family Kineosporiaceae; genus Kineosporia; species Kineosporia rhizophila. The sequence continues at coordinate 25,857 of NZ_JAJSOH010000049.1, forward strand.
GGCGTCAATACCGGCGTGACCTCAGAGTCGCTTCAGGCCCTCGAGAACCCGCAGGGCAATGGCCACCCGGCTGTTCGGGTCGAGATCCTCGGGCAGGGGGATCGGCGGCGGTGGTGGTGGGGCCGGGGCTGCCGGCTTCTGCGGTTCGGCCTCGACCTCGTCCGTCTCCACCGCTCGCGGCCGCCGGCGAGGCAGTCGGTCCCGTGCCGGAGGGGTGGTGATGGGCTTGGAGGCGGTCAGGATCGCGGAGGCCGACACCGGGCGGTCGGCCGTGTCCAGCGGGCCGGTCTCCGGGGCCTGGGGCCGAGGGGCCGCCGGGATGTCGGTCGGCGCCGGGGCCGCCGTCCTGGTGGCCTCGGCCGGAGCCTCGGTGTGCACCAGCTTGGCCACTCCCGACGAGATCATCGAGGCGATGCTGGCCAGCGTTGCGGTGAGCGGAAGGCCGGAACGGCGGGCCAGCACCCGCGGGCTCTGGGCGCTGGTGAGGCGCCCGGTCAACGCCCATTCCTGGGAGTCGAGCACGACCGTCCGGCCGCGCGGCAGCCAGCACAGCCGGACCTCGTCGTCCGGGCTGATCCCGAGCCGCCGGAAATGGGCGATCAGATCGGTGATCTCGGCCAGCAGGTGCTCGACCGCGACCCGGCAGCGCAGGCCGGTCCAGTGCCGTCGGCCCGGCCGGAACAGGGGCCGCTCACCCTCGGCGCGGCGCCCGGTCAGCATCTCGACGCCGGCCTCGAGGATGGTCGAGCGGATCATCGAGGGTAGTTCGGGATCGGTGTCGCTGTTCTCGGGAACCGGTGGCACACCGATGGTCTCGGCGTAGGTCACCTCACCCTCGTGCAGGAAGAACGCGCCGCCGGGCAGGCCCCGCACCTCCAGGGCACCCGAGCTCCGGCTGATCGCGAGCACCCGCAGAACGTCGATCGCCGGATGCTCGGCTTCCTGGACCGTCATCGCGGGCAGCCGACTTTCGTTGAGGTGGACGGGTGGGGCGACCGGCTCGCGGCGACCGTGCTCGGCCGACGCGAACCGGGCCGGGGGCGGCTCAAATCGCGAGCTCGCCCTCGATGCGCTTGAGGTGGTGACGGGCCAGGGCCAGGTTGGCCTTGGTCTTGTCCAGCGCCAGGTACATGAACAGGCCGCTGGCCGCCTGCCCGCGGATCAGCCGGATGATGTGGTACTGCCGGCCCAGGGTGATCAGGATGTCGTCGATCGTCTCCTGCATCCCCAGCGACTCCAGGGTGCGCATCTTGGCCCGGACCACCTCGGTGTTGCCGGCCGAGGCAACCTCCAGGTCGAGGTACTTGCCGCCGCCCAGGCTTCCGAGCGACATTCCACTTCCGTAGTCGACCAGGCTCACGCCCAGCGCTCCGTCGATCTCCATGGCTTCTTTGAGGGCTGTGTCGATGTCCACGGGAAGAACTCCAGTCTCATTTCGACGGTGACACAAGCATGTGTCGGGTAAGGTCGGAGTGCCCGTTTCGGCGTATCACGCGAGTTCACCGGATGCGCTTGACAGGCTGCGGATCGAACCTGATGTAACGGGGCGCTTGTAACAATTCGTGAGCGGCAGAATACTGCACTCAGGCGGGGGCATCGTCAAGAAGTCGTGAAGAAGACGAAAGAGAATCGAGTTCGATATCTGTGCCTCGTGATAGCGATGTGATAGTGCTTTGCCGGTTGTCACAGCAGCCGCTGAGCAGGGTTTGATGCCGGTGAACGCACCACCAGCCTCCCTTGGCGTCCCCTCGGGCGGCTCCGACGCGGTCCATGCCGTCCTGGCCCGTTTGCAGAGCCTGGACGGGCTGGTCACCGCATGCCTGGTCGAACCGGATTCGGCCTTCGTGCTGGACACCGTCGTGGGCAAGCCCGCCAACGACGCCGACAGCGGTGCCGACGTGAGCGACCAGGGGGCGTTCGCGGCCACGATCTCCGCCGCGGCCAGCGACGTGGTCCAGGTGATCGGCCTGATGACGTCCAGCCTCGGCGACCCGGACGAACTGGAGGACGTGACCATCACCTTCGGCCGGCGCCACCACCTGATCACGCCTTTGCCCGAGGCCGGGGTGGATGGTCTGCTCGTGGTCGTGAGTCTCGACCGTGCGCGGACCAACCTCGCTCTGGCCCGGCAGCAGTTGCGCGCCCTGGGGCCGTTGCTCAGGCACGCGACCCAGCCCCCGGCGATCGAGTCCGGCAATGCCTCCTAGCGTCTGGGGGCGCTGGACCGGCCGGGGCCGCTCCAGCGAGAGCACCCAGCCACCGGTCCCGCCCCCGCCCGAGCCGGAGGAGACCGCCTACGACCGGCTCTTCGACCTGGCCGACGACCAGGCCACCGGCGCGCTGTACCTGAACGGCCGCTGGGGCGGGACGGTCTACCTGGTCAACGGCCGGATCGGCTACGTGGAGTCGGTGCTGACCCCGGGGATCGAGGCGTTGCTGCTGCGGCCCACCTACACCGACGAGCGCAGCTGGGCGCGGCTGGTCTCGTCGTTGCGCCGGGGCCGGATCGACGCGGCCGTATCGGCCGCCTCGCAGTTGCTCGGCGGCGAGGCCACCTCGGCCTTCGACGCCGAGGTGCTGCGCCGCACCGCGCTGGCCGATGCGGCGCTGGTCACGCTGGGCGCGGTGGTGCCCGATGCGACCGGCGCGGTGGCCCGGTTCCGCCCCGGTGCCTGGCACTGGTGCGAACCGGTGCGCACCTTCAGCGTGGCCGAGGTGCTCACCGAGGTGGAGCGCCGAAAGGCCGTGCTGGCCCGGATGACCCGCGGCGTGCGGATGGACGCCCCGATCCAGCGGGCGCCCCAGCTGCCGGTCGAGCGGATCCGGCTGACCGCCACCCAGTGGAACATCGCGGCCCTGGCCAACGGCACCACCACCCCGCTCGACATCGCCTGGATGCTCGGCCACGGCGTCTTCGCCACCACCGTCGCGATCCACCAGCTGGCCCGGCTCGGGGTGATCAAGGCCGGCCCGGCGCCCACCTCCACGGTGACGGTGCCGCCCAGCGCCGTGCCGCCCACCTCGATCCCGGTACCGGGGACCGCGGTGACCTCACCGAACGGGATCCGGACCGGGGTGGGAGCGCCCAGCCCGGCCCGGCACGTGCCCTCCTTCCTGCCCTCCCGGCCCCTGCGGATCGACCTGGACGCCGTCGAGGCGAGGCCGGCCGGAAGTGTCGGCAGCGTGGGAAGCGGGCACGCCTCGGTCTGAGCCGCCCGGTGCAGCGGCCGCTGCTCAGCTACGCAGTGGCCGGCCGAACACCGGCTGGCACCAGTGCCCGTCGGCCCAGCTGTGTTCCCACGGCCAGTGGCCGCCGTCGTCGGTGTAGACCACCTGCAGGGCCGGGACCAGCCCGGCGGAACTGGCGTAGATCTGCTGGGCCTGGGCCAGCAGCCGCGGATCGTGGACCCGGACCAGCTGCAGCCGATGATCCGGGCAGCACTGCTCGGCCAGCACGTCACCGTCGGCCAGCCGGAGCCCGGCCCGCACGTCCTCGGCCAGCTCACTTAGCAGCCCGGCTGCCTCTTCGGCCTCGAGCCCACTGACCACCAGCTCCGGATGACCGTGGAACCGAGTCAGCCCCACGGTGTAGGTGAGCCCGGCCTCGGCACCGCCCTCGACGTGGATCAGACCCCACCCGTGCACCTCGATGTCGCGCCGGCTCCTGGCCAGCAGCTCCTCTTCGCTCCACCCCTGGCACCTCAGGCACATGGCGACCCCCCGCCTGCTCGTCGAGCCGTTCGGTGGTGCCGTTGAGCACCACCTGATGACGTTTGACGACAGTACGCACCACCACCGACAGTCTTGCCCGTTCCGTCGTCCGGGCTCGGCCCGGGCCGCAGGGCGTGCTCTTTTGCGGGTCAGGTGGAGCCGGCGGGCCGGCAGCCGCGCGGAGTCGCGACCGGGGCGAGGGCGGCGGCGGCCCGGTCCCGGGTCTGCATCTGCCGGTAGCGGCCGCCGATCACCACGTCCACCGAGTGGTCCTCGCGCGCCTGGGGGTCCGGCAGCATCTTCACCTCGCCGGAGAACTGCAGGGCGACGGTGTGGGCCCGGATCTCGTCGCCTGCCCCGTAGCGGATCGACACGGCGGTGGCGATCACGCCGGTGGTGGGGTCGTTACCGATACCCAGCACCCGGAATCGGCGCTGCCGCAACTCTTTGGCCACGGCGTTGGCCAGACCGCGCCGGGCGGTCGCGTTGAACACGGTCACCGGAACCTGGTTGGGAGGGCTGACGGTCTGCGCCGGGCAGGGCGGACGCTGCCCCTGGGAGGGCCCGATGTTCCACCACTGCAACCAGTTCCCCAGTGCCCCGACCGTGACCAGCAGCACCACCACGAACAGGGCGGTGAACGTCAGTGCCTGCCGCCTGCGGGTGCGCCGGCGCCGTTCTTCGCGCGAGAGCACCTCGGTGCTGAACCCCATCGGCCACGCCCCCCTCGGGCACGGACGGCTCAGCTCCTGGGCGCAGCCCCCACTTTGCCGTCCTGAGCATCCACGACCAGCACCCGGGCGTGCAGCACGGGCCGCTGGTGCAGCGCGGCGCGGACCGCGCGGTGCAGTCCATCTTCCAGGTAGAGCGTGCCCCGGTACTGAACGACATGGGCGAACAGGTCACCGAAGAAGGTGGAGTCCTCGGACAGCAGAGCGTCCAGGTCGAGGGTGCGCTTGGTGGTCACCAGGTCGTCCAGCCGGACCTGGCTGGGGGGCACGTCGGACCACTGCTTGGACGTGCTGTACCCGTGGTCGGGATACGGACGGCCCTCGCCGACTGCCTTGAAAATCACCCTCGGGATTGTGTCGTCTCAGTCGTCCTCGGCGCCAGTTGCCTGACTCTGGGCCACCGGATCGCGACGCTTCGTCCTCAGAAGGGGGGGAGCTGCCCGGGTCGGCCCGTTCTCGCACGTGTCCGAGCGAGAACGGGCCGCCGCAGCTGGCGGAGGATAGGGGATTTGAACCCCTGAGGGCGTTAACCCAACCCGCTTTCCAAGCGAGCGCCATAGGCCACTAGGCGAATCCTCCGTGGGAGAGTCTAGCCACCTCCGGGGAGTGCTCGTGCACGTGGGGGGTTCCCGGCGGTTCGCGCCGTCCCCCGGAGGGCTCACCGGGTGGGGGTGGTCGGACGGCCCTTCCGGATTCGGTACAGTGATGCGCAGACCCCTCGTGCGGCGTCATCCAGCTGAACCCCCCCAGGGCCGGAAGGCAGCAAGGGTAGGCGGGCTCTGGCGGGTGTGCGGGGGGTCCTTTTCTTTGCCTGGCCGGCCCGCCCGGTACGGGCATTCGGGTGCAGTTGTCCCCGACCTCGGATCGGACCTGAACGGGCCCGCCCGACTGGCCTAGGCTGACGGCCGTGACGACTGCTCTCTACCGCCGTTACCGGCCCGAGTCCTTCGCCGAGGTGATCGGTCAGGAGCAGGTCACCGGTCCGCTCTCGGTGGCGCTGAACAAGAACCGGGTCAACCACGCGTACCTGTTCTCCGGCCCGCGCGGTTGCGGCAAGACCACCAGCGCGCGCATCCTCGCCCGCTGCCTGAACTGCGAGCAGGGCCCCACCTCCACCCCCTGCGGGGTCTGCCCGTCGTGCGTCGACCTGGCCCGCGGCGGTCCCGGCAGCCTCGACGTGGTGGAGATCGACGCGGCCAGTCACGGTGGTGTCGACGACGCCCGTGACCTGCGCGAGCGCGCGGCCTTCGCCCCGGTCCGGGACCGCTACAAGGTCTTCATCATCGACGAGGCGCACATGGTCTCGCCGCAGGGCTTCAACGCCCTGCTGAAGATCGTCGAGGAGCCGCCGGAGCACATCCGGTTCATCTTCGCGACCACCGAGCCGGAGAAGGTCATCGGCACGATCCGCTCGCGAACCCACCACTACCCCTTCCGGCTGGTCCCGCCCGAGCGGCTGACCCAGTACCTGGCCGAGCTCTGCGAGCGGGAGGACGTGCAGGTCGGCAAGGGGGTCCTGCCGCTGGTGGTGCGGGCCGGCACCGGCTCGGTGCGGGACACGCTGTCGGTGCTGGACCAGCTGATCGGCGGCTCCGGCGAGGAGGGCCTGACCTACGCCACCGCGATCGGCCTGCTCGGCTACACCGACTCGACCCTGCTCGACGACGTGGCCGACGCCCTCGCGGCGGGGGACGGGGCCACCGTGTTCCGGGTGGTCGACCGGGTGATCGAGTCCGGGCACGACCCCCGGCGCTTCGTCGAGGACCTGCTCGAGCGGCTGCGCGACCTGCTGGTGGTGGCCGCGGTCCGGGACGGCGGGCACGCGGTCTTCCGGGGCATGCCCGACGACCAGCTGGAACGGCTGCGCAACCAGGCCGCCCGGTTCGGGGCGGCCGAGCTGTCCCGGGCCGCCGACGTGGCCAACGCCGCCCTCACCGAGATGACCGGCGCGACCTCCCCCCGGCTGCAGCTGGAACTGCTCTGCGCCCGGTTGCTCCTGCCCGGCGCCGACGACGAGCAGCGTGGTCTGGGCGCCCGCGTCGACCGCCTCGAACGACGGATCAGCTCGGGCCTCGCGCCGGCCGCCGGTACGGCCGCCACCGTCCCCGCAGTCCCCGCCGTTGCCCCGGCCGGCCCGGCTCCGGTGGTCGCCGATCCGGCGAGCCCGCAGGGCAGGTCTTCGGGGCTGGCTGCCGTGCGAGCCGCGATCGGTCGCCCGAACGGCACCGGCACTGCACCCTCCACGGGCGCCGAGGCAGGTTCCGGCCAGGTCGGCGAGAGCAGTTTGAAGACGTCGGTGGGCCCCGGGCCCGAAGGTTCCGGTCTGATTCCTTCCGCGGCACCCGCTCCGGTCGAGGCCACCCCGCCGCCCGCTCCGGCGGCCGCCGCGCCGCACTCCGCGCCCCCGGCTCCCCAGAGCGCTCCGGCCGCTCAGCCGGCCCCGTCCGCTCCCGCGGCGCAAGCCGGTGGGGGTGACCTGGAAGCGGTCCGGCACAACTGGACGGGCGTGCTCGACGCTGTGCGCTCGATCAAGCTCAGCACCTGGGCGCTGGTCTCGCCGAACGCCCAGGTGCTCGACTACGACGGGCGCCGGCTCCTGCTCGGGTTCAGTTCGGCCGGTCTGCTGCAGACCTTCGGCCGGGGCCCGCACGCCAACTTCATGCGGCAGGCCGTGCACGAGGTGATCGGCCTGGAGTGCGTGGTCGAGGCCATGGTCACCAGCGAGTTCCGTGGGGGAGGTGGTGGTGACGCCCGCCCTAGCAACCCGCCCGGGCCGCCCGCGCCGCCAGGCGGTCCCTCAGCCGCCCCCGCAGCTGCCCCCTCGGTAGCTCCGGCGGTGGCCACGCCGATGGCCTCGGCCGCGTCCACCCAGCCGACCGCACCGGTGGCCTCGCACCCGGCTCCCCAGCCCCGCGCGGCCTCCACCGGGGGCTGGGCCGAGCGTCCTTCCAACCCGACCGCGCCGCAGGCCTCGGCCTGGAGCGAGGTTTCCCAGAACCCAGCCGCCCAACCCACCCAACCCGTGGCTGGAACCGGCTCAGAAACGTCCTCAGGCGGGGTCGGGGTTGCCACGCGACCGGCGCCCCCCGCTGCCACGCCGGCCCCCACCGCTCCGGCGGCCCCGGCCGCTGCGCCTACCCCGCAGCAGAAGCCCCCGGCGGCCCAGCCTCGTTCGGGGGGCGCGGCAGCGGCCCGAGCGGCGGCTGCGGCCGCGGCCGCCCGGGCGCAGAACCAGAACGGCCGCGCACCGGGCGCTGCCCCGGCCGAGAACCGGTCCGGCCGCAACACCGGGCCGGAAGAAGACCGGGGCATGCCCACCCCACAGGCCACCCCCTACGACGACATCCCGCCCGACCTGAACGAACCCATGCGGGAAGACGAGGCTCCGCCGGACGCGGGCTGGTCCACTCCGCAGTCCCGGCGCCCCCAGCCCAAGGAGGCGGCCGAGCCCGACCGGCGGCCGAAGGGGCGCGTGGTCGACCTGGCCAACGACATCGTCAGCGCCGACGACGCCGACTTCGACGCCTCCCCGCTGGTGGGCGTCCAGGCCGTCGAGCAGCTGCTCGGCGGTCGTGTGATCGAGGAACGGGAACTGTGAGCGCACTCTCCGGCATCGACGACTGGGAACAGCTCTGGGGAGTACCGAACACGGCCGCCGCCGTGGTCACCGCCACCGGCGGGGTCGAGGCCGCCCGGGGCGAGGCGGACCGTGAGTTCGCCCTCGCCTCGGTGACCAAGCTGCTCACCACCTACGCCGTCCTGGTGGCGCTGGAGGAGGAGGCGCTCGCGCTCACCGACCCGGCCGGGCCCGAGGGCGCCACGGTCGAGCACCTGCTGGCGCACACGGCCGGCTACGGGTTCGACTCCGGCTCGGCCCCGGTGGCCCGGCCCGGTGCCCGCCGGATCTACTCCAACCAGGGCATCGAGGTGCTCACCGAGCACCTCGCCCAGGTCACCGGCATCCCGTTCGTCACCTACCTCACCGAGGCGGTGCTCACCCCGCTGGGCATGAGCAGCACCTCGCTGCCCGGGTCCCCGGCCGCCGGCGGTCGCAGCACCGCGGCCGACCTCACCCGGTTCGCCGCCGAACTGCTCGAGCCCCGGCTGATCGCCCGGCAGACCCTCGACGAGGCCGTCCGCGTGCACTTCCCCGGCCGGGCCGGCATCCTGCCCGGCCTGGGCCGCTTCGACCCGCTCGACTGGGGGCTGGGCTTCGAGCGCAACTTCGCCCGCCCCGGGCACTGGGCCGGGAGCCGGGTGTCGGCCGGTGCGTTCGGTCACTTCGGCGCAGGCGGCACGTTCCTGTGGGTCGACCCGGAGCCCGGCCTGGCCTGCGTTTGCCTGTCCGACCTGGCCTTCGGCGACTGGTCCCGGCAGGCCTGGCCGGCCCTGGGCGACGAGGTGGTCACGGCACACCGGCCCTGAACCGGGCGACGCCGTCGTTCCCAGCACGTAGGCTCGTACCTGTGTATGAGGGCGTGGTGCAGGACCTGATCGACGAACTGGGACATCTCCCCGGCGTCGGTCCCAAGAGCGCGCAGCGGATCGCGTTCCACGTCCTGCAGTCCGACCCGGTCGACGTGCGCCGGCTGGTCGCCGCCCTCACCGAGGTGATCGAGAAGGTCCGGTTCTGCGTCGTCTGCGGCAACGTCTCGGCCGACGAACTGTGCCGGATCTGCAGCGACGCCCGGCGCGACGGCACGGTGCTGTGCGTCGTGGAGGAGTCGAAGGACGTCGTCGCGATCGAGAAGACCCGGGAGTTCCGCGGCCGCTACCACGTGCTCGGCGGGGCGATCAGCCCGATCGAGGGCGTCGGCCCGGACGACCTGCGGGTCAAGGAGCTCGTCACCCGGCTGGCCTCGGGCGAGGTCACCGAGATCATCCTCGCCACCGATCCGAACCTGGAGGGCGAGGCCACCGCGACCTATCTGGCCCGGCTGCTGAAGCCGATGGGCCTGAAGGTCACCCGGCTCGCGTCCGGGCTGCCCGTCGGGGGGGACCTGGAGTACGCCGACGAGCTCACCCTGGGCCGGGCCTTCGAGGGGAGAAGACTGCTCGATGTCTGACGAGAACAACGGGTTCGACCCGCTCCAGCGGCCCACCACCGGCCGGGACGCCTTCGGCCGGCCCACCGGGCCGCGTGGCCGTCACGAGGCCCTGGCCGGCTCGATCCCGCAGGCCCGCACCCGCGGCAGCGCCTCGATCGACCTGACCGACGAGCGCGCCGACGAGGCACGTGAGCTGCACCACCTGGCCGACGAGACGGCCACCGACGCGCAGACCTACCTGAACGCGCTCACCGAGGTCGCCGCCGGTTCGTCCCCGGACACCGCGATCCCGGTGCTGCTGCTGGCGGTCTCCCAGATCCTGCTCGGCGGGGCCCGGCTGGGCGCGATCACCGACGTGGTGCCCAGCGAGCGGTTCGAGCCGGACGCCGGGCCCGACCCGGACATCGACCCGCTGCGCACCGGCCTGGCCAACCTGCTCGAGGGCCTGGACGAGTACGCCGACATCGTCGACCCGCTGACCTCCGGCGAGCTGATCCGCGGCATCCTGTCCGACGACCTCGCCGACGTGGCCGCCGACCTGGCCCACGGCCTGCGGCACTACCGCGACGGCCGGGTCGACGAGGCGCTGTGGTGGTGGCAGTTCTCCTACCTCTCCACCTGGGGCGTGCGGGCCACCAGCGCGCTGCGGGTGCTGCAGTCGATGCTCGGTCACCTGCGGCTCGACGTCGAGGAGGACACCGTGGCCGATGCGGAGTTCGAGGCCCTGAACGTCGATTGATCCGGCGAATCTCCCGTGCGCCCGGACGATTTGGGGACCAACTCGGCATTGACCGTGCATCTCACCTGCCGAAATGCCCCGCCGGACAACGGTCGGGGGATCGGTAGAATGGGCGGCGTCAGCAAGCCCTTCCAGTAGCTAGGAGCGACCCGGTGAGCTTGGTCGTGCAGAAGTACGGCGGTTCCTCCGTCGCCGATGCCGAGAGCGTCAAGCGGGTCGCCCGCCGGATCGTGGACACGCGAAAGCAGGGGCACGACGTCTGTGTCGTGGTCTCCGCCATGGGTGACACCACCGACGACCTGATCGACCTGGCCGAGAAGGTCTCTCCGCTGCCGCCCGCCCGCGAGCTCGACATGCTGCTCACCGCCGGTGAGCGCATCTCGATGGCGGTGCTGGCGATGGCGATCGCCGCGCTCGGCCAGGAGGCCCGCTCGTTCACCGGCAGCCAGGCCGGGGTGATCACCGACGGGGTGCACGGCAAGGCGCGCATCATCGACGTCACCCCCGGCCGCATCCGGGCCGCGCTCGACGAGGGGCACATCGCCATCGTCGCCGGCTTCCAGGGTGTGAGCCAGGACACGAAAGACATCACCACGCTCGGCCGCGGCGGCTCCGACACCACGGCGGTCGC
>NZ_JAJSOH010000005.1 GCF_021277265.1 Kineosporia rhizophila
TGCTGGCCGCGCTCCGCGAGATGGGTCTGGCCCCGGCCGCCGAGTCACCCGACGGCGATCTGCTCGTGCACGCCGTGGCTCCCCGCCGTTCCCGGTCGAGCGGGTCACCGGTGGCCCGACGGCAGCCGCCGCCCACCGCCACCCACGAGGCTCTGCGCAACGCCGTGCGGTCGATGCGGGCCGTGGAGGAGAACACCCGCCGCCCGGTGATCGCCGGGGCCGAACCCCCACCGCTGGTCCCGATGGACCCGGCCGGAGCGATAGCCGTCCTCCGAGAGGCCGCCGCCACCCGACGTCCTCTGTGGATCGGTTACCTCGAAGAGGCCGGGAGACCCGTGCGGCAGCTGATCGAGCCGCTGGCGGTGGAGGGCGGCCGGATCCGGGCGCTGGAGCTGGCCACCGGGCGCGTGCGGGGCTACTCGGTGCATCGGGTGATCGCGGTGGCCGGTACGGATGAAACCGCTCCGGAAGCTGGTTGAGCTCCATGTCACCGAGCGATGAGGGAGACTCTGATCCGTGACTGACGGACCACTGATCGTCCAGAGCGACAAGACCCTGCTGCTGGAGATCGACCACGAGCAGGCAGCCGCCTGCCGTCGGGCGATCGCACCGTTCGCCGAACTGGAGCGCGCCCCCGAGCACGTGCACACCTACCGGCTCACCCCGCTGGGCCTGTGGAACGCGCGGGCCGCCGGTCACGACGCCGAGCAGGTGGTCGACGTCCTGCTGGAGTACTCGCGCTACCCGGTCCCGCACGCCCTGCTGGTCGACGTGGCCGAGACGATGGCCCGCTACGGCCGGCTGCAGCTGGTGAAGGACGGCGGCAACCTGGTGCTGCGCGGCCTCGACGTGCCGGTGCTCGAGGAGGTGCTGCGCAGCAAGAAGGTCACCCCGCTGGTCGGGGAGCGGCTGGACGAGACCGACGTGCTGGTGCACCCGAGCGAGCGCGGCAATCTCAAGCAGGTGCTGCTCAAGCTCGGCTGGCCCGCCGAGGACCTGGCCGGTTACGTGAACGGCGAGAAGCACCCGATCGAGCTGGCCCCGGACGGCTGGGAACTGCGGCCCTACCAGGCCGAGGCGGTAGAGGGCTTCTGGCACGGCGGTTCCGGCGTGGTCGTGCTGCCCTGTGGCGCCGGCAAGACCCTGGTCGGCGCCGCCGCAATGGCGAAAAGCGGTACCACCACGCTGATCCTGGTCACCAACACGGTCTCGGCCCGGCAGTGGCGCGACGAGCTGATCGCCCGCACCACCCTCACCGAGGACGAGATCGGCGAGTACTCCGGCACCCGCAAGGAGATCCGCCCGGTCACCATCGCCACCTACCAGGTGATGACCACGAAGCGGAAGGGCGCCTACGCCCACCTGGACCTGTTCGACGCACGCGACTGGGGCCTGATCGTCTACGACGAGGTGCACCTGCTGCCCGCCCCGGTGTTCCGGATGACCGCCTCGCTGCAGGCCCGCCGCCGGCTCGGCCTGACCGCCACCCTGGTGCGCGAGGACGGCCGGGAGGGCGACGTGTTCAGCCTGATCGGCCCGAAGCGCTACGACGCGCCCTGGAAGGACATCGAGGCCCAGGGCTACATCGCCCCGGCCGACTGCGTGGAGGTGCGGGTCACCCTGCCCGAGCGCGAGCGGCTGGTCTACGCCACCGCCGAGCCGGAGGAGCGCTACCGGCTCTGCGCCACCAGCGACTCCAAGACCAAGGTGGTCGAGCGGCTGGTGAAACGGCATGCCGGGGAGCAGATCCTGATCATCGGGCAGTACCTGGACCAGCTCGACGACATCGGGAATCGGCTGGACGCACCGGTTCTCAAGGGCGAGACGTCGGTGGCCGAGCGGCAGCGGCTGTTCGACGCCTTCCGGTCCGGCGAGCTGTCCACCCTGGTGGTGAGCAAGGTCGCGAACTTCTCGATCGACCTGCCCGAGGCCAGCGTGGCGATCCAGGTGTCGGGCTCGTTCGGTTCCCGTCAGGAGGAGGCCCAACGTCTGGGCCGGCTGCTGCGCCCCAAGCGCGACGGCAAGTCGGCGCGGTTCTACGCGGTGGTCTCCCGGGACACGCTCGACCAGGACTTCGCCGCCCACCGGCAGCGCTTCCTGGCCGAACAGGGTTACGCGTACCGGATTCTCGACGCCGAAGACGTGGACACTCAGGAGGCCTGATCGTCGGCCGGCCGCGGCCAGGTGATTTGGCCTGACCGCAGGTCGGCGACCAGTTCCTCGACGTACTGCAGTTCAACCGCCAGGATTCGCTCCTGGTACACCGTCTCCACCAGGAAGACCGGCGCCAGGAAAGTCTTTCCGTATTCGACCTCGGCCCGGACCTTCTCCAGCCGCCCACGCAGCCGGGTCGCCCGCACCCTGAGAACCGAAACCGCCTCTTCCACGCCCAGGTTCGGCAGGAACGACAGGGCCGCCGGGAACTGCGGGTACTCCTCCACCGGCTCGGCCAGCATGTCGCGCAGCCAGTCGAGCAGCACCTCGTGGCCCTGCACGGTGAGCCGGTAGGTGGTGCGCTCGGGCCGGTTCTCGGCCCGTGCGGTGCCCTCCACCTCGACCAGGCCGTCCCGCAGCAGTCGCTGGACGGTCTGGTACACGCTGTTGCGCTGACTGACGTTGATCACGTCGTCCTTGTGCCGCTCCTTGATCAGCTGCTGCATCCGGTAGGCGTGCATCGGGGCCTCGGACAGCATCGAGAGCACGGCCACCGCAAGAACGGAACGACGGGGAGCAGGCACCCGCCGAGGATATCCCTGGCCATCTCTTAGTCATAATGTGTATGGTCATTTTATGACCAAGACAGCGATGATCATTGGCGGGGGCATCGCCGGCACGGTGACGGCGATCGCGCTGCACGAAGCGGGGCTGAGATCCGTGGTCCATGAGGCCTACGGAGCGGGCTCGGACGGGATCGGGGCGTTCCTGACCATCCAGGACAACGGACTGGCGGCGCTGGCCCCCTTGGGCCTGCACCGGCTGGTGGGCGACCTGGGCATGCCCACCAAGCGCATGCATCTGGGGAGTGGGCGCACCGGCAAGGATCTGGGCAGCACCGGGATGCGGGCGCGCACGTTGTCGCGCTCGGACCTGTATCTCACCTTGCGGTCCGAGGCCGAGCGCCGTGGTATCGAGATCTGTTACGGAAAAAGGCTTGTGGACGCCTCGCGCACCGATTCCGGAGTTCGCGCGGCTTTCGGGGACGGAACCTTCAGTGAAGGAGACCTGCTGATCGGGGCGGACGGGCTGCGCTCGCGCACCCGCGCGCTGCTCGATCCCGGGGCGCCGCCGGCACGCTTCGTCGGACTGCTCAACACCGGCGGTTACGCGCCGGACCTGAAACTCGGCGGGGCCGTCGGCGATGCGCACTTCATCTTCGGCAAGCGCTGCTTCTTCGCCTGGCTGACCGCTCCGGACGGCGGCACCTGGTGGTTCGCGAATCCGCCGGCCAAGTCCGACCCCGGACGCGACGGGCTGGACCGGATCTCGCCCGAGGCCTGGCGGCAGCAACTGAAAGACCTTTTCGCCGACGACCGGAGCCCGGCACTGGCGGCGATCGACGCGACCGACGAATTGTTCCCGCCCTGGACCACTTACGACTTCCCCAGGGTCCCGGTCTGGCACGACGACCGCATGGTGATCATCGGTGACGCGGCGCACGCCACCGCCCCGTCGGCCGGCCAGGGCGCTTCGATGGCGATCGAGGACGCAGTGGTCCTGGCCCGCTGCCTGCGTGACCTGCCTTCGACCGAGGACGCTTTCGTCGCCTACGAGCAGATCCGGCGGTCCCGGGTGGAGAAGGTGGTGGCGGCCGGGCGGCGCAACGGGTCAGGCAAGGCCGCCGGGCCGGTCGGGGCGGTCGTCCGGGACGCGATGATGCCCTACGTGGTGAAGCACTGGGCCAGCGAGAAGGCCCTCGCCTGGATGACCGAGTACCGGATCGACTGGGCGGAACCGGTCAGGCGCTGAGCGCGGCGTAGCGGCCTTCGCGCCGGAGAAGGCTCTCGTGAGTACCGGTCTCGACGATCCGGCCGTGATCCAGCACTGCGATCTGGTCGGCGTCGCGCACGGTGGAGAGCCGGTGGGCAATGGTGATCGTGGTGCGACCGCGGGCGAGCTCGTCGAAGGCCTCCTGCACGGCCCGCTCGGTGGCGGTGTCGAGGGCGCTGGTGGCCTCGTCGAGCACCAGCACCCGCGGATTGCGCAGCAGGGTGCGGGCGATCGCCAGACGCTGCTTCTCTCCGCCGGAGAACCGGTGCCCCCGGGAGCCGACCATGGTGTCGTAACCGTCGGGCAGCGAGGCGATCAGGTCGTGGACCTGAGCAGCGCGGGCGGCCGCCTCGATCTGCTCGTCGGTGGCGTCCGGCTTGGCATAGCGCAGGTTCTCCCGCACCGTGGTGTGCAGCAGATACGTCTCCTGGCTGACCACGCCGACGATCTGCGCCAGGTCGGCCAGGCGGAAGCGCCGCAGGTCGATGCCGTCGATGGTGATGCGGCCCGCCGTGGGGTCGGCCAGCCGGGCCACCAGCGAGCCGAGAGTGCTCTTGCCCGAGCCGGTCTCGCCCACCACGGCCAGCGTCTGGCCGGCCGGGACGAGGAGGTCGACGCCCGCGAGCGCGGCCGTGTCGTTACCGGCGTAGGTGAAGGTGACGTCCTCGATCCGGACGTCTCCCCGAATACTTGACGGATCCACGTCCACCGGTTCGGCCGGTTCGTCGACCTCGACCGGAAGGTCGAGGTACTCGAAGATCCGGGCGAACAGGGCCAGCGACGAGGTGATCGAGACGCCGACGTTGAGCAGGCTGGTCAGCGGCCGGAACAGGCCCTGCTGCAACGCGGTGAAGGCGACCAGGGTGCCGATCGTCATCCCGCCCGACGTGGCCGGCAGCCCGGCGCTGAGGTAGATCGCGGCCGGGATGGCGGCGAAGATGATCGTCATCGAGGCCATCCGCCAGCGCCCGGCCAGGTCCGAGCGCAGCTGCAGCTCGATCAGCCGCTCGGAGGTGCGGGTGAAGCGCTCGACCAGCGCGGAACTGGTGCCCAGGGTCTTGCTCAGCTGGATGCCGCTGATCGAGAGCCCTTCCTCGATGGTCACGTTCAGGTCGGCGAGCTCCCGCTGCCGCTGGGCGGTGATCGCCCGGCGCAGGGCCGCGACCCGGCGGCTGAGGTGGATGGCCGGCGGCATCACGACGAGCGAGATCAGCGAGAGCTTCCAGGAGAGCGCGATCATCGCCACCGCCGTGGCGACCGCGGTGGTGAGGTTGGCGGCGATCGAGGTGGCGGTCGAGGTGACCACGCTCTGCATGCCGCCGATGTCGTTGGTGATCCGGGACTGCACCTCGCCGGTGCGGGTGCGGGTGAAGAAGGCGACGGACTGGCGCTGCAGGTGGGCGAAGACATCGGTGCGCAGCCGGTGCATCACCTCCTGGCCGACGCGGGTGCTGATCCAGGTCTGCACCACGCCGAGCACGCTGGTCAGCGCGGCCACGCCGACCATGCCCGCGACCAGCCCGACCAGGAGGCCGACGTTCTGCTCGGGGATGGCCACGTCGATGACCTCGCGCAGCAGGAAAGGGGAGGCCATGGCGACGACGGACGACGCCACGATGATGGCGACCACCACGGCCAGCGGGCGGCGGTGGGCATGGAAGAGGGCACCGACGCGGCGCAGCGAGACCTCGCGGGCCTGGGCCCGTTCGGCGGCGCGCTCGGCGGGGGTGGGTTCGGACGGCTTCGGTGGCCTTGGCAAGGGCGGACCTCCAGGTCGGGAATTTAGTGAGGTTACCTCACTATGAGGCTCCAACTGTAGTTTCGGCTACGGTATTCCGGTGGGTGCCGAGCCAGAGAACGAACAGGGTGCGCAGGACGAGGAGACCCTGGCCGAGGCCTTCTGGGCGGTCTCCCGTCGGCTGCGCCACCGCAGTCACGAGAGCGTCAGCCCGCTGGGCATCACGCCGGGGCAGGCCCGGGCGATCGGCGTGCTGCAGCGGCACGGCAGCCTGCGCATCAGCTCGTTGTCCGAGCACCTGCGCATCGCCCCGCGCTCGGGGACCGAGGTGGTCGACGCCCTGCAGGAGCGCGGTCTGGTGGAACGCTCGCCGGATCCGGACGACCGGCGGGCCACGCTCGTCAGCCTGAGCCCGTCGGGGGAAGAGATCGCCCAGGCCGTGCGGCGGGCCCGGGCGGCCGAGGCCGACCAGTTCTTCGACCGGCTGGGTGAAGCCGACCGACGCGAACTCTCCCGAATCATCGGGATCCTCCGCCGCCCGTAGCGACCACCCCGTCCATTGGTGGTGATCTGGGGTTTCCGGGCCCTGGCGGCGGACGGCCGGCGTCCAGGAACTTCCCAGAAATCGGGTGCACTCTGTCCGCGTGGCTGAGAAGACCTATGAGGCGAAACTGCTGGTCGTCGACGACGAGCCGAACATTCGCGAACTGCTGACCACCAGCCTGCGGTTCGCCGGTTTCGACGTCGTGGGGGCCGGCGACGGCGCCCAGGCGCTGGCGCTCGCCGAGCAGCACCGGCCCGACCTGGTGGTGCTCGACGTGATGATGCCGGACATGGACGGCTTCACCGTCACCCGCAAGCTGCGCGAGCGCGGGCGGGACATCCCGGTGGTGTTCCTGACCGCCCGCGACGAGACCGGCGACAAGGTGACCGGCCTGACGGTCGGCGGGGACGACTACGTCACCAAGCCGTTCTCCCTGGAGGAGGTGGTGGCCCGGATCCGCGCCGTGCTGCGCCGCACCGGGGTGGCCACCGACGCCGAGAGCGGCCGCCTGGTCTTCCACGACCTGGAACTGGACGAGGACTCGCACGAGGTGCGCCGGGCCGGCCGCCTGATCGAGCTCTCCCCCACCGAGTTCAAACTGCTGCGCTACCTGATGCTGAACCCCAACCGGGTGCTGTCGAAGGCGCAGATCCTCGACCACGTGTGGGCCTACGACTTCAACGGCGAGGCCGGGATCGTCGAGTCCTACATCTCCTACCTCCGTCGCAAGATCGACGACGTCGAGCCCCCGCTGATCCACACCAAGCGCGGCGTCGGCTACGTCCTGCGCCTGCCTCCCCAGAACTGATCGGTCATGACCACGCTTTCTTCCGGAATCTCCACCCGCGCCCCCTCACAGCCCCGGTTCCTCGACCGCGCCCGGCAGCGCTGGGAGTCCACACCGCTGCGGGCCCGCCTGGTCGGGCTCATGGTCGTGCTGCTGGTCGCCGGCCTGGCCCTGACCGGTTTCGCCAGCCAGTACGTGCTGAAGAGCTATTTGGTGGGCAAGGTCGACAGCCAGCTCGAGCAGAGCCTGACGCCGGTGGGCGAGTCGGCGCTGAACGACACTCTGCGCGGCGCCAGCGTCCGGGCCCAGGGCTGGGGCCTGGCCGAGTTCGCGATCAAGGTCTGTTACGACGGGGGCGGTATCGGTGAGGACCTGACGCCGCAGTCGTCGGCCCCGGCCCTCGTGGAGATGACCTCCCAACAGGCCAACGCCACCGATGCCGAGGTGTTCAGCGTGCAGTCCGAGGACGGCGCCACCACCTGGCGGGTGATCGCCTCGGGCTGGAAGAAGGACTTCACCGGCCAGACCGGCAGCGTGCAGATCGCCCTGCCGCTCGACGACGTCGACGACGCGGTGAACCGGCTGCGGATCCTGATCCTGATGTTCGGGCTGATGGTCACCGTGCTGTTCGCCAGCCTGGGCTGGCTGGTGATCCGGCGCTCGTTCAAGCCGCTCACCGAGGTCGAGGAGACGGCCGCCGCGATCGCCGCGGGCGACCTGTCCCGGCGGGTGCCCGCGCACCCGGCGACCACCGAGGTAGGCCGGCTGACCACGTCCCTGAACGGGATGCTGGCCCAGATCGAGAGCGCCTTCCGCTCCCGTGAGGCCTCCGAGCAGCGCACCCGGCGGTTCGCCGCCGACGCCTCGCACGAGCTGAGAACCCCGCTGGCCTCGATCCGCGGCTTCGCCGAGCTCTACCGCCAGGGGGCGGTCTCCGAACCGGCCGACGTGGCCCGCACGATGAGCCGGATCGAGGACGAGTCGCGGCGGATGGGCACGCTGGTGGAGGACCTGCTCCTGCTGGCCCGGCTGGACGAGCAGCGTCCGGCCCGCAGCGAACCCGTCGACCTGGCCGTGCTGGCCGGCGACGCGGTGCACGACGCCCGGGGGCTGGCCCCCGACCGCACGGTCCGCCTGGTCGGGCTGAGCGACAAGCAGGGGCCCGAGCCCGCGGTGGTCACCGGCGACGACAACCGGCTGCGGCAGGTGGTCGCCAACCTGCTGGCCAACGCCGTGCGGCACACGCCTTCGGGATCACCGATCGAGGTGGCCGTGGGCCGGTGGGAGAACGTGGCGGTGCTGGAGGTCCGCGACCACGGCGACGGCCTGACCCCGGAGCACGCGGCCAAGGTGTTCGAGCGGTTCTACCGGGTGGACGCCTCCCGCGCCCGGCATCAGGGCGGCGGCTCCGGGCTGGGGCTCTCGATCGTCGCGGCCGTGATCAGTGCCCACGAAGGACGGGTCGGGGTCGCCTCCACCCCGGGGGGCGGGGCCACCTTCCGGGTCGAGCTGCCGCTGGCGAGCGCCGGGCTGCCCGAGGCCCCCGACGCTCCCGACACCCCCGATGACCTGGACGATGACGCGGCACCCGGTGCCACTCCGTCCGCCTGAGATGATCATCCTTCACTGAGCGTCACCGACTGCCCGAAGGGACGACCTTCGGGCAGCCGATTGCACTACGCCCGGCGGCCTTGGTCCGCAACTTCAGGACGCGGCATTCCCCGAACTCCCGGCGATATTGACACCGTCGCGTGACACCTCCCACAGGATGAATTGTGCGGACGAGTCCCTGCATGCTGGCCTGCGTAGATATAGTTGTCCGTACAGGGCGGTTCCGGGTTACCTCAGGGATTTTCCAGAGGTGACGCGGCGTTCCCCAGATCGAAACCAGGTAGTCACGCAGCTGCGCGACTCTGGGTTCGGTACGCAGCGACAGCTTCGACCCTTTCGTGAGGAGGGCAGATGAACCACACCGCGACCACCCCGGACAGTGACGACACCAAGGCTCCCAAGAGCTACTCCGTCGCCAACCCGCGGCGCACTCGGCTGGACGCCGACGGTCGGCCGATCCAGGCCCCCGCCGCCAAGTCAGCTGCTGAATGAGCTGCGCCTAGAACGCTTGCGTTCGCACCACGATGCCCCGGTCGGCGACCGGGGCATCTCTGGTTTTGCGGCCGGGAACAGGCTCGGCCGGGTTCTCAGGCTTCTCACAGACACGATGCAGCCAACGCCGAGGAGGCCGGGGTGAAGTAGTACCCGTCAGCAAGCTGGCCACGAGGGTGAGAACAATGACGCAGACCACGAACAACCACGACGAGAACGCCTACTCCTGGGCCCGCCGCCCCGGCGACGACTCGTCCGCCACCAACCCTGCCCCGGCTGCGCACGCTTCCGCTCCGGCCGGCGCGACCAACCAGACGCAGCCCACCCCGGCCGGGCCGGGCGCGGGGCAGCCTGTGCAGCAGGGCTATCCGTACGGAGCAGCGCCGCAGTACGGCACGCAGGGGCAGCCGGTCCAGTACGGGCACAACCCCTACGCCCGGCCGCAGGAGCAGCAGGGCCCCGGCCCGGAGGGGGCGAACCAGCCCGGCGCGACGCAGACGCTGACCGCCTACCCGAGCAACGGCCAGCCCCCCACCGGCCCGCTCCCCCAGCCGGGCTTCGGCAACGGTGGTCAGCCCCCGCTGCCGCCCGCGAAGAAGCGCCGCGAGCTGGGCCAGCCCGGCTGGCGCGGGGTCATCGCCTCGGGCCTGGGCGCCGCCCTGATCGCCAGCCTGCTCACCGCCGGCGTGGTGATCGCCACGCAGGACGACGACGCCGGCAACGCCAGCGCGCTGACCAGCTCCTCCCAGAGCGACGAGCCCGCCGCCGAGGCCCCGGTCACCGGCAGCACCTCGCAGAACCCCGACTGGGAGGCGGTGGCCTCCGCGGTCGAGCCCAGCGTGGTGTCGGTGCAGATGACCAGCGGGCAGTCCGGGGGTGAGGGTTCCGGCGTCATCCTCGACACCGAGGGCCGGATCGTCACCAACAACCACGTCGTCTCCGGCGCCGACGAGATCCAGGTCGTGCTGAACGACGGGCGTAAGTACAGCGCCAAGATCGTCGGTACCGACGCCGCCACCGACCTCGCGGTGATCCAGCTGGAGAACCCGCCGAACGACCTCACCCCGGCCAAGCTGGGCACCACCGAGTCGGTCGGCGTGGGTGACTCGGTGATGGCCGTGGGCAACCCGCTGGGCCTGGCCGGCACGGTCACCACCGGCATCGTCAGCGCCGTCGACCGCCCGGTCAGCACCTCCGCCTCCGAGACCGAGGGCACCACCAGCAGCAGCGGAACACCGGTGGTGACCAACGCGATCCAGACCGACGCCGCGGTCAACCCCGGAAACAGCGGCGGCGCCCTGGTCAACGCCCAGGGCCAGCTGATCGGGATCAACTCCTCGATCGCCACGCTCAGCCAGAGCTCGGCCTTCGGCCAGCAGAGCAGCCAGTCCGGCAGCATCGGCCTGGGCTTCGCCATCCCGGTCGACCAGGTGAAGGACATCACCAACCAGCTGATCGAGAACGGCAGCGCGCAGCACCCGTGGCTCGGCATCACCCTGGGCGACACCACCGTGCCGGTCGACGACGCGCAGCGCGACGGCGCCTCGGTCGAGAGCGTGGTGGCCGACTCGCCCGCCGCGGAGGCCGGGCTGAAGCAGGGCGACACCGTGATCGCGGTGGACGGCGAGTACGTGAACGGGGCCGAGTCGCTGATGGCCCAGATCCGCGAGCGCACAGTGGGAACTGAAGTGACCCTCACGATCGTCAGTAACAGTAAGAGCCAGGACGTGAAGGTCACTCTGGGCGCCCGCCCGGACAGCGCGAACTGACCACCGAACCGACCGCCCGCCTCTACCCCCACCAGGGGCGAGCGGTTCCCGGCGGCCGTACCCCACGGCCGCCACACCGAAAGGGCTGATCCGAGCAGCCTTTTCCACCGGAGCCTCCGGCGACACCCCCCCACCGTCGCCGGAGGCTCTGCGTTTGCCCACAACTTTTTCCACAGGTCTCCTCGCCTGTGGAAAACCCGGAACCCGTTTTCCCGCAACCTGCCATGGTTGTTCCACGCCGCCTGGACCGGCGGTGGCACGGCCGCTCCCGCCGGATGCGGAGGGTGGCCCGCGGTGGGAGCGGTCGTGGACAACGGTTTTCAGAGCTTCTAGGGGGAGGCCGGCATGCCCAGGTTCGAGGTCGACAGCGCTCAGGTGGTGCAGGCGAGCGCCGCCGTGCAGGCGTCCGCGCAGCAGATCGGCACCGAGGTGGACCGGATGATGCGGCATCTCGTGCAACTGCAGGCCGGCTGGAGCGGCACCGCCGCCACGTCGTTCCAGTCGGTCATCAACGACTGGCGGGGCACCCAGGAACGGGTGCGCGCGACCCTGGAAGACATCCAGGTCGCCCTGGCCCAGGCCGGAAGGCAGTACCAAGAGGTGGAAGACGCCGCCGTGCGCATGTTCAGCGCCTGAACCGCCCCGCCCACCAGACCCCCGTGCCGGCTTTCGGCGCGAGCCGGCACGGGGCATCACCGCGGTCGGCAACCCGGCGGGCGGGCTGGCTGGCCAGCGGGCAGTCCGGCAGTCCGGCGGGCGGGCAGTCCGGCGGGCAGTCCGGCAGGCGGGCGGGCAGTCCGGCGGGCGGGCGGGCAGGCAGGACAGCGGGCAGGCAGGACAGCGGGCGGGCAGGCAGGCCAGCGGGCAGGCAGGCCGGCCAAAACACAACCGCCGCGGCGCCCTTGGGGGCGCTCGCGGCGGCTGGATCAGGCCTGGCCGGGACTCTGCCGGGTCAGTCGGGACGGGACCTCTCGACTGACCTCGGCAGGCGCTCGGCCCAGGTCACTGGGCAGAATTGTTCAGTGCGCGGACGACGGCAGGGGGTTCGGAACCTCCCACACCATGGACAGCTTGCGGCCGCCCTTGCCGTCCGGCAGCTTCACCCAGTGGGCCACCGGGCGGAGCGGCGAGGCTCCGGTCCATTCCGGGTGCCCCTGCAGCGACGTGCCGGTCGCTGCGGAAGTCGATTCCGTAGGCGACGCGGCAGAAACTGAATCAAGACCGTAGAGACGCTTCATGGCTCTCTATCCACCTCTCGTTCATCTTCTGTTCACCTTCAGGTTAGCACCAGGTCAAGTTGTGCGGTAGCTGAGGTGGATGGGGCGGCGCCCGGAAGCCGGGGTCGCGACGAGTGACGCGTGTTGACCTGAGAGCTATCTCAGCACGTCAGAGGCGGTTTTCCAGGAGCTGATCGAGGGACCTGGCGGCCGTCTCAAGCCTGGAAAAAACTGGTCAGGGCGGGGCAGATCACGCTCCGGACCAAGGTGAACAGGAGAAGTTGGCGGACCGGTCCGGGCTGCGACGGAGGGCTGGACAGCCGTCCTGCCGGGCATCGGCACCCCAGGCCGGACAACCCGTTCAGACGGGGCGGACGGGCTCACCAGGCGAACGCACAAGGCGTCCTACGCCCCAGTTGTCTACGCTGTCGAGGTGACGACGGTGATGCTCGGGCTGCCGAGGACGAGAGACGAGGGGCGCACCCCGCCCGTCGAAGGACGTCCGGCCGATTCGCGCCTGATCGACACCTACGGCCGGGTCGCCACCGACCTCCGGGTCAGCCTGACCGATCGCTGCTCCCTGCGCTGCGGCTACTGCATGCCCCCGGAAGGGCTGGACTGGCTTCCCCAGGAGCAGGTGCTCAGCGATGACGAGCTCATCCGGCTGATCACCCTCGCGGTGAACGAACTGGGCGTCGAAGAGGTGCGGTTCACCGGAGGCGAGCCGCTCCTGCGCAAGGGGCTCGAGCGGATCATCGGGGCGACCACTGCGCTGCGCACCCATCGGGGCCAGGCTCCGGTCACCGCGCTCACCACCAACGGTGTAGGCCTGGACAAGCGGGCTCGTGGGCTGGCAGCGGCCGGGCTGGCCCGGATCAACGTCTCGCTGGACACGCTCGACCCCGAGCGCTTCCTCCGGATCACCCGGCGGGACCGGCACCGCGACGTGCTGGCCGGCCTCGCCGCCGCCGCTGCCGCCGGGATGGGCCCGATCAAGGTGAACGCCGTCCTGCTGCCGGGCACCAACGAGGACGAGGCGGTGCCGCTGGTGCGCTGGGCCCTGACCGAGGGCTACCAGCTGCGCTTCATCGAGCAGATGCCGCTGGACGCCCAAGGCGCCTGGGAGCGCGGGGCGATGGTCACCGCCGACGAGATCCAGCGGGCCCTGGCCCAGGAGTTCGAGCTGGTGCCCACCGATCCCCTGGCCCGGGGCGCCTCGCCGGCGCAGACCTGGACGGCACGGGGCGACGGGCTGGAGGGCACGGTCGGCATCATCGCCTCGGTGACCCGGCCGTTCTGCGGCGACTGCGACCGCACCCGGCTCACCGCGGACGGGCAGATCCGTAACTGCCTCTTCGCCCGCGACGAGACCGACCTGCGGGCGCCCCTGCGAGCCGGGGCCGACGACGCGGAACTGGCCCGGATCTGGCGGGCCGCGATGTGGGGCAAGGCGGCCGGGCACGGCATCAACGACACCTCGTTCATCCAGCCCGACCGTCCGATGAGCGCGATCGGAGGCTGAGGACCAATGAGCAACACCATCACCATCCGTTACTTCGCCGGTGCCCGCCGGGCCGCCGGGGTGGAGTCCGAGGCCCTCACCGCGAGCGCGCCACTGGTCCTCGAGGACGTCGTCGGCCGCCTGGCCGAGCGCCACGGGAACGACCTGGCCCGGGTGCTGGACGCCTCCTCGTTCCTGATCGACGAGGTCGCCGGCGACCGCTCCCGGCTGGTGCCGGTCGGCGCCGTGGTCGACGTTCTCCCACCATTTGCCGGGGGTTGATCCCCAGGAAGCTCCCAGCCGACCGTTGCGCTCCCGTGACCGTTCCGACGGGTGGCAGTGTCCTGGCTGACGTAGTCTGAGCCACGGGTCGGCCTGGCAGCCACCCCTTGCAGGTCTCCCGTTGTCGGCTCTTCCAGCTGTGGGCGACCACGGCTCAGCCGACGCGGCAGTGTCGCCGTGCGTGACCAGAGTTGATCGATCGAGCATCGGTCCACCACGTCGAAGCAGGAGACATCGTTCGGTGACGCAGACGACGGGGCGGGAACCCGACGGGACCCTGCCCACCGGCCTGGACCGCGCGCGGATCGGGGCCACCACCCCGCTCGCCCCGCAGCCGCCCGCCCGCCCGGCGACCCCCTCCCGGGTCGAGAGGTTCGAGGAGCGCGCCTACGAGCTCCTGCGCCGCCCCTGGGTGGCCGAGGGCCTGGTCGCGCTGGTCTGCGCCGCCGTCTTCTCCTGGTGGGTCAACCGGCCCAGCCCGTGGTGGGACGAGGCGGTCACCCGCGACGTGGTCTCCCGCCCGACCGGCGACATCCTCGACCTGACCGAGCACGTCGACCTCGTGCACGCCACGTACTACCTGCTCGTGCACGCCCTGGTCGGCCCGACCGAGTCGTTCACGGCACTGCGCCTGCTTTCGGTCGCCGCGGCCACCGTCACCGGCGTGCTGCTGGTGCGCCTGGGCCGCGAACTGGGTTCGGGCAAGGTCGGTCTGGCGGCCGGTCTGCTGTGGGTCGTCGCCCCGCTGGCCAGCCGTTACGCGCAGGAGGCGCGGCCCTACGCGATGGTCGCGATGATGGCCACGGCCGCCACCCTGGCCCTCGTCCGGGTCTGCCGTAAGCCCTGGCTGCGCCCCCGCTGGGCGATCTACGTCGGCTGCCTGACGGTGCTCGGCCTGCTGAACGTGATCGGCCTGACCATCCTGGCCGCGCACCTGGGCTACGTGCTGGCCACCTCCGCCCACCGCGTCCGGCTGCACTGGTACCTGGGCGCCGGTGCGGCGGTCACCCTGCTCACCCCCCTGCTGTGGTTCTCCAGCCGGCAGAGCGGCCAGGTGGCCTGGCTTCCGGTGCCCACGCCCGACCGCCTGAGCGGTTTCTTCGCGGCGCAGTACGAGAGCACCTGGGTAGTGCTCGCCCTGGTCGTGCTGGCGCTGGCCGGCGTGGGCCGGGGCACCCACAACCCGGCGCTGGCGCTCGGCCTGGCCTGGTCGGTGCTGCCGCCGGTGCTCCTGTGGACCATCTCGCAGGTGCACCCGCTGTACGACTGGCGCTACGTGTTCTTCACGGTGCCCGGCACGGCGCTGGTGCTGGCCTCGCTGGCCACTCTGCTGCGGGTCCGCTACGTGCTGGTCATGCTGCTGGTGCTCACCATCGGCGCCGCGCACCTGCACACGGTCTACCGCTGGAAAGACACCGGTCACCACGAGAACCTGCGCGGGGTGGCCCAGGCGATCGAAGAAGGAGCCCGCCCGGGCGACGCGGTGATCTTCCTGCCCGCCTCGCGGCGCGTGGTGAAACTGGCCTACCCCGCGGCGTTCGACGGGGTGGACGACGTGGCCCTGGCCAAGTCCGGCGAGCAGTCGGACACGCTGTTCGGGGTCGAGGACTCGACCGCGCAGATCGCCAAGGCCCTGCGCAAGCGCACCCGGGTCTGGGTGGTCACCAGCAACGTGCGCCTGGGCGAGACCGCCGAGGAGCCCGAGCAGGACAAGGAGCGCCTGCTGTTCGACCGGTTCCGGGTCACCGGGGTGGAGGACCTGGGCACCTACCAGGTGCAGCTGTACGAGCGCAGCAGCAAGGAAGCCGGGATCGTGGCGCCCGGCGCCGCGTCCTCCTGAGCCTCAGGGGCAGGCGACCCACTCGTCGGTGCCGTCGCTGAAGACCTGCCGCTTCCAGATCGGCAGCTGCGCCTTCACCTCGTCGACCAGGCGCATCGCGGTCTCGAAGGCCTCCTGCCGGTGGGCCCCGGCCACGGCCACGGCCAGCGCTGTGTCGCCGATGGCGAGCGTGCCGATGCGGTGCGAGACCGCGACTGCCTCAGCGGTGCTCTGTGCCGTAACCTCGGCCACGACCCGCTCCAGGACCGACTGCGCGGTGGGGTGCCCCTCGTACTCGAGCCCCAGCACCTCACGCCCCCCGTCGTGATTGCGCACGACCCCGGCGAAGGTGACCACTGCGCCCGAGGAAGCTCCCTCGACCAGGGCGGCGTGCGCCTGCAGGTCGAGCGGCTGGTCGGACACGAGCGCCTGCCGGACCTGGCGGGCAGGCGGGTTGATCCGGCTCTGGTCGGGCTCGTGGTGTGTGGTCTCGGTCGGCACGCCACCAGCGTAGGCAGCTCAGGTAACGGTGTCGATGTCAGCCCCGGTGGCCAGATCGCCGGCCTCCACCAGCCGGACGTCTGTACGCCCGCGCAGATAGTGACGGGCGCCCACGTCGCCGGCGGCGGTGGCGATGATCCCGGCCCAGTGGTTGCGGCCGATCAGGACGGGGTGGCCGGGTTTTCCGTCGTAGATGACCCGGGCGAGGGTCTCCTGAATCAGAACAATGGACGGGTCGGGGCAACGATGTGCGGAGTTTTCCGTTGCGGGGTAACTGGTTTCGAGAAGACGGGCCACGACCGCGCCCGTCACATCGGGGGTGTCGACCAGCCCTACGATCGCTGCGTCGGGCGGCTCGGCCAGCGTGGTCAGAAAGCTGAGCCCGGCGCGCAGCGAAGCCGACATACCCTCGGCCCAGTCGGCGGCGTGCACCCGAACAGCTCCGGCGGGCAACAGCTTTGCTACTTCCTCACCCGACGCCCCGGTGACCACGACAACCGGACCGCAACCAGCGTCCGTCATTGATCGGACGGCCAGCCGCACCCAAGGCACGCCGCGAGCATCGGTGACCAGCCCCTTGGGCCGGCCCATCCGTCTCCCCGCGCCGGCGGCGAGCACGAGTGCGGCAGTCCTCATCGACGTCCTCAGATCTCAGGCGGGAACAGCGAAGGGGCGGCCCTCCCGAAGGAGAACCGCCCCCACTGGTTCAGTGCTGGATCAGCGCTGATCAGGGCTGGATCAGAAGTCCATGCCACCCATGTCCGGAGCGCCGCCGGCCGGGGCCGCCGCCTTCTCCGGCTTGTCGGCGATGACCGCCTCGGTGGTCAGGAACAGCGCCGCGATGCTGGCGGCGTTCTGCAGCGCCGAGCGCGTGACCTTGGCCGGGTCGATGATGCCGGTCGCGACCAGGTCGACGTACTCACCGGTGGCCGCGTTCAGGCCGTGACCCGACGGGAGGTTGCGCACCTTCTCCGCCACGACGCCACCCTCGAGACCGGCGTTGACCGCGATCTGCTTGAGCGGGGCCTCGACGGCGACCTTGACGATGTTGGCGCCGGTGGCCTCGTCGCCGGTCAGCTCGAGCTTCTCGAAGGCGACGACCGAAGCCTGCAGCAGCGCGACGCCACCACCGGCCACGATGCCCTCTTCGACGGCAGCCTTGGCGTTACGGACTGCGTCCTCGATGCGGTGCTTGCGCTCCTTGAGCTCCACCTCGGTGGCCGCCCCGGCCTTGATCACCGCAACACCGCCGGCCAGCTTGGCCAGACGCTCCTGCAGCTTCTCACGGTCGTAGTCGGAGTCGCTGGCCTCGATCTCGTTGCGGATCTGGGTCACGCGGCCGGCGATCTGGTCCGCGTCGCCCGAGCCCTCGACGATCGTGGTCTCGTCCTTGGTGATGACGACCTTGCGGGCCTGGCCGAGCAGCTCCAGACCGGCGGTCTCCAGCTTGAGGCCGACCGTCTCGGAGATGACCTGGCCGCCGGTCAGGATCGCGATGTCCTGCAGCATGGCCTTGCGGCGGTCGCCGAAGCCGGGCGCCTTGACGGCGATCGACTTGAACGTGCCCTTGATCTTGTTGACGACCAGGGTGGAGAGGGCTTCGCCGTCCACGTCCTCGGCGATGATCGCCAGCGGCTTGCCGCTCTGGATGACCTTCTCGAGCAGCGGCAGCAGGTCCTTGACCGTGCTGATCTTGCCCTCGACCAGGAGGATGTACGGGTCGTCGAGGACGGCCTCCATCCGCTCCGGGTCGGTCACGAAGTAACCGGAGATGTAGCCCTTGTCGAAGCGCATACCCTCGGTGAGCTCGAGCTCGAGCCCGAAGGTGTTGCTCTCCTCGACGGTGATGACGCCTTCCTTGCCGACCTTGTCCATCGCCTCGGCGATGAGCTCGCCGATGGCGGGGTCGGCGGCGGAGATGGACGCGGTAGCAGCGATCTGCTCCTTCGTCTCGACCTCCTTGGCCTGGGCCAGCAGCTCGGCGGAGACAGCAGCGGTGGCCGCCTCGATGCCCTTCTTCAGGGCCATCGGGTTGGCGCCGGCGGCGACGTTGCGCAGACCCTCACGAACCAGGGCCTGGGCGAGCACGGTGGCGGTGGTGGTGCCGTCACCCGCGACGTCGTCCGTCTTCTTGGCGACCTCCTTGACCAGCTCGGCGCCGATCTTCTCGTACGGGTCCTCGAGCTCGATCTCCTTGGCGATGGACACACCGTCGTTGGTGATCGTGGGGGCGCCCCACTTCTTCTCCAGAACGACGTTGCGGCCCTTCGGCCCGAGGGTCACCTTGACGGCGTCGGCGAGCTGGTTCATGCCCCGCTCGAGGCCGCGACGGGCTTCCTCGTCGAACGCGATGATCTTGGCCATCGTGTGGTGTTCCCTCCACGTGGGTGGGTTGTGACCAGGGAGATGCCCGCGACGGACGGAACGACGCCCAGCGGTCCTGTCCCGCCCGGCACCGGCCCTCATCCACCTGGCCGTACTCGCAAAGCTGTCACTCTCACGCGGAGAGTGCTAGTCCAATGATTAGCACTCGACCCTGGTGAGTGCAAACCTCCGGGGCCCGATCCGGGCACCGTTCTCCTGGAGTTCCACTGCGGGCGCAACACCTTCGGCGACGAAGACTGTCGGTGGCGGCTGGCAGCATGAGGGTCGTGGCGGGTGGTGCGGGCAACGGCGGCGTGACCAGCGGTGATGGCACGGGGGTGGTTGATGCGGGCGCGGGCGCGCGTGGGCTTGCGCGGTGGGTGCTGGTGGCACCGGCGGGGGCGGGTTTCGAGTTACTACCTATAGACGCGGTGGGCCAGGCGGCGGGGGAGGTCACCTGGGTAGACGACCTGGCTTTGGGGGTAAGCGCGCTGGAGCGCGAGGCCGCGCCCCGGTGGGTGTGGTGGCGCACGGCCGAGGTGTACCCGGCGCTGCTCGAGGCCGGCGTGCGGGTTCAGCGGTGTCATGACCTGGCTGCGGCGCAGAACCTGCTCAACACCTACGAGGGGGCTGCGTTCGTGCCGCCGCAGTCGGTGGTGCGCGAGTCGGCCGGCCGGTCGGAGCAGATCTCGCTGTTCGGTGACGAGCCGGGCAGTTCGGCGGGTGGGGCGGGCGTTGTCGGGACGACAGGTGGGCCCGATACGGCAGGGCACGAGGAGGAGGTTGGGCGAACCGAGAGCTCGGGCGGGCGCTGGGTGGGTACAGACGGTCCGGATCTGGATGCCCCGCAAGATGACCTTGTTCTTGGATCCCTCGTGACGGAGCAGACGCCACTCCCCTCCACCCGCGAGGCGCCGCAGGGCCTGGCCGAGCTGCAGCGTCTCTATGCCGGCCAGGTCGCGCACGTGGCTCGGGTGCGCCGTACCCACCCCGGTTTCGCGCTGCTCGTCGCGGCCGAGTCGGCGGCCGGCCTGGCCGCGGTCGAGATGGGGCGGGCCGGGCTGCCGTGGAGCGTCCGGATCCACGACGAGGTGCTCACCGACCTGCTCGGGCCGCGGCCTCAGCACCACGGGCGGCCGCCCAAGCTGCAGGCCCTGGCCGAGGAGGTGTCGCGGCTGCTGGTGCCCGGGGTCACCGGGCCGGGGCCGGCGATGAACCCCGACTCCCCCGGCGACGTGCTCAAGGCGTTCAAGCGGCAGGGGGTGCTGCTGACCAGCACCCGGGCCTGGGAACTGAAAGAGGTGGAGCACCCGGCGGTGGCTCCCCTACTGCGTTACAAGGAGCTGGCCCGGCTGCACGTGGCGCACGGCTGGTCGTGGCAGGGCCAGTGGGTGCGCAACGGGCGGTTCCATCCGGAGTACGTGCCCGGCGGGGTGGTCACCGGGCGGTGGGCCACGTCCGGGGGCGGGGCGCTGCAGATTCCCAAGGTGATGCGGGCCTGCGTGGTGGCCGAGCCGGGCTGTGTGCTGGTGGCGGCCGACGCGGGGCAGCTGGAGCCGCGCATCCTGGCCGCGCTCTCCGGCGACCGCGGCATGCTCGCCGCCACCGCCGACGCCGACATGTACACGGCTCTGGCCCGGCAGGCGCTGGGCCGGCCGGAGGCCCGGAACGAGGCCAAGATCGGGCTGCTGGCGGCGATGTACGGGGCCCGGGCCAACACCCCGGCCATGGTGGCCCTGCGGCGCCGCTTCCCGAAGGCACTGGAGCTGCTGGAGCGCGCGGCGCGCACCGGGGAGGACGGGGGCATCGTGCGGTCGGTGCTCGGCCGCACCTGCCCGCCGCCGGATCCGACCTGGCAGGACGTGCCGCTGGAGCAGGCTCTGGCCCGTTCCCGGGCGCGGGGCCGGTTCACCCGCAACTTCGTCATCCAGGCCTCGGCCGCGGATTGGGCGAATGCATTGGTGGCCGGTCTACGACGCCGGCTGAGTGCTCTCTCCCCCGCCGCAGAACTGGTGTTCTTCCAGCATGACGAAGTGATCGTGCACGTTCCCGCCGCACTGGCCGAAGCCGCCGTTCAGGCCGTCGTGGACAGTGGCGCAGAAGCCACCGCTCTGGTTCTCGGAGATCGCGGTGTTCGCATCCCACTCGCGGCCGCACCGATCGCCTCTTATGCCGACAAGAATTAACCAGCGGTCGCATTCTTGGCATCCCACGGGGAGCGGTCGTAGCCGCCCCAATCACCGACCGTCGAATGCGTCAGGACGACGATATCCGGTTCGGCCGGTGACGAACCCGGGAATAGCCTTCCCGGCCCGAGCCGCACGAATTCCGGTTAACCGGTGGCAGCAATTGTTTCACCGCCGTTATCCGCATTGTAAAAACTGCGCAAACACACAAGGCCGTCCCCGGTGAAGTTCCGGGGACGGCCTTGGTGACGAGTCGGTTCACGAACCCTCGGCGGGGCTCACGAGAGACGAATCAGCTGGCAGGGCGCACGGCCTCGGCCTGCGGGCCCTTCTGGCCCTGACCGACCTCGAACTCCACCCGCTGACCCTCGTCGAGCGAGCGGTAGCCGTCCATCTGGATTGCCGACCAGTGGACGAAGACGTCCGCGCCACCACCGTCAACGGTGATGAAGCCATAACCCTTTTCGGCGTTGAACCACTTGACGGTTCCCTGAGCCATTCCTACTCCTGCTTGCTGTAACTGCGGCGCGACTCGAGCACTGCACACGAGCCGGGTCTCACGCTCGCCGGACCTCCCCCAGGAGGGCTGGTCCGGGATGGTCCAACGTGCGGGCCTCTGGCGTGAAGCTGGAGAGGACATTGCTCATCGAACTGTTCGACCGATGCCTACAGTAGCGCCTGAATCGAGCACGCGGGAGATACCAACTCTTAGCGACCTTCGTGAACCGCACTTAGGCTGAGCTCATGCGATCTCCGCGACGGCGCGTAGGACCGGAACCCGGGATGCGTTCCCGGGGTCGCCGGGGCGGTTATGTAGAGGCTCCGAGTCGGGGTCCGACAAGCCGTCCACTGTTGATCCGAACCCGTCGGGCAGTGAATTGGATGAACCTTTCAACACCTGTCGGATTGGCTCTCGCCCGGGCCGGACAGGCCCGGATCGAACACGGACCGTACGGGCTCCTGCTGGCCTGGGACTACCGCAGCGGCCTGCTTCCGGTGCGCGGGCGGGCGATGACCATCGGCGACGTGGTCCTGCTCGGGATACCGGAATCGGCGCTGGTCAGAAGACCGAATCTGCTGCGCCACGAGGCCCGCCACGCCGGGCAGTACGCCCGCTGGCTGGGCCCGCTGGGGTTCCTGCCGGCCTACGGCCTGGCCTCGCTCTACAGCTGGGCGCGCACCGGTGATCCCGCGCTGCGTAACCACTTCGAGAGCCGGGCCGGGCTGCTCGACGGGGGTTACATCCACCGCGCCCACCCGACGGAGGCCGGCTCTGCGGAGCCCGGCCGGGACGGGTCTTCCCACGACTGAGGCGAACCCGAAGGCGGACGCACCGCGGCCGGCGAGCACCGACGTCCGAAATCTGGTTCTGTCGGTGAACGGTCGTGCCCCTTTGGGCCGAACGGGTTACTGGGTGTCTTCGCCGAGCACGACGGTGATCTTGCCCGGGTTGACCTCGGAGCTCTCCGAGATCTCGCCCAGCCCCAGCGCCTTGCGCACGGCGTTGGCCGAGGGCTTCATCTCGTCGCCCTCGTAGTAGATGGTCGTGACCGGCAGGTCCTTGTTGTTGGAGTTGCCGGTGCGCTCCACCGACCAGCCCTTGCCCTCGAGGTCGGACTGGTACTGCTTGGCCAGGCCGGAGACGCTCAGCGAGTTGAGCACGATGAGCGGGATGGTCTTGTCGACCTTGCTGCCGTCGCCCTCGCCCTCGGAACCGGCGTCCTGGCTCTCCTCGGCGGCCGGGCTCGACTCGTCGGCGCCCTGGTCGTCGTTCTTGCCGTCGCCCTTGCCGTCGCCCTTGTCCTCACCGGCCGACGCGCTCGGGGCCGCGGTCGTGTCCGCCCCCTCGTCGAGTGCGCCCGTCGAGGCGCTCTTGTCGTCGGAGGCGCGACCGCCGACCACCGTGTAGACCGCACCGATCACCAGCAGCACGACGGCGACCCCGGCGACCACCGGCAGGATGGCCGCAATCGCCTTCGGCCGCGCACGGTGTGCACCGCGGCGGCTCGCCTCCACCGGGGCGGCGGAGCGGTCGTCGTAGCCCGGAGGCCTCGTGGCGGTCATCGCATGACTCCCAGAACTATGGAACGAGCACCGCCCGGTTCAGGGGTGCCCGACGGCCCGAGACTACCGACCCGGTCCGGCCCGACGAGGTAACTCGGCCCGCGATATCGGCCCGGACTGCCCCGTCCGATGCACTGTGGTGCTCAACCGTGAGCGTCAAGTGACCGAGCGGAACCGCTCCGGCGACGCATCTGGCGCACGCGCCGCAGCCGTTTCACCAGCATAGGGTCGGCCGCCAGAGCCTCGGGTCGGTCGATCAGCGTATTCAGGACCTGGTAGTAGCGGGTCGCGGGCAGGTCGAACAACTCGCGGATGGCCTGCTCCTTGGCCCCGGGGAAGCGGAACCACTGCCGCTCGAAGGCCAGGATCTCGGCCTCACGGGCGGTCAGCGGGCCTGCTCCGGCGGCCTCGGGCTCGGTGTCCATGCGGCTCACTCTAGAACCGGACCCTGAGCGTGTCATTCACACCATGCTGTCCAGAATGAGGTCGATGTCCGCCTCGGTGGTCTCCGGATTGACCACCGCCAGCCGGGTGCAGGTCTCGCCGGCGTGGGTGGTCGAGACCACGAACCCCTTGTCCTGGGCCAGCAGCTGCTGCGACCAGGCCCGGTAGTCCTGCGGGGTCCAGCCCACCCGCCGGAAGCAGACCACTGACAGATCGGGCTCGTGCAGCAGTTCCAGCTGGGGCCGCTCGCGCACGCTCTGCGCAGCGTGGCGGGCCACCGTGAGCGTGCGCTCGACCGCATCGGTGTAGGCCTGCGTCCCGTGCGTGGCCAGGGAGAACCAGAACGGCAGGCCGCGGGCCCGCCGGGTCAGGCCGACCGCGTAGTCGGAGGGGTTGATCTCGTCCCCCTCGGTGACCACGTCGAGGTAGCCGGCCCGCTGGGTGTGGGCGGCCCGGGCCAGGGCCGGGTCGCGGTAGACCAGGGCACAGCAGTCGAACGGGGCGAAGAGCCACTTGTGCGGATCCACCACGAACGAGTCGGCCCGCTCGATGCCGTCGAACCGGTGCCGCACGCTCGGTGCTGCCAGCCCGGCCAGCCCGTAGGCACCGTCGACGTGGAACCACAGGCCCAGCTCGGCGCAGACCGCCCCGACCGAGTCCAGGTCGTCGACGATGCCGAGGTTCGTGGTGCCGGCCGTGGCCACCACCGCGAAGACCCCGTCGTGCCCGGCCCGGGCCAGCGTCTCGCGCAGCGCGGTGCCGGTCAGCCTTCCGTCCTCGCCGACCGGGACGCCGACGAAGTCCACGTCCATCACGTCGCAGGCACTGACGATCGACGAGTGCGCGTTCGCCGTACCCGCGATGGCCCAGCGTCGCGGTAGGTCGGCGGCCCGCTGCTGGCGCGCCCGGTAGCGCGCGGCGACCAGCGCCGACAGGTTGCCGTAGGTACCGCCCGGAACGAACACCCCGCCGGCGCTCTCGGGCAGCCCGGCCAGCCCGGAGAGCCAGGCCAGCGCCTGGTTCTCGGCGTAGACCGCGCCCGAACCCTCCATCCAGGTGCCCGCGTACAGGCTGGAGGCGCTCACCACCAGGTCGAACAGGGTGGCGGCCTTGGTCGGGGCGCACGGGATGAACGAGAGGTAGCGCGGGTGGTCGACGGTGATGCAGGCCTGGGCCAGCACGTCGCCGAACAGCCGCAGGGCCTTCTCCCCGCCCATCCCCTGCGTGGTGATCGTCTGCCCGACCAGGGCCTGCAGTTCGGCGGCGGTGCGCGGGGCGTCCAGCGGGACGTCTCCCATACTCATCCGTTCCCGTGAATAGCTCATCACGGCCTCGGCGAGGACCTCGGTGGTGGCGTCGTAGCGATGCACGGAGGTGCAGTCTAGGTTCGCCGGGCGCTAATGTCGGCCAGCGTGACGCGCCGACCTCTCGCTGACCAGATCGACCCGGGATGGGCGGCCGCCCTCGCCCCGGTCGAGGACAAGATCGCCGAGATGGGCGACTTCCTCCGGCAGGAGATCGCCGAGGGCAGGACGTACCTGCCCGCCGGGCCGAACGTGCTGCGGGCGTTCAAGCAGCCGCTGGACGAGGTGCGGGTGCTGATCGTGGGGCAGGACCCGTACCCCACGCCCGGGCATGCGGTGGGCCTGTCGTTCTCGGTGGCGCCCGACGTGCGGCCGCTGCCGCGCAGCCTGGTCAACATCTACAAGGAACTGCACGACGACCTCGGCATCGAGCCGGCCAAGCACGGCGACCTGTCGAAGTGGGCCGAGCGGGGCGTGCTGCTGCTGAACCGGGTGCTCACGGTCGCGCCGGGCGCGCCCGCCTCGCACCGTGGCAAGGGCTGGGAAGACATCACCGCGCAGGCCATCCACGCCCTGGTGGAACGGGACGAGCCGCTGGTGGCCATCCTCTGGGGCCGGGACGCCCGGTCGCTGGCGCCGGCCCTGGAGGACATCCCGCGGATCGAGAGCGCGCACCCCAGCCCGTTGTCGGCCAACAACGGCTTCTTCGGCTCCAAGCC
The DNA here is from genome assembly GCF_021277265.1 of Kineosporia rhizophila. Taxonomy (GTDB): domain Bacteria; phylum Actinomycetota; class Actinomycetes; order Actinomycetales; family Kineosporiaceae; genus Kineosporia; species Kineosporia rhizophila. Next base: position 25,330 of record NZ_JAJSOH010000005.1, read on the forward strand.
GTTCAGCCGGGCCAACAGCGAGCTCGAGGACCTGGGCGCCGAGCCGATCGACTGGTCTCTGTAAAGGGATCCGAAACTGATGACGCCGGTGGGCACCTCGGGTGCCCACCGGCGTCATCAGTTTCTCAGTGCTGTAGTTCGACCGACCCGTACAGCGTGGTGCGCTGGCGGGCGGGGCGGTCCAGGTACTCGGAGATGTCTTCCAGCTCCTGCACCGTCTTCAGCGAACCGTACTGCGAACCGGCCATTCTCGAGATGGTCTCCTCCATCAGGGTGCCGCCCACGTCGTTGGCGCCGGCCTGGAGCATCGCCCGGGTGCCCTCCACGCCGAGCTTGACCCACGACGTCTGGATGTTGTCGATCCGCCCGTACAGAAGGATTCTGGCGAGCGCGTGCACCACCAGGTTGTCGCGCATCGTGGGCCCCGGCCGGGCCACCCCGGCCAGGTAGATCGGGGCGTTCTGGTGCACGAAGGGCAGCGCCACGAACTCGGTGAAGCGGGCCTGGCCGTGTTCCATGCTCTGCTCCTGCAGCCGGCCCAGCAGCATCAGGTGCCGGGCCCAGTGCGAGGGGTTGTCCACGTGGCCGTACATCATGGTCGAGGAGGTGGGCAGGCCGAGCTGGTGGGCGGTGGTGACCACCTCGATCCACTCCCGGGTGGGCAGCTTGCCCTTGGTCAGGATCCAGCGCACGTCGTCGTCCAGAATCTCCGCCGCGGTGCCCGGAAGTGAGTCCAGTCCGGCCTCTTTCGCCTGCTGCAACCATTCCCGGACGGGCAGCCCGGTGCGGGTGGAGCCGTTCACCACCTCCATCGGGCTGTAGGCGTGCATGTGCATCTGCGGCACCGCCTCCTTCACCGCCCGGGCGATGTCGAAGTAGGCGGTGGCGGGCAGCATCGGGTCGATCCCGCCCTGCATGCAGACCTCGGTCGCGCCGACCGCCCAGGCCTCGCGCACCCGGTTCTTGATCTCGTCCAGCGACAGGGTGAAGGCGTCGTCGTCCTGGCGACGCTGGGCGAAGGCACAGAAGCGACAACCGGTGTAGCAGACGTTGGTGAAGTTGATGTTCCGGTTGACGATGTAGGTGACGTCGTCGCCGACCACCTCGCGGCGCAGGTCGTCGGCGATCTTCGCGAGCTGCTTGAGGGCGTCCCCCTCGGCGTAGGCGAGCAGTACGGCCTGGTTCTCGGTGAGCTTGCGCGGGTTCTCGGCGGCCACCGAGAGCGCCTGGCTCAGGTCCCCGTCGAGGCGTTCGGGAGCGCCGGTCAGGACGGCCTTCTCGCGCAGTGCGGACCAGTCGCCGTAGACGTCGTCGAAGTCACCACGCCGGTCGCTGGTGCGGCCGGTGGTGTCGATCGTGACGTTCAGGTCGATGCGCCCGCTGCTGCCCCAGTCGGGATCCGGCTCCTGCCAGGGCATTCCGCGGACCAGGGCCCGCGGGTTGGCCAGGCCGTTCTCCAGCATCAGGGCCTTGACGTGGCCGTAAACCCGTGGATCGAGCCAGGGTTCGCCGACCCGGGCGTATTCCGGATGCACGGTCAGCCGCTCGGTCAGCTCGAACCCGGCCTGCTCGCTGTAGCGGGCCAGGTCGTCGAGGTGGGGCCAGGGGCGCTCGGGGTTCACGTGGTCGGGGGTGAGCGGGGAGACGCCGCCCCAGTCGTCGGCGCCGGCCTGCAGCAGACGCCCGAGCTGCTCGGGCTCGGAAAGGTTGGGCGGCACCTGGATCCGCATCCGCGGGCCCAGCACGACCCGGGCCGTGGCCACCGCGGCCAGGTACTCCTCGTCCTCGGCGTCGGGGGCCGAGCGCATCGCCGTTCTCGGCTTGGCCCGGAAGTTCTGGATGATGGTCTCCTGGATGTGCCCGTACTCGCGGGCCAGCCGCTTCAGGGCGAACAGCGACTCGGCCCGGTCGGCGAAGCTCTCCCCGATGCCGATCAGCAGCCCGGTGGTGAACGGGATGTTGAGCCGGCCCGCGTCCTCGATCACCCGCAGCCGGACCTGCGGATCCTTGTCCGGGCTGCCGTAGTGCGCCTGGCCGGGGGTCTCGAACAGGTGGCGGGAGGTGGTCTCGAGCATCATGCCCACGCTCGGCGACACCGGCTTGACCCGGCCCAGGTCCGGCCAGGACATCACTCCCGGGTTGAGGTGCGGCAGCATGCCGGTGGCCTCGAGCACCTGCACGGCCAGCGAGCGGATGTACCCCAGGGTGTCCGAGTAGCCCGCCTCGGCCAGCCACTCCCTTGCTTCGGGCCAGCGGTCTTCCGGGCGGTCGCCGAGGGTGAAGAGCACTTCCTTGCAGCCCAGGGCGGCCCCCTGCCGGGCGACCCGCAGCACCTCGTCGGGGGTCATGTAGAGCCCCTTGCCCTCACGTTCGAGCTGCTTGGGGGTCTTGACGAAGGTGCAGTAGTGGCAGCGGTCGTTGCACAGGTGCGTGACCGGCACGAACACCTTGCGGGAGTAGGTGACCAGGCCTGCGCGACCGGCGTTGGCCAGCCCCGCGTCGCGCACCGCCCCGGCCGCGTGCAGCAGCCGTTCCAGGTGCTCACCCCGCGCCTGCAGCAGCACCTCGGCCTCGGCCTCGTTGAGGGTGACGCCGTCCGCAGCCCGCCGCAACGCCCGGCGGAAGGCCGAGTCAGTGGGCACGGGGCCGGAGGACGGGGTCGGCGTCTGAGGCACGAAGGACTCCTTCTGCAGGACTGGCCCGGCTACGCTGCGCGGACGGCTGAGTGCGGACCGTGCTGCCGGGGTGCCGCTCGGTCACTCCCGTGCGAATCTACGCGGGCACCCGTCGCATTCCCGACCGGGCCCGATCCATCTCTCGCCGAGCCACGGACGCGCTCGCGTATCAGACAGCCCCGGCGAAGCATCCTTCTTCGGAAGATCTGCCTCCCCACCCCTCTGAGGAGACTCGGCGCGATGCGCATCCCGCAGCCCATCGGCGGCAAGGTCGTGGTCATCACCGGTGCGGCGCGAGGCCTCGGGGCCGCGCTGGCCGAGAAGCTGGCCGGCCGGGGCGCCCGCGTCGCCCTGCTCGGCCTGGAGCCCGAGCAGCTGGCCGCCGTGGCCGAGCGCTGCGGCCGCAACGCGGTCTGGTTCGAGTGCGACGTGACCGATCCGGCGCAGCTGGCCGCCGCGGTGGCCGGGGTGCAGGAACGCTTCCGGGGGGTCGACGTGCTGGTGGCCAACGCCGGGATCGCGATGGGCAGCCCGCTGCTGCTGGCCGAGCCGGAGGCCTACGACCGGGTGATCGAGGTGAACCTGCTGGGCAGCATCCGCACGCTGCGGGCCTTCCTGCCCCTGCTGATCCGCAACCAGGGCTACTACCTGCAGATCGCGTCTCTGGCGGCGCTCAGCCCGACGCCGATGATCACCTCGTACGGGGCCAGCAAGGCCGGGGTGGAGGCGTTCGCCCTGGGGATGCGCACCGAGCTGGCCGTGCACGGGGTCGGCGGGGGTGTGGCCTACCTGTCGTTCACCGACACCGACATGGGCCGCTCGGCCAGCCGCTCGGGCCGCGGGCTGCGCCTGCACGACCTCGAGAAGGCGGTGTCCCGCCTGGTCGAGGGCATCGAGCGGCGCTCGCCCTACGTGTACGGCCAGTCGTTCATCCGGGTGCTGCGGCCGGTGCGGGGGCTGCTGCCCGGTCTGGTGCACCGGATGGCCCGGGGGCCGGCCGCTCGTTTCGAGTCGGCCGTGGCCCAGGCCGGGCCCCGGGCCTCGGCCCCCATCGGGCCGGGCGGACGCGCGGACACGAAGGCCCGCGGTTCCCGAGACCCGGAGCCGATGGGTTAGGTCGTGCCCTTACTGCTGCGGGGGCTGCCCGTAGCGCGGAGCCTCGTTCGGCGGGGTGCCGTAGACCGGCCCGTCGGCCGGGGGCTGCTGCGGCTGGGCGGAGCCGGTCGGACCGGGCCTGCCCTTGCCGTCCTTGAAGCGCCCGCTCAGGCCCCGGGCCTGCTCCTGCACCTTGGCGCGGGTCGCCGGATCCTTCAGCTTCTTGGTCAGCTCCTGGGCCTGGGCCTGCACCTTGGCCCGGGTGGCCGGGTCCTTGGCAGCGGCCTGGGCCTGCTGGATGAGTTTCCTGCCCTGGGGAGAGCGGGCGAACGCAGTGACTTTCCCGAGAAAACCGGCCATGCCCCAAAGTAACCGCTGCGCTGATCAAAAGCATCCGTGAGTGAGCCGCCCGACGCCGTCCGAGGTGCCGGGTGATCAGGCCGCAGGCAATATGCCAGACATGGCATCGAACCATGGCGCCCAGGCGGCAGAAACTGCCTCGGAACCGAAGGCTCTCGACGGCGCGAGCTACGAGGTGATCGTCATCGGGACCGGCTCGGCCGGCAAGCCGCTGGCCAGTGAACTGGCCCGGGGCGGGGTGCGGGTGCTGGCGGTGGAGCAGCACCGGGTCGGCGGGGAGTGCCCCTACGTGGCCTGCGTGCCGTCCAAGTCGATGCTGCTCTCGGCCCGACGGCACCGCGGCCGGGGGCAGGGCTCCTCCTCGCCCGCCCGGGTGGCCTTCGCCCGGGCAGTGGCGGTGCGCGACAAGACGGTCTGGAACCGCTCGGACGCCAAGGCGGTCGAGGGGATGACCGAGGCCGGGGTGGAGCTGGTCCGGGCCTCGGCCACAGTCTCGCCCGGCGCGGTGCTGCTGGACGGTACGGCGACCGTGCGCTGGACCCGGGCGCTGGTGGTGGCCACCGGGGCGGACGCGACGATCCCGCCGATCGAGGGGCTGGAACGGAACGCCCCCGGCATCTGGACCTCGGACCAGGCCCTCTCCAGCGACGAGCTGCCCGATCAGCTGGCGATCCTGGGCGGTGGCCCGATCGGCTGCGAACTGGCCGAGGTGTACGCGTCGTTCGGCGCCCAGGTCACCCTGCTCCAGTCGGCGCCGACCCTGCTGCCGCGGGAGCAGCCCTGGCTGGGCGAGGCGATGGCCGGGGCGCTGCGCCGCCTCGGGGTGGACGTGCGCACCGGCGTCGAGGTCTCCGAGGTGCGGCCGGCCGAGCCGGGCCCCGGTCTCGTGCTGCGCACGCCGCAGGACGAGATCCTCGCCCGGCGGCTGCTGGTGGCGGTGGGAAAACGGCCGCACAGCGACGGTCTGGGCCTGGAGAGCCTCGGGGTGGAGCCCGGTGAGAAGGGCGAACTGCGGGTGGACGCCCGGATGCGGCTACGCGTCAAGGGAGGCGACCGCTCGCTCGACGACGTCTTCGCGATCGGCGACGTGACCGCGCTCAACCCCTACACGCACGGTGCCAACTACCAGGCCCGGGTGGTCGCCGACGAACTGCTGGGCCGCGGCCGCGACGCCGACCACTCCGGCACTCCGCGGGTGGTCTACACCGACCCCGCCGTCTTCGCCGTGGGCGAGACCACCCGGACCGCCGAGGAGCGCGGGCTGCGCACGATCAGCGCCCGGTTCGACGTGCACGGCACCACCCGATCGGCGGTGGAGCGGTCTCTGGGGCCGGACGACCCGCGCCCGGCCGAGCTGGAACTGATCGCCGACGCCGACCGGGGAGTCCTGCTGGGGGCGGCCGCGATCGGGCCCGAGGCCGACTCCTGGGCGGCCGAGCTGGCGCTGGCGGTCCGCGCCGGGATCAGCGTGCAGGCCCTGGCCGACCAGCCGCACGCCTTCCCCTCCTGGGCCGAGGCGATCAGTACGCCGGCCCTGGAACTGGCGGCCCGGCTGAGAGGCTGATTCCGCGGCTGCCGTCGGGCCGCCCGCCGATAAGGTTCTGACATGGATGCGGGCACGAACGACGGAACGATCTCGAGCGCGGTCTTCGTCACGGCGACTGAGCCGGAACCGCGCAGGTACGGCAAGCCGGTGGTGATCGGCGGCATCCTGGACCACCTGTGCGAACGGCTCGGTCCGGACAACGTGCACCTGGTGCTGGTCGGCCGGGACGACGTGGACCGGCCGCGGGTGCCCTACCACCGCCACGTGCTGACCAAGCCGGGCACGGTGGAGCAGGCCGCCTCGGTGCTGGCCAACGTGGTCCTGCCGCCCCGATTCCGCCCGGCCGGCCTGGGCCAGGCCGCCGGTGAGCACGCGGGGGGCCGCTACCGCCACCCGCTGCAGGAGGCGGTGCTGCACTCGGCCAACCTGGGCACCCGGATCTTCTCGGTGATCAACGAGATCGAGGCCGACCTGGAGATCTGGGACACCGTCCGGATGGGCCAGTACGTGCTGGAGCGCGGCGAGACCGCCCGCGACCGCTCGGTGCTGTGGCCCGGCTCGTCGTTCGGACACCAGGTGAAGCGGCGCATCCTCTACGCCGACGACCTCTTCTCCGAGCGCTACGACGCGATGCTCAAGGAGGAGAGCGCCACCGGCAACCCCGGCGGCGAGTTCGCCAAGCTGCTGCCCGGCCCGGCCAAAAAGCTGCTGGCCAACCCACGGGTGCACCGGCCGCTGCTGCGTCTGGAGCGGGACCTGGTGGCGGCCTCGGAGGTGCGTCAGCCGGAGTACTTCGACGGCACCTACCTGATCAGCCCGGAGGAGACCCACCGGCTCGCGGCCAAGGTGCCCGGCGCGACCATCGGCACCCTGCCCCCGCTGCTGCGCGAACCGTCCGGCAGCCGGCTGCGGCACTACACCGGGGCCCCCGAGTTCACCTTCATCGGTGGCTTCGACTACGCCCCGAACCGCGACGGGCTGGACTGGTTCCTGGCCAACTGCCGCGAGGAGGTGCTGCAGGCCCTGCCGGACGCGGTGATCAACGTGGTCGGTTCCGGCACCGACGCGGGTCTGCCCTCGGGCGAGGCCTGGGGCGACCGGGTCCGCTTCCTGGGCTGGGTCGACGACCTCGACACGGTGCTGAACGGCAGCGCCGCGCTGCTGTCACCGCTGCGCACCGGCAGCGGGGTGAAGATCAAGGTGCTGGAGGCGCTGGCCCGGGCCCTGCCGGTGGTCGCCACCCGGGCCGGGGTGCAGGGCATCGAGGGCGGCGAGACCAGCGGGCTGCTGATCGGCGAGACGCCCGAAGAACTGGCCGCGGCGATGGTCCGGGCCACCGATCCGGTGCGCAACCAGCAGCTGTCGGCAGCCGCCCGGACGGCCTGGGACACCCAGTACTCGCCGGTGGTGGTGCGCCGCCGCTACGACGAGATCTTCGGGCTCGCCCGGCCGATCGCGCCGGAGACCCGGCCGATCCAGCTCCCCCGGTTCTGAGGTCTTACCTACGAAAGGGACGCCGCCCGTAAGGGCGGCGTCCCTTTCGTTGGGGCCCACCGACGTCCGTAAGCCGGAGTTCTGAGGCCACCACCGACGTCCTCAGTTCGAGGCGGGCATCCCGGTGAGGCGGTTCGGGTCGCGCTTCTCGGCCCACACCGTGCGCACCGCGGGGTATTCCGCCAGCAGTTCGCTCACCGTGCGCGAGGTGAACTTACGGCGCTTCATGCCGGCCAGCAGCAGCCGGGTCGCCTCACCCCGGTCGAGCCCCTCACCGGTCTCCGGGTCGGGAGCGCCCACGCCGTCGCCGGAGTAGTCGTGCAGCAGCAGGAACCCGCCCTTGTGCAGCGAGCCGATCGCGCGCTGGGCGATCGTGCCGGCGTCCGAGCCGTCCCAGTCACGAGCCCAGGCCGACCAGACCACGACCTCCATGCCCAGGGCCCGGGTGGCCAGGTACTGGGCCACCGTCTGGGCGCCGTAGGTGGGGCGGAACAGCAGGACCTTGCGGCCCGTGATGCGCTCCAGCCGGCGCTTGCCGTCGCGGATCCGGCCGACCGCCTCCTGCAGCGGCAGCGCGCTGAGCCGGGTGTGGTCGATGCCGTGCAGGGCGACCTCGTGGCCCTCGGCGATGATCCGGCGCACCAGGTCGGGGTGCTTCTCGGCCTGCTCGACCAGGACGAAGAAGGTGGCCCGGACCTTGTACTGGGCCAGCGCCTCGAGCACCTGCGGGGTGTACGACGGGTCGGGGCCGTCGTCGTAGGTCAGGCTGACCACCTTGTCGTCGGTGGCGACACAGGCCACCGTGCTCACCGCCAGCAGCGCCGGGCGCCCGTAGGTGAGCACGTCGTCCGGCTCGGGCAGCGCGCGCTCGCCCTCCTCGTAGGCGCAGACGTAGCCGCGGCGTACGAGCTTGGCGGAAAGATCCAGCAGGGGCCGCCGCGCAGCGGGGGCGGTCCGGACGGGGGCCTCAGTCATGAGGCCAACCTACCCACCCGGGCCGCCCGAATTCATGCAACCTCACCCTGAGCGACCGCTCGGAGCAATCCGGTGCCCGAGGCGCGGCAAATGGTTCACGAAGAGCCGCCGAGTACACCGTTCCGGTCACCGAGGCCCCGTCCCGGTCATCAGCACCCTCGGTGTCTGGATACTCTCGGCTTCTCTTTGAATTCGGAGGATCCCTAGATGTCCGTTCAGCACGTCGGCGTCATCGGCGCCGGAATCGTCGGTCTCGCCGTCGCCCGTCGGATCACCGAGGTCTACCCCGGCACCCAGATCACCGTCCTGGAGAAGGAGGACCGTCCCGCGGTCCACCAGACCGGGCACAACAGCGGCGTGGTGCACGCCGGGCTCTACTACACGCCGGGCTCCCTGAAGGCCACGCTCTGCCGTCGGGGTGTCGACCTCCTGAAGGAGTACACGCAGGAGAAGAAGCTCCCCTACGACGAGTGCGGCAAGCTGGTCGTGGCGATCAACGACGCCGAGGTCGCGGGTCTGAAGAAGATCCAGGAGAAGGCCGCCAAGAACGGCGTGCCCGACGTGGCCTGGCTGGACAACGTCGGCCTGCGCGAGATCGAGCCGTACGCGGCCGGGGTCGCGGCCCTGCACTCCCCGCACACCGCGATCACCGACTACGTCGCGGTGACCGACGCCTACGCCGACGACGTGCGGGCGGCCGGCGGCACCATCGAGTTCAACTTCCCGGTCGACGGGATCACCCAGTACAACGGCAAGGTCCAGGTGAAGTCGAACGGCCGCACCAAGGTCTTCGACCGCCTGGTGGTGTGCGCCGGCCTGCAGTCCGACAAGGTCGCCACCTGGGCCGGCGACGACGCGGGCCCGGCGATCGTGCCCTTCCGCGGCGAGTACTTCCAGCTCCTGCCCGAGCGCACGCACATGGTCAAGGGCCTGATCTACCCGGTGCCCAACCCGGACTACCCGTTCCTCGGCGTGCACTACACCAAGCGCGTGCACGGCGGCGTGGACCTGGGCCCGAACGCGGTCCTGGCCTTCGCCCGCGAGGGATACACCAACGGCACGTTCAAGGCCTCGGAGCTGTTCGAGACCCTGAAGTGGCCGGGCTTCCGCAAGCTCGCCGCCCAGCACTGGCGGATGGGCGCGGGCGAGATGGCCGGCTCGCTGAGCAAGAAGCTGTACGTGCGCTTCGCCCAGCAGTACGTGCCCGAGATCCAGGCCGCCGACCTGGTCAAGGCCCAGGCCGGGGTGCGCGCCCAGGCGGTCGACCGGGACGGTTCGCTGGTCGACGACTTCCGGATCTCCAAGCTGGACAAGGTGATGGCGGTGCGCAACGCGCCCTCGCCGGCCGCGACCAGCTCGCTGGCGATCGCCGAGTACATCACCGACGAGCTGCGCGACCTGATGGTCTCGAACGTCGCCTGACGTTCACCGGTGAGTCCCGGGCTGTGGGGCCGCGCGCCGCGCGAGCCTCACAGCCTGTCACGAAACGTGCGATTATCCGGATTGTTGCTGCTTTCTTGGGCGGCTCGGACACATCCGGTCCGGGGCCATGGAATGCTTACGCCCCGGGGGGCAGCAGTGCCGCTGTCGTTCCACCTGGGCACCTGCGGCTCGGCTGAACGCGGATCCGAACCTCGTCCGATCAGCCATAGTTCCACCAGTGGTCAGGATCAACGGCTATGCGGGTAAAAGTCTGAATGTTCCGTTTCGGAATGCCCGGTTTGGCCACTGGAGTTACGTCAGTGACTACTTGCTGTAGTCACTGTCCATAGTTTCGTCACTCGACACGTGCGTTGCGGTAACGAACTCTGCATTGGCTAACGATGAGGTTGGCGAGACCGTACCTTGGCAGTGACGGCAGTGCGGGGCTGCGGACGACACAGTGCGACAGGGAGGGCTTGTAGTGACGCTCCGTGATCCGATGGGTAGGGCTGCACACAACTCCGGGGGATCCGCCCCGGACGGCGGCCGCCCGGAAGACCCACGGCTGGTCATCGACGTACGCGGAGAACCCGCGCCCGCCCAGTTCCTGACCGGCTCCCAGCAGTCACAGAACGCCTACGGGGGTTTCGCCCCGCAGGCCCCGTTCAACCAGCAGATGGCCACCCAGCCGATCCAGATCCCCCAGGCGGCCCGTCCCGACGCCGACGGGATGCTCGGCGGCGGGGCCCCGGACGACGACCCGCCGGCCGGTTCCTGGGCCGGACCGCTGGTCCGCGCCGGGGTACGTCCTCTGCTGGTGCTGCTCGACCTGGTGGCCTGCCTCGCCGGCGCCCTGGCCTCCGGCGGGGTCCGCCCGATCATGGGGCTGTTCACCGTCCTGCTGGTCGCGGCCTACGCCACCGGCGGTCTGTACCGCTCGCGGCTGTCGCCCTCGATCCTCGACGACATCCCGTCCATCACCGGCCGGCTGCTGGTCGTCCTGGCGCTCACCGTCACCGGCCAGCTCACGCTGAACCAGCTGCGCTGGGACGTGGAGATGGTCGACTGGAAGCTGCTGGTCGCCGCGGCCGTCACCTTCGTGGCCACGGTCTGCCTGCGCACCACCGCCTACGGTCTGGTCCGCTTCGCCCGCCGCACCGGGCGGATCGCGCACCGCACGCTCATCCTCGGCGCCGGCCGGGTGGGCACCTACCTGGCCGAGTCGCTCTCCCAGCACCCGCAGTACGGCCTGCAGCCGATCGGCTTCCTCGACATCGACCCGCCGCGGCCGGGCGTCAGCGCCTCGCACCGCATCCTGGGCCGGCCCGAGCAGCTGGTCGAGGTCCTGCTGGACCACCAGGTCCGCAACGTGATCGTCGCCTTCGGCTCGATGCGCGAGTCCGAGCTGGTCGACATCATCCGCACCTGCGACCGTCTGCACTGCGAGATCTTCGTCGTGCCGCGGTTGTTCGAGCTGCACCACATCGGCGCCGAGATGGACACCGCGTGGGGCATGCCGCTGATCCGGCTGCGCCGCGCCGCCTACCGCAGCCGGGCCTGGCAGGTGAAGCGGGGGATCGACATCGCGTTCTCCGGTTTCGCCCTGATGTGCCTGTCCCCGCTGATGGCGGTCATCGCCGCCCTGGTCCGCTGGGAGGGCGGCCCGGGCATCCTGTTCAAGCAGGAGCGCGTCGGCGTCGACGGCCAGCACTTCTCGGTGATGAAGTTCCGTTCGCTCAAGCCCGTCGACGAGACCGAGTCCCAGACCAACTGGAACATCGCCCTCGACGACCGGCTCGGCCCGGTCGGCAAGTTCCTGCGCCGGTCCTCGCTGGACGAGCTCCCGCAGCTGCTGAACATCCTCCGTGGCGACATGAGCCTGGTCGGCCCCCGGCCGGAGCGCCCGCACTTCGTCGACACGTTCCGCAGCCAGCACCCGCACTACGTCGCCCGGCACCGGGTTCCCTGTGGCCTCACCGGCCTGGCGCAGGTCAACGGCCTGCGCGGAGACACCTCGATCGCCGAGCGGGCCCGCTTCGACAACTACTACATCGAGAACTGGTCGCTCTGGCTCGACATCAAGATCCTGATGCGGACCGCGATGTCCGTCATCCGGGCCGAGGGCGGCTGATCCACCTCCGAGCCACCCGGTCCTGAGGGTGTGCGCCGTCCGGGCGCTCTTCAGGGCCGAACCGGTCTCCCCCGGCCGGATCGGCAAAGAGGCGCCCAGGTCGGCGGCCATACTGGTCGCCCTCCGCCGGAGCCGACGGTTCCGCGTGACATCCATCTGAATCCGACCATTCACACACCCCCCATCCGTGCGAGGAATGTCCTGTGACTGAACAGCTGCCCGTGTCCGAGATCCCCGTCGTCCTGCTCGCCGGAGGGATGGGTACCCGGCTGCGCGAGGCCAGCGGTGACAAGCTGCCCAAGCCGATGGTGGACATCGGCGGCCGGCCGGTCCTGTGGCACGTCATGAAGATGTACCAGGCCCACGGCTTCCGTAAGTTCGTGATCTGCCTGGGCTACAAGAGCGACGTGATCAAGCGGTACTTCCTGGACTACCGCCAGGCCGCGGGCGACTTCACGCTCACCCACGACGGCGCCGAGCCGGTGTTCCACTCGGCCGGCCAGGTCGAGGACTGGGAGATCACCTTCGTCGAGACCGGTCTTCAGACCGGCACCGTCGGCCGGGTCAAGCGGGTCGCCCAGCACCTCAAGGCCGACCAGTTCATGCTGACCTACGGTGACGGCGTGGGCGACGTCGACATCACCAAGGTGGTCGAGACGCACCGCGCCGGCGGCCGCATCGGCACCGTCACGGCCGTGCACCCGACCAGCCGCTACGGCGAGATGCACGTCGAGGGCGACCAGGTCGTGGAGTTCAACGAGAAGCCGACCCTGGCCACCGGCTGGGTCAACGGCGGCTTCTTCATGTTCGAGCGCAGCTTCATCGACAAGTACCTCGCCGACATCGACGACGACTCGATGATGCTGGAGCAGCAGCCGCTGCAGCAGCTGGCCCGCGACGGCCAGCTCTCGCTGAACGGTCACGAGGGTTTCTGGCTGGGTATGGACACCTACCGGGACTGGACCGAGCTGAACAAGATGTGGGACCGCGGCGAGGCCTCCTGGAAGTTCTGGGACAACTGACCTCCCCTCCCACCCAAGATCGTTCCACCGCCGTATACAACAAGGAGCAACTGACCATGAAGGTCCTGGTGACAGGCACCGAGGGGTACCTGGGCTGCCTGGTGGCGCCCGAGCTGATGAAGCGCGGTCACGAGGTGATCGGCGTCGACACCGGCTACTACCGGCAGGGCTGGCTGTACAACGGCGTGCCGTTCACCGCGCAGACGCTGGCCAAGGACATCCGCGACATCACCGTCGAGGACCTCGAGGGCGTCGACGCGATCGTCCACATGGCCGAGCTGTCCAACGACCCCCTGGGTGAGCTGCTCTCCGAGGTGACCTACACGGTCAACCACAAGGGCTCGGTCAAGCTCGCCGAGATGGCGATCCAGGCCGGCGTCGAGCGCTTCGTGTACATGTCCTCGTGCAGCGTGTACGGCGTGGCCGAGGGCACCGTGGACGAGAACTCCCCGGTGAACCCGCAGACCGCCTACGCCGACTGCAAGACCCTGGTCGAGCGGGACCTGAGCGCGCTGGCGAGCGACAACTTCTCGCCCACGTTCATGCGCAACGCCACCGCCTTCGGCGCCTCCCCGCGCCAGCGGTTCGACATCGTGCTGAACAACCTGTCCGGCCTGGCCTGGACCACGAAGAAGATCGCGATGAACTCGGACGGCACCCCGTGGCGTCCGCTGGTGCACGGCCTGGACATCGCCAAGTCGATCTACTGCGCCCTCGAGGCCCCGCGCGAGGCCGTCCACAACGAGAAGTTCAACGTGGGCAGCAACGAGCAGAACTACCAGGTGCGGACGATCGCCGAGACCGTCGGCGCCGAGTTCCCGGGCTGCGAGGTCACCTTCGGCCCGGCCGGTGGCGACAACCGCAGCTACAAGGTGAACTTCGACAAGATCTCCTCGCAGCTGCCCGGTTTCTCCTGCGACTGGGACGCCGCCAAGGGCGCCGCCCAGCTGCACCAGGTCTTCCAGGCGATCGACATGGACGAGGCCACCTTCACCGGCCGCGGCCACACCCGCCTGAAGCAGCTCGAGCACCTGATCAGCACCAAGCAGCTCGACGCCGACCTGTTCTGGACCAAGGAGGCGGCAGCTCAGTGATCATCACCAAGCAGCACATCCCCGACGTCGCGATCGTCGAGCTGGAGCGTCGTGAGGACGACCGCGGCTTCTTCGCCCGGACGTTCGACGTGGCCGAGTTCGAGGCCGCCGGCCTGAACCCGGCCGTCGAGCAGTGCAACATGTCGTACAACCACAAGGCCGGCACCCTGCGGGGCATGCACTACCAGCTGGACTACGCCCCCGAGGTCAAGCTGATCCGCTGCGTGCGTGGCGCCATCGTCGACCAGATCGTCGACATGCGTCCCGACAGCCCGACCTACCTGCAGCACGTGTCGGTCGAGCTGACCGCGGAGAACCGCAAGGCGCTCTACGTGCCGGCCATGTTCGCCCACGGTTTCCAGACCCTGGTCGACGACACCGAGGTGATGTACCAGGTCACCGGCAAGTACACGCCGGACGCCGAGCGCGGCCAGCGGTACGACGACCCGGCCCTGGGCCTGACCTGGCCGCACGAGGTCACCGTGATCAGCGACAAGGACAAGTCCTGGGCGCTGCTGGAAGGTGCGGTCAAGTGATCATCGTCGACACCGCACTGGCCAAGCGCGAGGCCGAGGGCAACCCGGTCCGGGTCGCCCTGGTCGGCGCCGGCTTCATGGGCCGGGGCTTCGTCAACCAGGTCGTGAACTCGGTTCCCGGCATGGAACTCGTGGCCATCGTCAACCGCACCCGGGCCAACGCCGAGCGGGCGTACACCGAGGCCGGCGTGACCGAGTGGGAGGTCACCGAGGACGCGCAGACCACGTCCAAGGCGATCGCCAACGGCGTCCCCGTGATCACCTCGAACTACGAGGCGGTCACCCAGGCCGAGGGCATCGACGCGATCGTCGAGGCCACCGGCAACGTCGAGTACGGCGCCCACGTGGTGACCTCGGCGATCGACGGCGGCAAGCACGTCGTGCTGCTGAACGCCGAGGTCGACGGCACCGTCGGCTCCGCGCTGAAGGCCCGCGCCGACGCCAAGGGCGTCATCGTGACCGGGTGCGACGGCGACCAGCCGGGTGTGCAGATGAACCTGGTGCGCTTCGTGAAGAGCATCGGTCTGACCCCGCTCGTGGCCGGCAACATCAAGGGCCTGCAGGACGAGTACCGCAACCCGACCACGCAGGAGGGTTTCGCCAAGCAGTGGGGGCAGGACCCCCACATGGTGACCTCCTTCGCCGACGGCACGAAGATCTCCTTCGAGCAGGCGATCGTGGCCAACGCGACCGGTATGACGGTGGAGAAGCGCGGCATGCGCGGCGCCGACCACCGGGCCCACATCGACGAGCTGACCAAGGCGTACGACGTCGAGGAGCTCAAGGCGGCCGGCGGCTACGTGGACTACGTGGTCGGCAGCCAGCCGGGCCCGGGTGTCTTCGTCCTGGCCACCCACGACGACCCGAAGCAGAAGCACTACCTGAACCTGTACAAGCTCGGCGAAGGCCCGCTGTACAGCTTCTACACGCCGTACCACCTGTGCCACTTCGAAGTTCCGCTGTCGGTGGCGCGGGCCGTGCTGTTCAACGACGCCGTGATGCAGCCCCTGGGCGCGCCCACGGTCGAGGTCGTCGCGGTGGCCAAGCGTGACCTGAAGGCCGGTCAGACGATCGACGGCCTCGGCGGTTACGACACGTACTCGGTGGCCGAGAAGGCTTCGGTCACCAAGGACGAGAACCTGCTGCCGATGGGGGTCACCGAGGGCTGCGTGCTCCTGCGCGACGTGGCCAAGGACGAGGTGCTCACCTACGCCGACGTCACGCTGCCCGAGGGCCGGCTGATCGACCAGCTCCGGATCGAGCAGGCGAACCTCTTCGCCTGATCCCTGCTGCACTGGAACGACCCCGGACCGCTGGTCCGGGGTCGTTCTGCTTTGAGAGGCTCGAACAACCAAAGGACGTTTGTGAGCCTCGGGGCTCACAAACGTCCTTTGGTTGTTGGTCTACTTACCGAAGAGCTTCTTGAACTTCTTGCCGCCCTTGGGCAGGCTCTCCAGCCGGTGGTCGCCCTTCTCGCCGACGTTGACGTCGAAGTAGATCTGGTACGCCACGTTGTTCCGCGGGTCGTCGACGAACTTGAACATCTGCTCGACGAAGTACGGGTTGTCGCCGCCGCCGTGACCGTCGCTGATGCTGCGGTCCCACATGCCCCACTCCGGCAGCGACATCGGCTTCTTCTTCTCCTGCGCGAAGCTGGACCAGAAGGACAGGCCGTAGGTGGCGCTCACGACGTTCGTCCAGGCCTGTTCCTGGTGGGCCCGCTGGCAGTCGGCCTCGCAGCCGGCCGGGAAGGGGTAGGTGTTCTCGGCCCAGGAGATGTCGTAGACGTCGACGCCGATGTAGTCGACGTACTTGTTGCCCGGGTAGAAGAGCGTCGAGTTGTAGGAGTCGCCGCCGTTGTTCACGTTCCAGTCGAACTTCAGGTTCTCGGCGCCGGGCACCGAGCGCATCGTGGTGACGATGTTGCGCCAGAACTTGATGAAGTCCTTCTCGTCGCCGAGCGTCGGGTGCCAGGGCCAGTCGACGTTGAACTCCCAGCCCAGCCGCAGGATCGCGTCACCCTGGTCGTAGGCCACCAGGTTCTTGGCCAGACGCTCGAAGTGCTGGTTGTAGTCACCGTCGGCCCCGGCCGCCAGCGACACCGACTTGTTGCGGGTGGGCAGCATGGCCACCGCGTAGACCATCTGGTAGCCGGAGTTCTGCCAGGTGTTGAGCATGTAGGTGGGCGCCGCGATCTCTTCCCAGGTGCCGCGGGTGGAGTAGTCCATCGCGTAGGCCGCGTCCCGGCCGAGCCAGTCGCCGAACTCCCCGACCTTCGAGGGGTAGGTGCCCCGGTAGACACCCACGCCCACCTTCTTGGCCGCTCCGGTCGTGGCCGGCTTCTCGCTCTCCTCGGCCTCACCACTCGCGGTGGCTGCGGACGAGGGCGTGGCCGCGTCTTCGGGGACGACGGCGGTGTCGGTGCTGCTCTTCTCGTCGCCACCGGTACCGATGGCGTAGGCCACACCGCAGACGATCATCAGAACGACCATGACGGCGGCGATCAGCGGCAGGCGGGGGCCGCGCCGTTTGGGCGTGCGGAACGACTGCACGCGCGGGGGCGGACCGCTGCGGCTGCCTCCGAGACTGGGGAAGTTCGCCGCGTTGGACGGGATCCGCTCCGGTTCGTCAGAGGTCCTGCCGGGGTCGGGGGCCTCGGACTCCATATCGAAGAAACTCGGCCGGCGGGCCGGAGGGTTGAGGTCTTTGGCCTCGACCGGCGGTAGGCCGCTCGGGTTGGTGGCATCGTCGGGCTCGACCCGGCGCGGCGCCACGATGGCCTTGATCATGCCGGAGGCCGCGGTGAGCGGGCCCAGGGCCCGGTCCCGGTAGCGGGTGCGCGGCCGGGGCTGCGGGTCGGCCGGCTCGCTGTCGTACTCGTCGTACGCGTCGGTTCGGGGGTCCTGCTGCCTGCCCCTGAGCCCTGATGCACCGTTGCCGTGGGCGCCTCGGCCGCCCCATGCGGAGGCATCGCGGGTGCCACGCCCGTTCCGGCCGGGTTCCTGCCTGCTGCGGCCGGACTCACGGTCGGGCTCGTAGCCGCCGGGCTGCTGACCGCCTCGGGCGGACCAGGCGGCCCGGCCGGAACTCTCCGGGCGAGCGCCACCGAACCGGGGGCGCTGCTCGTTCCAGCCGGCGTCGTCATGAAGGCCGGACTCGTCGCGCCGCCCGACCGGGCCGCGCATCGGTGCCGCCTCGTCCGGGCGGTTGCGGCGAGAACCCAGGCCGCGGGCCGGGCGGTCGGGGAACTCCTCGTGGGCCTGCCGGTCGAGGCGGTTCGGCAGGCCGTACTCGCCGCGGTCCCGGTAGGTGTCGGGCTCGTCCCACGGGGAACGCTCCTGAGCCGGTTCGGGCCAGGCGTTCTCGTGGTTTGCCGGGGGGTTCTCGTACTGCTCGTAGTACTTGCGTTCGGGAGCCTGAGCCCGTTGACCGCGCCCGCCGTAGGGCGGTTCGTCCGCCGGGTCAGGGTCGTACGGACGTCGCGCAGGGTAGTCAGGCATGACCTGTAACCGGCCTCCTGCTCGGCGTGACGGACACTCTTGACCTCGCGTCAGAGCGATCGCCGGGCACGCCTGAACTAAGGGAGGTCACGCGCAGAGAGTGTAATCGGTTCCCAGCGCGTCCGCTTCGCCCACAAGAGTCCCACAGGCTTGCACGGTGGGTGACTGGGCGTGACTACTGATCCGTGAAAAGCGTACGGAAAGTCGCCCCCGCCTCCTGGTACGTCGTCATCAGCTTGTGTGGCCCGTCGTGACCGTTGAACTCGAAATAGGCCTGGTACGCGACCCCGTTCGCCGGATCGGCGATGAAATCGTGCATCTGCTCGATGTAATAGGCGTTCAGCCCACCGGCGTGCTCGTCGTCACGGTCCCACAGGCCCCACTCCGGCAGAGTCAGCGGCTTGCCCCGGTGCCGGGCGAAGTCTGCCCAGAACTCCAGACCACGCTTCCCCCCGTGGATCGCCTTGTCCCAGGCCCGTTCCTGGCGGTCGGCCCGGCAGCCGGCGTCGCAGTCGTCCGGGTAGGGGTAGGTGCGCCAGGCGTAGGAAACGTCGTAGGCGTCGATCCCGACGTAGTCCACGTAGTCGTCACCGGGGTAGTACTCCACGGCGTCGTACTTGTTCTTGCCGTTGTTGGGATTCCAGTCGAACTCGAAGTCCTGGCCCGGCACCGAGCGCATGGTCTCGATGACCTGGCGCCAGTAGGCGACGAAGGCCCCGGAGTCGGGCGTGGACCAGCGCGACGTCTCGAGGTTGAACTCCCACCCCAGGCGCAGGATCGCGCTGCCCTGACCGGCGTCGACGAGATTCTGCGCCAACTGCCGGTAATAGTCGTTGTACTCGCCGGTGGCGCCCTTCTCGATCGTCGCCGAGGCGTCGCCCTCAGGTAGCAGGGCGATCGAGTAGACCGGCTGGTAGCCGGTGTTCTGCCAGGCCTCGATCATGTAGGCCGGGTCGGCGATCTCTTCCCAGGTCTGCCGGGTGGAGAAGTCGACCACCAGGTCCACGTCGGCGCCGAACCACTCGGCGAACGCGTCGGCGTCGGCGGGCTCGGTACCCACGAAGACGCCGTGCCGCAGAGGCGGCACCGTGCGCTCGGGGATCGGGCCGGACAGCGCCTCGTCGCCCACCGGGTCACGCTGCCAGAGCCAGTAGCCCACAGCGGCAGTGACCGCCAGCAGGACCGCGAGAACCCCGGCCACCACCGCGAACAGTCGCAGACCGCGACGTCGCCGGGGAGCGGACGCGTGCCGCTGGTGCGGCCTGGCGAGCTCGACCATCCGTGTTCAAGCCGTTCACTGTGAGGGTTCTGGGGGATTACCGAAGGCCAGCGTGACCCCCGCCGGGGGGACGGTCAACCACTACTCAGCCGTGACTCAGCCGAGCCCGCCGGGAACGAGAACGCGGCCACCAGGAATGTCCTGGTGGCCGCGTTCTTGATGCAGCAGGGGATCAGCGGCGACGGCCGCTGCGCCCACCACCCGAGCCACCGGCCCGGGTCACGTCGTTCCAGGGCAGATCGCCGTCGTCCTGACGGGACCCACCACCGTAGGAACCACCCTGGTCGTAGCCACCGCCCTGGCCACCGCCGCCGTAGCCGCGGTCGTCGCCGCCCAGGGCCGGGAAGCCGCCGCCCGAGTCCTGGTTGCTGTTGATGATCGGCAGACCCCGGGGCGAGGTGTCGTACATCCGGCCGGGCACCGAGCCCATCGCCGCGCGCTGGCGACGACGGCTGTTGGTGGTGTTGGGCCGGCGGATGTGGTTGACCAGCATGCCGGCCACCGGGATACCGGCCAGACGGCAGCGGCGCTGCAGCTCTTCGAGGTCGGCCGGGGTGGTGGCCTCGTCGATCACCACGACGGCCGCGTCGACCTGACCGGCCAGCACGAAGGAGGCCGAGGAGGCGGGCAGCGGCGGGGCGTCGATCAGCACCAGGTCGGTGTCATCGGGCAGCTGGTCGAGGATCGCCTGGACGTCGGGCACCGGGTGACCCTGGACCGGCTGCAGCACCTGCAGCCGGATGATGCCGAACTGGGCCCGGGAGGCGGCCTTGCGCTCCACCGCGTGCCCCAGGTCGATCCGGCCCTGGGCCAGGTCGTGCAGCGGCACCCGCAGCACACCCTGGTCGGCCTCGGACTGCGGGCGCACGGTGTCCTCGATGTTGAGCAGGAACACCCGGCGACCGTGGTCGGCGGCGGCCGCGGCCAGGTTGAGCGCGGTGAGGCTGGAGCCGGCGCCGTCGTGCGGGGCGGTGATCAGGAAGACACCGGGCGCGGTGCCACGGATGTAGTCGAGACCGACGGCCGCCATGCGGTAGGCGTCACCGGGCTCGGAGTAGGCCGCCGCGATCGCGTCGTCAGCGCTGATCCGGCCCCGGTCGGGGACCTCGCTCAGCACCGGGGCGCCGAAGATCGCGCTGGCCTCCTTCGGGCCGACCTTACGCCGGGTGAAGGACTGCGTGTACAGAGCGTAACCAGTACCCGCGATCAGGCCGATCAGGGCCAGGATCAGGGCGTTGCGCACCGGCTGGGGCGAGGAGGCCCCCTCCGGGAGGTCGGCCTTCTCCACGCTGCCCACGCCGTCGCCGTAGACCGCCGCATCGCCCTGAGCCGCGTTCTTGTCCGGGAAGGTGACTCCCGGCCCGTCGAACTGGGCCAGCTGCTCGGTGATCTGCGCCTTGCGCACCTTGCGGTAGGCCTCCACCACGCCGTCGGCCATCTTCTGGGCCCCGGCGGCCGTGGAGTCGGTGGCCGAGACGGTGATGACGCTCGAGTCCTCGGCCGTGGTGACCTTGAGGGCCTGACGCAGTTCGAACGCGGTCATGCCCGCGATCGGGGTGTCCTTGATCGCCGTGTTCAGCACCGTGTTCGTGGTGATCTGGGCCGCCTGGTTGGCGATGTACCGGGCCACGTCGTTCTGCGGCTGCTCGGCCAGGGGCTGGAAGTCACCCTGGGCCGAGATGAAGATCGTCGACTCGGTCGTGTACTTCGACGACTGCAACGTGCTCAGACCGATGCCCAGGAGCGCAGCGATCACGACACACGCCAGGACCACCCAGCGCTCGCGCACGATGGCGTTCACCAGGCTGGGCGCCTCTTCCGCGGCCGAACTGCCGTCGGCCTGGCGCGCCGCCAGAATGTCCTGCACGCGTACTCCTCCTGGTCGCGAAATTCATTGCCGGCCCGCAGCACCCCCCGCAGTGCGGCCGAACGGGTCAAGTGCCCCGCCGCCGGATGGGTTTCTCCACATTGAGCCACCCGGTATCCGTGCGACAGTCTGTCACGAACGCCTAGCCTGAGCGGCAGAGTTGCGCAGCCTTGGGCTGTATCGCACCGATGATTGCGACGATTGGGCCCGGGGTGACAACACTGGGCCATCGGGCTGTTACGTCGTGCTCATCATGGATGAGGCGTAAGCCGGTTCACAGGAGGAATGACGTGGAGTCAAGCGCCCAGGACGGCGCCGTACCTGCTTACGAGCTGATCTTGGTCAGCTACAACAGCCGGTCCCAGATCGAGGGGCTGCTCGCCGGCCTGCCGGCGGACATCCCGCTGGCCATCGTCGACAACGCACGAGGTGCCGACGGCCTGCGGGAGATGATCCGGGACCGGCCCAACGCCCGCTACCTGGAGGGTGCCGGGCAGGGTTTCGCCACCGCGGCGAACACCGGGGCGCGCAGCAGCGCCTACGAATATGTGATCTTTGTCAATCCGGACACCCGGCCCACCGTCACCGGGCTCGACGCCCTGGTGTCGATGCTCGCCGCCGAGCCCAACATCGCCTCGGCGGCCGCCACCACGGTCTCCGGCGACGGCACGGTGGAGATCGGCACCGGCGGCTGGGAACCGACCCTGCGCCGGGCGATCGTGCACGCGATCGGCCTGCACAAGATCGCCCCGCAGGCCGGCCTGTTCGCCCGCCCGCGGCCGTACCTGCCGATCAAGGTGGACTGGACCACGGGCGCCTGCATGGCCGTGCGGGTCAGCACGTTCATCGGCCTGGGCGGTTTCGACGAGCAGTTCTTCGTCTACAACGAGGACGTCGCGTTCGGCCGGGCGGTGCGCGAGAAGAACATGACCCAGGCGCTGCGCACCGACGTCCTGGTGCAGCACGCGGCCGGTAACTCCGGGGCCCCGTCGAAGGAGATGCTGCGTCTGCGGGGTGCGTCGATGGCGCGCTACGTGGCCCAGCACAACGGTCTGGAGGCGGCCCGGGGCATCCGCCTGGCGCTGACCGTCGGCTACGGGGTGCGTGCGCTGGCCTCCCTGGCCAAGGGCAACAAGGGCCGGGCCCAGGAGCACTGGAGCTACGTCCTGGGGGTCACCAGCGGGCGGGCCAGCGTGGCCGGCCGGACGGTGACCAGGGCGTGAGCAACACCCCTCGATCCGGGGCGTCCCGAGGGCCCGACGACAACCCGTCGGGCCGCTCGGGCGGTCCCCCGCCCTCGGGCGGCACACCTCAGCAGCCCTGGGACGCCTTCGACAGCGGCGGCCTGGTCAAGCAGGTCCGTAGGCGCTGGCGCCGTCCGCGCTCCAGCCCGCAGCCCAGCCTCGACGCGATCGCCAACTACGACGAGCGCTCCGAGAAGCTGCGGGTCGACGAGGCGATGCCCAACCGGCAGGTCAGCGAGGCCGATCGGGCCTACATGCTGCGGTTGCTCAAGATCACGCTGCTGGTCTGCGTGGTCTTCCAGCGATTCGCGCTGCCGCTGGGCGGGTTCCCGATCTCCGTGCCGCTGGTCGCCATGTACGTGTTCCTGGTGCTGGCCCGGCTGCGCGGCGGGATCCGCTACAACCGGGTGCGCAGCGAGCTGTTCATCGCCTCGGCGGCCCTGGTCATGCTGGCCACCTTCGGCGCGGGCTTCACCGCCAACTCGTCGGTATCGGTGAACTCGGTCCTGCTGCTGCTGATCATCTACCTGCCCTGGGTGTTCTGCGTCAGCCTGCAGTTCCGCGACCTGTTCGTGCCGCTGGCCCGGTTCTACACGCACATCATGCTGGTGGCGGCCACGATCGGGATCTTCCAGCTGTCGTCGCAGTACGCCGGCGTGTGGGTCTACCAGGACTTCATCAAGAACGTGGTGCCGGAGAACTTCCTGCTCCAGGACTACAACGTGTCGTACCAGCTGGCCTGGAACGACCCGACCACGAAGGCCAACGCCTTCGTCTTCCTCGAGCCGTCGTTCCTGTGCCAGTTCCTGGCCGTGGCCCTGGTGCTCGCGCTGCTGATCCGGGCCCCTGCCTGGCAGCCGGCCCTGCTCGGCATGGGCATGGCCTCCACGCTGTCCGGTACCGGCATCATCCTGCTGTGCATCTCGGTCGCCCTGATGGTGGTCGTGGCGCCGAACCGGATCAAGCCGAACTACGTGCTGGCCGGCGTGGTGGGGCTGGCGATCGTGTTCACCACCCCGGCCGCCGACATCCTGCTGGACCGGCGTAACGAGACGTCCCAGGAGGGCTCGTCCGGCTACATCCGGTTCGTGCAGCCGTACACCGAGGTGACGGCGGGCCTGAGCGAGGAGGCGAGCCGGCTCTTCGTCGGGGCCGGGCCGGGTGCGGCAGACCGGCTGCTGACGTCGTTCCGGTCCGGTGGTGACGCGGTGGTCTACACCATCGCGCCGAAGCTGGCCTTCGAGTACGGCCTGGTGGCGATGGTCGTGTTCGTCGCGTTCCTGGTGGTGTCGGTGTACCGCGGACCACCGATCCCGGTGCTGCCCACGGCCATGCTGATCATGATCTTCTTCCTGTCCGGAAGCCTGTTGCAGCCGCACACGGTCGCACTGGCCTGGTTCCTCACCAGCCTCTGGGGCCCACCGGTCACGGTGGGGGTGTCGGACGCGCTGGCCGCAGTGGTCCAGCGGAACAAGGACCCAGCCGTGGTCTAGGCAGAAACCGATTGAGGACGCCTTCCAGCCCCAGGGCTGGAAGGCGTCCTCTTTTGGTTCGGGGTCGGTTCGGGGTCGGAAACCGCGTCGGTCAGCTCAGCGCGTGGTGTCGGGGAACGGCCAGGAGTCCTCGTCCCGCTCTTCCCGGCTCTGGCGGCTGCGTGAGCGCCGTCCGCCGGGGCGCGCGTCCGGGTACTGCTCATCGCTGTCCTGAGCCTCGCGACGGCTGCTGCGGGGACGCTCGTACCCACTGGCCTCCGCCTCCGGGGCCTCCTGGTAGGCCCGGCTGCGAGCCTCCTGCCCCCGGGACCGACTGCGACCGCCACGCCCCTCAGCCGGGTCTGCGTAGCCACGCCCCTGAGCCGGGTCCGCATAGCCACGCCCCTCAGCCGAGTCCGCATAGCCACGCCCCTCAGCCGAGTCCGCGTAACCACGCCCCTCGGCCGGTTCTGCAGAGCCGTGACCCTTCAACGGGGCCTCGTACCCCTGGCCGTCGCCAGGAGTCTCGTAGCTCCCCCGGTTCCGCGCCCGCTGTCCACGCCCAGCCTGCCTGTCGGCCGGGTAGCTGGGTCGCCCGTCCGCCGGCGTCTCGTAACCCCGCCGACCGGCCTCCGGAGCCGCGTAACGCGCAACATCCTCGGCGGGCGCCTCGTAGCCCGTACGACCGTTCAGCGGAGCCTCGTACCCGTCCCGGTTCCGGCTCCGGCCACCCGACGCGCCACGCCCCGGACCGCCGGCGTCGTACCCGTTGTGCGCCTGGCCACCGGTGTCATGGCCACCACGCCCGCGGGGGTCATACCCCCCAGAACCCGCCTGCCCTTGACCGCCGGTGTCGTACCCCGAGCGCCCTCGGCCGGCTGCGTCGTACCCAGCCCCCTCGGGACCGCCGGCTACGTCATAGCCGTTGCGGGCCCGGTCACCCGAGCCAGCACCAGCACGCCCCCGACCAGCTTCGTACTCAGCCCTCTCAGCACCGGCCGCGTCATAACCGTCGTGGGCCTGGCCTCCGGTGTCGTACCCGCCGCGCCCACGACCACCGGCTTCGTACCCAGCAGCCGCCGGGCCGGGTTCTTCTCCCGAACGCCGACGCCCGCCGCCTGTCCTAGAACTTGGCTGGCCCTGCCCGCCGGTGTCATACCCGGCCCGCCCGGAGCCAGCTGCGTGACCGTTGTGCGTCTGGCCGCCGGTGTCGTACCCAGCGCGCTCCCGACCACGGCCCTGCTCACGACCATCAGCCTCACGACCACCGGCCTCGCCGTTCGCCCGCTCACGACCACCAGCCTCACGACCGGCCCGCCCCCGACCAGCCTCCCAATCAGCCAGGTCAGAGCTACCAGCCTCACCGGCCGCCCACTCACGACCACCGGCCTCGCGCCCAGCCCGCTCACGGCCACTGGATTCGTAACCGCCGGCCCGCTGGCCTCCGGCATCGACACCTGTGCGCCGACGGCCACGCCCTTCGGCACCCGGTTGCCCCTGGCCACCCGTGTCGTAATCCGGTCGCCCCTGACCACCCGTGTCGTAACCCGGTCGCCCCTGACCACCCGTGTCGTAACCCGGTTGTCCCTGGCCACCTGTGTCGAAGCCGGACCGCCCCTGACCGTCCGTGTCGTAGCGGGACCGGCCCTGACCACCGGTGTCGTAGCCCGAACGCCCCCGGCCATCCGGTTGGGCTGCACTCCGGCCCCGGCCCGAGGACCCGCGATCGACCGACTCAGGGCTGCCCGGTTCGTAACCGCTCCGGCCGCGCCCTTCCTGGGCAGCCTCCGGGTGGCCCGCGCTGCGGGCACGCCGACCGTCGGCCCCGAAGGCACCAGGGTCTACGGCGCTGCGGGTCGCATCGGCCGGATACCGGCCGGCCTCGTACCCCGCGCCCGGCGTACCAGTGCCCGGTGTACCCGTGCTCGGCGTCCCGGCGCCGGGCCTAACGGCGCCGGACGTCCTGGATGCAGGCGCGCCCGCGCTGGCCGATCTGGATACAGACGCGCCCGCACTGGGCGTACCTGCACCCGGCGTACCGCTGGGGGCGCCGCCCCGGCTGCGGCCGCGCTGGTCGTAGCCCTTGCGGTCGTAGCCCTTGTCGTCAAAGCCCTTGTCGTCGAAACCCTTGTCGTCGTAGCCCCGCGAGTCATAGCCCTGAGCGTCGTAACCACGCGCGTTGTAGCCCTGGGCGTCGTAACCGCGCTCGTTGTAACCCTGGGCGTCATAACCGCGCTCGTTGTAACCCTGAGCGTCGTAGCCCTGGGGGTCGTAAGCGGCGGCGTAGCGGCTGCGGGCCCGGTCGTTCCTGCCCCCACGACCTTCCGCGCGGGGATCGGGCTCGCCCCGGAGCGCCTCGCCGTCCCAGGGGGCCTGCCCCTGAGAAGAACCAGATCGTCCGCCCCGACCCGACTTGCCCTGTCGGACGGCAACGGTCGGGTCGTGGGGGGCGTATCCGCCCTTGGACTCGTCCGGCGAACCCTCGGGCGGGTGCGTGGTGGGGAAGCCCTTGCCGTCCTGTCGCACCGCGACCGTGGGGCCGGTCGGGTCGTACCAGCCGTCGTCGGACGAGCGCCCGCCGTCCCGGCTCCGCCCGTCCGAATCCCGCGCGTCACGCGGATCACGGCCGCGGGGGTCACGGTCACGTAGGTCATCGTCTCGGCCATCGCGCGGGTCGCGGAAGTCTCGCTCACGCGGGTCACCGTCGCGGCCATCACGCCCACGGGGGTCACGGCCGTCACGGCCGTCACGGCCGTCACGGCCGTCTGGGTCGCGGGGGTCACGCGGGTCACGGTCACGGTCACGGGGGTCAAGGTCGTGAGCGTCGCGACCCCGGCCACGGATGCCGTGCCCGTCCCGGTCCCAGGGCTCTTCGGCCTGCTGACCGTTGTAGCGCTGCTCCGGCTCCTCGAGGGCCCAGCGGTCCTGTTCCTCCTGGCTCCAGAAGCCCTGACCGTCACGCTCGTCGCCGCGGCCCCGGCCGTAACCGTCGCGGCGGTCGTAGTCGTCACCCCGGTCGTACTCGTCCCGGCGCGCGTTGCGGTTGGCGGCCTCGGCCTCCCGCGCCTCCTCGGCGATCCAGTCGCGGGGCAGCCGATCGGCCTTGATGAAGATGATCCAGCTGGCCACCAGGCCGGTGACCTGGGCGGTCGCCATGCCCCAGGCCGCGCCCTGGGCGCTCCACAGCCAGCCCCCGATCGAGCCGAGCCCGAGCATCATGGGGGCCTGCACGAAGGTGACCCGCAGCATCTGATCGGCCCGCCGCAGGGCCTTCAGGCCCAGGCTGGCGCCCAGCACGAAGCCGACGGTGGCCGTGATGAGGCCCATCGGCAGCATCACCTCGCGGGCGTTCCCCCAACTGGCCCCCAGCAGCTCACCACCGACCGAGTCGGGGACCACCAGCAGGATGAGCACCCAGGTGCTGGCCATGCCGCCGATCGCCGTGCTGAGCAGCAGCGCGCCCTTGATCAGCGAGCCGCCGGCCATCGCGGTACGCGCGAGCATCGGCAGGCCGAACGAGGAGATCCCGGAGAACAGCAGGTTGAGCGGCCCCAGCAGGGTCTGCGCGGCGCGGATGGCGCCGATCGCGACCTTGCCCACGATGCCGCCCACCACGTACGACACCAGGGTGGTGGCGCCCTGGTTGAACGAGAAGTCGGCGGCCATCTTGATGTTGATGTCGCGGGTCTCGCGGAACCAGGCGAGCGCCTCGAACGGGTCGGGCGCCACCCGGGTCTGCAGCACGCCCATCAGGGCGGCCGCCAGGGCCCCGGCGCCCCAGGCCAGGGTGATCAGGAAGACCGAGGGATCGGGCTGGCTCAGCAGCACGGCCAGGAGGCCGAACTGGATCACCGTGCGCACCCCGTCGTTGATCGTGGCGGTGCGCGGACGGCCTTCCGCGAAGAACGCGTTGCGCCAGGTCTCCTGCAGCATCAGGCCGGGCATGGCGACGCCCAGCCCGAGGATGGCCAGGGCGCTGGCGGTGTCGTTCAGGAGGAAGTGCAGCAGGGCCGCCGCGACCGCACAGATCAGGCCGGTGACCACGCCGAAGCTGATCGCCGAGCCGGCGGCCTGGCGCTGGGCCCGACGCCGGGTGTGCCGGTCGGCGTCGGTGAAACGGATCACGTAGGGGTCGCCGATGCCGGCCCGGCCCAGGCCGATCAGGAAGGTGAAGGTGACCAGCATCAGGCTGAACGAGCCGAAGTCGTCCTCGGAGACCTCACGGGCGACCACGATGGACAGCGCGAAGTTGGCCAGGCTGGAGAGCGCCTGGTCGGCGAACGTCCAGATGATGCGGCTCTTGTTGGACGTCTGGACCTCGGCCTCGGGCTCGAGGTCGGACGGGTCCACGTGCACGTGCCTGCCGGTCAGAGCCACAGGTCACCTGCTGAACGGCCGGGCTGCGAGCCGGCTGACCGGCCAGTGCCGGTCGCGAGGGTGCCGGTGCGGCCGGGCATTCACGCACACCTTTCGGATCGCGGTCGACGGCCCGGGGCGGCACCGCCGAAACGATCGACCAGCACGTCTGCGAGCAGTTCGATCGGGCCCTGCCCGCCTTGGACAACGCCAAGCCGGAACACCACAGGGAGCTTCCGGCGCCTCAGCCTACCTTCACGCCCCGTCAGCTACGTCCGTTTCCTTGGAGTGCACCTGTCCGGCGCTGTCCCGACACCAAAACGAGGATCAACCAGGACCTAAGCTTTCCTTAGATCAGCCAAACGGATGAGTTGGTTCCGAAGGGGTTCGTGAAACACAGGTAAAGGGCATTAACTAAGCCTGCGGACTCTCAGGCTGCTCTCAGCTACCCTCAGGGCGGCGGACTGCCCGCATTAAGAGTAAGTTGCGAACGTGTTGCCTACGGAGAGGCTTGGTCCGACATGCCGTCTGTGAGTGTGGTGATCGCCTGCTACAACGCCGCTGACACTCTCGGCATCCAGCTGGAAGCCCTGGCCCGGCAGACCTACCGGGGCAGCTGGAACGTGATCATCAGTGACAACGGCTCGACCGATCACTCCCGTCTGGTCGCGCAGCGCTACGAGAGCCGCCTGCCCGGCCTGGAGATCGTCGACTCCTCCGGGACCGCCGGGGCCGGGCACGCGCGCAACATCGCGGCCCAGCACTCCAGCGCCGACTTCCTGGCCTTCTGCGACGCGGACGACGAGGTCGCGGTCGACTGGCTCGAGACGATGATGGCCGCCCTGGCCCGCAACCCGTTCGTGGCCGGCCGGTTCGAGTCGCGCAAGCTGAACTCCGAGCGGGTGCTGCGTTCGCGCCCGTTGCAGCAGAGCACCGGGCTGCAGGAGTCGCCGTTCGGCCCGGGGCTGCCGCACGCCGGGGCCGGCAACATGGGCGTCCGGCGCGACCTCTTCCTCGCCGTGGGCGGCTTCGACCAGGCCGTGGGCACCCTGGAGGACACCGACCTGTGCTGGCGGATCCAGCTGGCCGGTACTCCG
This sequence comes from Kineosporia rhizophila, assembly GCF_021277265.1. Lineage (GTDB taxonomy): Bacteria > Actinomycetota > Actinomycetes > Actinomycetales > Kineosporiaceae > Kineosporia > Kineosporia rhizophila. The sequence goes on from NZ_JAJSOH010000005.1 coordinate 54,495, forward strand.
CTGATCTTCGCCCCGGACTCGGTGGTGCACGTCCGGCTGCGTTCCTCGTTCACCAAGATGTGGCGCCAGGGCTGGAACTACGGCCACGCCGCGGCCCTGCTGGAGCGGCGCTACGGCAACAAGCCGATCGCCAGCGTCACCGCTGTCACCACCTCGATCGCGGTGATCAAGGCCGCCCAGGAGGCCCAGGAGCAGCCCGACCCGTCGAAGGTCGGCTCGGCCCTGAAGCTGCTGCGGGAGAACCCGACTCCGGGCGCCCTGATGTGGGCGGTCGGCTGGCACGTGGGCAACCGCGCGATGCCGGACGACGCGCTGCCCCCGCTGCCCCCGCCCACCCCGAACAAGAAGAAGGACAACCGGCTGCGTCAGGCCGGCTGAGCCCTCCCGGTCGCCCCCGGCGACCACCGACCGAACTTGAGGACGCCCGCCCTGGCCAGGGCGGGCGTCCTCAAGTTTTGCGGTTCGATCGTTCGGGTCAGTGCTCGAGGAAGTCCAGCAGCGGCTGCAGCGTCACGTCCCAGGAGTAGTGCTTGCGCACCCAGTCCTGGGCCAGGGCCGAGGTGTCGCGGGGGGAGCGCAGCCGGGCCACCACGGTGTCGGCGAACAGCTGCGGGTCGATCTTCAGCCGGTCGACCAGCTCGGACGGGATGTCCTCGAGACCGGAGGCGCCGACGTCGGTGGAGACGATGTCGATGCCGGCGGCCAGGTACTCCAGGATCTTGATCCGCGAGCCACCGCCGGACAGCAGCGGGACGATGCCCAGGACGTGGGCGTCCAGCACCGCGGACATGACCGGCGGGTTGGCCAGCAGAGTGATCCCGTCCGGGGCGCAGGCCTCGGTGACCGCCTTGCCGGGGTTACGGCCGGCGATGGTGACCGTGGCCTCGGGGATCTGGGCCCGGATCAGCGGCCAGACCTTCTCCGAGAACCAGACCACGCCGTCGATGTTCGGCTCCCAGTCGAGGGCGCCGGAGAAGACCATGGAGTTCGCCGGGCGGTTGCCCGAGGGGGTGACCTGGCCCGCGAAGATGCCGTTCTTGCAGACGATCCGGCCGCGCTTGGGGTTCAGCGCCCGGGCGTCGGCCTCGGTGCAGACCATCACCGGGTAACGGTCGGCGACGTGCGCCTCGAGGTGGCGCAGCAGCCGCACCTCGGCGCTCATCGCCACCTTGTCCTTGGCCGAGGTGGCCAGCCGGGCCCGCTGGTTCATCAGGTCCGACTCGATGTTGTGCATGCTCACCACGAGCCGGTCGGCCCCGGAGGCCACCTCGTCGGCCAGCCCGGCCAGCGCGGTGTGGTCGATCACGGCCACGTCGTAGCGGCCCTCGGCGCCGTTCCACAGGTTGTCCAGCAGCTTCGAGCCGCCGGTGCGCAGCCCGCTCAGCGACTTGTACCGCGCCGCCGTGCGCAGCTGCCGCAGCACGTCTCCCCCGGACGAGCGGCCCGGGTGCTCCTCCAGCGGACGGCCCGGCCCCTTGGCGACGACCCCGTCGGGACTGACCACGGTGGTGTCGTACCGGGTCGACAGGGTCTCGAGGATGGCCAGGGTGCGCAGGGTGCCGCCCGAGGTCGGGGTCGCGGAGAACTCCTTCGTCACCAGCAGGCAGCGGGGGGTGCCGGCGGCACCGGGCTTGGGTACGTCAGTCGTGGGCACCCCCCGACCCTAACGACTGCGGCAAGCCGGCGGGGCCAGCCGTGGAGGACACCCTCCTGCCGAACGGGTCCCGCGCACCCCTCGGCAAGCGCGGCTTTGACCACTAAGGTCCGGTTCCACCTGGTCCGCCGGTGCGCATCCAGGAGCGAATCCGGGAACGAGCACTGTCAACGTAACGACCGAGGGTTATCCTCGCCTCGATCAAGAACAATCAAGACAGGATCAAATCATGGTCCCCACGGACGGAGCCTGATGACCCGCATCCGACCTGCGGTCACCGTCTGCATCCCGACCTTCAACCGGCGGGAACTGCTCAGCCGCAGTCTGCAGAGTGTGCTCGACCAGTCCTGGGAAGACGCTGAGATCATCGTCTCGGACAACGCCTCGACCGACGACACCGAGGAGTACGTCCGGTCGATCGGCGACCCGCGCGTCCGCTACGACCGTCTTCCCACGAACATCGGCCTGTTCGGCAACCTGTCCCGCTGCCTCAGCCTGGGCTCCGGCCGCTACCGGGTGATGCTGCCGGACGACGACAGCATGCTGCCGGGCAACCTCGAGGCCAAGGTCCGCTTCCTCGACGCCAACCCGAGCGCGGGCCTGGTGCACTCGGCCTTCCGCTACCTCGACGACGGCCCCCAGCCGTTCGGGGAGCCGCAGAACTGGTCCCGGCTGGAGAGCGACACCCTCGAGCCGGGCATCGCGTTCCTGCGCCGCTCACTGGCGGTCGGCGGCATCGTCTGCGTCTCCTCGGTGATGATGCGCAGCGCGATGGTGTTCAACGAGCGCTTCGACCCCTCCGACGGCCCGTACGCCGACATCGCCCTGTGGTGCCGGATCGCCAGCCGCTCGGACGTGGGGTTCCTGACCGCACCGCTGTCCGGCTACATGGTGCACGGCGGCTCGGCCAGCTCGGGCTTCCAGCTGGTACAGGTCAACGGCGGTCAGCACCACATGACCGCGCAGCACGCCGACGCCACCCTGCAGGCCCACGGCCGGTTCGTGCAGCGTGCCGACATCAGCCCGGAGCTGCGGGCCGAGCTCGCCTCGATCGTGGCCGACGCCGACCGGCGGATGCGGCTGACGGTGCTGGCGAACAAGACCATCCCGCCCAACGCGATGCGGATGATGAAACGGGCGGTCGGCTGGGGCAAGGGCAATGCCCTGCACCGTCACCTCTCCCTGGACGGAAATGTTGGTGGTCCCGGTCCCGGGGTGATCGCGTGAGCTCAGGCCCGGGGGCAGGGTCCGGCGACGAGCCGGAACCGATCGAGGCCGAGGTCTGCATAGTCGGGGCCGGGCCGGCCGGGCTGTCGGTCGCCTCCGGCCTCGCCGCCGCCGGTCTGCGGGTGGTGATCCTGGAGGGCGGCGGCGAGAACGAGTGGCCGCAGTTGCCCGACGTCCTGGCCGAGGGCGAGGACGCCTACCCGCAGAGCAGCGTCACCCAGACCCGGGGCTCCGGCGTCGGAGGCACGGCCGGGCAGTGGAGCTACCGGATGTCCAACGCCGACGCCGACCCGGAGGCCGGTGAGCGCGGCTGCCGCTACGCCCCGCTCGATCCGGTCGACTTCGAGCAGCGGGACGCGCTGGCCCACTCCGGCTGGCCGCTGACCCGCTCCGACCTCGACCCCTGGTACGCCAAGGCGCAGAAGATCGCCGGCCTGGGCGAGTTCACCTACCACCCGAACTCCTGGAGCACCCCCCGGGCCCAGCCGCTGGAGCTGGACCCGGCCCTGGTCGAGACCCAGATGTTCCAGTTCGCCCCGGCCTCGGCCTGGATCGACCGGGTGGCCGGCGAACTGCGCGGCCGGACCGGTGTCCTGATCCTCACCGACGCGAACGTGACCCGGCTGGAGGTGGACCCCGAGGGCACCAAGGTCAGCGGCGTCGACTTCGCCCGGCCCGACGGTTCCCACGGGCAGGTCCAGGCCCGGGCCGTCGTGCTGGCCGCCGGGGGCATCGAGACCGCCCGTCTGCTACTGATGTCGGACGACCGGGTGCCGGGCGGTCTGGGAAACCGCAAGGACCAGGTGGGCCGCTACTGGATGGAGCACCCGCTGGTGCGCGGCGGGATGCTGGTGGCGCGCCCGGAGGTGAAGCTGGCCGAGCGTCTGCGGCTGTACGACGCGCACTGGCAGAACGGCACGAAGGTGATGGCCAAGCTGTCCATCGCCCAGGAACGCGTGCGGCAGGAAGGTCTGCTCTCCACCAGTTGCCTGCTGCTACCCCGGCAGGAAGTGATCGCCGGCAGCGCGGTGCAGGCCTACACCGAGATTCGTAGCCCTTCCGGACGCTCCTCGGGCCTCGGCCACAAGGCGGCCCTCGGCGCCCGGATCGCTCTAGGCGCCGGCAGCCTCCTGAGCGCCCGTAAGGCCATCGCCGAGCAGCCCGGTCTGGACCTGTCCGGCTGGGCGGCCGAGGACGACCTGAACCGCTACCGGGTGTTCGAGGTGGTGCACCAGACCGAGCAGTCGCCCGACCCGGAGAACCGGATCACGCTCGATCGCGAGCGGACCGACCGCTACGGGCGGCCGTTCCCGGTGTTGCACTGGCGTTGGACGGCCGAGGACCGGGAGCGCATCACCCGCTCGCGCGACCTCTACGCCCAGGCCTTCGCCGAGGCCGGGCTGGGCGACTTCGTGCAGACCGACTGGGACCACGGGCAGCCGCGGATGATCGGCGGCAACCACCACCACCTGGGCGGGGTGCGGATGTCGGCCGATCCGGGTACCGGGGTGGTCGACGCCGACGCCCGCGTGCACGACCTGGAGAACCTGTACGTGGCGGGCAGCTCGGTGTTCCCCACCGGCGGCTCGGTCAACCCGACGCTGACGATCGTGGCGCTCGCCCTGCGCCTGGCCGCCCACCTGGCCAAGAAGCTGCCGTAGCCCCGGAACGCCGGTGGGCCCTGTTCAGGGCACCACCGGCGTTCTGGTTCGCCGAGCGTCTACGCGTGGCGCAGTTCGCCGTCCACGACGCCGTCCACGAACGCTGTCCACTCCCCCCGGGTGAAGCGGAGCACCGGGCCCTGCGGGTCCTTGCTGTCACGCAGAGCTACACGCCCCTCACCCAGGAATGCGACCTCTACGCAATTCCCATTCACTCCGGAGCGGCTGGACTTGATCCAGGCGACATTGGCCAGCTCATCAGTTCGCATTGCCCTGTTCCGTCCTTCATCGCAAGCGGCCCATCACCATGCGTGCCGATTCGGCAGGCGATGCGGCCGTGGCCCGCAAATGGTCGAAGGCAACAGTACAGGCACGGACCTCTTCCTCCGTCTCCTGAAACAGGTTCCCGGCCATGGTTTCGACGCACGCGACGGTCGGGTCGGGGTCGGGGAACTCCAGCAGCGAGAAGGATCCGCGCATCCCCACGTGGGAGCCGGCAGTGAAAGGAACGATCTGGAAAGTGACGTTCGGCAATTCCATCATCGACAGCAGGTGCTCGAATTGCTCACGCATCACCTCAGGCCCTCCCACCTCACGCCAGAGCACTGCCTCGTCGACAATGGCCCACAATGCAAGGGGATTACTCCGGGTTAACAAATCCTGACGCCCGACCCGGATCTTGGCCTGCAGGTCGATCTGGTCGCCCGGCATCAGCGGGCTCTGACCGGTGGAACTGGAACGGATGTAGCCCTCGGTCTGCAGCAGGCCGGGGATCAGCAGCGACTCGAAGTTGCGCACCGACGCGGCCTCGGACTCCAGCTGGATGTACATGCTGTACTCCTCCGGGATCGCCCCGGCGAAGGGCTGCACCCAGCCCTTCTCGCCGGCCGCCTTCAGCAGCGCGAAGAGCACGTCCCGCTCCTCGGGGGCGACCTGGTAGAGCTCCAGCAGGCTGGTCAGGGTGCGCCGCTGCGGGCGGCCCTTGGCGGTCTCCAGCCGGTACAGGGTGGCGACGTTGATGTCGGTCCGTTCCGCGACGTCCTCGCGGCTCATCCCGGCGGCACCACGCAGTCGGCGCAGCTCGCTCGCGAGTCTGCGCATGCGTACGGTCGGGGGCGTGCGCGAGGCCATGGCCTCATCCTTTCGGTCAGATGTTGCGCCGGACAAGCACAAAATGAGTTTGCAATCCTTGCATTTACTGGTTGGTCACTCGTATTGTTTACGCCATGGCGCGGGGATGAACGAGTCCCTCCCGTTCACCCCGCGCCCACCAACTTCCCCCGTGACCACACCGGGAACCCCCCAGCACCTTCGTCCCCCTTTCGCAGGGATTCGCGGCCGCAGTGCAGCGGCGGTGCACTCCACCCCCCTGACGTGCGACTGCGACCCCCTTGGCTACGCTTCAGATCTGGACGCGATGGCCGATGCCGACCGACCGCGTCACGTCGTGGACCACCCGGCCGTGGCTTCGGAGACAGTGCGGGGCCGGGACGGCTCAACCCGGCACCCGGACCGGCCGACCCAACAGCCGACGCCAGTTGTCGGCCCGGCGCCGATGATGCCGCCAAACCCGCCTGAGCAGGTAGAACGTGACTCCACGCACATCTGCCGGGCGAACCGGACACCAGGGCACAAACCCTTGCCGCCGTCTGTTCCAAAAGAAGCGACTGCAAGACTGAGCGCACGTGGCAAGACCTTCGGGAGTGGAAAAAGACACGATGTCGAACCAGCCTGCACAGACCCGCGACGCGGCCGCCAAGCCGGCCCGCGAGCGGGTTGTCATCATCGGGTCCGGTTTCGGTGGCCTGTTCGCGGCCCGCAAGCTGGCCCGAGCGGATGTCGACGTCACCATCATCGCCAAGACCTCGCACCACCTCTTCCAGCCGCTGCTGTACCAGGTGGCCACGGGTGTGCTGTCGCAGGGCGAGATCGCCCCGGCCACCCGTGAGATCCTCCGGCGGCAGAAGAACGCCAAGGTGCTGCTCGGTGAGGTGACCCGGATCGACGTCGCGGCGAAGACCGTGACCTCCGAGACGCCGGTCGGCGAGGCGGTCACCGCCTACGACACCCTGATCGTGGCGGCCGGTGCGGGTCAGTCGTACTTCGGCAACGACCACTTCTCCGAGTTCGCCCCGGGCATGAAGAGCATCGACGACGCCCTCGAGCTGCGCGGCCGGATCTTCGGCGCCTTCGAGATGGCCGAGGTGCTCGAGGACCCGGAGGAGATCCAGCAGTGGCTGACCTTCGTGGTCGTCGGCGCCGGCCCCACCGGTGTGGAGATGGCCGGCCAGATCGCCGAGCTGGCGCACAGCACCCTCAAGCGCGACTTCCGCCGGATCGACCCGACCAAGGCCCGCGTGCTGCTGCTCGACGCCGCCCCGGCCGTGCTGCCGCCGTTCGGTGACAAGCTCGGCAAGAAGGCCCAGGGCCAGCTGGAGCGGATGGGCGTCGAGGTCCAGCTCGACGTCAAGGTCGTGAACGTGGACAACGAGGGCGTCGACGTGATCGACCCCGACGGCAGCCCGCGCCGGATCGAGGCCCGCACCAAGGTCTGGGCTGCCGGTGTGCAGGCCTCGCCGCTGGGCCAGCAGCTGTCGGAGCAGACCGGCGCCGAGACCGACCGGGCCGGTCGCGTCCTGGTCGAGCCGGACTGCACGCTGCCCGGTCACCCCGAGATCTTCGTGATCGGCGACATGATGTCGCTGAAGCGCTACCCGGGTGTCGCCCAGGTCGCGATGCAGCAGGGCAAGTACGCGGCCAAGACGATCCAGCACCGGATCAAGCACCCGGGCGCCGAGCCGCTGCCGGAGTTCGAGTACTTCGACAAGGGCAGCATGGCCACCGTCTCGCGCTTCCACGCGGTGGCGAAGATCAACGACTCGATCCAGCTGTCCGGCTTCTTCGCCTGGCTGGCCTGGCTGGGCGTGCACATCGTCTACCTGATCGGGTTCAAGAACCGGGTCACCACGCTGATGCACTGGGCGGTCACCTTCATCGGCCGCGGCCGTTCCGAGCGCGCCGCCACCGACCAGCAGGTCTTCGCCCGGATGGCGCTGCACCGGGAGAAACTGGCGATCGAGGCCGAACGGGCCGAGGAGGCCGCCAAGGCCGAACCGGCCGAACCGGTTCAGAAGGCCGAGACCGCCAAGCACGGCGCGGCCTGACCACAAGGCTCCTGATTACGGACGCCGGTGGGCACCTACGTAGGTGCCCACCGGCGTCCGTTGTTTGAGACCTGGGCGGGAGGGCTAACCTGACCCGCGTGCTCCGAACCGTCGCCGCCACCGCCTATCTGACCCCGTTCCGGGAGGGTGGGTCCTTACCCGGGCTGGTCGAGGCGGACGACGACGGGATGTACGTGGTCAAGTTCCGCGGCGCCGGTCAGGGCACCGCGTCGCTGGTCGCCGAGGTGGTGGTGGGCGAACTGGCCCGCCGGCTCGGCGTGCGGGTGCCGGAACTGGTCCGGATCACGATCGACGCCCGCACGGCCCGGCTGGAGCCGGACGAGGAGGTCCAGGAGCTGCTGTCGAACAGCGCGGGCGAGAACCTGGGCATGGACTACCTGCCCGGCTCGTTCGGCTACGACGGCATGCACTGGCAGCCACCGGCCGAGGACGCCGCCCGGATCCGCTGGATCGACGCGTTCAGCGCGAACATCGACCGCACCTGGCGCAATCCGAACCTGCTGATCTGGCACCGCGACCTGTGGGCCATCGACCACGGCGCCTCGCTGGTGTTCCAGCACGCCTGGCCGCCGGTGGAGCGCTGGGCCACCCGGCGCTACGACCTGAGCGAGCACATCCTGGCCCCGGTGGCCGACACCCTGTCCCGTGACGCCCTGGACGCCCTCGACGCCGACCTGGCCGCCCGGGTGACCCCGGAGGCCCTCGGGGAGGTGCTGGCGCTGGTGCCGGGCGACTGGCTGCTGTCGATGAACGCGGCGATCGGCGACGATCGTGACGCCGACGCCTGGCGCGCCCGGTACCAGGAGTACCTGCTGGCCCGGCTGCGCGAGCGCACCAGCTGGCGGCCCGAGCTGGCCGAGGTGACCCGATGAGCGCCCGGGGCGGGCTGAGCAGCGGGCTGAACAGCGAACCGGCGGTGGCCAACGTGGACGACGGCCAGGCCGGGCCCAAGCCCTTCTCCTACGCGCTGGTGCGGGCCGTGCCCCGGGTGGAGCGCGGGGAGTTCGTGAACGTGGGCGTGGTGCTCTACTCGCAGCACCACGACTTCCTGGCCTGCACCCGTGAGATCAGGCCCGAGCGGCTGCGGAGCCTGGACCCGGGGATCGACCTCGATCTGCTAAAGGCCGTGCTGCAGGGCTTCTGCTCGGTCTGCGAGGGGGCGCCCGCCGCCGGGCTGATCCGCGAGCAGCCGCTGCGGGCCCGGTTCGGCTGGCTCACCGCCCCCCGCAGCAGCGTGGTCCAGACCGGGCCGGTGCACTCCGGTCTGGCCGCCGACCCGAAGGCCGTGCTGACCGGACTGCACCGGCGTCTCGTGCTCCTGGCCTGATTCAGCGGTTCAGGTCACGGTCAGCGCATGGTGTTGGTCGGGCTCTGGTAAGTGCCGTACGCGCTGCCCACGGGCTCCTTCGGCAGCAGCAGCCACAGCACCGGGTAGATCAGGATCTGGCTGCCGGGGATCACGATCAGGCTGATCACGAAGATCAGGCGCATCATGGTGGCGCCGATCCCGAACCGGCGGGCCAGGCCGGCGCAGACCCCGGCCAGCATCCCGCCGTGCCGCGGACGGTAGAGGCCCTGGGCGTACATGTTGCGATGAACACTGTTCATGGCGTGGTCACGTCCTCGCTGAGTCAAGATGGGCTGACTCGTCCACCCTCCTTCACCTGTGACCACTGAGCACATCGGGATTTACCCCCGGGGCACCCTGACCCGCCCGTCAGTTGCCCTGACCGGGCGCATTGCCGGGGATCAGTCCGCTGAACGGGGTGAGCAGGGCGAAGACCAGGGTGATCACCAGCACGACGACCGCGGCCGGCAGGAGCCGGCGCCAGTCGCGCCGGGCCCGCGGGCGCAGAGCGTGCCGGGCCCGGCCACCGACCGGCTCGGTCTGCGGCTGGACGGCCCAGTACACGCAGACCAGGGCCGCGGTGAGCCCGGCGTACTGGCAGAACTCGGCCCACTCCTGCAGCCGGCCGTAGAAGCCGAACCCCTCGGGCACGAACAGGCCGAGGAACCGGTAGCCGACGATGGTGAGGAAGAGCGGCACGGTGCACAGCGGCGGGGCGGCGATGCGCCAGGAGGAGTCCGGACGGACCCGCCCCAGCCGGGCGTACAGGGCGAGGGCGCTCATCCCCAGGCCGATCACCACCTGAAGACCCCGGAAGACGGCCTCAGGGTCGAAGCCGGAGTCGAAGTTGTGCAGGTTGGCCTCGGCCTGCCGGTTGCCCTCGAACCCGCCCGGGGTGGCGAACCCGAACACCCGCTGGGCCCACGAGATCTCCTCCCCGGCCAGGAAGAACCAGGCCAGGCCGCTGAGCAGGAGCAGACCGGCGAGCAGGGGACGGCCCCCGCGCAGGGCCGGGCGGACCGACATCAGGGCGACCACGCAGATGAAGAGGCAGCCGGCGAACTGGGCCCACTCGACCGGCCAGTCCTCGTGGAGCATCTTGTCGTACTCGGGACGGAAGACCACGGCGCTCGCGAGCAGCACGGCCAGGCTGGTCAGGGGCAGCCAGAACAGGTTCCAGGTGAGGCGCCGGCCGAACCCGTCGGTGGCCGCGTCGTGCTCCAGCTGTTCCCGGAGCCCGGCGCGCCGGTCTCGGCCGGGGACGGCTCCGGCCCGTTCGGTCGCACCCGACCACGTCTGAACCATGAAGCCTCCCCACCCGGTGAACGCCAGGTGGACGAGGCACGACGAACAGGCCAATCCACCACGGACTGGCCGACAATAGCCGGGGAGAATGAGGGAAATATTAGGAGAACATTCGGTTTTCCGGGTTCCCGCCGGGCACCCGCCCGCCACGTGAGGGATGGCGGGCGGGGGTTCCGGGCCGGATCACGCCTGAGCCGGCCCGGCCGGGTAGGGGTAGAACCTGACGCCGCGTCAGGGAGCCTCGGAATCGAGTGTGACGTGGATCTCGTTGCCGAGCCGGTGGTCGTTCAGCAGGGAGAGGCTGTCACCGCTCCAGAACCGGCCCGGGTCGTACCAGCCCGGTGGGCGGTCGTCCGGCAGCAGGCCCATCGCCTGGTAGGTGGCGGCCACCACCTCGGCGCAGTACGCCGTCTCCAGGGCCACCGCCTCGTCGGTGCGCCCGGACCGGCGCAGCGCCCGCACCACCTTCTTGCTGCCGATCCACCGGGTCATCAGGCCGACCGTGCTCGGGAAGGGCGTGCCCGCCATCCGCGCGACCGTACGCAGCACGGCGTCCTCCGCGTCCCGGTCCACCTCCGGGTCGAGCTGGCGGAACCAGGCCCGCTGGCCGTACTTCGTCACCCAGGTGGTCACCGCGGCCGACAGGTCGTGCAGCTGGGCACCGCGATGGTGCTCGCCGACCCAGACGTCGGGCAGGGACCGGCCGAGCTCGGCATGCCACATCAGCGGTGGCAGATCGTCCAGTACCACTGCCATGCCGACGTGGTTGACCGGGGCGTTGGTGAACGCCTGGATCGCCCGGTCGGCACTGCTGCGGCCACGGAAGAGCCAGAGATCTCCGGTGCGGGTCGCGGCGGCGGCCTGAGACAGGGAAAGCGGCTGGAGCGGCTGCTGGGCGGGCACAGCACATACCCTAGGCCGATGGCGCAGCGACGCATCGCATGGTGGAAGCTTCTGGGAATGGCCGGCGTGGCCGGGGTGGCCGCGGGTGGTGCGCTGGTGGCCCGCAACGAGCGGCAGCGCAAGTCCTACACCCCGGACGAGGTGCGGTCCCGGTTGCAGGAGCGGATGAGCCAGGCCACCGCCGGGCCGGACGACCCCGAAGAGACGCCCGACCGCCCGTAGTCACTTCTCCGCCGCGGGGTACAGCAGGCTGTACCCCGTTTCCGGCAGCTGCCGGTATCGGCCCGGCAGGGCTTCGTCCGTAGCGTTGACCCCAACGCAAGACGCACGAAAAACCCTGCCGGACAAGGAGAAGTACCATGGCGGAGAACACCACCCCGCAGACCGGTTCCGTCCTCGTCAGCCTGGCCTGGCTGGCCGTGGTGATCGGGGTCGTCGGCAACGCCGTGGCCTCGTTCTCACCCCACGCCGAGTCGATCCAGCTCGGTCTCAGCGCCCTCACCGCGATCGGCATCATCACCCTGGTGACGAACTGGCTGCGTCGGCGATGAGCGCGACACTCACCGGCCCGCCGGCGATCCGGCTGACCGACGTGGCCAAGGTCTACCGCTCCGGCGCGGCCGAGGTCACCGCCCTGCACCGGGTCTCGGTCGAGGTCGGGCGCGGCGAGTTCGTCGCCGTGATGGGCCCTTCCGGTTCCGGCAAGAGCACCCTGATGCACTGCGCGGCCGGGCTGGACACGCCCAGCAGCGGCGAGGTCGAGGTCGACGGGGTCGCCATCGGCGGTCTGAACGAGACCCGGCGTACCGAACTGCGGCGCGAGCGCATCGGTTTCGTGTTCCAGTCGTACAACCTGGTCTCGTCGCTGACCATCGCCGACAACATCACCCTGCCGCTGCGGATGGCCCGGCGCAGCGCCGACCCGGCCTGGGTTGCCGAGCTCGTCGAGCGGGTGGGCCTGACCGAGCGGCTGCACCACCGCCCGGCCGAACTGTCCGGCGGTCAGCAGCAGCGGGCGGCCATCGCCCGGGCCCTGGTCGCCCGGCCGGCCGTGGTCTTCGCCGACGAGCCGACCGGGGCGCTCGACCTGCGGGCGGCCCGCGAGGTGCTGGCCCTGCTGCGCCGGATGGTCGACGAGCTGAACCAGACCGTGGTGATGGTCAGCCACGACCCGGCTGCCGCCGCGCACGCCGACCGGGCGCTGGTGATGGCCGACGGGCGGATAGTGCAGCAGCTGCACTCCCCCACCGCGGCCGAGCTCGCCGCCGGCCTGATGGCCACGCAGGAAGCCGTCGCTGCGGCCCCGGGAGTCTGAGATGTTCTACGTGGCAAGAAGAATGGCCAGGCGGCGGATTGCCGCCCTGATCGCCGTGGTCAGCGCGGTGCTGGGTGGGGCGGCGCTGATCACCACCACCGGTGTGCTGGGCGAGTCCGGCCTGCGCTCGCACCCACCGGTCACCCGGCTGGCCGGGGCCGATCTCCTGATCGGGGCCGACCAGACCTTCGGCAGCGGGATCGAGGCCCTCGCCCTGCCCGAGCGGGCCGGGCTGCCCGACCGCCTGGTGGGCGATCTGGCCGCGCTGCCGGGAGTGAGCGCGGCGGTGGGCGACGTCAGTTTCCCCGCCGCACTGCTCGGTTCCGACGGGCAGCCGGTGGCCGCCGGGCCGGACCCGGCCACTGCCGGGCACGGCTGGGCGTCTGCCTCGTTGGCCGGCCCGGTCACCGGCGAGCAGCCTCGGCAGGCTTCCGACGTCGCACTGGGTGAGTCACTGGCCCGCGCGGCCGGGCTGACCGTGGGCGACAAGGCCGAACTGGTGGTCGCCGGGAACTCTTTCTCGGGAACGGTTTCGGCCCTCGTCGGATCCGGTGACACCGGCATCTACTTCAGCGAACCAGCTGCCGCCGAGTTCGCGGGAGACACGAACCAGGTCGACCTGATCGGTCTCACTGTCGCTCCCGGACAGCGGGAATCGGTGGTCTCGGCGATCGAGGCCCGCTGGCCCGAGCTGACGGTGGAGGCGGACCGCGGCCGGGGCGACGTGCTCGACCCGCAGATCGGCGGGGCCCGGGCCCTGCTTCTGGCCCTGGCCGGTTCGATGGCCGGAATCACCCTGTTGCTGGTCGGTTTCATCGTGACCGGGGCGCTCGGTGTGTCGATCGACGGCCAGCGCCGCGAGCTCGCCCTGCTCCGCGCGGTCGGCGCCACCCCATTGCAGATCCGGCGGCTGGCCGCCGGTCAGGCCACCGTGGCCGCGGCCGTCGCCCTGGTGCCCGGCATCGCCCTGGGCCACCTGCTGGCCGAGCAGGCCCGGCGATTCCTGGTGCACCTGGAGATGCTGCCCGAAGGCCTGCCGCTGAGCCTCAGCCCGGTCCCGGCCCTCGCAACGGCCGTTCTCCTGCTGCTCACCGTGCAGATCGCGGCCCGGAGTGCGGCCTGGCGGGTCTCCCGGCGCCCGGCCACCGAGGCCGTGGCCGAGTCCCGCACCGAGGCCCCCACCCACGGTCGGGCCGCTCGCCTGCGCAACGGCGCGGGCCTGCTGCTCATCGTCGCCGGGCTCCTGCTCTCGGTGATCCCGCTGGTGTCCCGCTCGGTGATCGCCGTCTCCAGCTCGGCGCTGGCCGGCATCATCGCGGCGGTCGGCCTGGCGCTGGCCGGTCCCACCCAGTTCCAGGTCCTGAGCGGCCTGCTCATCCGGCATCTGCCCGGCCGGATCTCCCCGCCGGCCTGGCTGGCCGTGTCGAACGTGCACGGTTACGCGCGGCGCTTCGCCGGAGCCGTCACCACGCTGGCGATCGCCGTGGTCTTCGTGATCACCTACACCTTCACCCAGACCTCGCTGATGCGGGCCCAGGCCGTTGACACCGAATCGGGAAGCCTTGCCCAGTACAGCGTCTCGGCCGGAGCGCTCGGCGGCGTCCCGCGGGGCACGGCGCAGCGGCTGAACAACACCCAGGGCGTAGAAGCGGTGGCCGAGGTGCGCAACACAACGCTGGTGCGGGAGTACGACCTGCTCGGCGAGCCCGAGGTGGAGTCCACGTCGGCGCTGGTCGCAGGGCCGGAGCTGGCCTCGGTGGTGGATCTCGACGTCACGGCGGGCTCGCTGGAGGCACTGCGGGGCCAGAGCGTGGCCGCCGGCTCGGCCACCGGTCTGGAGGTGGGCGACCAGACCCGGCTCTACCTCGGTGACGGCACTCCCACCACCGCCCAGGTCGTGGCGGTCTACGACCGGGACCTCGGCTTCGGCACGCTGGTGGCCGCTCCCGAACTGGTGGCCGGGCACGTCTCCGCCCTGCCTGCGTCGGTGCTGGTCCGTACCGACGGCTCGGCCGGGGCCGGGGCCGCGCTCACCGAGAAGATCAGCACTGAGCCCGGTCTCGTGCTGGGCCCGGCCGACCCGGCCCCCAGCGGCCCGAGCGGGATCCCGGCCGACGTCTGGATCAACCTGGCCGCGATCGGTGTGCTGCTCGGCTACCTGCTGCTCGGGATCGCCAACAAGCTGGTGGCGGCGACCACCGCCCGCCGGGCCGAGTTCGCCACCCTGCGGCTGAACGGCAGCACGGTGGCCCAGATCAGGTCGATGGCCAGGCGCGAGGCCGGGCTGATCACGGCCACCGCGGCGGTGACCGGGCTGCTGCTGGCGGCGATCCCGATGCTGCTGCTCGGCCTGGGGTTGCTGGGCCGGCCCTACCCGGCCGGGCCGCTCTGGCTGGTGCCGCTGACCGTCGCCGTGGTGGTGGCGATCGGCTTCGCCAGCATCGAACTGGCCACCCGGCAGGCCCTTCGCCTGCCCCCGGCCGAGGCCCTGGCCCAGCGCGAATAGGTCCTGAGAGCCGCAGGACAGGACCTAAAGGCGCACCGGCAGTTCGGCCAGGGCGTGGAAGGTGGAGGAGGTCCGCCACCGGGGTACGTCCTGGACCGGGCGGACGTTCGGATGGCGGTCGAAGAGGCGGGTCAGGGCCTCTTCGGCCTCCAGCCGGGCCAGGGCGGCACCCAGGCAGAAGTGGATGCCGGTGCCGAAGCCCAGGTGGCCCGGCCCCTCGCGGGAGAGGTCCAGCCGGTCCGGGTCGGGCCAGCGGCGTTCGTCGCGGGCCGCCCGGTCGAGCTCGACCAGCACGGCCTGGCCCGCCCCGACCCGCACCCCGCCGAGTTCGTGGTCGGTCGTGGCGGTTCGGCCGATCACCCGCACCGGCCCCTCCAGCCGCACCAGTTCCTCGATCGCCCGGGAGGGATTCCGGTGCAGCGCCGGGAGCTGGTCGCGGTGCCGCATCAGGGCCAGGCTGCCGGTGGCGATCAGGTTGGCGGTGGTCTCGTGCCCGGCCGCGAGCAGCAGCATGCAGGTCGCCATCACCTCGTCGACCGTGAGCTCGGTGCGCAGCAGCTGACTGACGAAGTCCTCGCCCTCGCCGCTCTTGCGGGCGGCGAGCACCGGGGTGAGGAACAGGGTGACCTCGAGGCCGGCCGTCACCGCGAGCTCCACGTCCTCCGGCCCGGCGTCGACCTCGAGAAGCCTGACCAGGTCGGGGGTCTGCTCGAGGAAGACCTGGGCCCCCTCGACCCCGACGTCGAGCAGTTCGGCGATCACCGCGAGGGGTACCAGGTAACCGAAGTCGGCCAGCAGATCGACGGCACCGTCCGGCTCGTCGGGCTGGAAATCGTCCTCGATCTGGTCCAGACACGACTCCACGACCGCGGCGACCCGCCCCCGGAAGGCCTCCACCGCCCGGGCACTGAAGGCCGGGGCCACCAGCCGGCGCAGGCGGGTGTGGTCGGGCGGGTCGGTGAAGATCATCATGGACGTCGGCATCCGGGTCATCTCCGGCGGCACCAGCGGGCTGCGGGCCGGGTCGCTGCTCCAGCCCTGACCCCGAAGCACGGCCGAAGCCTCTTCGAAACCGCGCACCCGGAAGGCGCCCAGCTGCTCGTCCCACTGCACCGGCGTGCTCATGAGCGGGCCTCCCGATAGGCGGCCTCGAGCTCGCCGAGCCGGGTGGCCGGGGCTGCCCCGAGGTCCATCTCCTCGCGGATGCTGCGCCAGTCGCTGGCCGCGTGCAGCCCGGCCAGCACCGAGGTGAGGCCGAGATCGATCCGGCTGAGGGCCAGGTACTCCCCCGGCAGCGCGAGCCGCTGCACCACGGCGGAGTGCGGGCCGCGCGGGGAGAACTCCAGGTCGACGATGCGGGCGGCGAACTCGGGCGTGTAGGTGAAGGGCTGCTCGGCCAGGACCGGGGCCAGCGACTCCCGGGCCCAGGCCAGCAGGGCCTTCGGCTCGGGCGGCTCGCCGGGCACGAAACCCTGGGCGGTGTACTGCTTCAGCAGCTCGTCGGGGTCACCGTCGATGGCCGCCTGCACCGCCCGGACCATCCAGCCGACCTGGGCGGTGTCCCAGGTCTTGACGCAGCCGAAGTCGAGGAAGGTGACCGTGCCGTCGGGGTGGAACAGATAGTTGCCCGGGTGCGGGTCGGCGTTGAACCGCCCGAGCCGGCGCAGGCTGCCCAGGGTGAAGCGGTAGACCGCCTCGCCCCACTGGTTCTTCAGCTCCTGGTCGGCCTGCCGGGCCTGGGCCCAGCGCATGCCGTCGCTGCGCTCCATGGTGAGCACCCGGGCGGTGCTGTACTCCGGCAGCACCTCGGGCACCCGGGCGAACGGGTGCCCCCGGTAGGCGTCGGCGAAGGCCTGCTGGTTCACCGCCTCGACCCGGTAGTCGATCTCCTCACCGATCCGCTCGGTGACCTCGGCCGCCAGCGCCCGCGCATCGGTGTGCCCGAGGTCGGGCAGCACCCCGCGGATCAGCTGGAAGAACGTGGCCAGGAGCTCGGCGTTGGCCAGGTCGGCGCGGATCGCCTCGTCCACTCCGGGGTACTGGATCTTGACCACCACGCGGCGGCCGTCGTGCGTGGTGGCGGCGTGCACCTGGCCGATCGAGGCGGCGGCCAGCGGGTCGGGCTCGAACTCGGCGAAGACCTCCTGCGGGGGCGCGCCCAGCTCGGCCGTGACCACCCCGGCGGCCAGCTCCGGCTCCATCGGCGGCGCGTCGTCCTGCAGACGGGCCAGGGCGGCCTGGTAGACCGACTGGCTGCTGCCCTCGACCAGGGAGCCCAGCGACACGAAGGAAAGGATCTGGCCGGCCTTCATCAGGACGCCCCGGGACCGGCCGAGCGACTCCGCGTACCTCTCGGCGCCCCGCTGGTGCACGCCGGCGCGGTCCTTGCGGCGCAGCGCGGAGATCACCGCCTCGCCCGCCGTCCTTCCGGTCAGGGCCACCAGCGGCGCCGCCCGGGCCACCCGGCCGGTACGGATGCGTCCCGGCCCGCCGCTCCCGGCCCGCACCGGGGTGCGCTGCCCAGCGGGCTGATCGGCTTCTGGCATGAGCCCTCCCGTCACCGACTCAGTGGTCACTGAGTCGTCCTCAGTGTTTACTTGGGCCGTGAGCTCGTCAACCGCAACCCGCGACCGGATCCTCGATGCGGCCATGCAGCTGTTCAGCGAGCACGGCTTCCGCGGCACCAGCGTCGCCGCGATCGAGCGGGCGGCCGGGCTCACTCCGGGTGCGGGCGGGCTCTACCACCACTTCCGCACCAAGGAGGCGGTGCTCAGCGAGGCCCTGGAGCGCCACCTGGGCCGGCTCGGCGCCCTGCGCGACATCCGCAGGCTCTTCGCCGGGGTACAGGACCTCGAGGTCGAGCTGACCCTGATCGCCCGGTACGTGCTGGCCGAGCTGGAGGCCGAGAGCGAGCTGGTGCAGGTGCTCACGATCGAGGGCCGCGCCCGTCCCGACCTGGTCGGGCAGACCGTGCAGCGGCTGGTCGGCAGCTCGGTGGAGGAGTTCACCGCCTGGCTGGTGCAGGACTGGGGTGTACCGGAGGAACAGGCCCGCCCGATCGCGGCCATCGCTCTGCCGTCACTCTTTTCGCACCGCCTGGTCTGCCCCTCGCTGCTGGGCACGGACGAGTTCGTGGCCGCCTGGGTGGGCACCTTCGGCCGCGCCCTGACCCAGCCCTCCTGAATTCACAGTTTCCTTCACCGCAGGTCAGCGGCCACCGGCGGAATCCGGCCGGCGCGGGTTTGCCAAACTCCCAGCAGGACGGCGGCCAGTGGGTTCTCATGTGTATGTGAGCGGTTTCGGACCGGTTTTCCACTGATCCGCACAACGCATCCAGAGCGGGCCGGGGGGCCTGCATCGATCGTCACACCGGGCTCCGGTGGCGATCCACCGCGTCCAAAAGCTTTCTTATTCGCTGATTCTCCTGCGTATGGAGGTCTCACCCATGTTCACCCGCACCGCCCGCGCCGGCCTGGCCGTTCTGGCCACCCTGGGCGCCACCGTCTCGGCCCTGGCGCTGGCCGCCGGCCCGGCCAGCGCGAAAACCGCTGCCGAATGCCAGATCACGGGCATGTACCCGAGCGGCAAGATCGCTGTGGGCCCGAACGGCAAGGAGGTCACGTTCCGGATGGACTCGAACTGCCCGGCCGGCTCGAAGATCGCCTGGTACTACATCGCCCAGTACCCGCCGAACGTGCCGCACAGCTCCACCTTCCCGCTCTACATGTTCGCCAACTACGAGGTCAGCACGGCCAGCCACTTCCAGGTGCAGCGCGAAGGGGTGTTCACCCTGAGCTCGGGTCTGGCCGGCAACGAACTGGCGGGCGTGCCGATCGAGGGCGGGGTGACGGCCTTCGTCGACACCGGCGCGCCCGACCACCAGGACGAGGAGTACCTGGAGGGCTTCAGCAGCAACCTGACGCTGCTGCGGGCCACCCGGATCACCGGCTTCACGGCCGACAAGAGCACCGTGAACAGCGGCGAGTACATCACTTTCAGCGGCAACACCCAGCGCGCCAACTGGGAGACGCACAAGTGGCGCACGTTCGACAGCCACGGTGACAGCCTGCAGTTCCGGCCGGAGGGCTCGAACCGGTGGACGTCTCTGGGCACCGATGTCACGACCCACCAGGCCACCGTCTCGGGCGACTACCGGATGCACTACGCCGGGGACGACTGGAGCGGCTCGTCGGTCAGCAAGGTCGTGCACGTCACGGTGAACTGAGCCGCGCGGGCGGGCCGGGCCGATGCCCGGCCCGCCTCAGGCCTGTCTCAGGCCGGCCTGGGGGCGGCCACGCTGCCTCGGGGACGGGGCTCGGGCACCAGAACCGTGCGCTGCTTGCCGCTGGCCTTCTTGTCGATCGCGTTCACGGCGTGACTCACCACCGCCGCCACCAGGTCGTCGATCGGCCACTGGTAGCTGGACAGCGGCGGGGTGAGCAGACGGCCGGCCGGCAGGTCGTCGTAACCCACCACCGAGATGTCTTCCGGCACCGACCTTCCCAGCTCACGGGCGGCCAGGTACACGCCGAAGGCGATCGAGTCGGCCAGACAGAAGAAGGCCGTGGGCGGGGCGGGCTCGGCCAGCAGCTGACGCACCACCGCGGCCGCGCCGTCCAGGTCGTGCGGGCAGGTGCGCACCACCGCAGAGAGCCCGAGTTCGGGTGCCACCTGCTGGACGATCTGCTCGGCCGGGCGGTCCGGGGTGGCCCGGTCGGTGGGGGTGAGCACGGTGACCCGGGTGTGCCCGGCGGCCGACAGCATGCGCAGGCCGTGGCTGACCCCGGTGACGTTGTCGAACACCACCTCGGCGGCCGCGGGCGCGCCGGGCAGGCCGTCGCCCACCGCGACCAGGGCCGTGCGCTCGGCGATCTCGGCCCAGTGCGGGGCGTTCGGATCGACCGGGAGGACGACCAGGGCATCGGCCCGCTGGTCGACCATGCGCTTGGCCAGCGTGGTCTCGCGCTCGGGATCGTTGCCCGCGTCGAGCGTGACCGGGTTACGCCCGGCCCCCAGCAGCCCCCGGCCCAACGCGGCGGCCACCTGCTGCTGCCAGCCGTCGGCCAGCGACCCGCAGAGCACCCCGATGGTCTCGGTGCGCCCGGAGGCCAGCGCCCGGGCGATCGGGTCGGCCTCGTAGCCCAGCCGCTTGGCGGCCTCCCGCACCCGCGCCTGCGTCTCCTCGGTGACCTGCAGCCCGCGCAGGGCGTAGCTGACTGCCGCCGGGGACAGGCCGGTTTCCTCGGCGATGTCGCGCAGCGTCGGACGGTGACGCCCCTGATTCATGCCGTCACGGTAACCGGGATCACCGACAGTCCCCCCTTGTGATGATCATGGTGAAGCGCTTCAATGGAATCCGGTGAAGCGCTTCACTGCAGTTCAGGACCGATTACCGATCAGTCCGGCGAATTGCGGGCGTCAGCCGATGTTCATCGCGGCGACGCGCCCACCAGGAAGCTTGCACGGGATCGCACGAGCCGGTTGAATAAGTCTATAGAGTTAGTCGGAAATGCAGGTCAGGCCTAGGGGAGGTCCGGAATGCGGAAAGGTGGTCAGTGTGTCGTCGCGTCCGGCCGAGCCGTGCGATGTCCACCAGCACCTCTGGCCACCGGCCCTCGTCGAGGCACTCCGGGCCCGCCGGGAACCACCCTTTCTCCGCGGATACACCCTGCACCTGAAGGGCGAACCGGCCTACCAGGTGAACCCGGCCGACCACGATGTCGCCGCCCGGCTGGAACTCCAGGCCGGTGTCCGGGCCCTGGTCTCGCTGTCCAGCCCCCTGGGGCTGGAAGACCTGCCGCAGGCTGAGGCCCGCCCGCTCCTGGACGCCTGGCACACCGGGGCCCAGGAGTTCCCGTCGGGCTTCGGCGCCTGGGCCGCGGTCGGCCGGATCGAGCCGGACCTGACCGGGCTGGCCGAGCTGCTGCGCGGATCCTTCGTGGGTCTGCAGGTGCCGGCCACCTGGATGGCCACCCCGCGGGCCCTCGAGGCCCTCGCCCCGGTACTCCAGGTGTGTGAATCGGCCGGTAGGCCCGTGCTGGTCCATCCCGGCCCGGCCGCGCCGACCGACGAGGAACTGCCCGGCTGGTGGCCGGCCGTCGTGGACTACACCGCCCAGCTGTCCGCGGCCTGGTGGTCCTGGCACCACACCGGCCGCGCGCTGCTGCCGGAGCTGCGGATCGGGTTCGTGGCGGGCGCCGGCCTGGCCCCGCTGCAGCACGAACGGCTGACCGCCCGGGGCGGGCGGCTCGGCCGGACCGACCGGAACGTCTTCGTCGAGACCTCCAGCTACGGCCCGCAGGCCGTGGACGCGCTGATCCGGGCCCTCGGGATCGACGCGGTGATCCGCGGCAGCGACCGCCCCTACGCAGAACCCGCTCCACTCGGCTTCGGGAACGCAGCCGACCACGCCATCGATGTGAGCAACCCGCAGCGCTTCCTGACCGGAGGTACGCCATGACCGAGACCATCACCTCGCAGACTCCCGGCGCGACCGGCACGACCGCCGTGGCCGCCCTGGAGGACCTGCCCACCCGGGTCCTGACCCGGCAGGAACTGCGCGACCTGGTCACCGCCATCGCCGACGACCCGGCGGCCTGGCAGCCGCACGTGGCCTACGACGACGAGCACCGGCACTACGTCTGCCTGCACCGCGACGCGAACGTGGACGTCTGGGTGCTGTGCTGGACCCCGAGCAACGACACCGGCTGGCACGACCACGACGTCTCCTCCGGCGCCGTGGCGGTGGCGCACGGCGAGGTGACCGAGCACAACCTGGTGATCGGCAGCGCAGCCCTGGAGGTCCGGGTGCCGGCCGGCCACTCGTTCAGCTTCGGCCCGGACCACATCCACCGGATGACCGGGGTGGCCGAGGGGAGCGTCTCGATCCACGCCTACTCGCCGCCGCTGTGGCGGATGGGCCAGTACGCGATCAGCACCACCGGGGTGCTGCGCCGCACGTCGGTCTCCTACGCGGACGAGCTGCGGCCGATCGACGAGCCCTTCCCCCAGGACCAGGAGCGCCTGCGGGACGCGGCGCTCAGCTCCTGACCTCAGCTGTATCGCGGATTCGCTCGCACTGCTCAACCTTTGGCGGCCGGCAGCCCTTCCCCCTGAGTGGGCGGGACTGCCGGCCGCGCGCTGTACTCAGCGGGCGGGCTCGTACTCCTCGACCAGGTCGGCCAGCACCGGCAGCAGATCCTGCGCCAGGGTCAGGTCGCCGGTGAGGTCGCGGTCGGCCGGGTTGTCCCCCAGCGGCTTACAAGCTTCGAGAAGCTTTCCCCAGGGCGCACTCTCGGTCTTCGTACCCTGCATCCGCAGCGCCCTCACGGCAGCGACGAGTTCGCACGACAGCGCCGTGGCGTAGGCGTCACCCGCGGTCAGCAGTTGCACGGCCGAGCGGGAGGCGAAGCTGGCGTGCTCCTCGGTGCCGCGGGAGAGGCTCACCGAGCCGAGCGAGGCCGGGGTGGCGGCCGACCGCAGTTCGGCCAGGGCCGATGCGGCCAGGTACTCCAGCATCATCACGCCCGAGGCCCCGGGCGTTCCGTCGCCCAGGAAGGGCGGCAGGCCGGTGGCCGCCGGATCGACCAGCATGGCCAGCCGGCCCTGCAACAGTGAGGCCGACTGGGCCGTCGCGATCGCCGCACTGTCGCAGCCCAGCGCCACCGCCGGGATGTGAAATCCGCCGTGGTGCGCCACGACCGGCTCCGGATCCGGCCCGAGCACCGCCGGACCGGCCAGGATCACCGGGTTCTCGGCGGCCGCGTTCAGGTGCGCCCCCACCACCCGGTCGAGCTGCTGCAGCGTCTCCAGCAGCAGCCCGTTCACCTGGGGCAGGCACCGCATGCCGAAAGGGTCCTGGATCCGGGCCGGTTCGCCGTCCGGACCGTCCTGGCCGGCCTCGGTGACCAGCCCGGTGACCACCCGGCAGACCCGGCGCACCCCGATCCCGGGCGTCACCCGGGCCACCGCCGGGCCGAAGGCCTCCCAGTTCGCCCGCACCGCCACCCCGGTCAGCGTGGCCACCGCGAGCGCGGCCCGGGCCAGGGTCTGCAGGCGGGCGGTGGCCAGGGCGGCGTCGGCCAGGGTGGCGGCGTTGGAGCTGAGGAACGGCAGCGCGTCGTGGATGCCGAGCACGGTGGGGCGCAGCGGGTTGGTCAGCGGCGCCTCGCCCAGGATGCCCAGCGCGGTGGTCGCCATCGCGGTGAGGTCGCCGGTGCCGATGCCTGCGTGCTCGCGGATCGGGGGCAGGGCGTCGGCGTTGATCATCGCGACCAGGCCGTCGATCGCGGCCATCGAGATCCCGCTGCCGCCGGCCGCGAGCTGGTTCAGCCGCACCACCAGGGTGGCCCGGATCCGGATGTCGTTGCGGATCTGCCCGGCACTGGTGGCGTGGCTGCGCAGCAGGCCGAGGGTGTACCGGGCGGCCTCGGTGGCGGGCAGCGCCACCTCGCGGTTGGCCCCCACTCCGGTGGTGCGGCCGTAGACCGGGCGCAGCCCCACGGCCGCGTTCGCGGCCTGGTGGGAGGCTGCGGCCCGGCGGCGCGCAGTGGGCGTGATCCGCACCTTCAGCGGCGCGTCGACCCGGGCCACGAGCTTGCGGGTGGTCAGGGTGCGGCCGTCGATCGTCATCGCCGGAACCCCCGAGCGGCGGGTGCGGGCCGGTGGGGCCGCATCGGCGGCAGCGGCCGCCGCGGCCCGGTCGGCCGGAGTCTGCTCCATGGCCACGCTTCGCTCCCGATTCACCTCAACAGACAACGGCCGTCCCGGAAGGGATCTGGACGTCGTCACGCTTTTCTCACCGGACTGAGCCTAGTTTTCACTGACCGGCAATGTGTTTCCGATGGATGAAAATATAGCTCCGGCCGAGACGGCACTCTTCATCCTTGGTAGAAAAGGTGCTCCACCGATCGAGAGGGGCGCCGAAGATGCCCGGCAAGCCCCCTGCCAGCTCTTCCACCAGGTCCGTCGAACGTGCGCTGGCCCTGCTGGCCGCCGTCTGCACCGGCGGCAACGAGGGCTGCGACACCCTGGTCGAGCTGGCTCGCCTGGTCGACCTGCCGGTGAGCACCACGCTCAGGCTGCTGCGCACGCTGGAACAGGACCAGTTCGTCGCCCGCGCCGACAGCGGGGGCTACCGGCCGGGTCC
The DNA here is from genome assembly GCF_021277265.1 of Kineosporia rhizophila. GTDB lineage: Bacteria > Actinomycetota > Actinomycetes > Actinomycetales > Kineosporiaceae > Kineosporia > Kineosporia rhizophila. Next base: position 78,747 of record NZ_JAJSOH010000005.1, read on the forward strand.
GCGGATGATGCAGCTGGGCGCCCGCGCCCTCTCGCACGAGCACCTGGTACCGCTGAGCCGCCCGGCGCTCGACGAACTGGTGGCCGCCACCGGCGAGTCGGCCTACCTGAGCGTGCCTGGACCGGGGCAGAGCGCGTTGTATCTGGCTATGGCCCAGGGAACCCACTCAGTGCGGCACGCCGGCTGGGTCGGGCGGTCATTCCCGCTCGACGGCAGCGCAGCAGGCACCGTGCTGCTCGGACAAACCCCCGAGCAGGGCTGGACCAGCATCGCCTCGGGCATCGAGCCGGACGTCACGGCCGTGGCCGCGCCGATCAGCGGGCCAGGCGGGGTGGTGGCGGCGCTCAGCATCGTCGGCCCCACCTACCGGTTGGATCAGGACGCCGTAGGCACCTTCGGCCCCTTGCTCACCCGGCTGGCCCACGGTCTGAGCGAGCACATCGGTGGTCCGGCGCAAACCTCCCTTCCGGCTGAAGCCGGTCCCGGTGGCACGAGTCCGGGCAAACCGACCGACCCGAAACACCCGTTCCCGAACGTGACCACCCACGAACGTCCGGTGAGCGAAATGCCCCAGCACGAGCGTCCTTAAGCAGTTGAGAACCACCGCCGAGCCACTGATGCACCGAGAGCAGAGATGAGCGCATGATCAAGTTTGAATCCGTGGTCAAGAGGTACCCGGACGGCACCGTGGCGGTGAACGGCCTTGACCTGGTCGCCCCGTCCGGCAAGATCACCGTTTTCGTCGGGCCCTCCGGATGCGGCAAGACCACCTCGCTGCGCATGATCAACCGGATGATCGAGCCCACCTCGGGCACCATCTGGCTGGACGACCAGGACACCGGCAAGGTGGACGCGAGCACGCTCCGGCGCGGCATCGGCTACGTGATCCAGCACGCCGGGCTGTTCCCGCACCGCACCATCGTGGACAACATCGCCACCGTGCCGCTGCTGCTGGGCTGGGACAAGAAGAAGGCCCGGGCCCGCTCGCTGGAACTGATGGAACGGGTCGGGCTGGACACGAACTTCGCCAAGCGTTACCCCGCCCAGCTCTCCGGCGGTCAGCAGCAGCGGGTCGGGGTGGCCCGGGCGCTCGCCGCCGACCCGCCGGTGATGCTGATGGACGAGCCGTTCAGCGCGGTCGACCCGGTGGTGCGGGGTGAGCTTCAGGACGAGTTCCTGCGCCTGCAGTCGGAACTGGGCAAGACGATCATCTTCGTCACCCACGACATCGACGAGGCGGTGAAGCTCGGCGACCAGGTGGCCGTGCTCAAGGTCGGCGGCACGCTGGCCCAGCTGGCCTCCCCCGCCGAACTGCTGACCGATCCGGTGGACGACTTCGTGGCCGGGTTCGTCGGGCGCGACCGTGGTTACCGTGCACTGGGTTTCGAGTCCGGCACCCTCGACCCGCAGACCGAGCAGACGGTCAAGCTGGGCGACGACGCGGCCGCCGTGCAGCGGACCGCCCGCGACGGCTGGGCGCTGGCGCTCGACGACGCCCGGCGCCCGCTGGGCTGGGTGCGGGCCGCCGCCATCCCCAGCAGCAAGCTGGTCGCACCAGAACTGTTGCACCGCGGCGGAACTCTGGCCCCGGTGTCGGGTTCACTGCGGGCCGCCCTGGACGCGGCACTCTCCTCGCCCTCCGGCCGCGGAGTGCTGGTGGACGAGAACGGCGCGCTGGTGGGCACGGTCACCGCCGCCGAGGTGGTCGCGCGGATCGAGTCGCACCTGCACGCGCGGCGCGACCAGCACGACGAGGGTGCGGTGACCGGCGGATGATCAACTATCTGAAGAACAACCCGGACAACATCACCCAGTGGTTCTTCGCCCACCTGTGGCTCTCGGTGCTGCCGGTGGCGCTCGGCCTGCTGATCGCGCTGCCGATCGGCTGGGTGGCCAGCCGCTACCGGTGGACGTACCCGCCGATCACCAACCTGGCCGGGCTGCTCTACACGATCCCGTCGCTGGCGCTGTTCATCATCATGCCCTCGATCCTGGGCACGAAGATCCTGTCGCCGATCAACATGGTGGTGGCGCTGACCGTGTACAGCGTGGCGCTGCTGGTGCGGGTGGTCGCCGACGGGCTGAACTCGGTGGCCCCGGACGTGCGGGCGGCCGCCACCGCGATGGGCTTCACCGGGCTGGGCCGCTTCCTGCGGGTCGACCTGCCGATCGCGGTCCCGGTGATCACCGCCGGCCTGCGGGTGGCCACCGTGGCCAACGTCAGCCTGGTCTCGATCGGCGCGCTGATCGGGGTGCCGCAGCTGGGCTCGCTGTTCACCACCGGCTTCGGCCGCTACATCCCCGGCATCGTGCTGCTGGGCATCCTTCTGTGCCTGGTCCTGGCGCTGGTGCTGGACGGGCTGATCATCCTGGGCAGCCGGCTGCTGACCCCCTGGCAGCGGGCGGTGGCGAAGCGATGATCAACGGCATCGTGGAATGGCTGAGCGACAGCCAGAACTGGTCCGGCCCGGACGGGATCCCCGCCCGGCTCGCCGAGCACCTGCAGTACTCCTTCGAGGCCCTGCTCTTCGTCCTGTTGATCGGCATCCCGCTGGGGCTCTTCATCGGGCACACCGGCCGGGGCGCGGTGGCCGTGGCGGGCACGGCGAACGCACTGCGGGCCCTGCCCACCTTCGGTCTGCTGGTGTACGTGGTCATCCAGTTCTCCGGCAGCCTGCCGGCCGACTGGGCCTACCGGGGACCCGCCCTGCTCGTGCTCGTGGTTCTGGGAGTGCCGGCGGTGCTGTCGAACACCTACGCTGGTGTCCAGAACGTCGACGCGGCGGCCCGGGACGCGGCCAAGGGAATGGGCATGACCGGCTGGCAGGTGCTCTGGCGGGTCGAGGTCCCCAATGCACTGCCGCTGATCCTTTCCGGCGTGCGTAGTTCGATGCTGCAGATCATCGCCACCGCCACCGTTGCGGCCTACGTGACCCTGGGCGGCCTCGGCCGCTACATCATCGACGGCCTTTCCCAGCAGGACTACGCGCAGATGGCGGGCGGCGCCCTGCTGGTGGCCCTGCTCGCGGTCGCCCTCGACCTGGTGTTCGCGGTGGTGCAGCGCTACGTCGTCTCCCGCGGGATCACCGGCCGCTATGCCACTCCGGCGGCCAGCGCCGACGTGACGGCGGCCGAGTCCAAGGTCGCGGTTTGAACCGTTGATCGCATTCTGTGCCGATTCGACACCGAAGACGTTGCCGAGTTGAGATCCGCACGACTCCCGGCCGTACCCACAGTTCCCCGGAGCAGACGACAAGCTGTCAGCTACGGGACCCATAACCCACAGGAGATCACTGATGAATCGACGCAGGATGGCCTTCGCCACGGCCCTGGCCTCCACTGCCGCCCTGGCGCTGTCCGCGTGCGGCGGCGACAGCGACCCTCTCGACACCTCCAGCGGCGGTGAGGGCGGCTCCTCCTCCGAGTCGATCATCGTCGGCTCGGCGAACTTCCCCGAGAACGAACTGCTCGCCGAGATCTACGCCGGCGCCCTCGAGGCCAAGGGGGTCTCGGTGTCGAAGAAGCTCAACATCGGCTCCCGCGAGGCCTACATCCCGGGCCTCGAGGACGGCTCGATCGACCTGCTGCCGGAGTACTCGGGCAACCTGCTCTCGTACCTCGACGACACGGCCACGGCGGTCAGCTCCGAAGAGGTCTACGCCGCCCTGCCGGAGGCCCTGCCCGAGGGCCTGTCGGTGCTCGAGCAGTCCGCGGCCGAGGACAAGGACGTGGTCACGGTCACCAAGGAGACCGCGGACAAGTACAGCCTGAAGTCGATCGGCGACCTCAAGGGCAAGAACCTGATCCTGGGTGGCCCGCCGGAGTGGAAGACCCGGCCGACCGGCGTCCCCGGCTTCAAGAAGAACTACGGCGTCGAGTTCAAGGAGTTCAAGGCGCTCGACCCGGGCGGCCCGCTCACCGTCGCCGCGCTGAAGAACGGCACGGTCGACGTGGCCGACATGTTCAGCACCGACCCGACGATCAGCACCAACGGCTGGGTCACCCTGGAGGACCCGGAGAACCAGTTCGCCGCGCAGAACGTGGTGCCGGTGATCAACAAGGCCAAGGCCAGCGGCACCGTCACCGACGCCCTGAACGCCGTCTCGGCCAAGCTGACCACCGAGAACCTCACCAGCATGATGGGTGAGATCAACCAGGAGCAGAAGGAGCCGGCCGACGTTGCCGAGGAGTTCCTCTCCAGCAACGGCCTGAGCTGACCCGGAAGTGACGAGTGCCCGCCTGCGCTGCTGCGCAGGCGGGCACTCGTGCTTTCGGCGCCGAGACCAGCCGAGAAAAGCCGGGATCAGCAGGCCTGGGCCCGCACCAGCGCCTTGATCGATCCTGATTTCTGCTTCTTGCTGCAGTCGATGGCGCCGTACCACTCGCCGCTCCAGCCGCTGGCCTTGCCCTTGGCCCGGGTGGACCAGGTACGGCTGTCCTCGGCCTGGTTGATCTGTGTGCACACCTGGTACACGTAGCTGCCGGTGCCGCGGCGAACGCCCTTAAAGAACGCGAAGTCCCGCGCCTTCTTCGCACCCGGGACCGAGAAGGTCTCGGTCATGGAGAGACTCTTCGTGGAACTGCGCAGAGCCTCCAGCCCGACGTTCAGTTCCGTCTCCAGGCTGCCCAGGATGCCCGCCTTGACCGAGCCGCTGACCGAGGTGTTCGCCGTGACGGTGGTGGAGAAGGTGGACTCCCGGTGCAAGGTCTTGCTCTGGCTGAAGGCCACATGAGCAGGCAGGCTGACGGTCTTGGTACCAACCAGCGCCCAGGCCTTCTTCGACTTCTTCCACAGCACGCGCTTCTTACCGAGCGTGCAGTTCACGACCGCCGCCTCCGGGCCGGCGGCAGAGGCCGTCGCCGAGGCCGTCCCGCTCGTGGCCGCACTCGCTGGCGCCGCCACCCAACCACCCATGAGCAGCGATGTGGCAAGTACGAGTCCAGCCGCACGTCGGATCTTCATGTCTTCATCCCCTCCGGATCGCCGCTGCACACCGGACTTCCCGGAGAGCGGCGGCGTTCATCCTGCGAGGGGTGTTGATCTACGGTCAACGAAATTCAACAAGCGTGCACTTTTGTACTCATTCCCCGACGCCATCCCGGTTCAGCGGGAGCGGGCCTCGGAGACGGCCTTCTTGGGCGGCTTGGCGCTGAACTCGTAGGTGGTCAGGTCGATGCGGGTGGCGAAACCGGCGTCGGAGAGCCGCTTCAGCACCACGGGGCAGGTCTTGCACCGCGGTTTGTCCTTGCAGCACTTCTTCTTCGCCTTCTTCACGCCCATTCTTGAGACCTTAGGTGAGCCTCGCCTAACTGCCAAGACAGGTGGTCTGTGCAGGCCGGTCAGTGAGCCTGGGATGTGGGCACCGTCACGCCCTTCCCGGGGGTCGGCCGCCTCCGTGCAGTCGGCGTTCGAGGGCACCGGCGGCGGCCTGCACCGAGCTCACCAGCTTTTCGCGGTCCGCCACCGTGCCCCCGGGGTAGGTCACGGCGACGGCTGCCGCCGGGTGTCCGTTGTGGTCGAGCACGGCGACTGCCACCGACGAGAAGCCGGGGGTGACTTCGTCGGTCTCGACGGCGTAGCCGGCCCGGCGTACGGCGGCCAGCAGGCGCCTCAGTTCGGACAGGCTCGCGGGTGGGGTGGCGGGCTCGGGCTGAGCGGGGGTGAGGGCCTGGCCGGCGAAGGCTTCGCGGCCTGGGAAGAGGGCCCGGACCTGGGCCTCGGGGAGGGCGGCGAGCATTGCGCGGCCGCTGGCGGTGAGTTCGCTGGGCAGGCGCACGCCCACGTCGGTGACCAATGGGGGACGTCCGGGGGCCCGTTCCTCGATGAGATACAGCACTTCCCGGCCGTGCAGCACGCCCAGATGCGCCGTGTGCCCGACCGCGTCGACCAGTCGGGAGAGCACGAGTCGGGAGAGACGCTGCAAGGGCTCCTGGCGGGAGTAGGCCGAGCCGATCTCGAACGCGGCGACCCCGAGGCCGTAGCGCCGTTCCTCGGGCAGGTGGGTGACGAAGCCTTGTTCGATCATGGCCGTGAGCAGGTGGTACACCGTGCTCCGGGGCAGCCCGAGCTCACGGGCCAGGGCACCGGCGGGCAGGGGGCCGGGGGCCTTGGCGAGCGCTCGCAGGATGGCCAGGGCCCTGGTCGCGGCGGGCACCTGGCCCACGCCCGAACTGTCCGGCCCGGCCGCCGGGCGCGTGGCCGGCCCGGTTGCCGACCCCGCACCTGCCCGAGCCCGCCCTGATCGGCGGCCACCGGCGTCCTCTTGTTTCGACACCCGCTCAGTGTCTCGGATCCGAGACAGGAAGACCGTGGCGGTCCTGTCACCGAGCTCCGGGCGACGGTCCAATGGAGACATGACCTCCTCGATTTCCGGCCCCCGGCCCGTGAAGGCGCCGCACGGCAGCACCCTGACCGCCGGCAGCTGGCAGACCGAGGCGCCGCTGCGGATGCTCCAGAACAACCTCGACCCGGACGTCGCCGAGCGCCCCGACGACCTGGTCGTCTACGGCGGCACCGGCCGCGCGGCCCGGGACTGGGCCAGCTACGACGCGATGATCCGCACCCTGACCACGCTCAAGGACGACGAGACGATGCTCGTGCAGTCCGGTCGGCCGGTGGGCGTGATGCGCACCCACGAGTGGGCGCCGCGCGTGCTGATCGCCAACTCCAACCTGGTCGGCGACTGGGCCACCTGGCCGGAGTTCCGGCGGCTGGAGAAGCTCGGCCTGACCATGTACGGCCAGATGACGGCCGGTTCCTGGATCTACATCGGCACCCAGGGCATCCTGCAGGGCACCTACGAGACGTTCGCGGCGGTCGCGGCCAAGCGCTTCAACGGCACCCTGGCCGGCACCCTCACCCTGACCGGCGGCGCCGGCGGCATGGGCGGGGCGCAGCCGCTGTCGGTCACGCTCAACGACGGGGTCTGCCTGATCGTGGACGTGGACGCCTCGCGTCTGAAGCGCCGCGTCGAGACCCGCTACCTGGACGAGATCGCCAACGACATGGACGACGCAATCGCCCGGGTGCTGGCGGCCAAGGCGGCCCGGCGCCCGCTGAGCGTCGGACTGGTCGGCAACTGCGCCACCGTCTTCCCTGAGCTGCTGCGCCGGGGCGTCGAGATCGACATCGTCACCGACCAGACCTCCGCCCACGACCCGCTGTCGTACCTGCCCGAGGGCGTCGAACTGGGCGACTGGCACGACTACGCGCAGGCCAAGCCGGAGGAGTTCACCGACCGGGCCCGGGTCTCGATGGCCAAGCACGTCGAGGCCATGGTCGGGTTCATGGACGCAGGTGCCGAGGTGTTCGACTACGGCAACTCGATCCGCGACGAGGCCCGCCTCGGTGGCTACGACCGGGCGTTCGCCTTCCCCGGCTTCGTGCCCGCCTACATCCGGCCGCTGTTCAGCGAGGGCAAGGGGCCGTTCCGCTGGGCCGCGCTGTCCGGCGACCCGCGCGACATCGCGGTGACCGATAAGGCCGTGCTGGACCTGTTCCCGGACAACGACCACCTGCACCGTTGGATTAAGGCAGCCGGCGAGAAGGTGGCCTTCCAGGGGCTGCCCGCGCGGATCTGCTGGCTCGGCTACGGCGAGCGGGACAAGGCCGGGCTTCGATTCAACGAGCTGGTGGCCTCCGGCGAGATCAGCGCCCCGCTGGTGATCGGCCGCGACCACCTGGACTCCGGCAGTGTGGCCTCGCCCTACCGGGAGACCGAGGCGATGCTCGACGGTTCCGACGCGATCGCCGACTGGCCGCTGCTGAACGCGATGATCAACACCGCCTCCGGAGCCACCTGGGTGTCGCTGCACCACGGCGGCGGGGTCGGCATCGGCCGGTCGCTGCACGCCGGTCAGGTCACGGTGGCCGACGGCACTCCGTTGGCCGCCCAGAAGCTCGAGCGGGTGCTCACGAACGATCCGGGGATGGGCGTGATCCGGCATGTGGACGCCGGTTACGACATCGCGGAGCGGGTGGCGGCCGAGCGCGGCGTGCGGGTGCCGATGCGCGAGGGCGACCAGGCGTGAGCTTCACCCGGCGCTGGGCGGAACTGGAGCCGATCGGGCGGGCCTCGTCCGGCGGGTACCGCAGGTTCGCGTGGACTCCCGAAGACGCCTCATTACGTGAGTGGTTCGCGGGTGAGGTGCAGGCGCTCGGCCTGGACCTCACCGTCGACCGGGCCGGCAATCAGTGGGCCTGGTGGGGAGATCCGGACTCGGCGCCCGGCGTCGTGACCGGGAGCCACCTGGACTCGGTGCCGGACGGCGGCGCCTTCGACGGCCCTCTCGGCGTGGTGAGCGCGCTGGCGGCGGTGGAAACCCTGCGTTCGGAAGGTTTCCAACCGGCGCGCCCGATCGGTGTGGTCAACTTCGTGGACGAGGAGGGGGCCCGGTTCGGCGTCGCCTGTGCGGGTTCCCGGGTGATCACCGGAGCGATGACGGCCGAGCGAGCCTCCGGTCTGCGCGACGGCGAGGGGGTCTCGCTGGGTGAGGCCATGCAGCGGGCCGGACTTCGGCCCGAGCACCTGGGCCGGGACGAGGAGACTCTGCGTCGGATCGGGGTCTTCGTCGAGCTGCACGTGGAGCAGGGCAAGGCCCTGGCCACCGACGAGTTCGACGCCGCGATCGGGGTGGGCACGGCGATCTGGCCGCACGGGCGCTGGCGCTTCGACTTCCCGGGCGAGGCCAACCACGCCGGAACCACCCGGCTCGTCGACCGTAAAGACCCGATGCTGGCCTACGCCTCGACGGTGCTGGCCGCCCGGCAGGCCGCGGAGCGGAACCAGGCGGTGGCCACCTTCGGCAAGCTCACGGTCGAGCCGAACGGAGTGAACGCCATCCCCTCGCTCGTGCGGGCCTGGCTGGACGCCCGTGCCCCGTCGGAGACCGACGTGCAGGCGTTGCTGCGGGAGTTGAGCGCCGAGGCCGAGGCGCTGGGCGCCACGGTCAGCGAGGAGTCCTGGACGGGGAACACGCTGTTCGATCCCGAACTGGCGCTGCGTCTGAGCAAGACCCTGGGCGGAGCGCCTCTGCTGGGCACGGGGGCCGGGCACGACGCGGGGATCCTGGCCACGGCCGGCGTGAGCACGGCGATGTTGTTCGTGCGCAACCCCACCGGCATGTCGCACACTCCGTCCGAGTTCGCCGAAGAGTCGGACTGTCTGGCCGGGGTCGATGCCCTCACCACGGTCCTGCGGGAACTGGCGGCATGAAACGCTATTGGGCACCGCACGCCTGGCTCCCGAGCGGGATGGCCGCCTCGGTGAGGATCTCGGTCGAACCGGGCGGAACGATCGCAGCGCTCGAGAGCGGGGTCGCGGCCGACGCCGGCGACGAGCGCCTGCCGGGCGTGGTGCTGCCCGGACTGGCGAATGCCCATTCGCACGCCTTCCACCGGGCTCTGCGGGGCCGTACGCACGCCGACGGCGGATCGTTCTGGACCTGGCGCACGGTCATGTACGACGTGGCCCAGAAGCTCGATCCGGACTCGTACCTGGCTCTGGCCCGGGCCGTCTACGCCGAGATGGCCCTGGCCGGCATCACCACCGTGGGCGAGTTCCACTACTTGCACCACGACCGCAACGGCCGGCGCTATGCCGACCCGAACGCGATGGGCGAGGCGCTGCGTCAGGCCGCGGCCGATGCGGGTATCCGGATCACTCTGCTCGACACCTGCTACCTGGCCGGCGGTCTGACAGCCGATGGCTACACCGAACTCAACGACGTACAGCAGCGTTTCGGTGACGGAGATGCCGAAGCCTGGGCCGAACGGGTCTCCTCGCTCCGGCCTTCGGCCGGGATGCGGGTCGGCGCGGCAATTCATTCGGTCCGGGCGGTGCCGCGTGATCAGCTGGGTGCCGTGGCGGCTTTCACACGTATGGACGAGGGGCGCGACGCCCCGCTGCATGTGCACCTTTCCGAGCAACCGGCTGAGAACCAGGCCTGCCTGGACCGGTACGGGCTCACGCCCACCGGGCTACTGAAGGATGCCGGCGTTCTGGGACCACAGACGTCCCTTGTTCATGCCACCCACCTGACCGACACTGACATCAAAGACCTGAGTGGCACTTTCGCCTGTTTCTGCCCGACCACCGAGCGGGACCTGGCCGACGGGATCGGACCGGCGCGGGCCCTGGCCGAGGCCGGGGCAACGCTCACCCTGGGCAGCGACCAGCACGCCGTGATCGACCTCTTCGAAGAGGCCCGCGCCCTGGAGATGCATGAACGGCTCAGCACCCTCCAGCGCGGCCGCTTCTCCCCCGACCAACTGCTCACCGCCCTGACCGAGAGCGGCCAGCGCAGCCTGGGTTGGCCGGAACTGGGCCAGATCCGGGTGGGTGCCCCGGCCGACCTGGTCGCCGTACGCCTGGACTCGGTGCGCACCGCCGGCAGCGCCCCCGAGCAGATCACCCTGAGCGCCACCGCCCCCGACGTCGACACCGTGCTGGTCGGCGGGGAGGTCGTGGTCAGCCAGGGCCGACACCGGCTCGGCGACGTGGGCGCGCTGCTCACCGACGCCCTCGAAACACTCCACGCCTGAGAGGATCCACCTGTGAGTCACCTGGTCACCGGGATCGCTTCGCTCGTCACCAACGATCCGGCGATCGGCGACGGCTCGGCGCTCGGCCTGGTCGAGAACGCCGCCGTAGTGGTCGAGGGCGACCGCATCGCCTGGGTCGGCAGTGCCGCCCAGGCGCCCGCGACCGACTCCGTCACCGATCTCCAGGGGCGGGCGGTCGTCCCGGGTTTCGTCGACTCGCACTCGCATCTGGTGTTCGCCGGTGACCGGGCCGCCGAGTTCAGCGCCCGGATGACCGGCGAGCCCTACACCGGCGGCGGAATCGCCACCACGATGGCCGCGACCCGGGCGGCCAGCGACGAGGAACTGGTCACCCACGTCCGCGAACTGGTGGCCGAGATGCGCGCGCAGGGCACCACCACGGTCGAGATCAAGAGCGGCTACGGGCTCGACGTGGCCGAGGAGGCCCGCGCGCTGCGGATCGCGGCGCAGGTCACTTCCGAGGTGACTTTCCTGGGCGCGCACGTGGTTCCACCCTCGATGCGGGACCGGCGACAGGACTACGTGGAGATGGTGAGCGGGCCGATGCTGCAGGCCTGCGCCCCCTATGCGCGCTGGGCCGACGTGTTCTGCGAACCGGCCAGCGCCTACGCCTTCGACGGCGACGAGACCCGCACCGTTCTGAAGGCCTGTGCGGCAGCCGGTCTGGAACTTCGGGTGCACGGCAACCAGCTCTCCGCGGGCCCCGGTGTGCAGATCGCCACCGAGCTCGACGCGGCCAGTGTCGACCACTGCACCCATCTGACCGAAGACGACGTGGCCGCGCTCGGGGCCGCCGGCCACCTCATCGATCCTGAGAACCCCTCGACCGGAACCGTTGCCACCCTGCTTCCGGGGGTCGAGTTCTCCACCCGCTCGCCCTACCCGGACGCCCGGCGCCTGATCGCCGCGGGCGCGGTGATCGGCCTGGCCAGCGACTGCAACCCGGGCTCGTGCTTCACCTCGTCGATGCCGCTGGTGATCGCCCTGGCGGTGCGGGAGATGAACATGACCCCGGCCGAGGCTCTCTGGTCGGCCACGCTCGGCGGTGCAATCGCCCTGCGGCGCAACGACATCGGCCGGATCCGGGTGGGATCCCGGGCCGACCTGACCGTGCTCGAGGCCCCCTCGTACCTGCACCTGGCCTACCGGCCGGGGGTGCCGCTGGCCCGGACCCTGGAACTCGCGGGCCAGGACAGGGCCTAGGAACGGCCGGCGAACCAGTCGGGGTTGAGGCGCTGGAACATGATGTGGTCCTGCCACTCGCCGTCGATCCGCAGGAACTTCGGCGCCCGGCCGATCCGCTCGAAGCCGTTCTTCTCCAGGACCCGCTGCGAGCGCACGTTGTGCACCAGCGTGTTCGCCCCGACCCGGTGCAGGTTCAGGGTGCGGAAGGAGATCGTCACCACCGCCTCCACGGCGATGGTGGCGACCCCCTTGCCGCCGGCCGACTCCGCGACCCAGTAACCGACGTCCCCCGACTGCAGGGATCCACGGACGATGTTGTTGACGTTGATCCGGCCCACCAGTTCTCCGTGGCGCAGGATCGCGCACGGCAGGTGCACCCCGCCCGAGTACAGGAGAAGGGCGTCGTCGATGATCCGGCGCTGCCCTTCGACGGTGAAGTACTCCTCGTCGCGGATCGGTTCCCACTGGCTCAGCCACTGCCGGTTGGCCTGCAGGACCCGGGCGAGCGGCTCGGCGTCCTCCTCGCGCAGGATGCGGATGACCACGCCGGTGTCCCGAGAAGAGCTCACGGGCTCAGCGTAGATCCGCGCCCTGGGTCAGTCTGCCGGACCCAGGTTCACGACCTGGCCGGTGCGGGCGCTGCGCCGGGCCGCGTCCAGCACCTCCATCGAGGCGATCGCGTCGCGCGGGTCGACCGGCACCTCGCCCTCGCCCCGCACCGCGGCGGCGAACGCCGGGTAGTACGTGTCCCAGCTCCCCCGCTCGGTGGGGACCGGGGTGCCCGCGTCACCGCGGTACAGGCGCCCGTAGTTCTCCTCCGGCTCCACACCCCACCGGTCGGCGGCGGTGGCCGGGTTGAGCCCTTCGATCAGCAGGGCCTCCTGCCCCTCCATGGGCTCGGTCAGCACGAACGAGCCGCGGCTGCCGCTGACCCGGTAGCGGGGACCCGGCGCGCCCTCGACCCAGTTGCCGATCAGGTGGCTCCGGACGCCGCCGGTGTGCTGGACGGCCACGAAGAAGCGGGAGTCGAGCCGGCCCTCCTCGGTGGTGTCCAGTTCGGCGTACACCGAGGCGGCCGGGCCGAACAGGTACAGGGCCTGGTCGACGAGGTGGCTGCCGAAGTCGCGCAGGATCCCGCCACCGGCCGCGGGCGGGGTGCCCTGCGGGTCGAAGCGCTCGAAGCGGGACTCGAAGCGGAACACCTCGCCGAGCTCACCGGTCTCGACCAGCTTCTTCACGGTGAGCAGGTCGGCGTCCCAGCGGCGGTTCTGGTACGGCGAGAGCTTCACGCCGGCCTTCTCGGCGGCCTCCACCACGGCCCGGGCGTCGGCCGCGTCCAGGGCGAAGGGCTTGTCGCAGGCCACGGCCAGGCCCAGCTCGATCGCCTCGAGCATCAGCGGCACGTGGGTGGGGGCCGGGGTGGAGATGGCCACCGCCTGGGCACCAGAGGCCTTCAGCTCGCCCAGCGAGGCGAAGGTGGGCACGCCGGGGTAGAGCTCGGCCACCTCGGCCTGCCGCTGCGCCGAGGTGGTGACCACCCCGGCGAACTGCACGCCGGGGGCGGCCGCCAGCAGTGGGGCGTGGAAGTACTTCCCGCCGAAACCGAACCCGACCAGACCGATCTTCACGTCATCCGTCACGGGGCTGATCGTATGCACACCCCCCTGCCGGGCGTCGGTTCGGCTCTCGGAGAACACCGGAAGCGGGCCCGGTGCGGCCGGGTTCATCCGGTTGTGGGGCTGAGCCGGGCGGGAATCACGACGCGCGAATTGTCGGTGGTGCCAGGTACGGTCGGCTGCGACGGTCCGGGTCCGAGAGGGGGGCGGTAATGAGTGTCAGTGAACGGCCTGCTGGTCCGGCCGCCCCTGGTGGTGGGGGTGTGCGGGGGCACGGTCATGCCGGCCGCCATCCCGGTGCCACCGTGGCCGAGGCCGCCGCCGGGCTGCGCGAGGCCGCGGCCGACCGGGCTCTGCTGCGCCGGGTGGTCGCGCTGTTCCGCCCCTACCGCCGCCGGGTGCTGCTGGTCGGCGCGCTCATCCTGGTCACCGCCGGGCTCGGGGTGGCCAACCCGCTGCTGATCCGCGAGATCTTCGACAAGGCCCTGTTCGTGCCGGGCGGGCCGGACATCCCGCTCCTGGTCACCCTGTCGGCGATCATGATCGCCATCCCGGCCGTCTCCAGCGCCCTCGGGGTGTGGCAGGCCTACCAGACCAACTACGTGGGCCAGCAGATCATGCGGGACCTGCGCGGCCGGCTGTTCAGCCACCTGCAGAGCCTGTCGCTGCGGTTCTTCACCGGCACCCGCACCGGCGAGATCCAGAGCCGCCTGCAGAACGACGTGGGCGGCCTGCAGAACGTCATCACCGACACGGCCAGCACCCTGCTCAGCAACAGCGTCATCCTGATCTCCACGCTGATCGCCATGTTCGTGCTGTCCTGGCAGCTCACCCTGCTCTCCCTGGTGATGCTGCCGCTGTTCGTCTGGCTCACCGGCCGGGTCGGGCGGATCCGGCGCAGCATCACCGGCCGCACCCAGGCCGCTCTGGCCGAGATGAGCGCGATCACGCAGGAGTCGCTGTCGGTCTCGGGGGTGCTGCTGGCCAAGGTCTTCGGCCGGCAGGACCGCGACGCCGATCGCTACCACCGGCAGAACGAGAAGCTGGCCGACCTGCAGGTGCGCCAGCAGATCGTCGGCCGGGCCTTCTTCGCCGTGGTCTCCACCTTCTTCTCGATCACCCCGGTGCTGGTCTACCTGGTGGCCGGGTTCCAGCTGTCCAACGGCAGCGGCCCCAGCGCGGGCACGATCATCGCCTTCACCACGCTGCAGTCCCGGCTGTTCATGCCGATCGGTCAGGTGCTGCAGACCTCCACCGAGGTCTCCAGCAGCCTGGCCCTGTTCTCCCGGGTGTTCGGCTACCTGGATCTGCGGGCCGAGATCGTCGAGCCGCCGAACGCCCGCAGGCTCGCCCCCGAAGAGATCCGGGGCGAGGTGCGGCTGGAAGACGTCTGGTTCAGTTATGTCCCGGCCGAACCGACCGAAGCCGGCGAGGGTGACGGCTCCGACCTGGGCGGGCGCGGTCCTTCCACCCTGGCCGAGCGCAGCGGCCCCGAACGCAGCGCTGCTGATGACGGCGGTTTCCCACGAGCCGCTGACCCGCTGTTCCCCATAGCCGGCAGCACCCCGCCCGATTCACCCGCCGACACCTCCAGCACCCGCCGCTGGGCCCTGCGCGGCCTCGACCTCACGGTGCACCCGGGCCAACTGGCGGCCGTGGTGGGGGCCAGCGGCGCCGGCAAGACCACCCTCAGCTACCTGGTCCCCCGCCTCTACGACGTGGTCTCCGGCGCGGTCCGCCTCGACGGCCACGACGTGCGCGACCTCTCGCTCGACACCCTGGCCGACACGATCGGCATGGTCACGCAGGAGACCTACCTCTTCCACGCCACCGTTCGGGACAACCTCGCCTACGCCCGGCCCGAGGCCACCGACGAAGAGGTGGTCGCCGCGGCCCGCGCCGCCTTCATCCACGAGCGCATCCTCGAGCTGGAGAACGGCTACGACACGATCGTCGGCGAACGCGGTTACCGGCTCTCCGGCGGCGAGAAACAACGCCTCGCCATCGCCCGCGTGCTGCTCAAGAACCCCCGCGTCCTGGTGCTCGACGAGGCCACCAGCGCCCTCGACACGGTCAGCGAGCGCCGCGTCCAGGCCGCCCTGGAACCCCTGATGGCCGGTCGCACCACCATCGCCATCGCCCACCGCCTCTCCACCATCCGCTCGGCCGACGTCATCTTCGTGATCGACGCCGGCCAGGTGATCGAGCAGGGCACCCACGAGAGCCTGCTGGCCCTCGACGGCGCCTACGCCCGGCTCTACGAGCAGCAGTTCGGCGGCGGCCTGGTCGAGGCCCGCACCGCCGACGGCTTCCAGCTGAGCGACGGGCGGGTGCTGGAGACGGGGAGCAGTCGGGGCCGGGCCGAAAGCTAGGAGGAAGGCTGCGGACCATCCACCCATCGCAAGGGCAAGTGGCAATCCGCCCGCGCAGCCGACCTCTCCCGCGCAGCCACCCTTCTCCGCGCAGCCGCTCCCTTATGCAGCCATCTGCCCCACCCGGTCACCCGCCGAGCCCAGCCATCCCGTTCCACGCAGCCACCTGTCCCGCGCAGCCATCTGCCCTGCGTAGCCACCTCTCTCGCGCGGCCATCTGCCCCGCGCAGCCACCTCTCGCAGCTATCTGTCCCGCGCAGCCACCTCTCCCGCGCAGCCACCTGTCCCGCGCAGCCAGTCAGCGCCCTTGGAGATGCCCAGCAGCAGGCAGACCAGGCCGACGGCCAGGCCGAGGGCGCCCACCTCTCCCACGCAGCCATCTGCCCCGCGTAGCCCACTCCCTCGCACACCTACCTGCCCCGCGGGCCACCCACCCCCGCCAGCCAACCTGACCGGCGCAGCAGCCGCAGGCGACCTACTCGGCCAGCCGGGCCTGGACCCACTCGTGGAACTCGGCGATGTGGTGTTCGCTCGGGACCAGCACACCGCCGGCCCGGTAGGCGCGGGACGACATGCCGGGCTGGGTTACCTCGCAGGCCTCGAAGTCCTGGCGGTTCACCCGGTCGAACAGCTCCACCGAGCGACTCAGGTCGGCGCCGGACTCGACCACCCCCGGCAGGTAGAGCCAGTCGCACTCGACCACGGTGCGGTCGACCGCCATCGGGTACATCCGGTGGAAGATGACGTGGTCCGGCACCAGGTTGATGAAGACCTGGGGGCGCACGGTGATGGCGTAGTAGCGGCGGTCGTGATCCTCGTCGACGCCCGGGATGCGCTCGTGACCGCCGGTGCCGTCGATGGTGAAAGCCTGCGCATCATCGCGGAACTCGGCGCCGTGACCGACGAAGGCCTGGGCCGCGTAACCCCCGGCGAACTCCGGCAGCATCTCGGTGAGCTCGGGGTGGATCGTGGCGCAGTGATAGCACTCCATGAAGTTCTCGATGATGAGCTTCCAGTTGGCCTTGACGTCGTAGGTGATGCGCCGGCCGACAGCCAGGTCGTCGACCTGCCAGCCGCCGATCACGCCCTCACCGCCCAGTCGCTCGTCGGCCGAGGCGATGACGTCGGTCTCGAAGGGGGGCGGCTCATCGGCCAGGCACACCCAGACGTAGCCCAGCCACTCGCGCAGATGCACGTTGATCAGGCCGTACTCGGTGCGGTCGATGTCCTGCATCTTGGTCAGGTTGGGCGCGGCCACGAGCTTGCCGTCCAAACCGTAAGTCCAGGCGTGGTACATGCATTGGATGTTGCGGCGCAGCTGCCCCTCCTCCGCGTTGCAGAGCCGGGCCCCGCGGTGCCGGCAGACGTTGAGGAAGGCCCGCACCTGCTGGTCCCGGCCGCGCAGGATGATCACGTTCTCCCGGCCGACCTGCTTGGTCACGAAGGCTCCGGGCTTGTCGAGCTCGGAGGAGCGGGCCGCGGCGAACCACATGCGCTCGAAGATCAGCTCCTGCTCGCGGGCGAACACCGCCGGATCGGCGTAGATGTTGCCGGGCAGCGTGGCCACGAGGCTCGGCGGCAGACTGACACTGGTCATGTCGAGCTCCAATCGAGAGGTTCCGAGCGCACCCATGATGACCGGGAATTGTTTCCCGCCCGTCACCACCACCGCATCGGTGCGGCCGGTCCCGGGAACTCGAGACCGGCCGTCCCACAATTTGTTACGGAAGACGCTGGGCGAGCTCACGCCGCCAGCGCCCGAACACCTTCGGCTGGCCCACTCCGAAGACTCCCACCGGCTCGCCGCCCCGCCGGTAGATCACTGTGAAGGCCGGTCCGGTCAGATCGCCTTCTACCAGCTCGGTCTCGTCGCCGGGTTCGTGATGACCGGCGAACTGGAAGTTCTTGCCGTACTGCTCCGACCAGACGTAGGGCACCTTCATCGCAGGGGCGAGCGGCGGCGCCGGTACGCCGAGCAGCGCAGCTACGGCTCGCGTGGGGTGCTGGGCAGCATGAGTCCAGTGCTCCTGCCGCATGACCCGACCGGCGAACGGATGATGGACGGCGGTGCAGTCGCCGGTTGCGACCACACCGGGAAGCGCTGTGCGACCGTCTTCGTCGGTGAGCACGCCGCCCGCCAGACTTCCTTCTGGGCCGTGACCGACCAGTCCGGTTTCCTGCAGCCATTCGGTGTTCGGCTCGGACCCGATGCCCACCACCACCACATCGGCCGGCAGCTCACGCCCGTCGGCCAGAACCACCCCGCCCACCCAGCCGGGCTCGTGCGGGTCCGGCGTGAGCGCCGAGACACCCACCCCGGTCAGAATTCTGACGCCGTTGGCCTCGTGCAGCGCAGCCATCGCCGCTCCGACCTCGACCCCGAGCGGACCGGCCAGAAGCGCCGGGGCCATCTCGACCACGGTCACTTCGACCTCGAGACCGACTGCAGTAGAAGCAATCTCAGCACCGATGAACCCGCCCCCGACGACCACCAGCCGGGCTCCGGGCACCAGCTCCGCCTTGAGCGCGATCGCATCATCGAGCGTGCGCAGGGTGTGCACCCCGGAGAGCGGCTCGGGCGCGGGCAGCTTGCGCGCCCGGGCTCCGGTGGCGATCACCACCCCGTCGGCCTTGAGCTCTTCGCTGTCCTGCAGACCGATGACCCAGCCCTGATCCTCGGCCGGCCTGAGCGACACCGCCCGCTGCCCCAGCCGCCAGTCCAGGTCCAGCTCGGCGTCGGTGGGCAGCCCCAGCGCGATCTTCGCCGGATCCCACTCACCGGCCAGGAAGGACTTGGACAGCGGCGGCCGGTCGTACGGGTCGTGCTTCTCGTCCCCGACCAGGACGACGCGGCCGGTGAAGCCCAGTTCCCGAAGGGCCCGCGCCGACGACAGCCCGGCCAGCCCCGTCCCGACCACAGCTACCACGGACATCGGCGGGGAGGGGCGTTCAGCCTGCTCGGTCATGGATCAGCTCCTGCGTCTGCGTGCCAGACGTGCCTCAGGCGACCGGCAGGTGGGCCGACCGCAGCTGCACGTACACATGTCCGTTCTCAATTACCACGGCATGTGTCCGCACCGGCACCCTTGCCGGGGGCCCGCTCGGCTGCCCGGTGCGCAGGTCGAAGCACGACGCGTGCAGAGGGCACTCGACCGCGCAGTCCTCCACGTAGCCGTCGGCCAGCGACGCATCCTGGTGGGTGCACGTATCGTCGATCGCGTAGTACTCGCCCTCGACGTGGAACACCGCCACCGGCACACCGTCCGGCCCGTGTTCGACCCGGACCGCTTCACCCTCGGGAATCTCCCCGACCGCACAGACCCGGATCACGGCAGGCCTCTTCTCACACGAAGGACTGGAGAGGAACTCGCTGACTTGTTGCGCCTTGCACAACGCGAAGTGCGATGAGCAACAGCGTGCGGCCGGGGCGGGGCATGCGTCAAGACATAAGTGGGGTTACTGACGGGCAGCTAAGGTTTCGGACATGGGGGAGACGAACCGTTCCGGAGGCGAGGCCTCGCAGGTGCAGTCCGTCGACCGGGCGCTGTCCGTGCTCGACCTGCTGGCCCGGCACGGCGAGCTCGGGGTGACCGAACTGGCCGCCGAGCTGGACGTGCACAAGTCCACCGCCTTCCGCCTGGTCACCGCGCTGGAGCGGCGGGACCTGGTGCAGCAGATCGAGGAGCGCGGCAAGTATCGCCTGGGCCTGGGCATTCTCCGGCTGGCGGCGGCCACCACCGGCCGGCTCGAGGTGAGCCGTGCAGGCCAGGAGGTGTGCGAACGGCTGGCCCGGGAGCTGGGTGAGACGGTCAACATCGCGATCCTGGAGGACGACGCCGCGGTCAACGTGCTGCAGGAGTACGGCAACGCCTCGGTGATGACGCGCAACTGGATCGGCCGGCGTACCCCGCTGTACGCCACCTCCAGCGGGAAGGTGCTGCTGGCGTTCGCCGACGAGACCACGCGCAAGCTGGTCCTGGAGTCCGCCCCGGAACCGCTGACCGAGCACACGATCGTCGACCCGGACGCGCTGACCCACGAACTGGCCGAGGTGGTCCGGCGGGGGTGGGCCAGCACCAGCGAGGAGCTGGAGATCGGGCTCACAGCCGTGGCCGCCCCGATCCGTGACGGTGGCGGTCGGGTCACGGCCGCCGTCAGCGCCTCCGGGCCCTCGTTCCGTCTTACCCCCGACTCGTTTGAAGACGTCGCTGAGCACCTTCTCGGGGGAGCTGCGGAAATCAGTAGTCGCCTTGGTTACTACGGCGACTGAGGATTTCGCCGACGTCAGCGGTTCGAGGCGCTGCGCACCAAAGCACGATGCGCCGCCCCCGGAAGGGAGCGGCGCATCGAATCGACTTCGGCGGGATCAGCGCCAGTCGCCGTTGCCCTGCTGGTCGGGGCTCTGCCCGTACTGGCCCGGCTGACCGTACTGACCAGGCTGGCCGTTCTGGCCCGGCTGACCGTACTGGCCGTTCTGACCAGGCTGGCCGTACTGGCCCGGCTGACCGTAGCCACCGGACTGCTGCCCGTACTGCTGGCCCTGGTCCGCCCCCGGCTGGCCGTACTGCTGGCCGTACCCGTTCTGCTGACCGTTCTGCTGGCCGTACCCACCCGGCTGCCCGTAGCCGCCCTGCTGACCAGGCTGCCCGTAACCGCCGCCCTGCTGACCGGACTGACCGTAGCCACCCTGCTGCGGCTCGGGCTGGCCGTAGGCAGGCTGCCCGCCGTAGCTCGGCTGACCGTGCCCCTGCTGACCGTAACCCTGCTCCTGGCCGTACGACGGCTGCTGGCCATAGCCGGCCTGCTGGCCGTACTCAGGCTGCTGACCGTAACCGGCCTGCTGGCCATATCCAGCCTGGCCATATCCCTGCTCCTGGCCGTAAGGCGGCTGCTGACCGAAACCAGGCTGCCCGCCCCAGCCTTCCTTGGGGTTCGGCCCGAAGCGGTTGCTGCCGGGCTTGCTGTCCGAGGCCAGGAACACGATCAGCACGACCGTGCCGACGAGCGGGATCAGACCGATGAAGATCCAGAAGCCGCTGCGGTCGGTGTCGTGCAGGCGCCGGATCGTCACGGCCAGGTTGGGCAGGAACAGCGCCAGGACCACCAGGTAGTAGAACAGCGAGAATCCGAGGATCCCGTCCACGACCGAGGCCACGAAGATCACTGCGATGTAGAACAGGACGAAGAACCAGAACTCCGACCGCCGGGCGCGGCCGCCGAAGTCCACGTACTTCTTGGTGAGCACCGTTTTCACGGCGTCTTGGAACGACACGACTGCTTCTCCATGCGTGAGGGTGGACCGGATAATCAACAAAGGTCAGGGACGCGCGAACCTAGCACCCACCTGACCAGCACCAACACCTTTTTGTCGGCAGTTAACCGGGCTGCCCACCACTGAACCAGTGTTGTGCGGCAGGCTCCGTGTTCTCGTACATGTGCTTGGCTTCCTGATATTCGGCCAGCCCCGAGGGCCCCAGCTCCCGCCCGGTGCCGGACAGCTTGAACCCACCCCATTCGGCCTGCGGCAGGTACGGCCCGAAGTCGTTGATCCACACCGTGCCGTGCCGCAGGCGCGAGGCCACCCGCTGGGCCCGGCCCCGGTCGGCCGTCCACACTCCCCCGGCCAGGCCGTACCGGGTGTCGTTGCCCAGCATCACCGCCTCGTCCTCGGTGCTGAACCGCTCCACCGTGACGATCGGCCCGAACGTCTCCTCCTGAACGATCCGCATGTCCCGGCGGCAGTCGGTGAAGACCGTTGGGCGATAGAAGTAGCCCTTCTGATCGTCGCTGAGCCGTGAGCCCCCGGTGAGCAGCCGCGCCCCCTCCGCCAGCCCCACCCGGACGTACTCCTCGACCTTGGCCAGGTGCTCGGCCGAGACCAGCGGCGGCATCTCCGACTCCGGTTCGAGGCCGGGGCCGATCCGGATCAGTTCCGCCCGCCGCACCAGCTCGGCCACGAACTCATCGGCGATCGGTTCTTCCAGCAGCAGCCGCGTGCCCGCCGAGCAGACCTGTCCGGCGTGCAGAAACACCGCCGTCAGCGCCGTGTCCACCGCAGCGTCCAGAACGGCGTCGGCGAACACGATGTTGGGGTTCTTGCCGCCCAGCTCCAGGGCCACCTTCTTCACCGTGTCCGCGGCCGAGCGCATGATCGTGCGCCCGGTGGACAACCCGCCGGTGAACGACACCAGGTCGACCTGCTCACTCTCGACCAGCGCGGCCCCTACCCCGGCCCCCGCCCCGAGAACCAGGTTGACCACCCCAGCCGGCACCCCCGCGTCCTCAAGCAACCCGACCAGCACCACGGTGGTGAGCGGCGTGACCTCGCTCGGCTTGAGCACCGCGGTGCAGCCCGCGGCCAGGGCCGGGGCGATCTTCCAGGACATCTGCAGCAGCGGATAGTTCCACGGCCCGATCAGCGCACAGACCCCGACGGGCTCGTGGACCACTCGGCTCACCACCGCCGGATTTCCCGCATCGACCAGCCTTCCGGGCTCGCCCAGCGCCAGGGCCGCGTAGTAACGAAACACGGCCGTCACGTCGTCGACATCGATCTCGCTCTCACGCAACGTCTTTCCGGTGTCCAGGGTCTCGATCCGGGCGATCCGCGAGCGGTTGGCCTGGAGCAGGTCGGCGACCCGGCCGAGCACTGCACTGCGCTCGGCGGCCGGTACCGAACTCCAGCGGCCGTCGTCGAACGCGGCCCGCGCCGCCGCCACCGCCAGCCCCGCCTCTTCCGCGGAAGCCTCGTCCACCTGGGAGATCTCGGTTGCGTCAGCGGGATTCAGCACCGGCCGGGACGAGGAGCCGCGGCGCCACGAGCCGTCGATGTAGAGCGTTCCGGCCACCGTAGGGACACCGTCGGTACCGACTGCGAGCTGAAGATCCGCGGGTGACATCTGGACCCCTCACCATTCGTGATGATTCACTGTCGCTGTTGCTTTGTGTGGAACTCGGTGCGCTGGACGCAACGATGGTAGGCGGTCACGCCGGCATCTGGAGGAGCACATGGTTGAGCGGTACGACTACGTCATCGTCGGCGGGGGCTCCGCCGGCTGCGTGCTCGCGAACCGGCTGAGCGAGGATCCCGGCACCAGCGTCCTGGTCCTCGAGGCGGGCCGCCGGGACTTCGCCTGGGACCTGCTGATTCACATGCCCGCGGCCCTGACCATGGTGATCGGGAATCCGCTGTACGACTGGCGCTACCGCAGCGAGCCGGAGCCGTACATGCACGGGCGGCGGATCGCCCACGGCCGGGGCAAGGTGCTGGGTGGTTCCTCGAGCATCAACGGCATGATCTTCCAGCGCGGCAACCCGATGGACTTCGAGCGCTGGGGGGCCGACCCGGGCATGGAGACCTGGGACTTCGCGCACTGCCTGCCCTACTTCCGCAAGATGGAGAACTGCCTGGCCGGGGCGGACGAGTGGCGCGGTGGCGACGGCCCGCTGGAACTGGAGCGCGGCCCGGCCACCAACCCACTGTTCAGCGCCTTCTTCGAGGCCGTCCAGCAGGCCGGCCACCCGCTCACCAGCGACGTGAACGGTTACCAGCAGGAAGGTTTCAACCGGTTCGACCGCACCATCCGCAACGGCAAGCGGTTGTCGGCCGCAGGCGCCTACGTCCACCCGGTGCTGAAGCAGCGGAAAAACCTCGAAGTGAGGACGCTTTCACTGGTTCACCGGGTCCTGTTCACCAACGGACGGGCGACGGGGGTCGAGTACACCCGCTCACTTCCGTTCGCCGGTCCTCTGGGCCGGGTCGGCAGCGGTCCCCGCCGGGTGGAGGCGGGCGAGGTGATCCTGGCCGGAGGAGCGATCAACACCCCGCAGTTGCTGCAGCTGTCCGGCATCGGCAACGCGGCCGAACTGGGCGCGCTCGGCATCGACGTGGTGGCCGACCTGCCCGGCGTGGGCGAGAACCTGCAGGACCACCTCGAGGTCTACGTGCAGCACGCCTGTCATCAGCCGGTGTCGTTGAACCCCTCGCTCAAGCTGTACCGCCGGCCGGCGATCGGTCTGGAGTGGCTGCTGCGCCGCAGCGGCCCGGCCTCGACCAACCATTTCGAGGGGGGTGGCTTCGTGCGCAGCAATGACGACGTTGCCTATCCCAACCTGATGTTCCACTTCCTGCCGGTGGCGGTGCGCTACGACGGGAGCTCGCCGTCCGCGACCCATGGGTACCAGGTGCACATCGGCCCGATGTACTCCGACGCCCGGGGCACGGTGAAGATCACCAGCGCCGATCCGCGCCGGGCCCCGGCGATGACCTTCAACTACCTGTCCACCGAGCAGGACCGCCGGGAGTGGGTGGAGGCGATCCACGTGGCCCGGGACATCCTGGCCCAGCCCGCCTTCGACGCCTACAACGCCGGCGAACTCTCCCCCGGCCCGCAGGTGAGCACCGACGCGGAGATCCTCGACTGGGTGGCCCGCGATGCCGAGACCGCCTACCACCCCTCCTGCACGGCCAAGCTCGGCACCGACCCGCTGGCCGTGGTCGACCCGCTCACGATGGGTGTGCACGGTGTGGCCGGCCTGCGGGTCGCCGACGCCTCGGTCATGCCCTACGTGACCAACGGAAACATCTACGCCCCGGTCATCATGCTGGCCGAGAAGGCGGCGGACCTGATCCGCGGCAACTCGCCCCTGCCGGCCCGGCCGGTTCCCTACTACCGCCACGTGATGAACGCCGCGCAGCACGAGGAACGCTCCGCCTGACGCTCGGAACACCCGTTCACCGTCCGCCCGGGTCCGGTTCGGCGCCGTCCCCGGGCAGGCGGCGGATGATGATCCTGACCGGTACGTAACCACGCAGCGTGAATAATTCATCAGCAATGGGTCACGTCACGATTGAGTGACGGGGATCAGGCGGTACATTCGGCTTTGGCTAGATTAACCACACCGAAACGACGTCCTACCTTGACCATGACCGTCACCCGGGCACAGTGTGTCCCTCGGCAAGAAGCATTGTGCGTCATACGCACCCTTTGAAGCAGTGTGAGCCCGTCGTAGGGCCATCGGCCCCCGTTTCGAACAGGAGAGGTGGGGCAATGGCCACCGTCACCGAGGACAGTCAGGATCTGGCCCCGGCGCCGGACTCCGCCGCGCAGCCGTTGATCTCGGTGCGCGACCTCTGGATGGTGTTCGGCCCGAAAGCCGCTGCCGTGCCGAAGAACCAGGAGCTGTGCGCGCTGCCCCGGCGTGAGCTGATGGAGCGCACGGGCAACACGATCGCCGTGCGGGACGTCTCCTTCGACGTGGCCCCCGGCGAGGTGTTCGTCGTGATGGGCCTGTCCGGTTCCGGGAAGTCCACGCTGGTGCGGTGTCTCACCCGGCTGATCGAACCGACCGCCGGGTCGGTCGTCTTCGAAGGTGAGAACCTCCTCGAGGCGGACCCGAAACGCCTGCGGGACCTCAGACGTCACAAGTTCTCGATGGTGTTCCAGAACTTCGGGCTGCTCCCGCACCGGCGTGTGGTCGACAACGTGGCCTACGGCCTGGAGGTGCGCGGCGCGAGCAAGGCCGAGCGCCGCCGCCGGGCCGGTGAGGTGATCGACCTGGTCGGCCTCGGCGGCTACGAGAACTCCTACCCCGACCAGCTCTCCGGCGGTATGCAGCAGCGCGTCGGCCTGGCCCGGGCGCTGGCCGTGGAGCCGGACCTGATGCTGTTCGACGAGCCGTTCTCCGCGCTCGACCCGCTGATCCGCCGGGACATGCAGAACGAGGTCATCCGGCTGCACCGTGAGCTGGGCAAGACCATGGTGTTCATCACCCACGACCTGTCCGAGGCGCTGAAGCTGGGCGACCGGATCCTGATCATGCGCGACGGCCGGCCGGTCCAGATCGGCCGCGGCGACGAGCTGGTCGGCGCCCCGGCCGACGACTACGTGCGCGACTTCGTCTCCGACGTACCCAAGGGCGACGTGCTCACGCTGCGCTGGATCATGCGCCCGGTCACCGACGCCGACCCGAGCGACGGTCCGGAACTGGGGCCCGACGTGGTGGTGCGCGACGCCACCCGGGTGGTGCTGGAGAGTCACCGCCCGGTGCGCGTGGTGGAGGCCGGACAGGTGCTCGGAATCGTCGGTCAGGAAGAGATTCTCACCATCGTGGCGGGCGCCCGGTGAGCGTTCTCACCGCCTCCCGGGCGGCTGTGACCAGCCCGGGCCGGGGCCGGCTGATCGCTGCCGTACTGGTGGTGTTCGTGGTGCTGGCCGCGATCCTGCGTGGCACTCACACGCTTTCGCTGGTGCCCTCTGACACCACCGCCCTGCACCGCTGGTTCAACGACGTGAACCGGTGGGTCTCCACGAACCGCAACGACAGTCCGCTCTTTCTCTACTTCTTCAACGAGATCCGGGCCTTCGTCGACGGTCTCACCACCCTCCTCCAGGACCTGCTCTCCCAGCCCAGCTTCGGGCGCCCGGTACCGGTGATCGGCTGGCTCGGCGTGGTCGCCGTGCTCACCCTGCTGGCCGTGGCGTTCGCCAACCTGCGCATCGCTCTGCTGGTGGTGGCCGGTTTCACCTTCATCGGGCTGCAGGGGCTGTGGGAAGAGAGCATGGACACGCTCGCCCTCACCCTCTCGGCCGTGCTCCTGGCCCTGCTGATCGGGATCCCGCTGGGCATCTGGGCCGGCCTGTCCGACCGGGCCAACGCGGTGGCCACCCCGGTGCTGGACTTCCTCCAGACCATGCCCACCTTCGTCTACCTGGCCCCGTTCACCCTGCTCTTCCTGATCGGCCCGGCCTCGGCCACCCTGGTCACCCTGGTCTACGC
The DNA here is from genome assembly GCF_021277265.1 of Kineosporia rhizophila. Taxonomy (GTDB): domain Bacteria; phylum Actinomycetota; class Actinomycetes; order Actinomycetales; family Kineosporiaceae; genus Kineosporia; species Kineosporia rhizophila. The sequence continues at coordinate 105,263 of NZ_JAJSOH010000005.1, forward strand.
CCTGCCCCCGGCGGTGCGCTACACCGCGCACGGCATCCGCTCGGTGCCGCGGGCCAGCGTGGAGGCCTCGGAGTCGCTGGGCGCCAGCCAGTTCCAGCGGCTGGTCGGGGTGCTGCTGCCGATGTCGGCCCGCACCATCGTGCTCGGGCTCAACCAGACCATCATGGCCGCCCTCTCGATGGCCACCGTCGCCGCCCTGATCGACGCCCCCGGCCTGGGCAAGACCATCCTCAAGGCGCTGCAGACCCTCGACGTGGGCACCTCGTTCAACGCCGGCCTGGCCATCGTGGTGATGGCCATCGTGCTCGACCGGCTGACCACCGCGGCCAGCCGCCGCACGCAGGTGCAGCAGGTCCCCCGCTGGCGGCGGCCGCTGCTGGCGGTCACCGCCGTGGCCACGCTGTTCTGCGTGTACCTCTCCCGCACCTACCTGTGGGCCGCCGAGTTCCCCTCCGAGATCAACATCGGCGACGACATCGCCCGGCTCAGCGGCGACTTCGCCGAATGGGTCACCAGCACCTTCTCCGACTTCACGGGCTGGCTGAAGGACACCGCCACCACCCTGCTGCTCGACCCGCTGCAGACCCTGCTGGTCGAGTCGCCCTGGTGGCTGGTCGCCGCGCTCCTGCTGGCGTTGGCCTTCCTGCTCGGCAACCTGCGGGTCACCGTGGTCACCGCGTTCTGCGTGGCCGGCCTGGTGCTCAGCGGCCTCTGGCAGGACAGCATGACCACGCTGGCCGCCACCCTGCTGGCCACCGCCGCCACCATGCTCCTGGGTGTGGTGGTCGGCGTCTGGATGGCCCGCAGCGCCCGGGCCGACCTGGTGATCCGCCCGGTGCTGGACGCGCTGCAGGTGATGCCGCCGTTCGTCTACCTGGTGCCGTTCCTGGCCCTGTTCGCGGCCAGCCGGTTCACCGCGATCCTGGCCGCCGTGCTCTACGCGGTTCCGGTGGTCACCAAGATCGTCGCCGACGGCATCGCGGCGGTCTCGGCCACCACCGTCGAGGCGGCCACCGCCTCGGGTTCCAGCACCTGGCAGACGATCTGGAAGGTGCAGCTGCCGATGGCCCGTCAGTCGCTGGTGCTGGCCACCAACCAGGGCATCTGCTACGTGCTGGCGATGATCGTGGTCGGTGGCCTGGTCGGCGCCGGCGCGCTCGGCTACGACGTGGTGGCGGGCTTCTCGCAGGGTGAGCTGTTCGGCAAGGGCCTCACCGCGGGTCTGGCCATCGTCATCCTGGGCATCATGCTCAACCGGATCACCCAGGCGGCCGCGGAACGCCGCCCCGGCAGCTGACTTCAGCTGACTTCATCAGGAGGATGAAAGAACGTGCGAAGCAACGTGAAGGCCAGGAGGGTCGCGACCGGTGCAGCAGTGCTCGCCCTGTTCCTGGCCGGCTGTGGCGGCGAGACCATCGAGTCCAGCAGCACCGGCTCGGACGAGGACTCGGCCGGTGAGTGCGGCACGGTGAACCTGGCGGTCAACCCCTGGGTCGGCTTCGAGGCCAACGTCGCCGTGGTCAAGTACGTGGCCGAGGAGGAACTCGGCTGCACGGTGGCCACGAAAGACCTGACCGAGGAGGTCTCCTGGCAAGGGTTCGCCTCCGGGGAGATCGACGTGATCCTGGAGGACTGGGGTCACCCCGAGCTCGAGAAGCAGTACGTCGACGACCAGAAGGTCGCAGTGAAGGTCGGCGAGACCGGCAACGTCGGTCAGATCGGCTGGTTCGTGCCGCCGTGGATGGCCGAGAAGTACCCGGACATCACCGACTGGAAGAACCTGAACAAGTACGCCGATCTGTTCAAGACCTCCGAGTCCGGCGGCAAGGGCCAGGTGCTCGACGGCGACCCGTCGTTCGTCACCAACGACGAGGCCCTGGTCAAGAACCTCGACCTGAACTACAAGGTGGTCTACTCGGGCAGTGAGGCGGCGCTGATCACCGCGTTCCGCCAGGCCGAGCAGAAGCAGGAGCCGCTGCTGGGCTACTTCTACTCGCCGCAGTGGTTCCTCGCCGAGGTGCCGCTGGTCAAGGTCGACCTGCCGGCCTACGAGGAGGGCTGCGACGCCGACCCGGAGAAGGTGGCCTGCGACTACCCGGAGACGCCGCTGACCAAGTTCGCCCGCACCGAGTTCATGGACTCGGGCAGCCCGGCCGCCAAGCTGGTGCAGAACTTCAGCTGGACCAACGACGACCAGAACCTCGTGGCCAAGTACATCTCCGAGGACAAGATGGAGTACGAGGACGCCGCGAAGAAGTGGGTCGACGAGAACCAGGACAAGGTCGACGCCTGGCTCAAGTAGCCCGATTGACCAAGAAGGGCGGCGACCGTTTCGGTCGCTGCCCTTCTTTGTTTCCGGTCGGGTTACGGCACAACAATTTTGGACGTGTGTGGGCCTCGATGCGCAGAGGTGGCACTTTCGTCGCGCTTGGCTCTTGACGGCTCGCGCCCCAGGATGGACAGTCGAGTTGCGCGTGGTGATCCCAGTTGCGTAATACGCATCCCACAGGAGGCCGTCCATGACCGGACCGCGGGTCGTCATCATCGGAGCCGGCGTGGTGGGAGCCGCGCTCGCCGACGAACTCTCCGGCCGCGGCTGGAACCAGGTCACGGTGGTCGACCAGGGCGAACTGCCGCGCCCGGGCGGCTCCAGCTCGCACGCTCCGGGGCTGGTGTTCCAGACCAACCCGTCGAAGACCATGGCCCAGCTGGCGAAGTACACGGTGGAGAAGCTGGTTTCGCTGGATCTGGACGGCGAGCCCTGCTTCCTGCAGGTCGGCGGTCTGGAGGTGGCCACCACCCCCGAGCGGCTGACCGAGTTGCACCGCCGGGCCGGCTGGGCCACCGCCTGGGGCATCGAGGCCGAGGTGGTCTCGGCCGCCGAATGTTCCTCTCTCTGGCCGATGCTCGACGAGCCGAGCGTGCTGGGCGGGCTCTACGTACCCACCGACGGCCTGGCCAAGGCAGTGCGGGCGGTGGAGGCTCAACTGCGCCGGGCCCGTTCCCGGGGTGTCACCGTGCTGGACCGGCACGAGGTGCTCGACGTACTCACCGCCGACGGCCGGGTCACCGGCGTACACACCGACCAGGGTGACATCGAGGCCGACATCGTGGTCTGCTGCGCCGGGTTCTGGGGCCCGAAGATCGCCGCCATGGTCGGGATGACTCTCCCCCTGACTCCCCTGGGCCACCAACTGGCCTGGACCACCGCCGTCCCCTCGTTGGCCGGTTCCACCGCAGAGGCCTCCCGGCCGATCCTGCGCCACCAGGATGCCGACCTCTACTACCGGGAGAACTTCGAGGGCCTGGGCATCGGCTACTACGGCCACCGTCCCATGCCCGTGGCCCCGGAACAGATCGTCCCGGTCGGCGAGGCCGAGGACATGCCCTCGGTGCTGCGCTTCACTCCCGAAGACTTCGCCCCGGCCTGGGCCGAGAGTCAGCGCCTGCTGCCGGATCTGGGTTCCGCCGAGGTAGGCGAGGGCATCAACGGAATCTTCTCGTTCACCACCGACGACTACCCGCTGCTGGGGCCCTCGGCCGAGGTGGAGGGGTTCTGGGTGGCCGAGGCGGTCTGGGTGACGCACTCGGCCGGGGTCGGCGCGGCGATGGCCGAGTGGCTGGTCGAGGGCCACTGCTCCACCTTCGACCTGCACGAGTGCGACGTGAACCGGTTCGAGAAGCACCAGCTCACGCCCGACTACGTGCTGAAGCGCGACTGCCAGAACTTCGTCGAGGTCTACGACATCAAGCACCCGCTGCAGCCGATGGAAGATCCCCGGCCGCTGCGGATCACGCCGTTCTACCACCGGCAGCAGGAGCTCGGTGCGATGTTCCTCGAGGCCTCGGGCTGGGAACGCCCTCAGTGGTACCGCTCGAACGCCCCTCTCGTGCAGCAGTATCCGGCCCCCGTTCCGGACGAGTGGGCGAGCCGCTACTGGTCGCCGGTGGTGGCCGCCGAGGCCCAGCACACCCGCGAGCACGTGTCGATGTTCGACATGACCGCGCTGAAGCGGCTGGAGGTCACCGGTCGCGGCGCCACCGCCTTCCTGCAGCACGTGTTCACCGGCAACGTGGACAAGTCGATCGGCTCGGTCACCTACGGGCTGCTGCTCGACGAGGACGGAGGCATCCGCAGCGACGTCACGATCGCCCGGCTGGGGCGCGACCGCTACCAGGTCGGGGCCAACGGCGCCCTGGACGAGGCCTGGCTGAACCGGCACCTCCCCGGCGACGGCCTCACCCAGGTCCGCGACATCACGGCCGGCACCTGCTGCATCGGCCTGTGGGGGCCCCGCGCCCGTGACGTGCTGGCCCCGCTCACCGGGGACGACATCTCCAACGAGGGCCTGAAGTACTTCCGCGCCAAGCAGATCCAGGTCGGCCACGTACCGGTCACCGCGTTGCGGCTGTCCTACGTGGGCGAACTCGGCTGGGAGCTCTACACCACCTCCGACCAGGGGCAGAAACTCTGGGACACGCTCTGGGCGGCGGGCCGCGAACATGGCCTGATCGCGGCCGGGCGAGGCGCTTTCAACAGCCTGCGGCTGGAGAAGGGCTACCGGTCGTTCGGCACCGACATGACCTTCGAGCACGACCCCTGGGAGACCGGGGTCGACTTCGCCGTCCGGCTGCAGAAGGATTCCTTCTTGGGACGCTCGGCCGTGGTTGCGCGGCGGGAGCAGGTCACGCGGCGGTTGAGTTGCCTGCTTCTGGACGTCCCCGAGTCCGGAACGTACGACCAGCCCCTTGGTAAGGAGCCGGTTTTCGACGGCAATGCCTGCGTCGGCTACGTCACCAGCGCGGCCTACGGCTACACGGTGAACGCCCCCATCGCCTACGCTTGGCTGCCGGCCGAGCTCTCGGCGCCGGGGCAGCGGGTGGAGATCGGCTACTTCGACCGACGTCTGCCCGCCACCGTCGCCGCCGAGCCGCTCTTCGACCCGGAGATGAAGCGCCTGCGCGGTTAGCGGCTCAGGGGTGCATGACGGCGCCCTTGAGCACCTTGTCCACCGCGTTCTTGGGCCCGTGCACGGCCAGCCCCACCAGGTCGAGCTCACCGGTGCGCACGGCCGCGACCGCCGCCCGGTTGTCGCGGTCGTTCCCGCTGGTGAAGAGTTCGCTGGTGAAGATCGACATCGGCAGGTCGCGGCCCAGGGCCTTGCCGTGCGCAGAGGTGAGCACCGCGGCGCTGCCCTGGAACACCAGCACCGGCTGGCGCAGCATGGCCAGGTAGCCGGTGCCGTCGGCATCCGCATAGGGGTCGCCGACCAGCTCCGGATGGCCTGCGGTGATCCCGCTGACCAGGAAGGCGCACACGTTCAGGCGCTGCCAGGAGGCCAGGTCGTCGCGCAGCAGCACTGCGATCTTCGTGTCGAAACGGATCGGTTCGCCGGAAATCTCCGGCGCGTCGGACGTCATCAGTTCAGTACCCACACCCCGATCGTCGGCCCCCACCCGTCCGCCGCTCTTGTACGTTCTTGACATGGCCGACCAGGCGCCGAAGCTGAAGGCGTGGCAACCGGGCGTCCAAGGCGTCCTCGAGGTCCTGCACGCGCACTTCCCGCAGCACGCCTACCCCATGCACGCCCACGAGTCCTGGACCCTGATGCTGCTCGACGCCGGCATCGTGCGCTACCACCTGGGCCGGCACGAACACGGCGTGCTCACCTCGATGGTCACCCTGCTGCCCCCCAGCGTGCCGCACGACGGCCGCGCCGCCGGTCCGGGCGGCTTCCGCAAGCGCGTGATCTACCTGGACGAGACCCAGTTCAGCCCCGGCCTGGTCGACGCCGCCCTGCGCACCCCCTCCCTCGACGACCCTCTGCTGCACCGCCGGGTGCACCAGCTGAACGTCGCCCTGGGCCGACGCACCGAAGACCTGGAGGCCGCCAGCCGCCTCGCCCTGATCCGCGAGCGCCTGGAGAAAGCCCTGAGCGGCGAGGCCCCGCCCACCGAGCACCGCGCCGGCCTGGCCCACGACCTGCGTGACCTGCTCGATGCGGCGGTGGTCGAGGGCGTCACGCTGGAAGCCGCCGCGCAGACCCTGCACAGCCACCCCACCCACCTGGTCCGGGCCTTCACCCGCGAATTCGGCATGCCCCCGCACCAGTACCTGACCGGCCTACGGGTCGAGAAGGCCCGCCACCTCCTGCTCGCCGGCGAACCCCCCGCCCGCGCCGCCGTCCTGGCCGGCTTCTACGACCAGTCCCACCTGGCCCGCCACTTCCGTAAGTTGCTGGGCACCACGCCGGGGCGCTTTGCTGACCGCCGGAACGGAGCAACAGCCGTTCCACCAGAGGTCAGCGTTAATAATGAGCACGGACTTCTGACCCGAAAAACGCAGGAATAGACCTTCTCTGGATTCGAGTAGCCCATCGTCAACCCCGGCCCTTTGTTGCATACGAGCAGGTCAGAGGCAACATCATCATCCCGTCGGCACTTTCGAGTAGTCTTTCGAGTAGCCGGAACAGGCGAGGTCCGGAACATGACGGTCTAAAGTGGATTCCGTGACGGCCAACGAAGTTGACTCCGCCCTCAGCGCCCGCACTACAGATGTCGGGGATCTTCTTCTTTCCGTCAGGGAAGATCAGTGGTTCGATCGCAAGAGCCGCAAGACTTCACCCAAAGAACTGTCCCCGGCCCTTGTAGCCTTTGCCAATGCCGAGGGCGGGACAATTGTCATCGGCCTGCACAACGGCATGGTTGAGGGTATGCGTCGGTTTGCCGATCGCGAGAACGACCTTCGCCAGACCCCCATTGACTACACGTCCCCTCCGGTACGCGTTGAGTTCAGCAGAGTCGCCTGCATCAATGCGGAAGATGAACGTGATTATCTGCTCGTTCTGCGGATCGACCCCAGCGAGAGCGTTCACGAGACACAGAACGGCGACTGCTATCTCCGCATCGGAGACGAGTCCCGTCGCCTGAATTTCGGACAGCGGCAAGAACTCGTCTACGACAAGGGACAGAGCCAGTTCGACGGAAGTCCGGTATCGGCCTCCCTGACCGATCTGGACAAGTCCCTCCTCCAGAACTACCGGGCGAGGGGTGGCTTCACCACCTCGGACCGGAAGATGCTCGCCGCTCGCAGCCTGCTCACTCCGGCAGGTGATCTGACCGTGGCCGGCTATCTCCTGTTCGGCGAGCATCCACAGACTCTCTTTCCGTCTGCCTACATCCGGATCCTCCGGTTCCTCACACCAGAACGCGGAACCGGCGCGCGACTCGGCGTGGAGGAAGGGAACGACGTCCGCATCGAGGGAGCCATTCCCTGGGCCGTACAGCAGGCCACCAAGGAAATCGAGGCAAGGATCCCGGTTCGCCGCGCCCTGGGGGAGAACGGACTCTTCGAGGCACGCCCGATCGTGCCTCGGGACGCATAACTGGAAGGACTGGTGAACGCCGTCATCCATCGCTCGTACAGCTTGGGAGGGGATCACGTCCGGGTCGAAATATATCCGGACAGAATTGAGATCGAGTCACCTGGACGATTTCCGGGCCTGGCCAACCCTTCCCGGCCCCTGGAGATCAGTCGTTTCGCGAGAAATCCGCGAGTAGCACGGGTCTGCGCCGATCTCAGGATCGGGCAGGAGATGGGTGAGGGTATCAAGCGCATATTCGACGAGATGCGTCGCGTCGGCCTGACAGATCCGGTGTACAAGCAGAGCAGCGGCAGCGTTCGCCTCTCTCTGATCAACATCCCTCGCCTGGATCCTCGGCTCGCCGCACGTCTGCCCAGCAAGAGCCAGGACGTCCTCGATCTTCTCCGCAGATCGGCGCGCCCATTGAGCACTGGCGACATTGCCGATGCGCTCGGACTCAGTAGACCCGCAACCACCATCCGCTTGCGAGCTCTACAGGGTGAACGCCTGATTCAGTGGGTCGGGAAATCGCTTCGCGATCCCCGGGCTGTCTGGGTCATTCTGGAGTGACGCTCACAGCGCGGCGTTGACCGACTCCTCGAAGTGGGTGACGTGCTGGGCGGCGTGGGTGGCGGCGGCCTCGCCGTCGCCGTCCAGGATCGCCTGCAGCACCGGCAGGTGCTCGGCGGTGTGGTCGACCTCGGGCAGCCGGTCGAGGAAGAGGTACCAGATCCGCAGGGACAGGTTGTAGTAGTGGCTGAGATCCCTTTCCAGGTAGTGGTTGTGGGCGCAGCGGTAGATCTCGCGGTGGATCGCCGTGTCCAGGCGCATGCTCGCGGCGCGGCCGCCCGGGTGGGCTTTGATTTCGGCCGCCAGCTCGCGGAGCCGGGCCCGGTCGGCCTCGGTGGCGCGGGCGGCGGCGCGGCGGGCGGCATGGCTCTCCAGCTGGCGGCGCACGTCGCTGATCAGGCTGTGGTCGGTGAGGTGGACCTCGCTGACGAAGGTGCCGCGGCGGGGGAAGACGACGACCAGGTTCTCCACCTCGAGGCGCTTCACCGCCTCCCGCAGCGGGGTTCGGCCCACTTCCAGGCGGCGCATCAGCTCGTCTTCGGCCAGGGCGGCGCCGGGAGGCAGGGCCAGGGTGACGATCAGGTCGCGCAGGCCGGCGTAGGCCACGTCGGCCTGGCGGGGTGACGAAGCCGGGGCGTTGACTCCGGTAAGCATGCGACCTACGGTAACCCATGACTGATATATCAGTCGTCGGTCACGATCGTGGGAGGTGTCATGCGTCCTGGTGGGGCGACGGCCGGGTCAGCACAGACCGGTCAGCAGCACGCCGAGCACCTGTGGCGGCACGCGGAGCCGAAGTCCTCCTACGACGTGGTGGTGGTCGGGGCCGGCGGGCACGGCCTGGCCACGGCGTTCTACCTGGCCAAGAACCACGGCATCACGAACGTGGCCGTCCTCGAGAAGGGCTGGCTGGCCGGCGGCAACATGGCCCGCAACACCACGATCATCCGGTCCAACTACCTGTGGGACGAGAGCGCGGCCATCTACGAGCACGCCCTCAAGCTCTGGGAAGGGCTGCCCGACGAGCTGGACTACGACTTCCTGTTCAGTCAGCGCGGCGTGCTCAATCTGGCCCACACCCAGCAGGACGTGCGGGACAGCCGGCGCCGGGTGTTCGCCAACCAGCTCAACGGCGTGGACGGGGAGTGGCTCACCCCCGACGAGGTGGCCAAGGTCTGCCCCATTCTCAACGTCTCCCCCGACACCCGTTATCCGGTGCTGGGAGCCACCTATCAGCCGCGCGCGGGCATTGCCAAGCACGACCACGTGGCCTGGGCCTTCGCCCGCAAGTGCGACGAGTACGGCATCGATCTGATCCAGCACTGCGAGGTGACCGGCTTTCTTACGGACGGGGGCAAGGTCACCGGAGTGCGCACCAGCCGGGGAGACATCCGGGCCGGGAAGGTTGCGCTCACCGCCGCCGGGCACTCCGCGGTGGTGGCCGGCACGCTCGGCATCCGGCTGCCGATCCAGAGCCATCCGCTGCAGGCCCTGGTCTCGGAACTGCTGGAGCCGGTGCACCCGACCGTGGTGATGTCCAACCACGTGCACGTCTACGTCAGCCAGGCGCACAAGGGCGAGCTGGTGATGGGCGCCGGCGTCGACTCGTACAACTCCTACGGTCAGCGCGGTTCGGTACACGTGATCGAGCAGCAGATGGCGGCCGCGGTCGAGCTCTTCCCGATCTTCGCGCGGGCGCACGTGCTGCGCACCTGGGGCGGGATCGTGGATGTCACCCCCGACGCCTCACCGGTCATCGGCCTCACCCCCTACGAGAACCTCTACGTGAACTGCGGCTGGGGCACCGGCGGTTTCAAGGCCACACCGGCCGTCGGCTGGGCCCTGGCGCACACTGTGGCCAATGACGAACCACACGAGCTGAACCGGCCTTTCGGGCTGGAACGGTTCACCACCGGCGCGCTGATCGACGAGCACGGCGCCGCTGCTGTGGCCCACTGAGGAGGGCAACTTGCTGCTGATCACCTGCCCCTGGTGCGGGGACCGCGAGGAGACCGAGTTCGGCTACGGCGGTCAGGCCCACGTCGCCCACCCCGCCCGGCCCGACGAGCTCTCGGACGAGGAATGGGCCCAGTACCTGTTCTTCCGGGACAACCCCAAGGGCCCGTTCGCCGAGCGCTGGGTGCACTCGGCCGGGTGCCGGCGCTGGTTCAACGCCGTCCGCGACACGGTGAGCAACGAGTTCCTGAGCATCGAGAAGCCGGGAGGCACGGCATGACCCGGATCCGCTCGATCGGCCGTCCGCTGACGTTCAGTGTGAACGGCGTGGAACTCCCCGCCCAGGAGGGCGACACGGTGGCCTCCGCCCTGGTGGCCGCCGATGCCCTGACGGTGGGCCCGTCCATCTACCGCGGGCGACCGCGTGGGCTGCTCACTGCGGATCTCACCGAACCCAACGCCCTGATCCAGGCCGACGGCGGCGAAGTTCTCCCGGCCACCGTGGTCGAGGTCACCGAAGGAATGAAAGTCCGCACCCTGAGCGGCATCGGGCGCCTGGAGCCGGAACCGGCAACGGCCTTCCACGACAAGAAATTCGTACACACCGACGTTCTCGTGGTGGGCGCAGGCCCGGCCGGACTCGCTGCTGCAATGACCGCGTCGGCGGGCGGGGCGCGGGTGCTGCTGGTCGACGATCAGCCCGCCCCAGGCGGTGACCTCGGCGCCGGGGACGACTGGATCACCGATGTCACCGAGAAGTTCGCCGAACGTCGCGAACTGACGGTTCTTTCGAGGTCCTCGGTTTTCGGTTACTACGACCAGAACTATCTGCTGGTGCTGGAGAGACTGCCGCACGGAGGGCGGGTGTGGCACGTGCGCGCCCGGCAGGTGGTGCTGGCCACCGGCGCCCGGCAACGCCCGCTGGTGTTCGAGAACAACGACCGGCCGGGAATCATGCTGGCCTCCGCCGTACGCCGGTACCTCGACCGCTACGGCGCGGTCAGCGCGTCCCGGGCGGTCGTGGCCACGGTCGAGGACAGTGCCTACGAGGTGGTTCTCGACCTGCTGGCGGCCGGGGTGACGGTGGCTGCGGTGGTGGACAGCCGGGCGCAGCCTCCAGGTGCCCTGGCGGCCGCCGTCCGGGAGGCCGGGGTGGACGTCGTCCCCGGCTCGGTGGTGGTCGGCACCTCGGGTCAGGAGCGGCTCACCTCGGTGCATGTGCGTTCCCTGGCGGGCGACGGGGGCGGCCGGGAGATCCTCGGTGACCTGCTCGCGGTCAGCGGCGGCTGGAACCCGGACCTGCACCTGTTCAGCCAGTCCCGCGGTGAACTGGTCTGGGACGAGGGCCTGGCCGCGTTCCGGCCCGGAAGGGCGGTCCAGGCCGTCGTCGTGGCCGGTTCGGCCAACGGGAAGCTCGGTACCTGGCCGGCCATCGCCGACGGCGCCGACGCCGGGTACCGCGCGGCCGAGGCCGTCGGTCACCCGAGCGCTCCCCAGCCACTGACCGAGTTCACCCAAGACGCCACCGACACCGCCACGTCCCCTTGTCCGGTCTGGCTGCCCCCGGCCGTCTCCGGCGAACCGGCCGGGTGGCACAACCATTTCGTCGATCTGCACCGTGACGTCTCGGTGGCCGACGTGTGGCGCTCGGTCGGGTCCGGCATGCGCTCGCTGGAGCACGTCAAGCGCTACACCACCGCCGGGACCGGATACGACCAGGGCGCCACCGCCGGGGTGAACGTGGCCGGAGTGGTGGCCCAGGCCCTGGGAGCCGGCCCGGGCTGGCCGGAACGGCCCGGCCCTGGATCACCGGGAGACCTGGGAACCACGACCTTCCGCGCCCCGGCCCTCCCGGTCTCGTTCGCCGCACTGGCCGGCCGCGACCTCGGTCACCTGCACGACCCGGCCCGCACCACCCCGATCCACCCATGGCACGTCGCCGCCGGAGCCGAGTTCGAAGACGTTGGCCAGTGGAAGCGTCCATGGTTCTATCCCCGCCCCGGCGAGGACATGCACGCCGCCGTGCTGCGGGAGTGCCGGGCGGCCCGCACCGGGGTGGCGGTGATGGACGCGAGCACGCTGGGCAAGATCGAGATCGTCGGGAAGGACGCGCCGGAGTTCCTGAACCGGGTCTACACCAACGCCTTCGCGAAACTGGCGGTCGGCTCGGCCCGCTACGGCCTGATGTGCTCGGCCGACGGCATGGTGCTGGACGACGGCGTGACCATGCGCCTGGCTCCCGACCGCTTCCTGATGAGCACCACCACCGGCGGCGCGGCCCGGGTGCTGGACTGGCTGGAGGAGTGGCACCAGACCGAGTGGCCGGACCTGGACCTGACCCTGACCTCGGTCACCGAGCAGTTCTCGACGATCGCCGTGGTCGGCCCGGCCGCCCGCGCGGTGATCGCGGGCCTGGCCCCCGGCTGCGACGTCTCGAACGAGGCCTTCCCGTTCATGACCTTCCGCGAGACCCTCCTGGCCAACGGCGTGCCGGCCCGGATCGCCCGGATCTCGTTCTCCGGTGAGCTGGCCTTCGAGGTGAACGTGGCGGGCTGGTACGCGCTCGCGGTCTGGGAGGCGGTGATCGCCGCCGGGGCCGAGCACGACATCACGCCGTACGGCACCGAGACCATGCACGTGCTGCGGGCCGAGAAGGGGTTCCCGATCGTCGGGCAGGACACCGACGGCACGGTGACCCCGCACGACCTGGGCATGAGCTGGATCGTGTCGAAGAAGAAGGACTTCGTCGGCCGGCGCTCGCTGAACCGCCCCGACCTGGTCCGGGCCGACCGCAAGCACCTGGTCGGGCTGCTCCCGGCCGACCCGGCCGAACTGCTGCCGGAGGGGGCCCAGCTCGTGGCCGAGGACACCGACCTGAGCCGGGTCGGGCAGGGCACTCCCGTGCCGATGCTGGGCCACGTCACCTCGAGCTACCACAGTGCAGCTCTGGAGCGGACTTTCGCGCTGGCTCTGATCAAGGGCGGCCGGGACCGGATCGGCGAGCGGGTGCTGGCCCCGCTGGGCGGGCGGGTCGTGGCCGCCACCATCACCGAACCGGTGTTCTACGACAAGGAGGGGGCTCGCCGTGACGGCTGAGACGTTCCTGCTCTCTACGCCCGGCCCCGCTGAGGCCCGCCGGTCGCCGCTGCAGCACCGGGCGGCCGATCTGGCGGCCGTGAGCCGGCCGACGCTAAGGGAGCAGGCCTTCGAGCCGATCCTCAACCTGCGGGCGGCGCCCGACTCGCGGGAGGCCCGAGAACTGGGCCTGCCGGGCCCGGGGAGGGCCACCACGCTGTCCCGGCCGGGCTGGCAGGGGCTCTGGCTCGGGCCCGACGAATGGCTGTTGGTCGGGCGCACCGGGAGGGCCGCGGCGGAGTTGCTGGAAGACGGGCTCCGGCTGGTCGACGTGAGCGCCAACTACGCCGGCCTGCTGGTCTCCGGCCCCCACGCCCGCGACCTGCTGGAGAAGGCGATCACGCTGGATCTGCACCCGCGCGCGTTCGGCCCGGGCCACTGCGCCCAGACCACGTTCGCCCGGGGCCACGTCATCCTCTGGCAGGTCGGGCTCGACCCGGCCTACCGGCTGATGTTCCGGCCGTCGTTCGCCACCTACTTCGCCGACTGGCTGATCGACGCTGCTCAGGAGTTCCGCACCGACGGGGCATAGATTTCCGGGTGAGGTGTTGTCGCCTTGCGTAGCGTCGGCCCGACCTGGAGGAAGCCCGTGACCCTGATCCCCCGCACCGACCTCGACGTGTATCCGCTCTGCCTGGGCGGAAACGTGTTCGGCTGGACGGCCGACGAGCAGCAGTCGTTCGCGGTGCTCGACGCCTACGTCGCCGGCGGGGGCAACTTCGTCGACACCGCCGAGGGCTACTCGCACTGGGCGCCGGGCAACGTGGGCGGTGAGTCCGAGACCATCATCGGCAACTGGCTGGCCCGCCGGGGCCGCCGGGACGACGTGGTGATCGCGACCAAGCTGAAGGGCCTGTCGCGGGAGAGCATCCGCAAGAGCGTGGAGGGTTCTCTGCGGCGGCTGCAGACCGACTACATCGATCTGCACTACGCCCACTACGACGACCCGGACGCGCCGCAGGAGGAGACCGCGGCGGCCTTCGGGGAGCTGGTGGCAGAGGGCAAGGTGCGGCACCTGGCCGCGTCCAACTTCTCCGCCGACCGGCTGGCCAGTTCGCTGCGCATCGCCGACGAGCTGGGGGTGCCCCGCTACGTGGCCGTGCAGCCGCACTACAACCTGATGGAGCGCGAGAGCGTCGAGGGCGAGCTGGCCGCCCTGGTGGCCCGCGAAGGCCTGGCCGTGTTCCCGTACTACTCGCTGGCCAGCGGCTTCCTCACCGGCAAGTACCGCACGGCGAACGACGTGGAGGGCCGCGAGCGCGGAGACCGGGCCGGCACCTACCTGAACGAGCGCGGGCTGCGGGTGCTCGACGCGCTCGACAAGGTCTCGGCCGCACACGCCGTCGATCCCACCACCATCGCCCTGGCCTGGCTGCTGACCCGGCCGGACGTGGTCGCACCGATCGCCAGCGCCCGCACCGGGGAACAGCTTCCGGCGCTGCTGGCGGCGGCCGAGCTGGAGCTGACCGAGGCCGAGGTGGACGAACTCACCGCGGCCTCGGCCTGAGGCCCGGGGCCTACCAGCGGCTGTGCACCAGGGGACGGATGTCCTCGTCGTAGATCAGCCGGATCACGCCACGCACGTCGTCGCTCAGCTCGGGCAGCTGCGCGGCGGCGGCGTTGGCCCGGGCCTGCTCGGGTGAGCGGGCGCCGGGGATGACCACGCTGACCCCGGGCTGGTCGATGATCCAGCGCAGCGACGTCTGGGCGAGCGAGCCCTCGTCGTCCGGCAGCGCCTGCTGCAGGCGGCGGACCGCCCGCACCCCGGCCCGGAACGGCACCCCGGCGAAGGTCTCGCCGACGTCGAAGGCCTCACCGGAGCGGTTGTAGGTGCGGTGGTCGTCGTCGGCGAACACCGTCTCCTCGGTGTAGCGGCCGGACAGCAGGCCACTGGCCAGCGGCACCCGGGCGATGATGCCGACGCCGGCCGCCTCGGCCGCGGGCAGCACCTGCTCCAGCGGCTTCTGCCGCAGCGGGTTCAGGATGATCTGGACGGTGGCCACGTTCGGGCGGGCGATCGCGGTCATCGCCTCGGCGCAGGTCTCGACGCTGACCCCGTAGGCCGCGATCCGGCCCTTGGCGACCATCGAGTCGAGCGCGTCGTACACCTTGTCGTTGGAGTAGACCGGGGTCGGCGGGCAGTGCAGCTGCACCAGGTCGAGCGTGTCCACGCCGAGGTTGGACCGGCTGCGGTCCACCCAGGCCTTCATGTTGTCCTTGGTGAAGGTGGCGGGCTCGAACGGCTCGGCCCGGCGGCCCAGCTTCGTGGCCACGGTGAGCCCGGCGTCGGGCAGCTCCTTCAGGAGCTTGCCGATCACCTTCTCGCTGCGGCCGTCGCCGTAGACGTCTGCGGTGTCGATGAACGTCACGCCGGCCTCGACGGCGGCGTGCAGGGTGGCCAGCGCGTCCTGCGTGCTCACCGAACCCCAGTCGGCCCCCAGCTGCCACGCACCCAGGCCGACGACTCCCACGCTGCGGCCGGTCCGGCCCAGGGTTCGCTTTTCCATGATGCTGAACGATAGGCCCTCCGGGTCATACCGGCGCCAGGGGCATGAACCTGGCCATGACCTCGTCCATCGCCCCGACCAGGTAGTCGGCCGCGGTTGCATCGCCGGCGCAGTGGCGCAGCAGTGCCTGCTGGAACAGCCCGTCCATGATCCCGTAGGTGACCTCCGGACCGAACGGCGGCGAGACGTCGGCCAACTCACCGATCCGCCGGGCCACCCGCCAGGTCATGTCGCACAGCCCGGCGTCGATCGCGGCCACGTCGGCCCGGAACGCCGGGTCGAACATCGACTGCGAGCGCAGGTCGTACCAGAGCCGGTGCAGATCGGCGTCCTGCACCATCGACTCGGCCATCGCCAGGGAGAATTCGTGACGCAACTGGGCGGCGGTGCTGGCCGTGGCGATGATCGAGTCGTAGCGGCGCATGCAGCGGGTCTTGTACTGCCGCACGCACTGGGTGATCAGATCGACCTTGTCGGCGAAGTAGTAATGCAGGACACCGTGGGAGAACTCGGAATTCTGGGCGATCTCGCGCAGACTGGTGCGCGCATATCCGAGTTCCGACAGCGTCTTCAGGGCGGCATCGGCGAGTTCGGACCGGCGCTGCTCGAATTTCGCCCCCCGGCCGCGGCCTTCCTGGCGTTTCGGCACCGCCACGCCGGCCGCTCCGGGCCGTTCCGTAGGCTCAGCCACAGTTTCCCCCGTGGGATCTCGTCGCGATTCCATCCACCCGACATCCACCCGTCTTCCCGCACCCTAACGGCGTAGCGACAATGCGTCTCGCCGTCCGGTAAGCCGTTTCCACCAGCAGCGGACCGCGACTTGGGAGGCTTTCACCCATACTTCCGGCCCCGGTGATCGCTGAATTCCCGGCATTCACGGTGCGGCCACCGAGCCGGATATCGGCGAAAGCTGCTCACCGAGAGGTGAAAGCAACCGGGCGAGGAATGAGTCCGGAATTTCTGGACAAGTGTCCAGAGAGATTCTTGACAATCGTCCAGGCCGACCTATGATGTGATCCGGATCACCAGGCGTTTCCGGCTCCTTCGACTCGTCCCCATCACGGCTCCGGGTGTTCGCAGCGGCGAGGCGCCCGATACGGGGGGTGGCGGTGCCGGCGCGGCCGCGCCGGTACCGCCACGATCACGCCGGAATTTACCGGTGTGTGCCGATCCCCGGTCTAAAATCGGCCCATGCCCGATGCTCTCGCCGACTATCTGCTGTTCCTGGCGCAGGGCGTGACCGTGGTCGTCCTCCTGGTCGCCCTGATCCTGGCCGTGACCCGGTTCGCCACGCCCCGCAGGCCTGCCTCCCGGCTGCGGGTGAAGAACGTGAACGACCACTACGACCGGCTGCGCGACAAGCTGGCCGAGGCGGTCCTGACCAAGAGCGAGCTGAAGGCCCGGCGCCAGGCCGCCAAGGCGGTGCGCCGGATCCCGGGCCGGCCCCGGGTGTTCGTCCTCGACTTCACCGGCGACCTGAGAGCGTCCCGGGTCGGCAACCTGCGCGAGGAGATCACCGCGGTCCTCGGTCTGGCCACCCCGTCCGACGAGGTCGTCGTGCGGCTGACCAACCCCGGCGGCACCGTCAACGACCAGGGCCTGGCCGCCTCGCAGCTGCAGCGCGTGCGGCAACGCGACATCCCGCTCACGGTCTGCGTCGACACCGTCGCGGCCTCGGGCGGCTACATGATGGCCTGCGTGGCCAACCGGATCGTGGCCGCCCCGTTCGCGATCGTCGGCTCGATCGGCGTGATCTCCGCCCTGCCCAACTTCAACCGCCTTCTCGACCGGCTGGGCGTGGACTACGAGCAGTTCACCGGCGGCGAGTTCAAGCGCACGGTGACCATGTTCGGCCGCAACACCGACGCCGACCGGGCCAAGGCCGGTGAACAGGTCGCCGAGATCCACGAGCTGTTCAAGGATTTCGTCCACCGGCAGCGCCCGCAGGTCGACCTCGAACGGGTGGCTACCGGCGAGTACTGGTACGGCAGCGACGCTCTCGGGCTGAACCTGGTCGACGAGCTGAGCACCAGCGACGACTACCTGCTGCAGGCTCGCGAGCGCGGCGACCTCTTCCAGGTGAGCTACACCGTGCCGCTGTCCCGGATCCGCCGCCTGAGCCAGACCGCCACCGGCCAGGTCATGAAAGGGTTCGGGTACTGATGCACGATTCGGACACCACCTACGAGGCCGGGACGCCAGTGACGCAGAGAACCGACGACCTGCACCGCCGCGAGAACCGTAGGCGGGTGGCCATCGCGGTCACCACCTTCGTACTGGTTGCTCTGATGGCCGGTGGAGCCACCGCCTGGCTGACCCGGCCGGAGACTCAGGACACCGCCGCCCCCGCGGGCATCAGTACCACTTCACCTGCCCCCACCACGTCCACCGAACCCGCCCCCAGCGAGTCGGCCACTGCCGCGCCGACCACGGGCAAGGAGGAACTGCCCAACCAGAAGTCCGACAAGCTGAACGACACTGAAGGCGCCCAGTACTGGATCTGGGCCCCGCCGACGGCCGAGGGCAAGCGCATGCTGACCGTCGAGACCGACGGCACGCTCAGCCTGTCCCGGTCGAACAAGGCGGCGGACAAGGACGACTGGCTGAACTTCCGCGGAGAGCTCGCTCTGCTTCCGGTGGGCTGGAACCAGTATCAGATCATGAGCGTGCGCGACAGCGAGGAGGCCGACGCCTTCTGCGTCACCGTCCTGCAGGCCGGTTTCGCCCTCGAGGCCTGCGACGACGGCGACGAGAAGCAGGCTTTCGCCGTCGTGGAGGCCAAGGGCGGTTACACCTTCGAGTACCAGGAGGAGTCGCGGTACCTGATGGCCGACGGGCGGGAGATCACCTGGACCGACTCCCGCGACGAGGCCACTGTCTTCGCGCTGGAGGGGGCCTCCGGCTGAGCCGGGTTCAGTCCGCGACGAGTTCGACCTCGAACCCGGCGCCGTTCTCCAGATAGCCCGCGTAGTGCTGGGGGCCGCCGGCGAAGGGGTACTTCTCTTCGAAGAGCGGCCTCCAGCCTCGTTCCGGCGCCTGAGCCATCAGCCGGTCGAGCTGCTCCCGGGGGCCGGCCCGAAAAGCCAGATGGTTCAGGCCCGGCCGGAGCCGCTCGTGCTGTTCGGCGGTGAGGGCCTTGCTCTGCTCCACCACCAGGTAGGTGCCCTCGAGCTTCCAGCTGCAGCCGGCCGGCCAGTCCTGGAACTGCTCGTGGCCCAGTTCCCCCAGCAGCCAGCCCCATTCGTGCCGGGCCGAAGTCAGATCGGCGACCCACAGCTCGACGTGGTGCAGAGATCCCCGGTTTGCCATCCCCCTACTCTGCCCGAAATTGAGGACGCCGGTGGGCACCCAGGTGCCCACCGGCGTCCTCAGATCTGCGGTTCAGTCGGAGGAACTACCCAGACCCTTCTTGATCAGGTCCATCACGGTGGAGTCGGCCAGCGTGGTCACGTCGCCCACCGCGCGGTTCTCGGCGACGTCCTGCAATAGCCGGCGCATGATCTTGCCCGAGCGGGTCTTCGGCAGTTCGGCCACCACCATCACCTGCCGGGGCTTGGCGATCGGCCCGATCTCCTTGGCCACGTGATTGCGCAACTCGGTGATCACGGCCTCGGCCTGGGACTCGTCGTAACCCGCGTCACCGCGCAGGATCACGAACGCACACACCGCCTGGCCGGTGGTCTCGTCGGCCGCCCCGACCACCGCGGCCTCGGCCACCTTGGGGTGCGAGACCAGGGCGGACTCGATCTCGGTGGTCGAGAGCCGGTGCCCGGACACGTTCATCACGTCGTCCACCCGGCCGAGCAGCCAGACGTCGCCGTCCTCGTCCTTCTTCGCGCCGTCGCCGGCGAAGTAGAGGCCGTCGAAGCGCGACCAGTAGGTGTCCTTGTAGCGCTCCGGGTCGCCCCAGATACCGCGCAGCATGGACGGCCACGGCTCGGTGAGCACCAGGTAGCCGCCGGAGCCGTTGGGCACCGGGTTGGCGTCGTTGTCGACCACGTCCACCGAGATGCCGGGCAGCGGGACCTGGGCCGAACCGGGCTTGGCGGTGGTGACCCCGGGCAGCGGGCTGATCATGATGGCGCCGGTCTCGGTCTGCCACCAGGTGTCCACGATCGGGGTGCGGTCGCCGCCGATGTGCTTGCGGTACCAGACCCAGGCCTCGGGGTTGATCGGCTCACCGACCGAGCCCAGCACGCGCAGGCTGGACAGGTCGAACGAGGCGGGGATGTCGTCGCCCCACTTCATGAACGTCCGGATCGCGGTGGGCGCGGTGTAGAGCTGGGTGATCCGGTACTTCTGCACGATCTCCCAGAACCGGCCCTTGTGCGGGGTGTCCGGGGTGCCCTCGTAGATCACCTGGGAGGCGCCGTTGGCCAGCGGGCCGTAGACGATGTAGCTGTGCCCGGTGACCCAGCCGATGTCGGCCGTGCACCAGTAGATGTCCTTCTCCGGCCGCAGGTCGAACACGTTGCGGTGGGTGTACGCGGTCTGGGTCAGGTAGCCGCCGGAGGTGTGCAGGATCCCCTTCGGCTTACCGGTCGTGCCGCTGGTGTAGAGGATGAACAGCGGGTGCTCGGCGTCGAAGGCCTGCGGCTCGTGCACGTCGGAGGCGCTGTCCACGACGTCGTGCCACCAGACGTCCTTCTCGTCGTTCCACTCCACGTCCTGCTTGGTGCGCTGGACCACCAGCACCTTCTGCACCGACGGGGTGTTCACCACCGCGGCGTCCACGGCGGGCTTGAGCGCCGAGGGGTTGCCCCGGCGGTAGCCGCCGTCCGCGGTGATGACGACCTTGGCGTCCGCGTCGTCGATCCGGCTGCGCAGGGCCTCGGCCGAGAAGCCACCGAAGACCACCGAGTGCGCGGCCCCGATCCGGGCGCAGGCCAGCATCGAGATCACCGCCTCGGGAATCATCGGCAGGTAGATCGCCACCCGGTCGCCCGCTTCGACCCCGAGCCCGGTGAGCGCGTTGGCCGCCTTGGAGACCTCGCGCTGCAGCTCGGCGTAGGTGATCTCGCGGGTGTCGCCCGGCTCGCCCTCGAAGTACAGCGCCACCCGCTCGCCGTTGCCCGCCTCGACGTGCCGGTCCACGCAGTTGTAGGCCACGTTCAGGGTGCCGCCGACGAACCACTTGGCGAACGGCGCGTCCGACCAGTCCAGGGTCTGCGTCCACGGGGTGGCCCAGGTGAGCGCGCGGGCCTGCTCCTCCCAGAACGCCAGCCGGTCCTGCTTCGCCGCTTCGTACAACTCGGGCTGCGCCAGCGCCGCGTCGGCGAACGCCTTCTCCGGCGGGAACCGCCGTTCCTCGTGCAGCAGGTTCGACAGGGTCTCGTCCGTCATCGGATCCCCTCTTCGCATGAGGCTCGTGTGGTCGTGATCACCCTGACATTAATAGTCAGCGGCCGGTGGCGACATGCCACGGGACAGGTCGCCCTGGCTGAGGGCCTGACCTGTCCCGTCGCACACCTTGTCCAGTTCGCCGTTCGGCCGGACGGCACTACCGCTCGGCCCGCCGGGAGCACCGTTGGTGGATCGGCGGGGCCGTTGGCCTCTTCCTCGTCTGCTCAGCCCACGTCGGCGATCCGGCTGCGGGTGACGGGCTCGGCACTGCGCCGGGGCGGCTCACCGGCCGTACCGGCCAGCAGCACCTCCCGCACGTGCCGGCCCTGGCGCCGGCTGACCTGCAGCGTGCGCCCACGCAGCCGTACCCGCATCCGCCCGCCCACCGTGCGTACCTCGTCCACGTGCGGCAGCGCGACCATCGTGCTGCGGTGGATCCGCAGGAAGCCGTAGGGCTCCCAGCGTTCCTCGAGGGTGCTCAGCGGAACCCGGATGAGATGACTGCCGGTGGCCGTGTGCAGGCGCGCGTAGTCGCCCTGGGCCTGCACGAACAGGATCTGCGAACGCCGGATGAACCGGGTCACCCCCGCCAGTTCCACCGCGATGGTCTCGTCGGTGCAGGCCGCGACCGTGCGCCGCACCGCCTCGGCCAGCCGCTCGGCGGTGACCGGCTTGTCCACGTACTCGACCGAGTCCAGCTCGAACGAGCGCGGCGGATGCTGCCGGGCGGGCACGGTGAACACCAGGTGCGGGTGCCGGTCGATCCGCGCCAGGGCGCGGGCCAGGTGCGGCCCGTCCAGCCCGGGCGTGGACACGTCGCACACCAGGAGGTCGACCGGGTCGTCGCGCAGGATCTGCAGCGCACCCGCGCGATTGCGCGTGGTGCGGACCGCACTGATCCGCGGGTCGGCCCGGAAGAACTGCGTCATCCGGGCGAGAGCCGCTCCGTCGGGATCCACGATCAGGGCCCGAAGCGGAGCCGGGTCGGGCGCATGAGTCCATCGCGGACTCGTTCGCGCTCGACCGATAACCGTCACATTTCCAGGCGCCGTTGCCATACGTCCCAGAGTAGGGACGCACAGTGCGCCTGTGAACCTATGAATTCCCACAAGTCACGCACAGAGCCCTTTGAGTTTCGGAGCGCACTCTCGGGACATGAGCGCTCCGACCAGCACGGACCTGCCCGAACTTTCCCGCCGCCCGCGGATAGGTGCAGGTCAGAGGCCTGGCACGGTGGTCCAGCTGATCCGCTTCGCCGGGGTGGGGGTGCTCAGCACGCTCGCCTACTCGGCGCTCTACCTGATCCTGCGCAGCTTCCTGGGATCTTTCGCCGCCAACACCCTGGCCCTGCTGATCACCGCGGTGGCCAACACCGCGGCCAACCGCCGGCTCACCTTCGGGGTGCGGGGCAACGCCGGCCTGGCCGGGGACCACGCGGTCGGGCTGCTGGCCTTCGGCGTGGGGCTGTTGCTGACCAACGGCTCGCTGGCCGTCGTGCACTGGGCCGGGGTGGAGGCGCACTGGGTGGAGGTGGTGGTGCTGACGGTGGCCAACGCGGTCGCGACGGTGCTGCGGTTCATCCTGCTCCGACTGCGGCTGAGGGCTCTGCCCCAGGGCAGGACCTAGGCTCGCGCCGTGACTATGTTGGCGCAGAGCCTGGCCGCGCTGGAGAACCTCCCCGGAGTCGCTGCGGCCGTACAGTCGGCCCGCACGGCGTGCACCGAGATCCGCTGGCACAACGCCCTGCGCCGCCGTTCCGCCGAGGCCCGGGCCGAGGCCACCGTGCGCTCGGCCCGTAACTCTGCCGCCCTGGAGGGGGCGCGCTATCCGGTCGACCTGATCCGCGACGCCGCCCGTGGGGCCTCAGGGCTACCTGAAGACGCTTCTGGTCACCTTGCTCAGGCCGCTGTCCGGGTCTACTCGGAGGCTGCTCAGGTGGAGAAGTCGCTCTCCTCGGCGCCGGCCCAGGCACTGGCCCGGTTGCACCTGGCCGCCGCGGGCGGGCTGATCCCCGCCGATCAGGTGGGGCGGCCCCGTCAGGGCGCGGAACTGCCGGGCGACGGGATCGGCGAACCGGAGAGCGCCCCCGTGGGCGCGGCCCTGGGAGCCCGGCTGAACGGCATCACCGATCTGCTGTCGGCCCCACCCGCGGCCCCGGCTCTGGTGGTGGCCGCCCTCGTGCACGCCGAGATCCTCACCGCCCGGCCGTTCGTGGCGGGCAACGGCCTGGTCGCCCGCGCCGCTGCGCACGCCGTGATCGTCGGGCGGGGGCTGGATCCGATGGGCGTGGTGGTGTGGGAGGCGGCTCACCTCGACGCTGGTCCCGGCTACCACCGGCGGTTGCAGGCCTACACCTCGGGCCGGGCCGATGCGGTGGCGGACTGGCTGATCCACTGCGCGGAGGCGGTGGTGGAGGGGGCCGGCGAGGGCCGGGCGGTCTGCGACGCGGTGACGATGGGACGGGTCACCGGCTGATTTGTTGGTCTAGCGGCCGATTTTCGCCGAGTTACCCCGTCCGTTGTTTTGATCTGGATCGAAAACCCCCGCCCGAACGGCCTAATCGGAGGACCCTTCGGAGTGCCGTTCGTCGCACGAATGGCCGCTACCTTCTGGTAGCCCCATGACGGGAAGACTTTTCCGGAGTAGACATGGGTTCACGGTTTCAGAGGCCGGGAACCACCGGCCGAGAAGCCTTCCGGACCGCACGGTCCGCCGGTACCCACACGCGATCAGTCCACGTGAGGACCCGCTCGGACGGGCTTGCACCGCTCCAGCGAAATGGTATCTGCGCGCTTGATAGCCGCGAACCGTGCATCGGGTGGCGGCGCCCGGCTGCGGGGCGCCGCCACCCATCACAACTCCATCCTGAATCCCCGAAACCGGTTGCGCCGTCTTGCGAATCGAGGTGAGTCAGCGAAAGTTGTCACTGGGGAGACGGGTTCACCTACTCCGGCCGGGAGGCCGCTCGGCGAGACCGGGCGAACTCCCGGCCGGAGGACTGTCGGCCCGCATGGTTACGGCGGCTGGCGTACCAGACCAGACCGGCTGCCGCGCTCGCCCCGGCACCGAGCGCAGCCGTACGAGCAGCCGCCTGGGCCGGGAACTTCGGGCGCAGGCTGACCGGCCGGCTGAAGTCCTGCACCAGCCAGCCCCGCGTCTGCGCCTCACGCCGCAGCGCCTTGTCCGGATTCACCGCCACGGGATGACCGACGGCCTGGAGCATCGGCAGATCGGTGACCGAGTCGCTGTAGGCATAGCACCGCTCGAGCCGGTAGCCCCGCTCGACGGCCATCCGGCGCATCGCCGCGGCCTTGTTCTCACCGTAGGCGTAGTACTCGATGGTGCCGGTGTAGCGACCCTCGTCGATCCCCATCCGGGTGGCGATGACGTGGTCGGCCCCGAGCATCGCCCCGATCGGCTCGACCAGCTCCACCCCCGAGGCGGAGACGATGACCACGTCGCGGCCGGCTTCGTGGTGCTCGGCGATCAGCGCGGTCGCCTCCTCGTAGACGATCGGCACGATCAGCTCGGACAGCGTGGTGGCGACGATGTCACTGACCTGCTGCACCTCCCAGCCGATGACCATGCGGGAGACCTGCTGGCGCATCCGTTCCATCTGGGTGTGATCAGCGCCACTGGCGTGGTAGAGGAAGTGCACGTAGGCACTGCGCAGCATCGCCGAGCGACTGAGCAGGCCGTTGGTGTGGAAGGGCCGGGAGAAGGCCATCGTGCTGGACCTGGCGATGACGGTCTTGTCCAGGTCGAAGAACGCCGCCTCACGATCCCGGCCCGCAGGCTCCCCACCCATGGCGCCAGGATAGGCGCAGCTCAAGATCACTCGCAGTGCCCGGCCGGAAGCTCAGGGCGAGAAATTGAGGACGATCGGGGGCGCCTACCGGTCATAATGGAGGCGAACCCGGTCGGTGACCTTGTGTGATTGATCGCTCGCAGTTTTCTCTTGGGCTGTGACGCAAAGTACTTAGAGGTCAACGGAACCCTCTTCCCCCTGTCCAATTCCTGTGCAGTTGCCGCCGTCCGGTGGCGTAGGTGTTGCACCAGACGCCACGGGGGGTACAGACTGACGTAGCCGGCTTAATTGCCGTGCCCGCCCGGTCCGACTCCTCCCCCCCGAGCCGGACCGGCCAGACGGCCCCCGCTCCCCCCCAGCGGGGGCCGTCGCCTTTTGCCGCCCGGCTTCTGCTGGTTCTCCACAGGTCGGCACGAAGCGGGGTTTGTCCACAGGCGGGGTCCAGCCCGCTCTGAGTCGTGCCCTGAGGGCCGAGCCTGGCTCCCATGGTCCTGATCTGGGTGCTGCTGCTGACCGCTGAGCCGCTGCTGACTTCGGTGGTGGAACGGCTGGCCGGGGCGCAGGGGGTGCGCGTCGTCCCCTCGGTCCCGGGGTCGGTGCCCGGTCCGCCCGCGCTCGTCCTGGTCGGGGCCGATCACGACGTGAGCCAGGGCCTGCCCGCTCTCGCCTCCGGCGTTCCCCGTCTGCTGCTGGCCACCGGTGATCCGGATGAGCGGCTCTGGCGTGCTGCCCGCGACCTGCGGGCCGAGCAGGTGGTGCTGCTCCCGGAGGGCGAGCACCGACTTCAGGAGCGGCTGGCCAGGCTCGGTGAAGCCCGGCGAGGGGCACGGACGGTCGGGGTGATCGGCGGCTGCGGTGGGGCCGGGGCCAGCGTCCTGGCGGCTGCCCTGGCCCGAACGGCGGCCGTCACGGGCCCGGCCCTGCTGATCGAGATGGACCAGACCGGCGGCGGGGCCGACCTGTTGCTCGGGGCGGAGGACGAGCCGGGGCTGCGCTGGCCCGATCTGGGCTCGGCCCGCGGCCGGCTGCTGCCCGGCAGCCTCTCCGGATCGCTGCCGCTCATCGACGGGCTGCACGTGCTCGCCGCGGTCCGGTCCGGCCCGGTCACCGAACTGTCGGCCCCGGCCGTCGGCGCCGTTCTGGAGGCCGCCCGGGCCGAGTTCGGCACGGTGGTGCTCGACCTTCCCCGGCACCTCGACGAGGCCACCAGCGCCGCTGTGCGGGCCCTGGGGTGCTGCCTGGTGCTGGTACCGGCGGCGGTGCGGGCGGTGGCCGCAGCGCAGCGTCTGACCGCCGGTCTGCGCCCTCTGGTCGGCGATCTGCGAGCCGTGGTGTGCGGGCCCACTGCGGCCGGGCTCGGCCCTTCCGGCATCTGCGCTGCCCTCGGTCTGCCATCGGCCGGTCTGCTGAGGGTCGAGCCCGGGCTGAAGGCCGGTCTCGACCGCGGTGAGCCGCCCGGTCTGCGGGCCCGGGGCCCGCTCGCCCGGTTCTGCCGCGACCTGCTGGAGCGGGAGCTGGCCGGTGTCCGCGGATGAGCGATCCGGAGGTGGTGCTGGCAGCCGTTGTCTCCCGGCTGCGCGGGGGTCTGGCCGGACACCGGCGCCCGGGCCGAGAGGAGCTGGCGGCGATGGTGGCGGCCACGTCGGCCGGGCTCGGGCAGGTGCTGGGCCACGAGGACGTGCTGGCCGCGACCGAGCGGATCTCGGCCGAGCTGTGGGGTCTGGGGCCGCTCCAGCCGTTGCTGGAACTGCCCGGGGTCACCGATGTTCTGGTGAACGGCCCCGGCGAGATCTGGGTGGACCAGGGCGAGGGGCTGAAGCGCCTGCCCTGCCCGGCCGGCCTCCGGGACGAGGTGTCGGTGCGCGCACTGGCCACCCGTCTCGCTTCGGCCGGCGGTCGGCGCCTGGACGATGCCGCTCCCTATGCCGACGCCCGTCTCGAAGGAGGCATCCGGCTGCACGCGGTCATCCCTCCGGTGGCCCCCACCGGCACGCTGATCTCGCTCCGGGTTCTCCGCCAGGTACCGCTCCCGCTCGAGACTCTGGTCAGTACCGGGTCGGTACCGCCCGGCTGGGCCGCGGTGCTGCACGCGATGGTGACCGCTCGCGCCGCCTTCCTGGTCAGCGGGGGCACCGGCGCGGGCAAAACCACCCTCCTGGCTTCGTTGCTCTCGCTGGTACCGGCCTCCGAACGGATCGTCCTGGTGGAGGACGTCGGCGAGCTGCGCCCGGCCCATCCGCACCTGGTCCGGCTGGAAGCCCGGCACGCCAACGTGGAGGGCGCCGGCGCAGTCGGGCTGGAAGTGCTGGTGCGCCAGGCGCTTCGCATGCGCCCCGACCGGGTGGTGGTCGGCGAGTGCCGGGGCGCAGAGGTCCGGGAGCTGCTGTCCGCGCTGAACACCGGACATGCGGGTGGGTGCGGCACCGTGCACGCGAACGCCCCCGCCGACGTCCCGGCCCGTCTGGAGGCTCTCGGCGCCCTGGCCGGGCTTTCTGCCGACGCGGTGCGGGCGCAGGCAGCGGCCGCGCTCGACGCAGTGGTGCACGTCGAACGACGTGCAGGCCGACGCCGGGTCATGCAGATCGCGATCGCCCGACGTGGAGAACGAGGTGAGCTCACCATGCTGCCTGCCCTGACGGCCCATCCTCGGGATCCGGGATCGAACGGCGTGACGGGAGCGGGCTGGGCGGAGCTCGCGGATCGGCTGGAGGCGACATGACCCGCCCCAGGCCGTCCTTCACCCAGGGCCCACTCAGGCGACTCGAAACCCCTTGTGGTGCGCTCCCTCCCGCCTCCGTACGAGGCGAGCTGACACTGGGACGGGACGATGCCGCGCAGTTGTGCGGGCGAGTTTCGGCCTTGTCCCGGGCCGGCGTGCCGCCGGCCCGCACCTGGGAAGTGCTCGCGACCGGGCGTGGACCTGGTGCGCGGGTGGCGGAAACCGTTGCCGGAATGCTTGAGATGGGCGGAACCACCGCCGAAGGGCTGAGACTCGCCGCTGCCGACTGCGAGGGGCCAGGGGTGGAAGCGCTCGAGTGGCTGGCGGCCACCGCCGAGGTGGTCCGCCGATCGGGCGCACCGGCCGCATCCATCTTCGACGGCATCGGGGCCGGTCTCCTGGCCCAGATCGCCGAGTCGGACGAGCAGGAGGTGGCCCTGGCCGGCCCTCGCACCACCGCACGGGTACTGGCGGCACTGCCGCTCATCGGCCTGCTGCTGGGCGCCGTGCTGGGCGTGAATCCCCTGGAAGTTCTCCTGGGAACCGGGATTGGGGTGGTGTGTTTGCTCGCCGGGTCGGCCTTTTGGTGGGCCGGTCACTGGTGGACGGCGCGCCTCGTGCGTAACGTTGCCGCGAGCACATCGTGAACCGGCGGGTCACCCAGGCCACGCGCCCGCACCGCCGACAGGTCCGGCCCGAAGGCCGGCGGCCGGCCTCGGCCATGCCCGGCCCATTGGTGCTGGATCTGATCGCTTCGCTGATCGAGAGCGGGGCACCTCCGGCCGTGGCGCTGCGCGACGCGGGATCCGTTCTGGCCGACCTGGACGACCCCCGCGGCGAGACTCTTCTGCGTCTCGGCGACCTGGTGCACGCGCCGCTGATCGATCCGGACAGTCCTGAGACCGACCACACCACAGCCGCTCTCACCGAGGCCCTGACCCTGGCCGCACGTTCCGGCCTGCCACCCTCGGCCCTGATCCGGCGAGCAGCCGCCGAGGAACGCCGCCGCCAGGCCGCAGCCCGAGCCGTGGCGATCCACCGCCTCGAGGTGCTCCTGGTCATCCCCGGAGCGGTCTGCCTGCTCCCGGCGTTCGTGCTGCTGGGGATCGTTCCCCTGGTGATCCGGCTGTTCTCCGGATGAGGCCGGACTTTCCACAGTCGGCAGGACCTGGCTTCTGTCCACAGGCAACGCTTTTCACAGGCAACCCCGATCCCCCTTCCAGCAGTCTGGAACCAGGACGCCGACGGGGCGTACCGGTCACAGGAGGGGACGATCATGACGAAGAGGCTTTACACGAGGGCGGTCCCGGCCGTCCGGCAGCGGCTGCACGAGGTGGCGCGCCGGGTCCGGCAGGCCGGCGAGGCCGGCGCCAGCACGGCCGAGTACGCGATGACCATGCTGGTCGCCTGCGGCTTCGCCGGGGTGCTGCTGAGCATCGTGCGCAGCAGTCCGGTCAAGAGCCTGCTGGTCGGCATCATCAAGAAGGCGCTGAGTCTCGCATGACCAGCCTGGACGGCCGGGGCAGTTCCGTGGAGCCTGCCCCGGTCCGGCCGGGCCTCCGCCGAGCCGGCCCGGAGGGCCGAACCGGCTCACGCTGTCCACCTTCGCCTCTGCACCGCGAACGAGGTGTGGTCACCGCCGAAACCGCCTTGGCCGTACCGATTGTGGTGCTCCTCCTGGCCACCCTGCTGGCTGCGGCCACGGCCGGTCTGGCCCAGCTCCAGTGCATCGACGCGGCCCGGGCCGGCGCCCGCGCCGCCGCCCGTCACGACGATCCTCACGCCCCGGCCGCCGCCGAGGCCCCAGCGGGGGCCGAGGTTCGGGTGAGTAGCGCCGACGACCTTGTGAAGGTTCAGGTCTTGGCCCAGCTGACTCTGCCCCTCCCCTGGCAACCCCGCATTGCAGTACGCGCCGAGAGCACCGCCCAGACCGAGCCCAGCCCGTCTGGGGAAACGGCCAGATGAGAACAGCACAAGGTGGGCGACAAGCCGTCGGATCGTGTTTGGTACGTCTGTGCCTCCTGCGCCTGTCCGGGGTGAGGGCTCCATGACGGTGCCGGTCATGCGGATGTCGACTTTGCCAACGCCGCTGCAGTGGGCTGGGCACCCGGGTGTTGGGCCACGCCGGGGGGCCTGCCCGGTGCGTGACCGGGGCTCGGGGACCGTCTTGATGCTGGGGCTGGTGGGGGTGGCCGTGGTGCTCGCGGTCACGACTCTGGGCGTGGGTGCTGCCCTGGCCGCTCGTCACCGGGCTGCGGCCGCCGCCGACCTGGCCGCCCTGGCCGCGATCGACTCGGGCCGGCACTGCTCCGGCGCTGCCCAGATCGCCGCGATCAACGGTGCCCGGCTGGCGAGCTGTGAATTCGCGGCCGACGGTTCGGTGGCCGAGTCCGTCCTGGTCGAGGTGCCCGGACTCGCCGTAGATGTCTTCAGCGAAGCCCGAGCAGGCCCCGGACCTGCGCAGATACCGGGCGCCGGGGCTTTGCCGGGAAGAAGAACGTAAGGCGGGGCGGGCGCGCCGGGGTGAGGGAATCGCGCCTGTCCGCCAAATTGGTGACACGCAGTGGGCGGTGTGGGCCATTGGAGTGACCGTCAGATGATTGAATGCCGGAGGCATGCCCATGGCTAGGGCACCGCACAAGGTTCGAGCAGCTCGATACGGACACAGGACTTCCCGGGGAGGCGATGTGGAGCTCACAGTGGCGACACGGCGCGAAGGTGTCCAGACGGTCATCAGCGTGGCCGGCGAGATCGACGTGTACACCGCCCCCACCCTGCGGGAGCGTCTGAACGAACTGGTCGCCGAGGGCGAGTACCACCTGGTCGTGGACATGGCCGGGGTGGACTTCCTCGACTCGACCGGGCTCGGCGTCCTGGTCGGCGGGCTCAAGCGGGCCCGCTCGCACGAGGGCTCGCTGCAGCTGGTCTGCGACCAGGAGAAGATCCTCAAGGTCTTCCGGATCACCGGCCTGACCAAGGTCTTCCCGATCCACGCCTCGCTCGCGGGGGCGCTCACCGGCGCGGACCAGGACCCGCCGGTGACGATCCACCTGGACGGCTCCTCGGAGAAGACGCTCGACGGCACCTCCGAGGGGGAGTCCTTCAGAGGCACGCCATAACCAGGACCGGGCCCCAACCGTCGGCGACCGGTGTCGAGCTGCGGTTTCCACCGGCCGCCGAATACGTCCGCACGGCTCGCCTGGTCGCCGTGGCGGTGGCCCGGCGCGCCGGGCTGACCGAGCAACTGGAAGAACTGCGCCTGGCGGTCGGGGAGGCCTGCGCCCGGGCCGTACGGCGCTGCGCCGAGGCCGACTGCGACGAGCCCGTGACGATGCTGGTCGACGACACCGGCCCCGGCCTGGTGGTGCAGGTGACCGACGCGGCCAAGACCTCGGCCGGGCCCGAGCCGGTGGTGCTGTCACTGCTCGAGGGACTCGCCGATCACCTCGAGGTGCGCCCGCACCAGGGCATTTCCGGCGCCCAGGTGCGTCTGGAGTGGTGGCCGTCGATCCCGCCCCACGGCGCCACGGCACCCGCTCCCCGAGATCCGGCGAGCTGAGACCGTCCATTGTTCGGCCGTTGCGGCCGCGCACTTGAGTGATAGCAAAACGGACTAAACCACCCAAAGTGAAAAGAGCCACGCGCCGGAGGTTTGGTGGCGCGCGTCACAGTACATAGACTCCCCCGCGTGGGAACTCTCGCCGGTCATCCGGCGTCCCACGCACGCCAAGGCCCCGATTCGCCCTGTCGCCTGCACCTGTTCGACCCTTCCGCCCGCGACGGGTGAGGGGGTCGCGCCCGCGCACGTCGAGGAGGACGGATGCACTACGGCACTCTGGCTGCCACCACCACGGCAGATGTAAATCTCGAAGGCCGAAATCTGACACTGGTGGTCGTGGTCTTCGTGATCGCCCTCGTGGCGCTGGGGGTGGCCGCGGCATTCCGCCAGGCCGTCCTCGCCGCGCCGGACGGCTCACGAAGCATGGTCGAGATCGGCACCGCGGTACAGGAAGGGGCGGCGGCCTACCTACGCCGTCAGTTCCGGACGCTGGCCGCCTTCGTCGTCCTCGTCCTGGCAGTCCTCTTCCTCCTGCCCGGTGATGCGGACGTCCGTATCGGCCGGGGCATCTTCTTCGTGGTCGGGGCCCTGTTCTCGGCCGCGATCGGCTACCTGGGCATGTCCCTGGCGGTCCGGGCCAACGTCCGGGTCGCCGAAGCGGCCCGCAAGGGCGACCGCGACGAGGGCATGCGCCTGGCCTTCCGCACCGGTGGCTTCGTCGGCATGTGCACGGTCGGTCTCGGCCTGCTGGGCGCCTCGGCCGTGGTGCTCCTGTACGAGGGCGACGCCCCTTCCGTCCTGGAAGGTTTCGGTTTCGGCGCCGCCCTGCTGGCCATGTTCATGCGCGTCGGTGGCGGCATCTTCACCAAGGCCGCCGACGTCGGCGCCGACCTGGTCGGCAAGGTCGAGCAGGGGATCCCCGAGGACGACCCGCGCAACGCCGCCACCATCGCCGACAATGTCGGCGACAACGTGGGTGACTGCGCAGGCATGGCCGCCGACCTGTTCGAGTCCTACGCCGTGACCCTGGTCGCCGCCCTGATCCTGGGCAAGGCCGCCTTCGGCGTCGAAGGCCTGGTGTTCCCGCTGATCGTGCCTGCCCTGGGGGCCCTGACCGCCGTGCTCGGCGTCCTGATCACCCGCACCCGGCCGGGTGAGAGCGGCCTGGCCGCGATCAACCGCGGTTTCGGCATCTCCGCCGTGGTCTCGGCCGTGCTCTGCGCGATCGCCTCGTTCACCTACCTGCCCTCGTCCTTCGCCGACTTCACCGGGGCCGACTCCGTGGTGGCCAGGCTCGACGGCGACCCGCGGCTGATCTCCTTCGCCGCCGTCATGATCGGCATCGTGCTGGCCGGGGTGATCCTCTGGCTCACCGGCTACTACACCGGCACCGACAAGCGCCCGACCAAGGATGTGGCCGACACCACCACCACCGGGGCGGCTACCGTGGTGCTCTCCGGCATCGGCCTGGGTCTGGAGTCGGCGGTCTACACCACCGGCATCATCGCCGGGGCCGTGTTCCTCGCCTTCACCCTGGGCGGGGTCTCGATCTGGCTGTCGCTGTTCCTGATCGCGCTGGCCGGCTGCGGCCTGCTCACCACGGTCGGCGTCATCGTCGCGATGGACACCTTCGGCCCGGTCAGCGACAACGCCCAGGGCATCGCCGAGATGTCCGGTGACGTGGACGGTGAGGGCGCGCAGATCCTGACCGAACTGGACGCGGTGGGCAACACCACCAAGGCCATCACCAAGGGCATCGCGATCGCCACGGCCGTGCTCGCGGCAACCGCGCTGTTCGGTTCGTACACCGACGCCGTGCAGAAGGCCCTGGCCGACTCGGGTGCGGCCCTGGGTGACCTGCCCCGCAGCTTCGGGGTGGAGATCGTCCAGCCCAACACCCTGGTCGGGCTCATGCTCGGGGCAGCGGTCGTGTTCCTGTTCTCCGGGCTGGCGATCAACGCCGTCACCCGGGCGGCCGGGGCGATCGTGGTGGAGGTCAGGCGTCAGTTCCGCGACAACCCCGGGATCATGGACTATTCGGTCAAGCCGGACTACGGGCGGGTGGTCGACATCTGCACCCGCGACTCGCTGCGCGAGCTGGCCACCCCCGGCCTGCTGGCCGCTCTGGCCCCGGTCGCAGTCGGTTTCGGTCTGGGCATCGGCCCGCTGGCCGGCTACCTGGCCGGTGCGATCGGCGCCGGCGCCCTGATGGCCGTGTTCCTGGCCAACTCCGGTGGCGCCTGGGACAACGCGAAGAAGATCGTGGAAGACGGCCACCACGGCGGCAAGGGCTCCCCGGCCCATGCTGCGGCGGTGATCGGTGACACCGTCGGCGACCCGTTCAAGGACACGGCCGGCCCGTCGATCAACCCGCTGATCAAGGTGATGAACCTGGTCGCCGTGCTCATCGCTCCTGCGGTGGTGCAGCTCAGCGTGGGTGAAGACGCCTCCGCCGCACTGCGTTACACGATCACCGCGATCGCGGTGGCGATCATCGTGGCTGCCCTGGTGGTGACCAAGCGGCGCACCGTCGACTACGGCGACTCCGATGTGGGGACGTCGGCCCCGGTCACCTCGGGTCAGCCGGCCGCCGCCGTGGCCGGGTCACCGACCCAGCCGACGGCACCGGTGGCCACGACGGTGGACGTGGACGAGGGCACCACCTCGGCCCGGACCACCCCGTAACACCCGCTCCGACAGGCCGAACCGGCCGCGTGGACCTGGTCCGCGCGGCCGGTTTCACGTTTGCGCCCGCCGACACGGTAGAACGAGGGCATGAGTGCAGACGCCAAGTCCCGGAACGACGAACTGGTCGGGAAACTCCGCGCCGACCTGACCGGGTTCACCGTGGACGCGGTCAACGACCTGCTCGGGCCGGTGGCTCAGGCCGCCCTGGGGCGTGAGCAGTCGCTGCCCGCCCGTCTGGCTGTGGCCCAGCATCTGGCCTCGCCGTCCCAAGAGCCGCTGGCCGCACTGGTCGCCGTGTTCGTGCTCGGGCTGGAGGTCCCGACCGGGCGCCTGGCCCGGGCCGTGCCCCGGACCGGGGTGGCCGGGCTGAGCGAACTCGGGCTGCTCGCCGCCGCGGGCCCGGACCCGGCCGATCCGGTGCGGGCCCTGGTCGACCTGCGCCCCTACGCCACGGTGGACGCGCTCGGCCCGGCCGACTGGTGGCTGGCCTCCGACCTGTCCGAGGTGGCCACCGGCCGCCCACTCTCGGAGGATCACGTGCTCGGAGTGGGCGGCGCCTCGCTGACCCTGGCCCGGTGCACCGTACGCCGGCCGACCGGCCGTGTGCTGGATCTCGGCACCGGCTGCGGCATTCAGGCCCTGCACGCCGCGCGGCACTCGAAACACGTTGTGGCCACCGACGTCTCTGCTCGCGCACTGCAATTGGCCGGACTGAACTGGGCGCTCAACGCACCCACCATCGGCACCACCACGATCGAAGGACGACTGGGCAGCCTGCTCGAACCGGTCACCGGCCAGGAGTTCGACCAGGTGGTCAGCAACCCGCCGTTCGTGATCACCCCGCGTTCGGCCCCGGCGGCGGCCTTCGAGTACCGGGACGGCGGGATGGTCGGCGACGACCTGGTGCGGCACCTGGTCGAGTCGGTCGGATCGGTGCTCGCGCCCGGGGGGATCGCCCAGTTCCTGGGCAACTGGGAAGGGCGTGCGGACGAGGGGTGGACCGATCGCGTGTCTTCCTGGCTGACGGCCTCCGGCCTGGACGGCTGGGTGGTGCAGCGGGAGTGGCAGGATCCGGCCGAGTACGCGGAGACCTGGATCCGCGACTCGGGGCAGCACCTGGGGAAGGACGCGGACGACCTGTACGCGGCCTGGCTGGCCGACTTCGCCTCGCGCGGGGTGGAGGGCGTCGGCTTCGGGCTGATCACGCTGCGCCGTCCCGAGCGGGAGAGCGGCGCTCCCCTACGGGTCGTCGAGGAGCGTCGCACCGGACCGGGCCTGCCCTGGGGCGACGAGGTGCTGGCCACTCTGGAACGGCACGACTGGCTGGCGGCCCACGACGACGAGGCGCTCCTGGCCGCGACGGTGCGGGTCGCCCCGGACGTCACCGAGGAACGTCACCACCGGCCCGGCGCCGAGGACCCGAGCGTGATCCTGCTCCGGCAGGGTGGCGGCGCGGGTCGCGTGGTGCAGGCGGGCACCGCGCTGACCGGGTTCGTCGGAGCCAGTTCCGGCGACATCCCGGTGGGCCGGCTGATCGGCGCACTCGCCTCCCTGCTGGAGGTGGACGTGGCCGCGCTGCAGACCGAACTGCTCAGCGACGTGCGCAATCTGGTGCGCGACGGGCTGCTGGAGCCGGCCGAGTAGAGGCATGCCGGAGGGCGGATCGTGCCGGTTCGCACGATCCGCCCTCAGCACCGGACCTTAGGCCCGGCTCCAGGTCGCCAGGGCGTGCTCGACCACGGAGATCAGGGTCTGCTTGGCAGACTCCCGCTCCCGGGCGTCGCACACCAGGACCGGAACGTCCTGGCTGAGCTGTAGCGCCTCGCGCACGTCCTCGGGGCGGTGCCGCAGCAGCCCGTCGAAGGCGTTGATGGCGACCACGAAGGGAAGATTGCGGGCCTCGAAGAAGTCGATCGGGCCGAAACAGTCTTCCAGTCGCCGGGTGTCGACCAGGACGACCGCCCCGATCGCCCCGCGCACCAGGTCGTCCCACATGAACCAGAACCGGTTCTGACCAGGCGACCCGAACAGGTAGAGCACCAGTTCCTGGTCGATGCTGATCCGGCCGAAGTCCATGGCGACCGTGGTGGTCGTCTTGTTCGGTGTGGCCGAGAGATCGTCCACGCCGACGCTGGCCGAGGTCATCACGGCCTCGGTCCGCAGCGGCATGATCTCGGAGACCGCACCCACGAACGTGGTCTTGCCCGCACCGAATCCACCCGAGATGACGATTTTCGTCGATCGGGTGGCCCTGGTCTCAGAGCCGCTGAAGGCCACTGAGCACCCTCCTCAAGAAAGCTGGATCACGTTCGTCACCAGAAGCGTTCGCCGTGCTCAGCACCTCGACCAGACCCAGCTCGACCATGTCCGCGATAATCACGCGGGCCACGCCGAGCGGGGTGTGCAGCCGGGCGGCGATCTCGGCGACGGAGATCGTTCCCTCACACAACTCGATCACCGTGCTGTGTTCCGGCGAGAGCAAGTCGTTCATTCCCGGGTCCTGGCCGGCGACCGTGGTCACCACCAGGGCCTCGAGGTCGAGGTCGTGCACCGGACGGGTACGTCCACCGGTTCGGGCGTAGGGACGCACCATCGACGGTGGCGGGTCCCCGCCCTCATGAGCTGAGTAGTCGGTCATCTCGGCAATCTGCTCACATCGGTGGCAGCGAGCCACCGTGGCCGTTGTGCCTGATCTCCGGAGACAGGTGCTGTCCGACCCGGTCGACCAGCAGCGTCATCTCGTAGCCGACCAGGCCGATGTCGGAGGTCGGGGCGGCCAGGACCGCCAGCCAGGATCCGTCCGAGATGGCCATCAGAAGCAGGAAACCGCCCTGCATCTCGACGACCGTCTGGACCACCGCTCCCGCGGCGAAGCACATTGCGGCGCCGTTGGTGAGGCTGCCCAGTCCGGACGCGACTGCGGACAGCTGGTCGGCGCGGTCACGCGGAAGTCCTGCGGAACTCGCCACAAGAAGACCGTCGGCCGAGACCACGGCTGCGTGCGCCACTCCTGGTACCCGCTGTGCGAACCCGTCGACCAGCCAGGTGACGTCGGTGCCGGTGCCCGTGCTCACTGGTCCCCTCCTTGCTCTGCGGAGGAGCCACTGTCGGCACCGCCGTCGCTGTTGGTGGTGAAAAGGCTTGCCCCGACCGGGTTGAAGGCCGGAGCCGGGTCTGACTTCTGCCGTGCCTTGCGGGCATTGGCCAGACCACGCTGGTAGCTGCCCAGCCGGCCACGGACGACGGTAGCGTCTGCGGCCTGGCCGCGGGCCGGGGTGGCGCGGGGACGGGCCGCAGCTGCGTCCGTGACCGCACCGGCCGTCGAGGGCAGCAGGTTGGCGCCGGGCCGGCGGGTCGGCAGACCCGCGTCCGAACGCCCGTCGGTCTCGGGGGCCGAGGCGGCGCGGGCGTTGGTCGCCAGCCAGCGCTGGTCGCCCAGGGCCGCCCAGCGGCTCGACTGCTTGGTGTTCTCCCGCTCGTGGTCGCGCAGGTCGATGACGCGCTGGTCGCCGTTCTCGACCGAGATCGAGGGGGCGGCCGGCGCCGGCTCCGAGCTGAACCAGACCGAGATCTGGTCGAAGATCGGCGTCGGGTCGTTGAAGTCCGGGCGGACGTTCTCGCCGATCATCGGGGACGGCGGCTCAGCCGGCCGGTAGGCGGCCGAGGCCGAGGCCCGGGCGGCCAGCTCGGTCGGCAGATCCGGGTCCTGCCAGTCGGAGTTCTCCTGGCCGGAGGGCAGGCCCCGGTTCGGCGCGGCCCGGAACGAGCCGGTCGAGGCGGACAGCGGGTCGTTGACCGGTAGGCCGCCGGTCGCCGGGCCGCTCTCGATCGGGCGACGGCTCAGCCCCGGCAGACCGGAGATGCCCGCGGCCGGAGTGTTGTCGTCGGCGCCGTAGCCGGCCGGGCGGGCCGGAGGCTGCCGCTGGTTGTTCTCGAAGGCCGCCTGGCCGAAGCCCGGCAGGGGCTGGCCGAACGTCGGGTCGGGCTGACCGAGCCCCCGCACCTGCTGCGCGGTGAAGTTCGGCGGGTTCTGCTGGCCGAAGCCGAGCCCGGCGCGGGTGTTGAAGCCCTGCTCGGGCTGCTCGTCCTCCGGGCCGAAACCCTGCTCGTTCTGCCCGAAGCCCTGGCTGAGCCCGCCCAGCGGCTGCGGGGTACGCGCCCCCGGGGTGCGGGTGGGCAGGCTGGGGATACCGCCCGGGGTGGTCTCCGGCGGCGGCAGGGTGAACTGCGGGGTGCGGGCGGGCTGGCTCTCCGGACGGGCGAAGCCCTGCTGCTGGTCGTCCTGGCTGAAGCTGAAGGCCGCGGGCTGCTGCTGCGGGGCCGCGCCCGGACGGGCGGCGAATGTTCCGGCGTTGCGTTCGGGAGCCTCGCCCGGCGCGGTGGGGATGTTCGGGGTGAACAGCCCGCTGGAACCGGTGTCGGCGACGTTCGAGGCCTCGGGCGGCAGGCCGGCGTTCGTGCCGGTGGCCGGCCCGCGGCGACGGCGGGGCAGTTCGGAGTCGTCCTCGTCGGCGACCGAACGGACGCCCGCGGCGGCCTGGGCGGCCGCCCCGGCCGCGGTGGCGGCGGGTGAGGGAGCGGGGATCTGCTGCTCGCGCAGCGCCGGCTGACCCATCTGCCCGAAGGTGCCGTACCCGTTCTGCGCCTGGCCCTGCGGCTGCGACAGCTGCGGACGGGGCATGCCCGCCGACGGGGTGAGCGGCCGGACCTGCGGGTTGGTGCCGGTGGGGTTCTCGCCGGTGCTGCCCGGGGCGCCGATGACCAGCGAGGCGGGCACCCGGACGAGGGCGATGGTGCCCGAGGCGTCGGGCCGGGCCTGCAACTGCACCCCGAAGGTGCCGCGGCGGGCCAGGCGGGCGACCACGAACAGACCCATGCGGGACGGGACCTGGGTGTCGATCGACTCGGGCTGGGTGAGGCGGGCGTTCAGGCGGTCGAGCTCACCGGGGCTGATCCCGACACCGGCGTCGAGCACCTCGATCTGCAGGCCGCCGTCGGCGGTGAAGGCCGCGGAGAGCACGATCGCGCTGGAGGGCGGCGAGTACATGGCCGCGTTGTCGAGCAGCTCGGCCAGCAGGTGGACGAGCTCGCCAGCGACCGTACCGGCGATCGAGGCGCCGCTGACCGGCTGCAGCCGGACCCGCTCGTACTGCTCCATCTCGGAGGTGGCGGCGCGGAACAGCTCGGCGATCTTGACCGGGGCCGTGGCCCGGGTGCGCACCGCGGAACCGGCGAGCACCAGCAGGTTGTCGTTGTAGCGGCGCATCCGGGCGGCCAGGTGGTCCAGCCGGAACAGGTTGCGCAGCTGGTCGGGGTCCTGCTCCTGGCTCTCCAGGCTGTCGATGATGGCGAGCTGCTTCTCCACCATCGACTGGCTACGGCGGGACATGCTGACGAAGGCCTCGTCGAGCGCGCGGCGCAGGCGGACCTGGGCGGTGGCCAGACGCACGGCCTCGGCACCGAGGTCGTCGACCGCGTGGGCCACCTCGAGGGTCTCCGGACCGGGGTTGAAGTCGGCCGGGAGCACCGGGGGCAGCGAGATGTCGGCCCCCACACCGTCCTGCTCGATCCGGGCCACCGCGGCCGGCAGCTGCACGCTGGCGACCTCGACGGCACCGGCGCGCAGCCGGCGCAGCGGGGCGGTGACGGTACGGGCGATCGTGGTCAGCAGAGCGCTCACCACGAGGATGGTGACGAGCACGGCCCCGGCCACCACGGCGACCCGGAAGAGCGCTCCGGTCTCGGCGTCCTGCGCCGTCTTCAGTGTGGTGCGACCCGCCTCGGTGGCGACCGTCTCGATGTCGGCCAGCCGGCTGACCGCGAGCTTGGTGAAGTCGTTGGGCGAACCGAGGCTGTCGCCGGGCTCGACCAGCGAGTTCTCGAGGGAGTTGCGCCAGCGGTTCATGTTGGCGTTGAGGTTGCTGAGCTCGAGCAGGCGCCTGGTCTGTGCGTCGTCGGCCACCGCCTCGGCCTGGGTGACCCCGAGGGCCTGCTGCGCGACCAGGGACTCGAGGTTACGCACGGTGGTGATGTTGACCTTGGTCTGACCGGTGAACACCCCGCTGAAAACGGTGATCTCCTCGGCCGCGGAGAAACCGGTGCGGGACACCGCGGAGAACAGCTGACCGCCGGCCACCGTGTCGATGTCGTTGGTGGTGACGCCGAGGTCGGTGGCCAGGTTCTCGGGGAGGTCACGGGTGACGTCGAAGAGCAGCTCGGTGATCGAGCGCACCTGGTTGACGCCGGTGCTGCCGCTCAGCGCGCCGTTGTCGATCATGCTGTCGACCGTCGACCGGATCGAGGGGATCCGGTCGAGCTGGGCGAGCATGGTGGTGGCGGTGCCGGGCAGGGCCGAGTCGGACGAGCCGCGGTCGGCCAGGTCCTCGAGCTTCGGCCGGATGGCAGCGACCTCGGAGTCGGTCTGGGCGCGCAGGCCGGCCAGCTTCTCGGCGTCGGTGTTGGCCCCCGGCATGCCGAACTCGTTGAACAGCACGCGGCTGAGCCGCAGCGACGGCTCCATCAGCTCGGCGTCGAGCCGGGCGGTGTGTGCCTTCTGGTAGGTGGTGGTCAGCGACCAGACCAGGAAACCGCCACCGATGAGCAGCACGACGAGCGGAATGGTGACCAGAAGCGTCAGCTTGCGGCGGATGGACCATCCGGCAAT
Source organism: Kineosporia rhizophila (assembly GCF_021277265.1). GTDB lineage: Bacteria > Actinomycetota > Actinomycetes > Actinomycetales > Kineosporiaceae > Kineosporia > Kineosporia rhizophila. Next base: position 145,576 of record NZ_JAJSOH010000005.1, read on the forward strand.
AGACGAGCGACGGGGCGCGTCCGGGACGCTCTCGACGTCGGCCCCCGGTTCGGCCGAACCGTGTCGCGGCACGCGATCCTCCCTGCGGCCACTCTCAAGTGGCATCCGGTAATCTGGCCGTCCGCTCAGTGATCTTTCCGCGTCTTCGTTGACGCGGTCCATCCCCGGCATCTCGGCCCACCTCGTTGTCCAGCGTGTGCTGATCGTGGCAGAAGGTCTCGTCAGAGGCTACGTCCCGATGCAGGCACTCGACGAACCTGGCCTCACCGCGCACGGCCAACTTGAGGGCCTTATTCTCCGCACTCGTGTCCAAATCACCCTAGCGCCTCGGGGCAACCCGACGGCAATCGTGGCCCATGCCCACCGGCTACGGCCTGGGCAACCTCCGTTCAGTGGGATTCGTTGTGACGCTGAACACACCCGGATGGACTTGCCGCACTTGAGCCGGGGGTGGCTCCTCGTCACTTTGCGTGTCACTCTCGCTGCGGAGACGTGACGCCGACGAAGGCCGCGAGCACCCACGCCCGGCGGCTCTCGGGTTACGGTGCTTCACCGGTGCGCGTTGTGTAGCGTCCCGCCCCAGCCGCGTGACGGAGGCGAAGAACGCCCCCGTCTGCCCGTCCGGAGAAGAACGGACAGCGTCGCGGGGGGAGTGAGCGTCAGTGGACAGCGTCAGGAAAGGTGAGCCTGTGGCCGCCAGCAAGACCACGAACGGCAGGCGGCTCGTGATCGTCGAGTCGCCTACCAAGGCCCGGAAGATCGCCGAGTACCTCGGCCCGGAGTTCGACGTCGAGGCGAGTGTCGGCCACATCCGTGACCTGCCCCAGCCCAGCGAGCTCCCGCCGGAGATGAAGAAGGGCCCCTTCGGGAAGTTCGCCGTCGACGTGGACAACGGCTTCGAGGCCTACTACGTGGTCGACGCCGACAAGAAGAAGAAGGTCGGCGAGCTCAAGCGGGCGCTGAAGGACGCGGACGAGCTCTACCTCGCCACCGACGAGGACCGCGAGGGCGAGGCCATCGCGTGGCACCTGCTGGAAGTACTGCAGCCGAAGATCCCGGTGCACCGGATGGTGTTCCACGAGATCACCCGGGAGGCGATCAGCCGCGCCCTCCAGCAGACCCGCGACCTGGACGAGCGCCTGGTCGACGCCCAGGAGACGCGCCGGATCCTGGACCGGCTGTACGGCTACGAGGTCTCCCCGGTGCTGTGGCGCAAGGTGCGGGCCGGCCTCTCGGCCGGACGGGTGCAGTCCGTCGCCACCCGTCTGGTGGTCGAGCGCGAACGCGAGCGGATGGCCTTCCGGGCCGCCTCGTACTGGGACCTGACCGGTGACTTCGCCGCGTCCGAGCCGCACGCCCAGGCGGGCCGCTGGTTCGGTGCCCGCCTGGTCGCCCTGGACGAGCGCCGTGTGGCCACCGGCCGCGACTTCGACGACACCGGCCGGCTGACCTCGCCGGACGTCGTCCACCTGGACGAAGCCGCCGCGAACGCCCTGGTGCGAGCCCTCGAAGGGGCGAGCACGAGCGTCCGTAGTGTCGAGGAGAAGCCCTACCGGCGGCGGCCGGCCGCCCCGTTCACCACCTCGACCCTGCAGCAGGAGGCCGGGCGCAAGCTGCGGCTGTCGGCCAAGCAGGCGATGCGCACCGCCCAGTCGTTGTACGAGAACGGCTACATCACCTACATGCGTACCGACTCCACGACGCTGTCGGACCAGGCGGTCAACGCCGCCCGGCAGCAGGCCGCGGACCTGTACGGCGCCGAGTACGTCCCGGCGCAGCCCCGGGTCTACGCCAGCAAGTCGAAGAACGCCCAGGAGGCGCACGAGGCGATCCGCCCGGCCGGAGACCACTTCCGGACCCCGGCCCAGGTCTCGAGCGAGCTCAGCGGCGACGAGTTCCGGCTCTACGAGCTGATCTGGAAGCGCACGGTGGCCTCGCAGATGGAGGACGCCCGCGGCTCCACCGCGACGATCCGGCTCGGGGCGCGCACCTCCGACGGCCGCGACGCGGTCTTCGGCGCTTCCGGCACGGTGATCACCTTCCGTGGCTTCCTGGCCGCCTACGAGGAGGGCCGGGACGAGGAGCGTCACGGTGGCGACGACGACGAACGACGGCTGCCGGAACTGGCGGTCGGTGACGCGCTCGACACCCGGGACCTGACCGCCGACGGTCACACCACCTCCCCGCCGCCGCGCTACACCCAGGCCAGCCTGGTCAAGGCGCTGGAGGAGCGGGGGATCGGCCGGCCCTCCACCTACGCCGCCACGATCGACGTGATCGTCAACCGGGGCTACGTCGGGCACAAGGGCAACGCGCTGGTGCCGACCTGGCTGGCGTTCGCGGTCACCCGGCTGCTGGAGGAACACTTCGGCGGGCTGGTCGACTACGAGTTCACCGCCTCGATGGAGGCCGACCTCGACCAGATCGCCGCCGGTGAGCAGGACCGCCGGCAGTGGCTGGCCCGGTTCTACTTCGGTGACGGCTCGGCACCCGAAGGCGACGGCAGCAGCCAGCAGCCGCGCCCGGCCGGACCGGACGCCATGCACGGGCTCAAGCCGCTGGTCGACGACCTGGGCGACATCGACGCCCGGGACATCAACTCGGTGCCGCTGGGCGAGGGCATCGTGTTGCGGGTCGGCCGCTACGGCCCCTACCTCGAGGTGCCCGGCGAGGACGGCGAGGCCCGGCGGGCCAGCGTGCCGGACGACGTGGCGCCGGACGAGCTGACCGTGGAGAAGGCCCGCGAACTGCTCGAGACCCAGGCCGACGGCGACCGTGAGCTGGGCACCGACCCGGACACCGGACGTCAGATCGTGGCCCGCAACGGCCGGTTCGGCCCCTACGTCACCGAGATCCTCCCGGACGACGCGCCGAAGTCGGCCAAGCCGCGCACCGGCAGCCTGTTCAAGAGCATGGACGTGCAGTCGGTGACTTTGGACGAGGCGTTGCGACTGCTGTCCCTGCCTCGCCTGGTCGGGGTCGACCCGGAGACGAACGAGGAGGTCACCGCCCAGAACGGCCGCTACGGCCCGTACCTGAAGCGGGGCACCGACTCCCGGTCGCTGGAGACCGAGGACCAGATCTTCACGGTCACGATGGAGCAGGCCCAGGCCATCTACGCCCAGCCCAAGCAGCGTGGCCGCCGGGCCGCGGCGCCGCCGCTGCGCGAGCTCGGGCCGGACCCGGTGACCGAGGCCCCGATCGTGATCAAGGACGGCCGGTTCGGCGCCTACGTCACCGACGGCACGACCAACGCCACCCTGCGCAAGGGGGACGAGGTCGAGTCGGTCACGCTGGAGCGGGCTGCCGAACTGCTCGCCGAGAAGCGGGCGGCGGCGCCGCGCAAGACCACGAAGAAGACGGCCAAGAAGACCACCAAGACGACGGCGAAGAAGACCACGTCGACGGCGGCCAAGAAGACGGCCGCGAAGAAGACCACGGCCAAGAAGACGACCGCCGCCAAGAAGGCCCCTGCAAAAAAGGCCACCACCAAGAAGACGGCGGCCGCCGAGTAACCGGCTCCGTACTACCGCCGGACGAACCGGCGGTAGTACGGACGCCCGTACGCCCGGTTCGGGCGGACTCGGCCCGAACCGGTCCCGAATCGCCCTGAAACCGGCCCACAGGCGGTGCCCACGGACGTCCTTGAACGGAAACCTCTTCTGGGGACACGGAACGACCGTTGCCGAACGGGGCGCGCCGGGAACGGTCGTCCCGGCCCCTCGGGACCCGCCCGCTGATTCCGGAGAGTGTCCGTGGCGGCGGTTACCCTGACCGAGTGACAGCCAGTGGAGAGCACCCGAACGGGCCGGACGACGTCGCACCGGTCTTCCAGGTACCCGCGCTGCGCCGCTTCCGGCCGGCCCTGGTTGGGTCGTCGCTGGGTGAGTGGCTCGGTCTGCTGGCCCTCGTCGCCCTGGCCGCCACCCTCACCGACGGGTCGTACACCCAGATCAATCTGGCCGTCGCCGGTGTGCTGGCCCTGCGGCTGGTCCCGGCCGTGCTGCTCGGCCCGGCCGTCGCCGCGGTGACCGACCGGCTGAACGGCCGGCTGGTGCTGGTCTCGGCCGACCTGCTGCGCGCCCTGCTCTTCGTCAGCATCCCCGTCATCGGCAAGCTGACCTGGCTCTACGTCGCGGCCCTGCTGATCGAGGGGCTGGCGCTCGCCTCAGCGCGGGCGAAGCAGACGTCGATCCCCGCGCTGGTGCCCGGGCACCGCACCCAAGAGGCCCTTCGGGCCGGGCGGGGCGTCATCTACGGCGCGGCCCCGGTCGCGGCGCTCGCATTCGCACTGCTGAGCCTGATCAACGGTGTGCTCGCCACTGCGGCCGACCGGTTCGGTGACCGGCCGATCGACCTGATGCTCTACGTCACCGCACTCACCTTCGTCTTCTCCGCCCTGGCGGCCGCCCGGGTCGCGATCCCCCGTCCCGAGACCGGCGACCTCCCGGCCCGTACCTCGGTGATCGGGGCGATCGCCGCCGGCCGGGGGTCCGTCACCTCCACCCCGGCGCTGCGGGGTCTGGTCACCGGCATGCTCGGGGCCTTCGCCGCGGCCGGTGCCGTGCTCGGCCTGGCCCAGACCTACGCCCGCGATCTGGGCGCTGGTCAGCCGGGCTTCGGTGTGCTGTTCGCCGCGGTGTTCATCGGCCTGGCCCTGGGGCTGCGGATCGGGCCGCAACTGCTCGACGGCCTTTCCCGCTTCCGGCTGTTCGGCCTCAGCCTGATCGCGGCCGGGATCTCCCTGGCCGCGCTCGCCCTGATCCCGAACATGGTGATGGCCGTTCTGCTGGCCGGAGTCCTGGGCGTCTGCGGGGGTACGGCGTGGGCGGGCGGGCAGGCGCTGCTCGACCTGGCCGCCGACGGCGGTACGCGCCGACGCACCTCCGCCTACCTCACCTCGGCCACCCAGATCGTCCTGCTGGTGGTCCTGGCCGCCGGGCCCGCGCTGGCCGCGATGATCGGCCGGCACACCGTCAACTTCACCGACACCCGCGCGCTCAGCTACAACGGCGCCGCGTTCGTCTTCCTGATCGCCGCCCTGCTCACGCTGGCACTGGGCATCACCACCTACCGGCAGCTCGACGACCAGGCCGGCACCAGCCTGCGGCACGAACTGCGCGCCCGCTGGGCCGGCCGCCGTCCGGCTGCTGTCAGCCGTCCGCACGCCGGATACCCGGGTGTGTTCGTGGCGCTCGAGGGGGGCGACGGTTCGGGCAAGTCCACCCAGGCCCGGCTGCTGGCCGAATGGCTGCGCTCCGACCAGGGCCACGACGTGGTGCTCACCCGCGAGCCGGGCGCCACTCCGCTCGGGGTCCGGCTGCGCGAGGTGCTGCTCGGCACCGGCGCCCAGCTGGGCAGCCGCCCCGAGGCGCTGTTGTTCGCCGCCGACCGGGCGCACCACGTCGAGGCGGTGGTCCGGCCCGCCCTGGCGCGGGGGGCCGTGGTGGTCACCGATCGCTACATCGACTCCTCCGTGGCCTACCAGGGCGCCGGCCGGGACCTGGACGGCGACGAGGTGCGGCGGATCTCCGAGTGGGCCACCGAGGGTCTGGAGCCGGCCCTGACCGTGCTGCTCGACGTGGATCCGATGGTCAGCAAGGCCCGCCGCGCGCACGATCTGACCCGGGGTGGCGAAGACCGTCTGGAGTCCGAGTCGGACACCTTCCACGAGCGGGTCCGCGCCCAGTTCCTCGCCCAGGCGCGCAGCGCCCCGCACCGTTACCTGGTGATCGACGCCGGGCTGAGTGCAGAAGAAGTGCAGCAGCTGATCCGCGAAGGGGTGCGCCAGGTGCTCCCGGTCTCGGCCCGGCGCCGGGCCGAGCTGGACGAGCGGCTGGCCGAGGAGGACCAGACCCGCGAGCGCCGGGCCCGGGCCGAGGCCGAGGTGCTGCGGATGGACGCGGACCTGCGCCGCCGCCGGGTCGAGGAGGCCCGGGAACGCGAGGAGTCGCGTCGCCGGGCCCGTGACGAGGCCGAGCGGCAGCTGCAGCAGGAGGCCGAGCGGGAGCTGCGGGCCCAGGAGATGCAGCGCAACCGCGAAGAGGTCGACCGCCGTGCCGCTGCGGCGGCGGCCGCAGCGGCACTCGGCCCGGTCACCGAGCCGGTGCAGATGCCCAGTCGGCGCACGGCCCACAGCGGCGAGCCCGGCCAGGTGGAGCAGGGTGCCGACGCGCAGCCCGTCGTTCAGCCGGAGTCCGGCCCGTTCCAGCAGCCCGGCCCCTCCCAGCAGGCGAGCCCGGGTCAACCGGGCCAGTTCCAGCAGCCTGGTCAGGCCGGGCCCGACCAGGCCCGGCCCAATGACTTCCGGCAGCCTGGTGGGGCCCCTCAGCCCGGCCATGTTCAACCTGGTCAGGTTCCGCAGCATGGCCAGCCCCACCCCGGCCAGTTCCGGCAGGCCGGCCAGGGGCAGCAGTCGGCCGCTCCCCCGCCGGCTCGGAGCCAGCAGCCGTCCCAGCAGTTCGAGCAGCCCGACGAGTTGACCGCCCCGCAGCGGTCTCGCTCGGCTGAATGGGCCGCCCCAGAGCAGGCCGAGCACGACCCATGGGCAGCTCCAGAGGCGGCCGAGCCCACCCGGCCGGTGCCGCCCGTTCCCCCGGCCGCCCAGGTTCCACCTGCGCACCAGCCCACCGCATACCCGGCCCCGCACCCAGCCGAACCGCCCTACGAGGGCGCCACCACACCCGTCCCCAATCGGCCCTTGCGCCCGCAACTGCCCGAGACCGAGCGTCGGGAGCAGGAGCTACCGCCCACCCCGGCCCCTACCCCGGCGCGAGCCACTCCCCCGCCCACCGCCCAGATGCCTGAGGTCGCCGACGTGACCGCACTCGAGTTCGACCAGGACCGCACGATCAACCTGTCCGACGGCGAGACCACCACCGACACCGGCGGCAACCCCGTCCGGCGGCGAGGACGGCGGCAGGCGTGAGCGTCTGGGACGACGTGGTCGGGCAGGAAGCCGCGATCGCGATCCTGAAGCAGGCCGTCAAGGCCGCCGGCGAGATGGTGGCGGCCGGCGTGGGGCTGGGAGTGGATGCGGCACCGGACTCCGGCGAGGCGGCCGCCATCTCCGGCGGCATGACCCACGCCTGGCTGATCACCGGCCCGCCCGGTTCGGGCCGCTCCACCGCCGCCCGGGCGTTCGCTGCCGCGCTGCAGTGCCCTCAGGGCGGCTGCGGTGTCTGCCACGCCTGCCAGACCGCTCTGTCCGGTGCCCACGGTGACGTCCGGCTGGTCGCCACCGAGCACGTCATCCTGCGCGTGCTCGACGTCAAACCCCTGATCGAACTCGCTCAGCGCAGCCCGGCCGAGGGGCGCTGGCGGGTGATCGTGATCGAGGATGCCGACCGCCTCAACGACTCCTCCGGCAACATGCTGCTGAAGGCCATCGAGGAGCCGCCGCCCCGCACCGTCTGGTTGCTGTGCGCACCCAGCTCGGACGACGTGCTCACCACCATCCGCTCCCGCTGCCGCCGGGTCGGTCTGCGTACTCCGCCGGTCGCCGCCGTCGCCGAGTTGCTGGTGCGGCGCGACGGGGCCGACCCGGCGATCGCCGCCTTCGCCGCGCGCTCGGCCCAGAGCCACATCGGTCTGGCCCGCCGCCTCGCCCTCGACGAGGACGCCCGGATCCGCCGGCGTGACGTGCTCAAGCTGCCGCTGAAACTGCGCAGTGTCGGCGCCGCCGTGCTGGCCGCGGGCGAGCTGATCGAGGTCTGCAACGAGGAGTCCAAGGCCAGTACCACCGAGCGCGACGCCACCGAGAAGGCCGCACTGCTGCGTTCCCTCGGCGCCGAAGGCCTGTCCACGTTGCCCCCGGCCGTGCGCAGTCAGGTCAAGCAACTCGAGGAGAACCAGAAGCGCCGGGCCACCCGGGCCACCCGCGACGTCCTCGATCGTTCCCTGATCGACCTGCTCTCGCTCTACCGCGACGTGCTCGTGCTGCAGCTCGGCGAGGGCCGCGCGGGCGAGGTGGAGCTGGTCAATGCCGAGATGGCCGATCTCATCGAGGCCGAGGCCCGCAACACCACCGCGACCTCCACACTGCGCCGGATGGAGGCGATCGGCCAGGCCCGCGAGCGGATCGAGGCCAACGTCTCCCCGCTGCTGGCCCTCGAATCGCTGATGGTGCAGCTGCGCCCGGCCGCGTGAGCACGGCCGGTTCGTATAGCGTTCTCGAACGGCCGCGCCCCGCTCACCAGATACGCCGAGGAGAACGATGTTCCGCAGCGACCGGCGGGAGCACCGACCCGCCGTCCGGTCCCTGACCCTCCTTGCTGCAGTAGCCCTCGGGGTGAGCTCCTGCTCGTTCCCCGACTCCGGGTCCGACGGCGGCTCGAACGCCGACCCGACCGCGCTGCCCTCGGCCGGGAGCGTGCCCTCCGGGGTCACCGACCCGGCCGAGGATGCGGCCTACCAGAAGTTCTACGGCCAGCAGGTGAAGTGGACCGACTGCGGCGAAGGCCTGCAGTGCACGAAGTACCAGGTGCCGGTCGACTGGGACGAGCCCGCGGGCGCGACCATCGAGATCTCGGTCAACAAGCTCCCGGCCGCCGGTGACGACCCGATCGGTTCGCTGGTGGTCAACCCCGGCGGGCCCGGCGTCTCCGGTCTGGACTACGCCGCGGTCGCCCAGCAGGCCTTCGGCCAGAGCATCCTGAACGCCTACAGCGTGGTCGGCTTCGACCCCCGCGGGGTCGGCGAGTCGGCACCGATCGAGTGCTACAGCGACGAGCAGTACGACGAGTCCACCTCGGCCGAGGGAACGCCGGACGACCAGGCCGAGATCGCCGAGGCGGTGGCCGACTCCAAGGACTTCGCCCAGGCCTGCCAGCAGAACACCGACACCGCACTGCTGGAGAACGTCGACACGCTCAGCACGATCAAGGACATGGACGTGCTGCGCGCCCTTCTCGGCGACGACGTCCTCTCGTACCACGGCGCTTCCTACGGCACCTACCTCGGCGCCTGGTACGCCGAGGCGTTCCCCTGGCGGGTCGGCCGGATGACCCTCGACGGCGCCATCGACCCCTCCACCACCGCCGAGGAGTACACCGCCGGCCAGGCCGAAGGCTTCTCCCGCGCCCTGCGCGCCTTCGTCACCGACTGCCAGGAAACCGGCGACTGCCCCCTGCGCGGCTCGGTGGAAGAAGGTGTGGCCCAGCTCGCCACCCTGGTGGACCGCACCGATGAGAACCCGCTCGACACCGGTGACCCCGAGCGTCCTCTGACCCAGTCGTTGATGTTCACCGGCATCGCCCAGGGCCTTTACGCCCAGCAGCTGTGGCCGATGCTCACCACCGGCATCTCCCAGGCCACCTCGGGCGACGGCACGGGCCTGCTCACCCTCGCCGACGCCTACCTCGAGCGCACCGAGGACGGCCACTACGGCCAGACCCTCGCCGCCAACCCCGCGATCTTCTGCCTGGACGTCCCGGAGACCCGTACCCCGGAGCAGATCGCCGAGGGCGCCGCCGCGCTCAACAAGCAGTTCCCCCCGCTCGGCGGCTCCATCGGCTGGGGCGGCCTCGGCTGCTCGCAGTGGCCCTACAAGGCCGTGATGGAGCGCAAGGAGCTCCACGCCACCGGCGCCGCCCCCATCCTGGTGCTGGGCACGATCGACGACCCCGCCACCCCGTACGAGTGGTCCGAGGCCCTGGCCTCCCAGCTCGACTCCGGCCGCCTGCTCACCTGGGAGGGCACCGTTCACACGGCCTACCGCCAGGGCAGCACCTGCGTGGACGAGAAGGTCGAGGACTACCTGCTCACCGGCGCCCTGCCGGCCGAAGGAACCACCTGCAAGTAGCCCCCGCCACGCGCACGGGCAGCCTGCGTTCGGCAGCACTCCCCGGAGCCCGTATACTCGTGCATCGTCGCTCCGGCAGAACCTTGCTGGGCCTGCGGCGCGCCACCTTAGCTCAGTTGGTAGAGCAGCTCATTCGTAATGAGCAGGTCGTCGGTTCGAGTCCGACAGGTGGCTCCGAGGTCGGAAGCCCGAAACTGGGCCTGACCAGCAGGAAGGTTGATCGGTGGCACACGAGTCGTGTGCCACCGATTGCTGCTTTGGGCGGGTGGATGCCAAGGGTCTTGCCCCATGCTTGCCCCAGCTTGCGAGCATGAAGCGAGATCTTCACAAGGTCAGGTTTCGCCAATCGGCTCACGCCCGGCTGGCGGGTTCCACCCGTTGATGATGCGTAAGGCATCTTGAACCGCCCTCAGGCCAGCACGGGCCGGCCGAAGCGATTTCCGCAGCGCAGCGGAAAGCACCTCTGCCTCCTTGAAACTGTCTAGCAACCCGCGCATATCACCTGACATATCGTCTATGCCAGCAAACTCGCTCAATAGCGAATCGAGGACCGGACCTAGCTCCGCTACCGACGCGACGTCGGACTGGCCATTCGAAAGACTCCGCAAACTACTGAATGATTTGTCTAGTCGCTTCGCATGATCAAGAAGCTTGAGCCCCTGAGTCTGTATCTCGACGGCGGGCTCCGCAAGCTTTCGAGCCAAGTTCAGACTCCATACCTGCCAGTCTTTCGCCGTGTGAAGAGTCTCCATTCCTGGCGCCAACTGCACCGCTGCACCGAGCGCTTCGATTGCAGGCTTCATCGCTTCTACGGAGTTAGTCAGTCCCGATAGGTCCTGCTCAAGACTTACCACTTGGTCAAGAATCCCTAGCTCATCCGAATCTTCGCCATCCGCATTCCCCTCACTGTTTTGGTGATCCGGCCGAAAGATTCCAACCCCACCCGAAGGGACCTGAGGGCCAGGAACCGAACGTGAGCTACCCGACGAGGCTACTTCCTGACTGAAGAGACGAGACTCTGCTCTACCCAGAACCGCCAAGAGGTCGTCAGAGATTCCTGAAAGCAGAGCTGCCCACTTCGGCGAGTCAAACCCTCCTTCCAGTATGCCCGCCTCGAGAGACCGGTATTGCAGCCGCTCGACAGTTTTGGCAATTGGGTCCGGGCTAGATGACGTCACCAGTGGCGTATTGAGCGGAAGTACAGGCAGTAGGAGCTCCTCCACCTTTCGAGCAGCCGCACTCGCCTCGAAAGCCAGGAATTCCTCGCGACACGCCGGACTCTCCAGGTATGCTGCCGAGACCATTGGAATGAACACCAGGGCGCTTTCGATCGACGATGCGATCTCATCTCTCCAGTCGACCCCCCAGCCAATTCCCTCACGATCCAAGAAAACATCAAGATATCGACCCGACTTTGCTTTCACAAAGTACTTCAGCTTACCAACAAACGGATCAATGAAGTGCAGTTGCCTGTCATCCTCATGCGCATAGCTGACAAAAAGACGTATTGGCGTCTGCTCGGAGAAATCAACAGCCCCGGACACTATCCCCCCTGACCAAGATGAATGAGGCGGTTGAAACTACCAGGCTGGCGGCCGCGAAACTTGCATTTCGCCATTTGCGCTCAATGCACCAATTACCCAGCTTCGGCACTTGGCAAGTGCCGACGGCATGCACCGCCGACACCTGCCCATCCGTTAGTCGCCCAGGGACGCCAGGATCTTTCCGTTTGCAGCATCAGTTTGGCTATCCATGCAACCCGCGTAGATCCTCAGTAGGACGTCCGCGCTATGCCCCGCACGACGGGCCACTTCCGGGATCGGGACGCCCGCGTTCAACCAAAGCGTGACTCCCCCGTGCCTTAAGTCGTACGGTCGCCGCCCTAAACTGCTGGCACTCGATGTTGGAGGCAGCGCATACCTCCGCGCTTCAGCCCAGACCTTGTTGTATGCGGTCTGGGTGTAACGTCCACCGGTTGCAGTACGGAACAGCCTCCCATCCGGACCGAGACCGTAGCGCTTGATGTGAAGACTAACGAGCCGCACGAGAACCGGTGGAATAGGTACGGCACGCACGTCCTTACGCGCGCGCCACTTCAATCCCCGTACCTCATTCGGAGCGCCGTCATCTGTCCAAGCGGTCCCGGCCTCGGGTTCGGAACGGGCCAGCGTCACCAAACCCCATCCCTTATCGGGCAATGTGAAGTCATTCTGGATGACAGCAAGAGCCTCACCCGGTCGGGTAGCCGCGTAGTACAGCAGGCCGAAGAAGGCGACCAGCCTTGGGCCACGCTCACGGCCAACATAGGAGACCGCCGCAAGGCATTCGGCGAACTGCGCAGGAGACAGGACAACGCGTCGGTCTACCTCGTCCGCGACCTTTGCAACCTTCCATTGCACCGTGCCTACCGGGTTCACTGAGAGGTGCCCCAGCTCGACCGCGTGGCCGAAGAAGTTATGCAGCACAGCCCGCTTCCGACGCATCGTCGCGGCTGCGGCCGGACTCCCGTCGGTCTTTGACGCGCAGGCGTCAAGCGCAGCCCGGACGAGTGCCGGCCGCTGACTCACGTCGTCGAGCACGTCGATCGGCAGCGCGTTTCGCTCCATCCAGGCCAGAGCCTCAGCAATGTCTTCGGGCTGGTCCTGGTCGCGCTTGGGCGGGTTAAAAGCAGCGTTAATCAGAGCCTTCCGGAGTAGGTCCGTATCGGGAGGGTTGGACGCGCCGGGCTTCACCAGGACGGGGAGCACAGTCGCCAGGGCTTGAGCGGTGCCCCGCCGAGTCTTGGCCGCAGCGGTGGGCCACTTGAGCGTGGTATAGGCGAGCGCCAGGTCGTAAACGCTGACCGTCTCCCGCGTCTCCATCATCGAAGCGGGTAGCCCGGATTCGACGTCGAATCCCTCTCCCCTGCGGGTGGCTTGGATCAGGTCGGACCGGAAACTCTCGGCCAGGCCGCGAGTCTTGAACGACCGCCGCTTGAATCGGCCGGCCAATCGCCAGCGCACCGAGTACGGCTTGCCCCGGTCCTTTCGGATATCCAAGGGATAGATGTCTACGCGGTAGGTGATCACGCAGCCTCCTCAAGCGTTTTGAGCCAGGTAGCCAGGACGGAGCGGCGGACACGCAGCTCTCGGTTGGGCAGTCGGACGCATTGCGGGCCGGTGCCGAGTTCGCGCCAGCGTTGCCAGGTGCGACGCGGGACACGCAGCTCGGCCAGGACTTCGGGGACGGTCAAGAGGTCGGTTGGCTTCGGCGTCATTGGCTCTCCCATCCGTGGGCTCAGGCGCAGCTCGGGTGCGTGTGCGATCCGTCGTCGTAGCTCAGGGGTTGGCGGCATCGGATGCAGGTCGGACCAGTTTTGGGAGGGGAAGCCGTACCAGCCGTCCCAACGTCGTTTTGGCTGGTCAGACCGGGTACGGCTTCTTGGGGCGGTACGGCTTGAGCCGTACCGGGCGACTGCCCGTGATCGGGGTGAAGCCGTACCACCGAGTGCAGGCGTACCCGCTCTGAACTGGGGTTTTGAGGCTGGGACGGCTGGGACGGCTTCTCTGGGTGCCCCTCATCCGAGGTCGTTTCCGGGGTAGGCGGGCAGTACCGCGACCAGGCATCGGTGAAGTCATCGCGGCGGTAACCCTTGGCCTGGCCTTCGGTGAAGCGGTACGTGCCGGGCCGGATGTCGTACTCGGCAAGGAGCTTGCCGAGCTTCATCGCGGTCACCCCGTCGCCGCGCGGGCCGAGGGTTGCCCAAGGGGCCTCGGGGTCGGCGCACAGGCGTTGGATCAGGACGCCGGTCGGCAGGGCCGGAGCGTTGCCGAACGCGGCCTGGCAGTCGCGCAGTAGCCGGACAGACAGCGGTTCCTCACTCACGGCGTCCCGTTCGCCGGTGAGCATCACGCAAGCGGCTCGGGCACGCTCGGGCCAGTGCCCACCGGCCAGGTCGGCGATCGCCACCAGGGGTTCCCAGGTGTCAGCGGCCCGGTCCTCTACTGGCATGTCGGGCTCGGCCGCCTCCAACTCGGCCGCGTGGGAACGGATCCAGGTGTGCAGCTCACCGGCGATCCGGCGCAGGTTCGGGCCGTCCCGACGCTCCCGGTACGGGGCGACCGTCTCCCCCGGTGCGCGCCGACGCATACGGATCACGGCAGCCCGGTCCTCGATCGTGTCGGGCATGGCTCCGATGCCGGCCAACGCAGCCATTGCGAAGGTAGGGATCTTCTCGACCTGGCCCTTTGCGGCGTCGTACCGGATCGTAGGGCGGTTGCGCTGATGTCCAGCGTTCAGCAGGCCGCGCAGGTCCTCGTTCGCGCCTTGGGCGGCCGGGCCGAAGATTGTGTCCGCCTCGTCCAGCAGGATCGTCGGCGGTTCGTCCGAGCCGATCGAACGGTAAACCGCTGGGGGTGAGGCGTTCACGGTGATCAGCGGGTTCCAACAGGTGGCTTCCACGATGTCCAGTAGCCGCGACTTCCCGCAGCGCTTCTCCGGTGCGCGGATCACCAGCCGAGCAGCATGTGCCCAGCTCGGTTGGGCGTGAGTGGCAGCGATCCAAAGGACGACGGCATCGGCGGCCTGGTCGGACGGGAGGACGACATAGCGGGCCAGGATCGCCCGCAGGCGGTCCAGCAGCTCGGCGCCGGGGTTGGCGTTCGGTCGGGCGTTCACGCAGCCTCCTGGTTGCGGTTGATGGCGCGGATCTTTCGGGATTCGGCAGGGTGGGTTTGCTCGGCGATACGGGCGAGAGTGCGGCCGAGCTCGGCGACGACGGCGTTGAGCGCGTCGTGAAGCTCACCGAGAGGACCAGTAGCCAGGTGAGCCAGTAACCGAGCCTGGTCGTAGGTTTCGCGGCGCAGGCGGGTTTCCAGCACCGCGATTCGGTGAGGTCGGCATCCCTCGGGCATCGTGGCCATGGCGCTCAGGCAGTTGTGGACGACGATTCCCCAAGGCTCGGCGGCCAGGGGTCGGGTGCCGTGCTGACGTTCCAGGGTCGCGATCACCAGAGCGGGTTCCGGGACCTGGCCGTGAGCGACCAGGGTGTGAATGGCGGTCAGCACTGCGCCGTGCTGCGGGCTGTAGAAGTCGGCGGGCTCCAGGTCGTCGAGTGCGGTTCCGGCTCGGCGCGGGTGGGCCAGGGCGACGCCGAGCACCACGAGTTCGCTCGGGCTCATGCCGGGGCGGATGCGGCGGCTCATCGGCGCGGCCTCGGGTCGCCGGGCAGGGATCGCCGGTGCTCCCGGGCCAGGTACTCGTACACGCGCCGGCCGAGCCGCACTCGGCGTCCGGTTCCGGCGCAATGGCGGCAGAGTCGGTGGCCGGCCCCGAACGGGTTGCGGTGCTTGCCCGAGCCGTGGCAGCGGCGGCAACTGGCGAACGGGAACGCCGAGCAGGCCAACAGGTAGTACGTTCCGTAACCGAGGGCGGCGAGGATGGCTAGCGCGATGGGGCTGTGCACTTTCGGCCTCCACAAGCTGGTTTTGGGCGTGACGGGGTAGGCGCCGCTAGGAACTAGGGCGCAGATCAGGTGTGGGATGAGGTGCTAGCGGTGCCGCTAGGTCTAGCGGGCGGTAGTGCTAGACCTAGCGGCCTTCCGCAGCCCGTTTCAGGGCCGGGTTACTACTTGCTGGCGTCACGCTTGGTGATCGCCCTAAGGATGTCGGGGCGCT
Source organism: Kineosporia rhizophila (assembly GCF_021277265.1). Lineage (GTDB taxonomy): Bacteria > Actinomycetota > Actinomycetes > Actinomycetales > Kineosporiaceae > Kineosporia > Kineosporia rhizophila. The sequence continues at coordinate 161,032 of NZ_JAJSOH010000005.1, forward strand.
TCAGACCGCGACGGTTCGCCCCCTCTCCGGTCTCGGTATCGGTGCCCCAGACCTGGCGGGTGACGACGCCGTAGGGCTTGAGCGCTGCGGTGAGCTGTTCCTTGGTGAGTTGGGGGTAAACGTCGGGCCGCAGTTCGACCAGGCGCTCGGCCACAACCTCGGACCAGGCGTTCGGGGCGGACTCGGGCAGTACGGCGGCGATGTCGTCAAGCAAGGTGTCTCGGCGGATTGCCTCCGTGTTGAGGTTCTGGCCCAGGGCGTAGCCGGTGAGAGTGCCGGCCTTTTCTCGCATGGCCCGGGCTCTGGTGATGATCTGCTCGGCGGCCGGGCCGTCGATGTAGTGGGTACGGGTAATGGTCGGGTCGTCGCCCTCACCGGCCAGGTAACCGATGCCCCGGTCCCGGCGAGAGAACATCGTCGCGGCGATACCGGCGGCGTGCATGGAATCACCGAGCACCATGTCGTTTTCGCGCCATCCCATGACCTTGAGACAGAACCGCAGCACGGCGTTCGCCGAGATACCGGTCGGGATGCTCTTGGCATCGGGCCGCTGCGTGGCCAGGATCAGGGTGATGCCGGCCGCTGGTCCCCGCTTCACCAGGTCGGTGCAGATTTCCTCGAACTCCGCCCCGTACTGGGCGTGTTCAAACCAGACCTGGCACTCATCTACACCGCAGACGATCGGTTCCAGCCCGAGCGACTTCCGGTCGGCCAGGTCGGGCGTCACCTTGTTCTCGGGGCAGATGTCCCGGGGAAGGTCCCGGATCACTTTGGTCCGGCGCCGCAGCTCGGTTCGCAGCTCGCGCATGGCGGCCAAGCCGTAGGCGATGTCTTCGTCCTCATCTCCCGCCCGGTAGCGGTGGGCCACCGGCTCGGTGGTGGACAGGTCGCCCGTGCCCTTGAGATCGAACGCCAGCACCTTTGCCCGGGGGTCCAGGCACGCAGCCAGCAGGACCAGGCGCAGCGTGAACGTCTTACCCATCCGAGGAATCGAACCGATGATCATTGAGGCGAACATCAGGGTCAGGCTCACGACCTGGCCGCGCGGGTCGGTCCCGATGACCACGGGCTTGAACAGGTCCACGCGCCCGGACTTGAGCAGCGGCCAGGCAGCCTGCCGAGACTTGGACATGTCCCGGTCGGCGACGAACAGCACCAGCCGTCCGGGGTGGATGTCGGCGTTGACCTCGGGCCAGACGCACCCGAGCGGACGGGCCAAGGCAGCGGCCAACTCTTCCCGCTTGGCCACGACCTCGGACGCCAGGACACCGGGCGGGAGCGTTATGTCGGCCCGCCATCCGGTGCCGTTCTCCCGCACGATCGGCGCAGCGAACCAACCCCGCCCGGTGTCCCCTTCCCGGAGCGCCTTGTCGATCCCGACGATCCGCAGGCGGCCCAGGGCCTCGACCACCTGATCCGAGGTCAACGGCGTCACCGTGGTCCGGACAACGGCGGTGTCCAGCAGCGGCCGGTCAGCCGGTGCGCCGTAGATCCCGAGAGCCAGCACGGCCAGGGCCAGGGTGGTCCAGACGATCCAGGCCGGGAGGATGAGGGCCGCGATCAGGACGGCCAGGCAGAGGCCGGCCACCATCGCCGAGACCATCGAGCGCCAACGAACGCGCCGGTCGCGTTGGGCGGACAGGCGTTCGTAGGTGCGTGCTTCGTCTGGTCGAGAGACGGCGGCCCGGACGATGGACTGACGGACGGGTTCGCCCTCCATGTCGAACCACCAACGCGAGTAGACGCCGACCAGGCGGGCCGCCCCGCGCGGTGCCCGCACCGCAATCCGCGCGCCGTACTTCGGTACCCGGACACCGTGATAGGCGACCGTGTGACCGGCCAGACCAGCAGCCCAAGCCGCGTTCGATCCGAACTCAGCCCGCGACCGAACCCAAGAGGGGACGATCGGGCGACGCTCCGCGTCCCTCATTCCAGCCAGCGACCACCCGGGACGTTTCTGCGCCTCGGGACTGTCCACCAACTCAGTGCCAGGACCAGTTCCGGCCGGGACGATCGTCCCCTCGATTGCCTCATCGGTGTCCGGGTCGATGTCCGCCTCGGTGTCCGGGCTGTTGTCCGGTCGCGTGTCCGCCTGGTTGTCCGGTCGGGTGTCCGGTGCGGCGTTGCGCGCTCGGGCGGCGGCCAGGTCCACGACCTCGGCCTCCTGGCCTCGGTCGTTGTGATTGTCACGGTCGTTGTTGGGAGGTGTGCCGTACTCGGGGGTGGCGCTCATCCGTGGATTCCCCTTCCGAGGGTGTTCAGCGGTTCCCGGGGTGGCGGTCCGCCCGATTCAGGGCAGGGCGGGCCGCAGTGCGTTTGGCTCAGGCGGCCAGGTCGGTCTGTTCCTCTGCAGCGGGAGCGGTGAAGTAGCGGCGCGCGGTCCGCTCGGTGACGCCGACGCGCTGGGCGATCCGGGCGACAGTCCAGTCCGGGTGCCGCTCCCGCAGTGCGATCGCCTTCTCGGCGTTGGTTCGCGCACCGGTGCGGGGTCGGTTCCGCTTAGCCGGCCGATTGGGGACGCTCGCCTCGGCAACGCTGGTCGGCTCACCTTGGGCGGTCTCGACCAGAGCGATACGCGGTGCAGGGGCCGGCAGTGCCTCGGCCGATGCCATCGCCTCGGCGGTCCCGGCGATCACCTCGGCGGACCAGTCGGGATGGCGCTCCCGTAGCGCGTTGACCACCACGGCCCGCTCAGTCCTGGCCTCGGCGTCGTCCTGGTAGTGCTCTCCGTCCTCGACCTGGTCCGCGGCCTGGTCGGCAAAGGCAGTCACAGGAACCTCGGCGACCAGGTGTGCCAGGGCCGCGCCCATCCCGAGCACGGCAACAGGCAGGCAGGCGACCAGGGCAGTGATCGGCCAAGGCGCCCGTTCGATCCCTGCGGCAGCCATCAGGTGGTAAGCCACCTGACCAGCGGCGCCGAGGACCAGGGAACCGATGGACGAGACGCACGCGAACCGACGCGCCCGCTCGGTCACGTCGAGCGCGAGCCAGACGTACATGGCATACGCGGCGTAGGTCTCAACGCCGATGGGGAGCGTGATCGCCGTATCGATCGTGGCCTCATCCCAGATGCCCGGCAGCGGGGACACCGGACCGAACCCGGTCAGCCGTCCCAGCTCGACCCACCCGGACCAGATCGCCACGAACGCCGGAAGCGCCAGCAACAGAACCGGCCAGGCCCGGCGCGACTTGTCCTCCTGAACCTCAGTGGTGATGCTCATGCTCGGGGCTCCGTTCCCTGGTCCGGCGTGATGGTCTTGAGGTGCGCCGACACCCGGCGCATGTCGCTCAGTCCGTTGTCCAGTGCCTCGATCCGGGCGGCAGCCCGCAGGATCGCTCCGGACAGGGCCTCGACTGCGGCGGCCGTGTCGCCGTCCTCGTCGTGGCCGAGGCGTCCCGCCTTCTCCTGTGCGTATAGCCATCGCTGAATCTGCGAAAGCGACTGCGTCATGCCGTCAACCGCCGTCGAGAGGTGGCCGATCACGGCGTCCACCTCGTACGCCTCGCGGTATCCGTTGGCCTCACGCGTCGAGTGATTCAGGCTCCAGATCGCCTCGGCGGCCTGATAGGCGTACTCATCCGGACGCTTCTTGCGGGTGCCCATCAGCAGCTCACCCCCGTGTTCTTGGCCAGAAGCAGCCCATCCGGCCGGCCGGTGTCGATGCCCTGATGAACCGCCCCGTTGAAGCACCGCGACTCGACCACCCGGTAGACCGGCCGATCCGTCCGCTCCGGCTGGTCGCCGGTCACGGCCCGCAGCGTGAGCGTGGTCGGGATGGCCGTGATCACCGCCGCGAGAAGACCAGCGCCAATCCGGCGTAGGACCGGTGAGGCGTGTCGGGGCGTTGAACTGCGGATATGCGCACTGACTGAACTCACGCCGCACCGCCAAGTGGTCCACCGTTGAGCCACTCCCCCGGCTCACCCGCCATCAGGTGCCGCAGCTCGGTTGCACCAGTTACGGCCTGGTCCAGACGACGGCGACCCAGCTCCGAGTCGGCGTCATCGGTCATGGCCAACGCGATTTCGGCATCGACCACGGCGATTTCCGCTGCGATCAGAGGCCACTCGGCCTCGATCTGGCGCAGCTCGGCCCGGCTCGGCCCGTTCAGTGATCGCCAGGAATGCATCACGTTCCCCTTCCGTTGCAACTGGCTTAAGCCACTAACTGGCTTGAGCCAGTTATAGCGACACGTGCGCCCGCACGTCAACAAGTGGCTTGAGCCAGATCGCCTAGACTCCCGATCACGGGACCGAACGGAGAGGTCAGAGACCCATGAGCACGCAGCGCGAACAGCCCCCGAGTCGTCGCATCGCCGAGACTCTGCGCCGGGCCATCGCGGATGGCACCTACGAAGAGGGCGCCAAGCTGCCCTCCGAACGTGTGCTGGCCTCCACCTACGGCGCGGCCCGCAACACCGCCCGCGAGGCGATCAACATCCTGGCCACCGAGGGCCTGGTCGACGTTCGGCACGGCTCGGGCGCCTACGTGCGCAAGCAGGTCCGGATGATCCGGCTCGGCGCAGAGCGGTACAGCGAACGGACGCGTCGGGAGACGGGGCTCTCACCGTTCCGGGCCGAGGCACTCAAGCAGGGCAAGACCGTCCGGGTGGACGTGCCCGACATCAGCCGCACCGTTCCGCCGGCCATCGTGGCCGAGCGCCTGGCCGTCGATCCGCACACCGAGTCCGTGGTGCAGCGGGTCAACCACTACTACGCCGATGACGTGCCCGTTCAGATCGGGATCACCTACATCCCCTGGTCGATCGCCGAAGGCTCAGTCCTGGCCACCGACGCCAAGACCGGTACCGGAAGCATCTACGCCCGCTTCGCCGAGCTCGGCCACCAGATCACCCGCGTCCGCGAGGAAATCTCTGCCCGGATGCCCAGACCCGACGAAGCCGCGATCCTGCGCACTCCCCCCGGCGTTCCCGTCCTGGATGTCGTTCACACCGGCATCGACCAGGACGGAAAGCCTTTCGAGGTAACTAACTTCATCATGCGATCCGACCTGACCGGGCTCGACTACTCGATGGCTGTAGAGGACTGATCACGCGACATGGCAGACACCCAGACCACCTCCCGCATCCGCCCCCGCACCGCCGACGACCTTCCCGGCCTCGGCGACCTCCTAGTCCGCGTCCACGAGCTGGACGGCTACCCCGTCGAAGGCGTCGCCGACCCGATCGCCTGGCTCAAGTCCGACAACGAACTGGCCGCGCTGACCGCCGAGAAGGACGGCCAGGTCGTCGGGCACGTCATGCTCAGCTACCCCACCGAGGCCGACGCCGCAGCCACCGAGTGGTCACGCCGCGAGGATCAGCCGATGGACGCGATCGCCGTCCTCGGCCGCCTCTTCATCTCGCCCGAGGCACGCGGCGAAGCCCTCGGCGCGCGGCTCACCGACTCGGCTACCGAGATCGCCCGCAAGCTCGGACGGCGCGCCGTCCTAGACGTCATGGCCAAGGACAAAGCCGCGATCCGCACCTACGAAAAACTCGGATGGGAACGCATCGCCGAGGTCGAACACACCTTCGGAGACGGCCAGAGCACCCCGGCCTACGCGTACGTCTCCCCGCTCGAATAACCCACAGACTCCCCTGGTCGCCGTCCTCCAACGGGGGTAGGCCGGCGAGGCGCGCAGGGGAAACGCCGTCGTCCGGAACCAGGCGCCTACCTGGCTCCGGACGGCGGCCAGCAAGCAGGGCAGCCCGCACCGGCTCGCAACCAACCGGACTGCCCGACCAACCGCCCCCACCGTGCCGGTGAACACGGGGTCCCGGCACCGTGGGGGCAACCATCGTGACGCGCCGACCTCCCTCCGTCGAGTCGCGTCACGGCAAAAGGCTCCGGCCGCGTCCACAGCGCTGATGGCTTACCAGCGCCGGGCGCGGCCGGAGCTTTATGTTAGTTCCTCGACTAAAGCCGCACATACGCGAAGGGCGGCGATTCAGACGATTAATGGATAGGCTGCGCCCAAACATCAGGGCAGCGACAAAGGAAGCACATTGGGCATTATTGGCGATATAAACGGACACTGGTCACCCGACCAGTGGGAAGCTTTTGGCACGATGAGCACGATGGTGATTGCAGTCGTCGCCGCAATAATTGCCTATAGACAAGTAATACACGCCCGAGACCTACGGGAAGATCAAGCTCGACCCTTCGTCGCCGTAAGCATCGAACCAAGCCCGGTAATCCACCATTTTTTCAACATAAGAATACAAAACTATGGTAGCACCATTGCCAAAAACGTCCGCATCAGCTTCGATCCGCCGCTAGAGCGCTCAAAACAATTCCGCAACATTGACGATAAGTACATATTCAAGCATGGTCTTAGCACAATGCCACCGGGCATGATCGTTGAGTTTCTACTCGACTCAGCCATATCTCGACGCGAGGAGAAGTTACCGCTCCGATACAAGGTTACCGTCTCATTTGAGGGTCTTAAAGGGCGGCCCGAAGAGGACGTTTACGACCTCGACATGGAGATGTTTTTCGGGCTTGAGCGATTCAACGAGAAGTCCGTACACCACATGTTTAAAGAAGTAGAACGGATCCGCAAGAACTTTGATAAATGGACTCGCGGGGGGCACCTCACCGTGCATGCCAAAGATGACGACTATAGGAGATGGTCGGATGATTGGTACATAGAAAGAAGCGGACGAGTTCCGACACTAGGAAATCCGCATCCCGGGGGAGTCCCTGTGCCCACTAAGTTTGATCACTTGACTCGCAAACCATCCGCAAGGGTCCATAAGATCGAAGTCAGTACCCGACGGCGTAGCCGCCCTAGGTGGGTTCGATCAAAGGAGTAGCCGACCGTGCTGCATTCAAATATGGTTCAGTCCAAACCCGTCGCCATCACATGCGGCGGGTGATTGAGTCTGAAGATATGGATCACTAAGGGCCCCATGAGAGCAAAACCCGCTTTCCACGGAAATGAAACTCCAGGCTGCTTTGCAGTGGACGGCCACCCACATCCTTCCTCTCAGGTATAAGAAGGAGCGATCGGACCTCTGACTCTACCCACTGTCTTTCCCGCGCAAGCCTTGCCTCGCAAATCAGCCATGCCCGTCCGCTGACCCAGATGCAGGCCACGGACCAAACGAATAGAGAAACGCCAATCACTGATAGAACTGCTTTCTTGCGAACATCATCAACGTCAGATGCTGCGACCAGACAAGTAAACAAGATCATCGATGCATAAGCAATCACGAGCCAATTGAGGAGTCGCCTGACCGCTGATAAGGCGACCTGGCGAGTAGATACTGGTCGACCCAGTCCAGGCGGATTCCACGAAAGAAATCCAAACACTGGGGGGACTGTCCAGTCCCAGTCATCTGTCTTCGAAACTCGCTTTAACGCTGCCTTCTCACGTCGCGCCGACCTGCTGGGTTTCCGGCACAGTGAATCCAAGGCAGACTCATAGGCCTGGCGGTTGCTTCGGATTCGATCCTCTTGGCCTGAATCGCTTAAATGACGCAACTCCGCATATAGGCCAGCAACCGTATTTGCCCTACCCCTGGAATCAATGGAATCAAGGGCGAAAACAGCGATGAGTGCGGTCACTTGGAGCGCCAAGATCCCCGCCAGCAGCACGTTTGCCCCCGGCCCCAAATAGTCTTTTTTCCTGATATCTTCGACCAATAATGAGACACCTATATTTCCGATGACACCTACCAAGTAGGCGGCCAACGGCAACCATAGCCACGTCCTTGTTAGATCGATTCGTCTTCGTACCCGTTCAAAAGAATAAATTAGGCGATTCTTCCCCACTTCGGTGGTGTTAGCTACGATGGCGGGAAGCACGGTCAGGACAGGTATGCCATATACAAAGAATAAGACGAACGCGATGGACATAGCCCGCCCGCCCCTCCCCTGATGCCTGGTCGATCAACATCCGAAGGATACGAATTACCTTGGGAAATATCACGGACCGACCCGTGGCTCTTGCACCGTCCTCTATTACTTGCACGTTCCAAAGGACGTTAATCATGGCAAAACCGTCGGACCGATACCCTGAGCCTGTCAGAGTCTTCCTGGCGTCAGCTCGGCACTGGGGGATGGCTGCCCGGTCCTAAGCTTGATGGATCAATGCACCTACCGGGTCCGGTATGCCAAGCACCCTTTGCCCCAGGTTTGCCCCCATCTACCAATTCCTGGGCATCCTCACAGGTCAGACGCATTATCAGGCGTGGTTTCGTAATGAGCAGGTCGTCGGTTCGAGTCCGACAGGTGGCTCCGGTCCAGAACACACCACAGCGCCCTCATCCAGCACCACCGGATGAGGGCGTCGTCGTGTCCACAGCGGAAGATCCCTTACGATCCCTTCGGCCCCGGTAGCTCAATCAGGTAGAGCTCCTAGCTGCTTGCGGGTGGTTACGCGTTCAAATCGCGTCCGGGGCCGCCACCGCAGGCAACCCCAGCACCCGCTGATGCTCCTGCCGATACCGCCCCGGCGACACCCCGAACTCCCGCCGGAAAGCATTGGCGAAGGCGAACTCCGACGAGTAACCCACCTGTGATGCGATTGTGGCCAGGGGCGCCGGGGTGTCGCAGAGCAGCCGGGCGCCCCTGGTCAGGCGCTGCGCGGTCAGGTAGGCCATAGGCGAGCGGCCGGTCTCGGCGGCGAAGCGGCGGCTGAAGGCGGTGCGGGACAGGCCGGCCCGGTCGCTGAGTTGCTGCACCGTCCACGGGGACTGGGGATTCTCGTGGATGGCCCTCAGCACCTGGCCCACCTGAGCGTCGGCCACCTCGAAGTCGGCCGGTTCGGCGCTCTGTGAACGCCAGGCCCGCAGGGTGTGCACCGCGATCAGGTCGATCAGGGCGGTGCGGGTCACGCTGGTGCCGGCCTGCTCATCGGAAAGGTCCTGCAGCAGAACCGAGATCAGGGCGGACAGTTCCGGGGCCCGGGACGACGCGGCGACGATCACGTCGGGCAGGTCGCGCAGGAAGTGGTGCACCTGCCCTCGCCCCAGACGATAGGCGCCGCAGACGAATTCGACGTCGAAGCGGCCTCCGGGCGGGGCCTGCGGGCCCATCTCGAGCAGGGGCACCTCGCGCAGGGGGCGGCGTTCCCGGCTGACCGCGTGCTCGACGCCGCTCGGGACCAGCACGACGTCGCCGCGTTCCAGGAGCACGCAGCCGCCGTTCGCCGTCAGCAGCCACGCGGAGCCGGAGACCACGGCATGGAAGCCGAGGCCCTCGAAGCTATCGAACCGGGCGCCCCAGCCGGCCCCGGAGCCGCCGAACCAGCGGGCGCCGGCCTCACCCACCCGGGCCCCGGCCATTGCCGCGCTGACCTGATCCATGCCATAAGTCTACGAAGCCGCCCGATCCTCCCCGAAGCGCTCGGCCGCCAGGTAGGGGTTGAGGTGCGGGTGACGGCTGCCCACGGCCACGTCGCGCCAGAACCGCTGAAGGGCGTTGCTGGTGGCGAAGCCGCTGGTCCCGTGCAGGTCGAGCATCAGTTCCAGGGCCTGGCGGCAGTCCCGGCCGGCAGCCGACATCTCGGCGCTGATCCGGGGTCCGTCCGCCGGCGTCAGATCACCCGAGTCGACCTCGGCGGCCAGGGCGAGCAGAGCACGCTCGGCGCGCAGGGTCGTCCGGGTGGCCTCCCCCAGCCAGTGACGGGCGCCGGGTGACTCGGCCATCCGGGTATACGTCGACATGTAGGGCTTGCGGTCCGAGGCGAACATTCCGTCGATCAGGTCGAGAGCCCCACGGGTGGCCCCCACGACCGGTGCGAGGGCGGTGAGCCCGTAGAACGTGAAGTCGGCCTGGGGGCCGGGCAGGGAAACCGGGAAGACCCATTCGTCCGGCACCACAACCCCTTCGGCCACCGCGGTGTGGCTGCCCGTACCCCGCATACCCGCGACGTCCCAAGTGTGCTCGATCTTCAGGTCCGACACCGGGAGCAGGGCCAGCGAGAACCGGTCGCCGTCCATCACCCCCACTGCCGCCCACACCGAGTCCTCGCAGCCGGAAAGGCTCTTCCAGGATCCGCTCACCCGGGTCCCGTCCGGGCCCCGTTCCACCCGCCCCGACGGCACCCCGGTGCCGCAGGCCTGGGCGTGCGGGTCGGCAGCGAAGGCCGGCGGCAGATCATCACCCAGGCTCGTCACCACAAGCGTCTTGGCCACCGCCGAGGTACCCACGTTCCAGCTGGTCGACGGGCAGGCGCGCCCCAGTTCGGCCAGCCGGCGCACCGTGGTGGTGGCGTCGGCCCAGGTGCCGCCGTGCTTCACCGGCATCCGCAGGGCGAAGTCCCCGGCGTTGCGCACCGCTTCCAGGCTGGGAGCCGCCGGTCGTCCCTGCTTCTCGGTCTGCGCGGCGTTCGCGGAAAGAATCTCGATCACCTGGACGACTCAATCACCGGCTCCCGGCGGTGGTGAATACGCCGGACAACCGCGTACATACGCGTTCGTGCACCCGGCGGAACTGTTGACTGCTTGTCACCGCGAGTGAACGTCGATCAGACTCGCCCCGTGCAGATCACCGCAGCCCAGGTGCTGGCCTGGCGACTGAAACGCCAGTTCCTCAGCCCGCGCACCAGCGCGGACGTGGAGGAGGTCGTGGCCCGGCTCTGCGGGGTGCAGATGCAGGTGACCTCGGCTGCGCACACCACGATCGCCTCCCGGCAGAAGAAGCCCGACACCAGCGGGGTGGCCACCGGTCTGGAACGTGGTTCGCTGATCAAGACCTGGGCGATGCGCGGCACGCTGCACCTGTGTCGGGCCGATCGGGTGGCCGGCTGTCTCGCGCTGGTCGCCGAGGCCCGGAGCTGGACGAAACCGAGCTGGCAGAAGACCTTCGGAGCTTCTCCGGCCGACATCGACCGGCTCACCGAGGCCGTCGGCGAGATCCTGCAGGGCACCGCCCTCACCCGCGAGGAGCTGGTCACCGAACTGTTGCGGCACAAAGAGTTCAAGAAGATTGAGGACGAGTTGCGCTCCGGCTGGGGTGCTTTGCTCAAACCCCTGGCCTGGCGTGGCGCTCTGTGCCACGGCGAGACCCGGGGCAACCGGATCACCTTCACCACTCCCTCCACCGTGGTTCCCGAATGGCCCGGGCTGCCGACCGCGGAAGCCGCCGCGCCCGACGTCATCAGTAGTTATCTCAGCGCCTACGGCCCGGCGACCCCCGAGACGTTCGATGCCTGGCTCACCCGTGGGGTCTCGAAGAAACCCGCACTGCGAAGCTGGTTCGCCTCCCTGCGGGAAGAACTCACCGAGGTAGAGGTGGACGGGCAGAAGGCTCTGATCCGGTCCGAGCACGTAGACGAACTGGCCGCCACCAAACCCAGCCGCGACGTCCATCTGCTCGGCCCCTTCGACGCCTACGTGCTGGGCGCCGGAACCAAAGACGTCTGGATGCTGCCCAGCGAGCATCGCGCGTTGGTGAGTAAGGCGGCGGGCTGGATCGCCCCGGTGATTCTGTCCGGCGGGCGGATCGTGGGCACCTGGGAGCTTGAGAACGGCGACGTCAGCACCGACTTCTTCCCAGGAGAGAAGGCGCTCCCCTCGAAGGCCTGGTCGGCGGAGGTCAGAAGAGCGACACCACGGGGACCCTCCTGACCGGCACAAACCAGGAAGGGTCGAATAGGCTCATCCGGTCGCGGTGGCCCGGCCGCGAGGGGGATTGACCGCAGGAGTTGCAGATGGCCGAGGACCGGACGATAGGCCAGCTCGTGGCCCAGGCGAGCGAGGACCTCTCCGCGCTCGTCCGCTACGAGGTGGCGCTGGCGAAGGCCGAGATCAAGGACGACGTCAAGCGCGGCGCGGTGGCCTCCGGCATGTTCGCGGCGGCGGGCGTGCTGGCCTTCCTGGGCGTGATCACGATGGTCATCACCGTGGGCTACGCGCTGGTGGGCTTCGGACTGCCGGGATGGCTGGCCTTCCTGATCGTCACGCTGGGTCTGCTGCTGATCGCGGGTCTGCTCGGGTTCATCGGGTTCCTCCAGGTGAAGAAGATCAAGCCGCCCGAGCGCGCGATCGCCTCGACCAAGCAGACGCTCGCGGCGGTCAAGGGCAGCGTTCGCTCGTGACCCGGGCCTGACCGGTGAAGATCCGCCGGAACCGGTCCACCACCACCGACGTCCAGCAGCCGGAGCGGGCTGAGACCCCGCGCCCGGCCCTGGAGCCGGCCGGCGCGCTGTACGCAGACTCTGCCGACACGCTGATCCGTGGCCCCTGGAAGCACCGGTTCATCGCTGCCAACGGCTCGCGCTTCCACGTCGCCGAAATGGGTGATGGGCCGCTCGTGCTGCTGCTGCACGGCTTTCCGCAGTTCTGGTGGAGCTGGCGGCACCAGCTGCCCGCTCTGGCCGACGCCGGGTACCGGGCCGTTGCGATGGATCTGCGTGGCTACGGGTCGTCGGACAAGCCTCCCCGCGGCTACGACACGATGACGTCGGCGACCGATGTGTCCGGGGTGATCAAAGCCCTCGGGGAGACCGAAGCGGTGATCGTGGGGCAGGACTGGGGAGGCTGGCTGGCCTGGTCGATGCCCGGTCTGGCGCCGCAGCAGACCCGGGCCGTGGCCGCGTTGTCGATGGCGCACCCCCTGGTGATGCGGCGGGCGCTGGCCCGCGACGCCCGTCAACGCCGGGCCTGGCGGCGGGTGCTGGAGTTCCAGCTGCCGATGCGCCCGGAGCGCTGGCTGACCCGGCAGGATCTGGTCGCGGAACTACTGGGCGAGTGGTCGGGCTCGGGCAGCGCGTTCCCCGACGAAGAATGCCTGAACGTATATCGCCGGGCCATACGGGTGCCGTTCGTGGCGCACAGCTCGATGGAGTACTACCGATGGGCGCTGCGTTCGCTGCCCCGTCGCGACGGCCGACGCTTCTCAACGGCGCTCGAAGAACCGATTTCCGTGCCCCTGCTCAGCCTGCACGGTGAAGAGGATCCGTTCGTGCTGCTGCCCAGCGTTCTTGCCTCGCACCGCCAGGTGAGTGGCCCGCTGCGGTTCGAATCGGTCCCCCGGGCCGGCCACTTCCTGCCTGAAGAGGCACCCGAGCACGTCACTCGCGTGCTGCTGGAATGGTTGAAGAGCCTTTAGGACGGGTGGCCGGCTCGGCTTCTGGGGGCTGTCGGCAGGGCCTGCTCAGCCCTGCGCACACTCCCCGCTGTCGACCCGTTTCGACTGCCCTGCGCCGGCCTCGATGGTCTCGCGGGCCTCGTCCATGGTGAGGGCGTAGCCGGTGTTCGGGTCGTCGAGCGACTTGGCGAACACCACGCCCACCACGTTGCCGGCCGGGTCGAGCACCGGGCCACCGGAGTTGCCCGGCCGCACCTTCACGTAGAGCGAGTACACCTCACGGATCGCGCCCTCGTTGCCGTAGATGTCTTCTCCGCTGGCCCGGACGATCGAGCGGACGCGGGCCGGGGACACCTTGAACGGGCCGTCGTTGGGGAAGCCGACCACCACTGCGTCGTCACCCCGCTCCAGGTCGCCGGTGAGCTGCAGCGGCTCGACCGGCAGTTTCGGCACCGCCAGCACGGCCAGGTCGCGGACCGGGTCGAAGGCGACCACCCGCGCCCGGTAACGCTTGCCCTCGCCGCCGACCTGCACCCGGGGCTCGTCGACCCCAGCCACCACGTGGGCGTTGGTGACCACGCGCTGCGGGGCGATGACGGCGCCGCTGCCCTCCTGGCCGCGGCCGCAACTGTTGGCCTCACCAGTGATCTTGACGACCGCCCGCCGGGCCTTGCTCACCGCCTCGCTCTGGGTCAGCGCCTGGTCGGGGGCCTCGACCGGGGCGATGTCCTCCGGCTCGACCCCGGCGAACACCCGCGGGAAGTTGCTCGAGCCGACGGCCTCGCGGAACCGGTCGGCCACGCCCACCAGACCGGTGGGCACCAGATCGTCGATGGTGGCGATGACCTTGGACTCGGCCACCGTGCGGGAGAGCTGCTCGGAGGGGCCGCCCCGGACCGCCCCGGCCACGAACCACAGCACCAGGGCCACCGCCAGCACCCCGGCGCCGGCCCCGACGATGTGGTCGGCCAGGGCCACCGGGCCCTCGGGCACGGCCTGCCGGATGCGCCCGCCGATCATGGCCCCGATGAACTGCCCGGCCCAGGCCGTGAAGATGACCGCGAGCAGGGTGATGATCGAGCGGCGGGTGCCCTGCTCGAGCCCGGAGACCAGCTGCGGCACGAAGAACATGGCCAGCAGCGCCCCGCCGACGAAACCGCCGAGCGAGAGCAGGCCGACCACCAGGCCCTGGCGGAAGCCGGAGATGGCGTACCCGAGCATGATCAGCACCAGGATGATGTCGATCATGGTACGTCCACCTCGTCCTGGCCGGCCGCGTCCTGCGAACTCAGGCCCTGTTGCTCGGAAAGATCCCTGCGAAGTTCCTGACGCGAGGGTAGGCGCACCTGTTGCTCAGGGACCTCAAGTATCCGGGTGGGGTTCCACGGGCGTTCCAGACCGGCCAGCTGCAGCGCCCAGCTGAGCACCGCCGCGGTGAAGCCCCAGATGAACAGGCCGGAGGCCTCGAAGCCGGGACCGGCCTGGCGGCCCCGGTAGCCGACCACGAACCGGTTGGCCGGATCGGTGAGCTCGGCCAGCGGCACCCGCACCACGCGCTCGACCTCACCCGGGTCGCCCGGGCGCAGCGGGCCCGGCTCGGGCCACCAGGCGATCACCGGGGTGACCCGGAAGTTGGTGACGTTGAGATAGAGCTCGGAGCACTCGGCCCGGACCAGTACCCCGGCCGGATCGACTCCCGCCTCCTCGTGCGCCTCACGCAGCGCGGCCGCAGCCGGCCCGGCATCGGTGGGATCGACCCGGCCGCCGGGGAAGGCGACCTGCCCGGCGTGCGCGCGCAGGGTGGCCGCCCGCTGGGTGAGCAGCACATCGGGACCGCGCTCGCCCGGGGCGAAGAGCACCAGCACCGCCGAGTGCCGGGCGTCGGGCGCGGGGGCCAGAGGATTGTCGAAGGCCGAGCTCTGCCCGGGTCTGGCCACGGCCTCGGCGAGCCGGTCGAGCCAGGACGGAGGGGCCTGAGGGCTCACGCGGGAACCGCGCCGAAGGCGGAGTCGCGCAGCAGCTTGGCCGCCTTCACCGGATCGGTCTCGCCGATGCCGTAGGAGGGGCACAGCGCCGAGACCGGGCAGGCCCCGCAGGCCGCCTTACGGGCGTGACAGGTGCGGCGGCCGTGGAAGATCAGCCGGTGGGACAGCATCGTCCAGTCCTTCTTCGGGAACAGGGCGGCGATCTCGTGCTCGACCTGGACCGGGTCTTCCGAGGCGGTCCAGCCGAAGCGCCGGGCCAGCCGGCCGAAGTGCGTGTCGACGGTGATGCCGGGGACACCGAAGGCGTTGCCCAGCACCACGTTGGCGGTCTTGCGGCCGACCCCGGGCAGCTTGACCAGTTCTTCCAGCCGGCCGGGGACCTCACCGTCGTGCTCCTCGACCAGGCGGGCACCGAGCTTCAGCAGCGAGTCGGTCTTGGCCCGGAAGAAGCCGGTGGGCCGGATGATCTCTTCCATCTCGGCCCGGTCGGCGGCGGCGTAGTCGGCGGCGGTGCGGTAGCGGGCGAACAGCGCCGGGGTGGTCAGGTTGACCCGTTTGTCGGTGCTCTGCGCCGACAGGATCGTGGCCACCAGAAGCTCGAGCGGGCTGGTGAAGTCGAGTTCGCAGTGCGCGTCCGGATAGCGCTCGGTGAGCAGCCGGTGGATCTTGCGCGCCCGGCGGGTGAGCGCGACCGGACTCTCGACGGCCACGGCCTTCTGCCCGTTTCGCTGCCCCTTGCCCATCGTCACCCGGCCAGCGTACGCGCCACCACCGACAAACCGTGTCTTCGCCCGGCGGGCCCGGCCGGTCCGCGCGGCCTGATCGCTACTCACCGGTCGGGTCTCGCCACCCGGATGGTCGAGACCGGCATCTTCGCAGGTCATCCTGCATACCCGAAGCGGCTGCGGCCGAGGTCCGCCGGGAGTGTGAGCGGGCGGTGCCCGGCTCAAGCGCCGTCGTGCCACCGACGAACACTCAGGCGTACCGCCGGGGCGATCATCCGGTCGCCGAAGTCCCGGTCCCGCACCGTACCGCCGCGCCTCTGCGTTCGTTCCGCAGCCGCCCGGGGAGAGGAGAGAAGGTGGCCCTGGGCCTGACCGATCCACTCACCGCCCTGTCGTTCTCGGCGATGCCGCTGGAGCAGCTCACCGAGTACCACCGGGCCCTGGTGGCCGCCCGGCGGGACGTCGACCACTGGCGGCGGCTGATCCTCGCCCGGATCGACCTGGCCGTCGCCTCCGTCGCCGACCTGGACGAGCCGCTCACCCCGCCCGGTCTCTACGGGACCGTCTGCGACCCGCCGGCCAACCTGCGCCGGCTGATCGGGATCGCCCCCACCGACGTGCGGGCCGGCGAGGGCGGTCTGCTGATCCGGCTGCGCGGCGCCCTCGAGGAACTCAGCCGCTACGAGAAGATGCTGGAGGCGGTCACCGCCGAGGCGGCGAGCATGCTCGCCCACCGGACCGGAGCCCTGGCCTGAGTTCTCCGGTGGACCCGAAGTGGACCCGAAGTGGACCCGATTCCACAGCTCACACGGCTTTCCGCCATGATGGGGGGAACATTCCCCGGTGGTGGCACCGAACTGTCGCGCCCTCCGGCCAACCGGCCACGGAGCGCATCGGTGACGCACTTTGGGTGACCGTTCTTCGGCCCCAGGTGTAAGCGCGGCCTGGGGGTGCGGCAAACTGCGTGCTGGTGGGGCATGATGCCTCACTGATGAGGCCGTCCGGTACCGGACGGCGTGTGAGGAGGAACAGGTGGACGACGACGTCGTTCGTCAGGCGCCACTGTTCGCAGCGCTCGACGACGAAGCCGCCGCAGCGCTGCGGGCCACGATGGCGCCCACCGACGTCGCCCGCGGCCAGGTGCTCTTCCACGAGGGCGATCCCGGCGACCGGCTGTACGTCCTGGTCGAGGGCAAGATCAAGCTCGGGCGGGCCTCCGGCGACGGACGCGAGAACCTGCTGGCCGTCCTGGGCCCCGGCGAGATGTTCGGTGAGCTTTCCCTGTTCGATCCCGGCCCGCGCAACGCCACCGCCACCGCGGTGGCGGACACGTCGCTGATCGGCCTCGGGAACGACGACCTGGTCACCTGGCTGACCGGCCGCCCGGACGTGGCCCGCCAGCTGCTGCGGGCCCTGGCCCGGCGGTTGCGGCGGACCAACGAGAACCTCGCCGACCTGGTGTTCTCGGACGTGCCGGGGCGGGTGGCCAAGGCGCTGCTGGATCTTTCCGAGCGGTTCGGCCGGCCCACCGACGACGGCCTGCGGGTGGCTCACGACCTGACTCAGGAGGAACTGGCCCAGCTGGTCGGCGCCTCCCGGGAGACGGTGAACAAGGCCCTGGCCGACTTCGCCTCGCGGGGCTGGCTGCGCCTGGAGGCGCGGGCCGTGGTGCTGATCGACGTGGAGCGGATGCGGCGCCGCGCGCGCTGAACCCGGCTCTGACGATGCCCGCCCGGTGCTGACACCGGGCGGGCATCGTCGCGTTTGCCGCAGGTCACCGACCGAGGATCCGCCGCCAGCCCCGCGGCTGCTCACGGTCCGGCACACCCAGGTATTCGAGCTGGGCCCGCACGCTCAGTTCAGCGGCCGGGCGGACGGCGCGCGGCACGTCGGCATAGACCACCTTGACCACCTCGCGCGCGGTGCGGGCGCCCGCCTGGACCGCGGCCCGCACCTGCTCCAGACGTTCGCGCCGGTGCTTCAGGTAGTGGTCGACCACCAGGCCGGGCCGTCCCAGCACCGGACCGTGCCCGGGCAACAGGTGCGTCAGCTCGGCCGAGCCGGACAGCTCGCCCAGCCGTTCCAGCGACGCCAGGTAGGAGTCGAGCCGGCCGTCGGGGTGGGCGACCACGGTGGTGCCCCGGCCCAGGATCGTGTCTCCGGTGAGCAGCATCCGGCTCTGCGGCACCAGGAACGACAGGGAGTCGGTGGTGTGCCCCGGGGTGGCGACGACCTCCAGCCGTAGCCCCTCCGCCTGGATCACGTCACCGTCCTGCAGCCCTTCGCCGCCGTAGCGGTGGGCCGGGTCGAGCGCCCGCACCGGAGCCGAGGTGAGCTGCGCGAATGTCCGCGCCGCGGCGCTGTGGTCGGAGTGGCCGTGGGTGAGCAGGGTCTGCACGACCTCGACCCCCCGCGCCCGGACCGCCTCGAGCACCGCCCTCAGGTGCATCTCGTTGTCCGGCCCGGGGTCCACCACCACCGCCTCGGCCGAACCCGGCGCCGAAAGGATCCAGGTATTGGTCCCGTCCAGCGTCATCGGGCCGGGATTACCGGCAAGAACGCAGAATGCCTCCTCGCCCACCGCCCCGCCGAGCCATGGTTGACTGCCGGGATCGGCGGGTGCGCCCGACGCGGGATTCGGGCCGGTCGTGTCGTCCGGGGTATTCGGCACACCGGAATGCTAAGGGCGCCGGACCCTCCCGAAGTGGAAGCGCACTAGGTGCGTAATTGCACAGTCGGCTGATATTCGCTGCACCTTGGGTGAATGCCCATTCGGCCAAAGGCAGTACGGTGGTCACTGTAAGCGATCGACTCTTTGACGGGGCGTCAATGAGCGCTTGACTACATTGCGGGCGGACGGCGCTCTGCCCGCCGACACGGGGATGACGATGGGGGCGCAGGACACTTTCACGATCGAGGAGTTGGCCACGGCGGCCGGTATGACCCCGCGAAATGTGCGGGCCTACCGGACCAAGGGACTACTCGCCCCACCGACTCGGGTGGGCCGCACGTCCCGTTATCAGGAGTCCCATCTACGCCGGCTGCGCGACATCCGGCAACTACGGGACGCCGGGCTGCCCCTCAAAATGATCATCGATGCCGCTGCGCGGGGTGAGGACCTGGGGCCCACGGGAGCCCTGTGGCAGGCCGCCGGACCGACAGCGGTCGAACGGGGAAGAAGACGGCTGGACGGGGAGACCGTCGGCGCGTTGTCCGGCGGGGGTTCGGTGCTGGTCGACGCACAGGCCTACGAGCTGATGCGAACGCTGCGCGATGCCGGGGTGCCCACCTCCACGGTGCTCAGGCTGGCCCTGCGGGCGGCCGATGCCGGGCGTCAACTGGCCCAGGAGATCAGCGCGGTGCTCACCGAGGCCACTCCCCGCCAGTCCCTCGAACCGGTGCCGGACCTGCCTGATCTGGCGGTGCTGAACGGTGGTTCGGCCGACGTGATCGACCTGGCCACCACCATCACCCGGGGCGTTCTGAGCAGCAGCAACGGCCTGGCCCACCCCTGATCGGGTCAAGGCCGACGACGCCGGTCCACGGCGCCGTCGGCCTGGCCGGCCCGGTCAGGGCCGGACGGCAATGATCATCTCTACTTCGACCGGGGCCCCCAGCGGCAGCGTGCTCACGCCGACGGCGCTGCGCGCGTGCTGCCCGGCCGGGCCGAAGACCTCACCCAGGAACTCGCTGGCCCCGTTGATCACCAGCGGCTGCCCGGTGAAGGCGGAGTCGCTGGCCACGAAGCCGGTGACCTTGACGATCCGCCGGATCCGGTCCAGGTCACCGATCACCGACCGGACCGCGGCCAGCGCGTTCAGCGCGCAGACCCGGGCCAGGCCGTTCGCCTCCGACGGGCTGACCAGCCCGTCACCACCACCGCTGCCCACCCGGCCGGTGAGCGGCAGGGCGCCGTCCACCATCGGCAGCTGCCCCGACACGTACACGTAGTCGCCGTCCAGCACCGCCGGGTGGTACGCCGCCACCGGCGCCGCCACCTGGGGCAGCGTGTAGCCGAGTTCGGTGAGCCGCGCCTCGATCCGTCCAGTCATCGCCTCTACCTGTCTCAGTCTCGGGGGCGCTTCAGATAGGCAACCGGGTTCCCACCCTGGGGGCCGGGCACGACCGTGACCAGTTCCCAGCCGTCCTCACCCCACTGATCCAAGATCTGCTTGGTGGCATGAATGAGCAAAGGCACCGTCGCGTACTCCCACTTGACCATGCCCGTGAGCCTATCCATCAGGCGAGTTGGAGTGCAGCCCTGCCTCTGGTAGGCGATGCCAGATTGTCACCGGATCGACGCAGGAGGGGAAGTCCCTCGCCACGTCGCCCTGCGTCCGCCCGGGCTGCTGTCTAACCTGGTGGCGTGGCATCGCAGGGTTCTCGTAAGCGCCCGGCCCATTCGGTCGCGGAGCTGGCGGCCGAGGCCCGGGAGACCGACTGGCCCGGGGTCAGGCTCCACATCGTGACCGGCAAGGGCGGCACCGGTAAGACCACCGTCGCCGCCGCCCTGGCGCTGGCCCTGGCCACCGGGGGCCGCCGCACGCTGCTGGCCGAGGTGGAGGGGCGCCAGAGCATCGCCCGGCTGTTCGACCTGCCGCCGCTGCCCTACGAGGAGACCAAGGTGGCGGTCGCGCCCGGCGGCGGTGAGCTGTACGGGCTGGCCGTCGACCCGAAGGCCGCGCTGCTGGACTACCTCGAGATGTTCTACCGCCTGGGCCGGGCCGGCCGGATGCTGGAGCGGATCGGCGCCGTCGACTTCGCCACCACGATCGCCCCCGGGGTACGGGACGTCCTGCTCACCGGCAAGGTCTACGAGGCGGTCCGCCGCCGGGAGACGGTGCGCGGCGGGCGGGCCACCCCCGACGTGGAGCGCCCGGTCTACGACGCCGTGGTGCTGGACGCCCCGCCGACCGGCCGGATCACCCGCTTCCTCAACGTCAACGAGGAGGTGGCCGGTCTGGCCAAGGTCGGCCCGATCCGCAACCAGGCCAACTCGATCATGACCCTGATGCGCTCCGGGCAGACGGCGGTGCACCTGGTCAGCGTGCTGGAGGAGATGCCGGTGCAGGAGACCGCCGACGCGGTGGCCGAACTCGAGGCGATCGGGCTGCCGGTGGGCGGGGTGTTCGTGAACATGGTCCGCGAGCCGTTCCTGCCCCCCGCCGCCCTGGCCGCCGCCACCCAGGGCGAGCTGGACCGGTCCGAGGTTCTGGCCGGGCTGGCCGCCGCCGGGCTCGGCCGCCGCTCCCGGGCCACCGGTAACGACACCTCGCACGCCGCACTGGCCACCGCGCTGCTGGAAGAGGCGGCCGGTCACGGCGCGCGGGTGAGCATGGAGCACACCGAACGCGCCGAACTGCTGGCCCTGGCCCGTCCTCTCTACGAACTGCCCGCCCTGGCCGGGGGGATCGACCTCGGCGCGCTCTACGAGCTGGCCGGGCGTCTGGGCGAGCAGGGCGCCGCATGAGCGCCGCCCCGACGCTGGCCATCGACGAGCTTTTGGACGATCCGCGCACCCGGGTGCTGGTGTGTTGCGGTTCCGGTGGGGTCGGGAAGACGACCACCGCGGCCGCGCTAGGGCTGCGCGCGGCCGAACGCGGCCGCCGCGTCGTGGTGCTCACCATCGACCCGGCCCGTCGCCTGGCCCAGTCGCTCGGCCTGGCCGAGCTGGACAACACCCCCCGTCCGGTGGCTGGGGTGGATGCCTCCTCCGGTGGCACGCTGGACGCGATGATGCTGGACATGAAGCGCACCTTCGACGAGGTGATCGAGGGGCACGCCCCGCCCCAGAAGGCCGCGCAGATCCTGGAGAACCCCTTCTACCAGGCGCTTTCCAGCAGCTTTGCGGGTACCCAGGAGTACATGGCGATGGAGAAGCTGGGGCAGTTGCGGGCCCAGGCCGAGGCCGGCGAGCACGACTGGGACCTGATCGTGGTCGACACCCCGCCCAGCCGCTCGGCCCTGGACTTCCTGGACGCCCCGCAGCGTCTCGGCTCGTTCCTGGACGGCCGGTTCATCCGGATCCTGGGGGCCCCGGCCAAGGCCGGGGGCCGGGCCTACCTGAAGATGATGTCGGCCGCGATCGGCACCGCCACCGGCCTGATGACCAAGATCCTGGGCGCCCAGGTGCTGAAGGACGTGCAGACCTTCGTGGCCGCGCTGGACACCATGTTCGGCGGCTTCCGCGAACGGGCCGACGCCACCTACCGGCTGCTGCAGGCCCCCGGCACGGCCTTCCTGGTGGTGGCCGCGCCCGAGCCGGACGCCCTGCGCGAGGCCTCGTACTTCGTCGACCGACTGGAGGGCGACGGCATGCCGCTGGCCGGGCTGGTGCTCAACCGGGTGCACACCGGGCCCGCCGAGGGGCTCTCGGCCGAGCGCGCGCTGACCGCGGCCGAAGACCTGGACGACGCCCAGGAGCACGCCCTCACCGCCGGGCTGCTGCGCATCCACGCCGACCGGATGCGGCTGAGCGAGCGGGAGAAGTCGGTGGCCAGCCGGTTCACGCAGGCGCACCCCCACGTTGCGGTGGTCCGGGTGCCGGCCCGGCCCCAGGACGTGCACGATCTGACCGGTCTGCGCGGGGTCGGGGCCGATCTGGCCGGGGCCGACGAACCGGCCTACTCCCGCTGACCACTCGCTGACTGCTTGTTGAGCACCACCAAAACCGCGGCGCCCGGGCAGAGATCCGCAGATCTCCCCCGGGCAGGCGGTGACGAGGCCGGACCAGCCGGACTCAGCCGACCTTGACGGCCGCTTCCTCGTTCAGCAGGTCGATGATCCGGACCTGCTGGGAACGCGCGGTCTCCAGCAGCCGACGCCACGACTGCACGTTCGGGCGACGGCGGAGCAGCGCACGGCGCTCCCGCTCGGTCATCCCGCCCCACACCCCGAACTCGATCTTGTGATCCAGAGCGTCCGAAAGGCACTCGGTCCGCACCGGGCATGACATGCAGACCAACTTGGCCCGGTTCTGTGCCGCCCCCTGGACGAACAGTGCATCAGGGTCGCTCTTGCGGCAAGCACCCTGAGTTGCCCACTGGTTCACCGTCACACTCATTTCCCTCGGCCCTCCCTGGACCCCCGTGGATCCACGCTCACCCCCGAGCCGAACCCCTCTGCCGATGACGGTAGGTGAGCAACGACAACGCCAATAAGGGCCGGATGGATGAATCGGTATCGGCCGAAGTGACGATGAGTTACTCTGTGCAACCGTTTCACTACAGATAGTGCCGGATTGAGAGATCGTTTCGCTTGCCTGGCAGTGCTTCTGAGTGACCGCGTCGTCATTGACCCGACCCGTCCGTCACAGCTCATTGACCAGCGAACATTCCGCGCGCAAAGTTCAACTTGCCCCTCCCGGACATCTCTGCACTGACGATCGTTCCTACTGGCGCTTTCGTTACGCCACCCTTTCGGGCTCTTAAGGAAGTCATATGACCCGCCGAGGATCCTGGGTTCGAATCATTCGGATGCGTCAAGGTCGAGTCACGCAGAGCAACAAGTAATACGTCTCGGCCCTCGCGGTGCAGCGCCAGGCCAGTGAGCTCCGGCACCTGCCGGCCCCCGAACCGCGGCGCGACGTGCTGAGGGCCGCCGGACATCGGCGTGACAACCGCTTTGTCCCTGTCCAGGAGCGGGAAAGTGGCCACAGGACGCCGTATTAAGGTGGCGAGCATGTCGCCGGCACCCACCCCCAAAAATGTCCTGGGTCTGCTCGGCGCCTTCACGGTGACGAGTCTGGTGGCGGGCGTTCTCGCGGCCGGGCTCGCGGTCCCCGCGATCGGCGCCACGGGCCTGGCCTCCAACAGCGCGATCGACGCGTTCAACGCCCTGCCCAGCGAGCTGGAGAACACGCAGGTCTCGGCCAGCACCCGGGTGCTGGCCTCGGACGGTTCGCTGATCGCGACCTTCTACGACGAGAACCGCGACCCGGTCGAGCTGGACCAGATCTCGAAGTACATGCAGGACGCCGTCGTGGCGATCGAGGACGAACGGTTCTACGAGCACGGCGGGGTCGACACCAAGGGCCTGCTGCGGGCGCTGGTGGCCAACCAGGTCTCCGGCGGGGTCTCGCAGGGCGCCTCCACGCTCACCCAGCAGCTGGTGAAGAACACCCTGAAGGACACGGCGCACGCGGCCGGCGACGCGGAGGCCTACGAGGCGGCCGAGGAGCAGACCAACTCCCGCAAGCTGCGCGAGATCCGGCTGGCCACCGCCCTCGAGAAGAAGATGTCCAAGCAGGAGATCCTCGAGGGCTACCTGAACATCGCCTGGTTCGGCGGGCAGACCAACGGGGTCGAGGCCGCGGCGAAGTACTACTTCGGCACCAGCGCCAAGAAGCTCACCCTGCCCCAGGCGGCGATGCTGGCCGGGATGATCCAGTCTCCGCCGCAGTACAACATCGCCAAGAAGGAACAGCAGGAGAAGGCGCTCAACCGCCGCAACACCGTGCTGGCCAAGATGCTGCAGCAGGGCAAGATCACCCAGGCCGAGCACGACGAGGCGGTCGACACCCCACTGAAGCCGAACATCACCCCGACCTACCAGGGCTGCGCCAACGCCGGCGTCCGGGCGTACTTCTGCGACTACGTCTACAACGTGATCACCAAGGGCAACGGTTTCAAGGCGCTGGGCAAGACCGTGGAGGACCGGGAGGCGGCGCTCAAGCGCGGCGGTTACACGATCCGCACCACGCTCGACCCGAAGATCCTCAAGGCCGGCTGGAAGGCCGTGAAGGACGCGATCCCGCCGAACGACTCCAGCAACGTGGCCACTGCCTCGGTGACCGTGGAGCCGGGCACCGGCAAGGTGCTGTCGATGATCCAGAACAAGTACTACAGCACCAAGAAGGGCCGGAAGAACACCACGATCAACTACTCCACCGACTACAAGTACGGTGGCTCCTCCGGCTTCCTCACCGGCTCCACGTTCAAGCCGGTGGTGCTGGCCACCTGGCTCAAGGCCGGGCACTCGCTGAACGCCTCGATCAACGGCTCGGCCGGCAGCGTGCCGGTCAACTCGTTCAAGAGCTGCGGCTCGAACCTCCAGTCCAGCGAGATCTGGAACTTCCAGAACTCCAGCGGCGAGAGCGGCAACGGGAACATGAGCGTCTGGGACGCCACCGCCAACTCGGTGAACGGCGCCTACATCCGGATGGAACAGCAGCTCGACCTGTGCGACGTGCGGGAGATGGCCGAGGCCCTGGGCATGCACCAGGCGGCCCCGGTCGAGGTGGGCGGCAAGAAGACCACGAAGCTGCCGGACACCATCCCCTCGATCGTGCTCGGCACGATCAACCAGTCGCCGTTGACCATGGCCAACGCCTACGCCACGTTCGCCTCGGGCGGTAAATACTGCACGCCGATCGTGGTGACCTCGATCAAGGACCGCAACGGCAAGAAGGTCAAGATCCCGAAGACCAACTGCAAGCAGACGGTCGACCCGGAGGTCGCCAACACCACCACCCTGGGCCTGAGCCGGGCCCTGATCAACGGCACGGCCCGCAGCACCGGCCCGCTCTCCAGCGGCCAGAAGGCCTCGGGCAAGACCGGTACCACGAACGACTCGATGGACACCTGGTTCGTGGGCTACACCCCGCAGCTGTCCACCTCGGTGTGGGTCGGGCCCGAGTTCGTTAACGGCAAGCGCGAGAACATGCAGGGCATCACGATCGGCGGCAGCTACTACGGCAACGTCTACGGTGGGACGTTCGCGGCGCCGATCTGGAAGGACATCATGGAGAAGGCGCTGGAGGGCACGGAGGTCAAGGACTTCCCGGAGGCCGACAGCAGCCTGCTCGAGACCCCGATGTCCGACATCCCGGGCGTGGTCGGCAAGAGCCCGGAAGAGGCCCGCAGCATCCTGGAGCAGGCCGGCTTCACCGTCGAGCAGAGCGATCAGCCGGAGACGTCCGACCAGCCGGCCGGCACCGTCGCCCGCACCGACCCCTCCGGCCGGACCAGCACCGGCAGCACCGTCACCCTCTACCTGAGCTCCGGCCCGGGTGAGGAACAGCCCGAACAGGACGGCGACCAGGACAACGGCGACGGCGAGATCGAGATCCCCTCGATCCCCGACAACCCGTTCGACCCGAACCCGTGACCTGAGCCAGCCGGAAACGCCGAAGGCCGGGAGTCCGTACGGACTCCCGGCCTTCGCTGTTCGTGCGGTGATCAGGCCTCGAGCTGGGCCTTCACCTCGGCGGCGACCCGGCCGCCCTCGGCCCGGCCGGCGACGCGGCCGCGCACGGCCTTCATCACCAGGCCCATCGCCGCCTTACCCGACTTGCCGCTCGCGGTCGCGTTCGCGACCTCCTCGGCCACCAGCGTCTTCAGTTCCTCTTCGGACAACTGCTGGGGCAGGTAGTCGGCCAGCACCGCCAGCTCGGCGCGCTCCTTCTCGGCCAGCTCCGGCCGGGCCGCCTCGTCGTAGGCGGTGGCGGCCTCGCGGCGCTTCTTGGCCTCCCGGCTCAGGACCGTGGTGACCTCCTCCTCGGAGAGCTCACGGGCCACGGTGCCGGACACCTCCTCGGCCTTGACCGCGGTCATGACCATCCGGATGGTGCTGGAACGGATGGCGTCGCGGGCCTTCATCGCAGTGGTGAGGTCGGAACGCAGGCGGGCCTTGAGGCCGGTCGAGGAGTCGGACATGAGGCCATCCTCGCATCAGTCAAGAGCGACACCCGCATCAATTACCTCCGGCCAGGGCCGCCCGGGAGATCCCCAGGGCCGCCCGGAGCAGGCCGAGGTGCTCGTCGACGTCGCCCAGGCCCATCCCGCCGGTGCTCAGCGAGAGGTGCGTCGCCCCCAGCCGGGCCCAGCCGGTGACGAACGAGGTCCAGCCGGATCGGGGCACCCGGGCCAGGTCGAGCGTGGGCTCGATGCCGATGTCGGAGACCGCCCGGCCGGCGGTGTGGGCCCGTGCCCGGATCAGCCGGATCAGCCCGGCGCTCTCCTGGTCGGGCATCCGCTGCGGGAACCAGCCGTCGCCCAGTGCTCCGATCCGGTGAAGCGTGCGCTCGGACTCGCCGCCGATCCAGACCGGCACACTGCCCCGCACCGGACGCGGGTTGATGCCCGCCTCGTGAACGCCGTACCAGTCGCCGTGGAAGGTCACGACCGGGTCGGCCCACAACGCGCGCAGCAGCCGGATCTGCTCGGAAATGCGGGCCCCACGGTCGGAGAACTCCTCGCCCAGAGCCTCGTACTCCACGGGGTTCGAGCCCACCCCGACGCCCAGGCGCAGTCTGCCTCCGCTGAGTACGTCCACCTCGGCCGCCTGCTTGGCCACCAGAACGGGCTGCCGCTGCGGCAGCACGGCGACCGCGGTGACCAGCTCGACCGAGGTGGTGAGACCGGCGAGATAGCCCAGCAGCACGAAGATCTCGTGGAACTTGTCCTGGCTGGTGTAGCCGTTCCGGCCGGGTCGGCCGACCGGGCCCACTCCGACGACGTGGTCGTTGAGCACCAGATGGTCGACCCCGTACTGCTCGGCGCCGGTGGCCCAGCGCGCGATCTCTTCCGGGACAGCAGGAATCTCGGTGGACGGGAACACAGCGCCGAACCGCATCATCACTCCGGGTGGTGGATGGAGCGGACGTGCGCCGATGTCCGTCGTCATGAAGTTGTCTCGACCGATGAAGAGTATTGCCGGTGCAGGCATTCTGCGGGGGCCAAATACCTTGAGGACGTTTGTCAGCGGCAGTTCGGTGCCTGCGCACGGCCCCTCGCCTACTTCTCCGTACCGGGCGAAGCGGTCCGGTGGACCTGCGAGGATGTCCGAATGCGCCCATCCGTGAAGCTTCCTCTCGCCGCGCTGGCCGTCGGTGCCGCCGGTCTCGGTTACTCGCTCGCCGAGGCGCGGGCCTATACCCTGCGGCGCTTCAGCGTGCCGGTGCTGCCCGCGGGAAGCTCACCGCTGCGCGTGCTCTGCCTCTCCGACCTGCACCTGGTGCCGAACCAGACGAAGAAGCTGGAGTGGGTGCGCGGGCTGGCCGCGCTCGAGCCGGACCTGGTGGTCAGCACGGGCGACAACCTGGCCCACATGGAGGCGGTGCCGGCCGTGCTGCGGGCCCACGAGCACCTGCTCAAGCTGCCCGGCGTGTTCGTGCTCGGCTCGAACGACTACTTCGCCCCCAAGCCCAAGAACCCGGCGCGCTACCTGCTGCCCTACGGCGGCAAGAAGCGCATCCACGGCAACCGGCTGCCCACCTCCGAACTCGTCGACGGCTTCCGCGAGGGCGGCTGGATCGACCTGAACAACCGGCGCGAGCAGCTCAAGATCAACGACCTGCGGCTGGAGTTCGTCGGCACCGACGACCCGCACATCAAGCGCGACCGCTACGCCGAGGTGGCCGCCCCGGCCGATCCCACGGCCTCCCTGACGATCGGCGTCACCCACGCGCCGTACCTGCGGGTGCTGGACGCGATGACGGCCGACGGCGCGGGCCTGATCCTGGCCGGGCACACCCACGGCGGCCAGCTCTGCATCCCGGGGGTAGGCGCGCTGACCACGAACTGCGACCTGGACCGCCCCCGGGCCAAGGGCGTCTCCCGCTACCCCGGCGACGGCACCGACCCCAGCGACGCCTGGATGCACGTCAGCGCGGGCCTGGGCACCTCTCCGTACACCCCGGTGCGGTTCGCCTGCCGCCCCGAGGCCACGCTGCTGACCCTCACCGCAGTCGGCTGAACTGAGGCGTCGGTCTCTTCCCGCGCTGTCGGCCGGATCCGATTTCAGAGTTGGCCGTCCTGTCGGGTAGAGTTACCGACGCTCCACCGGGGTGTGGCGCAGCTTGGTAGCGCGCTTCGTTCGGGACGAAGAGGCCGCAGGTTCAAATCCTGTCACCCCGACCTCTAAGCCGCAGGTCAGCGGCACATCGGACGGATGATCCAAGATCATCCGTCCGATGTTCGTCCGGGAGAAATTCTCTCCCAGTGCCCCAGCTCCGGGGGCAGACGGATCTCCTGTGTGACGTTAGACACAATGGACCCCCGGTTGGGCTTTGGGTCCGTCGCGGCAGTGGGCAGTGCGAGCCGGTTTGCCGGACTCCCTATACGCTTTTGTGACGTGCCCCGTGCTGAAGCTCCCTCGCCAGTGCTCCACGTCCCGCTCGGGTCTCGACTGCGCCCAACGGCCAGCTTGGCTCAGCTGAGGCTTGCGGTTGGCCGCGCGCTGCTTGCACAGATGGAGAACAGCAGCCGGTGGACCGAGCTGGCCTTGGTCACCGACACCGAGGACGCCATCTACGAGACCCGGCTCCTGCGCGCCCTGCGATTCGGTGATGACGATTACGAAGCCTGCATCTACGGGGTCGTTCCCGCACTTCTAGGGCACCGCGAGGTCGACCCCAACGACTGGCCCACGGTGGTCGGTCAGCCCGTTGACGTGTATCTGGACAAGCTGCCGCTGCTCGAGGAGCATCTGGATCTACCGAACTGGCTAGCCCAGTACCAGCCGTCCCTGCACCGGGCTCTCTACGCCCACGATCTCGCTGAGGCCGCCTCGCTCGAAGGCGTATCGGCGGTGGCCGCTGAACTGGATCTAACCGAAATCGCCCGTCAGTTGGAGCGCCTTCACCGCGACCTCGGCGACGATCTTCCTGCCGCTATCGGCCACGCGAAGGATCTGGTGGAGAGCGCCTGCAAGCACATCTTGGGTGAGGCAGGTTCCGGAGCCGGCAGCCGAGGCCCCGCGCTTGTCGACGCGGCGCTGCGCTCGGTCGGCCGTCACCCTGGGCAGGTCGATTCATCCAACCCGGATGCCCAGTTGCTGAAGCAGCTTCTGGGATCCGTGGCCAGCCAGCTTCACGCGGTGTTTGGGCTCCGAAACCGCGTCGGAACCGGGCATGGGCGAAGTGGCGAGGTCAGGCTTGACCCGGCGCTCGCTCGGTTGACGATCGGCACCGCCTTGAACGCCGTGACCTACCTGCTGCAGGTGTCCGACCGCCAGACGACAAGTAGCACCGAACCGCCGTTCTAAACGGGCAGCAGCCTGCGCTGCGGGCACCAGCTTCAGGAACGAACTGAGGTTGTTTCACACGCCCGGCGACGAGCTGGCTATGTTGCCTGCGGCCCTGCTTGGCAGAGTCCTCGGCGCGAAGGCATGTAATGCAACGGCATTGACGCTGGTGTTCCTGGCAGAGTTCGACCATGGCTGAGGCGCATCTGGATTTCGGTAGTGGATCGCTCGACACCCTTGTGGTTGAACCGTCCACCACTCCCTTGCTACTTCATCCTGCTGCGGGTGGAGCTCAGGTGACCCTCTGGTTGAAGCTGCGGACGCGGAGCCAGAGTGCGAGTTCAATCCCGTACCAGGTGGTGGTGACCGTTTTCGTGGACCGACCGGCTGGGAACGATCGCCGGTTGCTGTGCCAGCTCGTACCGCAAGGGTTGCCGCAGCCTGGCTCCGAAAGCGGGGATGTGCCGCTGCGGGGTTACATCAGCGACTCTCAGGTGCTGGCCGTGGATGAGCTTCGTGGTGACGGCGACCTAAGACTCACGCTTGAAGTCTCCGCTACCCGCCTCGAAGTTGATCCTGTCCCTCGGCTGAGCAGTCGTAACGGGCAGTTTGATGTCATCGTGGCCGGCAGCGATTGGCTGAAGGCTCTGCGCCATGCCCAGAAAGGTAGCTTTCTTGAGGTTCTACTGCCGCTGACCGGTGACCCTACCTATGTGAATGCCGTTCAGCACGTCGCTTCCGCTCGGCAGTTGCTGCTGGAAGGGCTGCCCAAGGCAGCTGTTGCAGAGGTTCGCCAGGCCGTCGAGATCGTGCGTCGCACGGACGGGATCGAAACCTTGACACAGAACGAGGCGGTCAACCGGTTCAACGCAGCCCGAAGCAAGCCCCCTACCGCTAGGACAAGGGAGGAGGGCTGGATCGTCTTGGTCGGGGATCTGTTCAACCTGACCAGTCACGCCAACCACCCAACCCATGAGCAGGAGACAAAGCCCTGGCGCGATGGTGAAGCGCGCGCCCTCGTCGGCATCGCTGCCAGCCTGTTGGCCCAGATGGTCGACGACATCCAGCACCAGGAGCTCGCCCCTAACGCGGCTGAACCGGCAGCTGTCTATCCTTTGCCCGAGATTCTCTCCTGACTTCCATTCTCGTGAGGATTTCCTCAAGGCGGACGAGTGGTGCTCCGGCCTAGGGCAGCGGCAGATCGGTAAACGACACATTCTGACGCTTTGCCCAAGGTCCAACCTGCTCCATGTAGCTCTCCTGCCACCCTTGCCTTCGTATGAGACCGTCCCGCGTGAATTGCCCGGCCTCGGGCAAGCCAAATGCTTGACTGAGTTCATCGAGCAATTGGGCGGCAGTAGCCACACTTTCCGGACCTGGCTTAATTAATTCATCGAGTTGAGCGAAAGCTTCGGCCTCGATGACATCGTCCTGAACTACAGGACTGTGCCGCTCGCCCCAGGATCGAGAAAATCGCTCAATGCCGAACGGCTCGCCTCCGGCGGCCGGCAAGATCGCCGCGCGTATTAGTGCGTTTCCCCCAGTGGCGGCGCGGTTGCAAGCATGGCCTGCTAGCCACCAGAGTCCGGTCAGGACGCCGATAGCGAGTAGTTGCTCGTCGATCTGGTTAGAGAGTTCTTCTCCTCCTCTGACCCTCACCGGGTCTTCGGACCGAAGTCGTGGCAGGCCGAGGCCAAACACGCCAGCCCCGTCGGTATGAAGGTCGAGGCTGGCATGCCGGGCGAGATGCGTATTGTGCGTGCCGTCTGCCAGTAGTCGTCGTCGACCGACCTTCGTACGGCAGAACTGGATGCCAGGAATGATGAGCAGGGCCTGTTTGTCCATAACTTGATCGCTAAATTCCTGAGCCGAAGTTGCGGAAATCAGGAAGTCTCCTGGCTGATCCGGGACCAGTCCCAACAGCATCCATGCAGAGTAATCTCGATCTATCCGCTTCTCCGCATCGCGCATTACTAGAGATAGGCGGCTGTCTTGGCGCGCGGCGGATGAGATCCGCTCTCTGTAGGCGGAAAATACTTCTGATTCTGAGAGGTATCGGGTCGTTGCACCGTTTCGTTTTGGATAGCGCAATGCCTTGGAGACCATGACAGCATGCGGCGCGTTGGCACTCCGCGGGACAGCAATAAGCAAGAAGGATGGAGCAAGAGGGCCGTGTGATGTTGCGGGAGAAACGAGATTCTGCACAGAGATGACGTCAAAGGTGGGCATGGGTGAGACGCGGTCTGCAACGATCTGCCGTATTCGCGCGACTTCGGCATCGCTGACTTCAACGCCTGGGGCTGAAATCGCCTGTGCATGCTCGCCTTCCTGGATTCCAAGCACAATAACTCCGCCGGCCGTGTTAGCCAGAGCAGCTACATCTCCAGCAAGATCGCGTTTATCCGCATCGGACGTTCCATACAGGCCGGCCTTGAAGTCCAGGTCATGCGATTCCGTCACCTTTCCGGTAACGAGTGCCTCGACATGAGTTGGCTGCAACTGCTCCAACGGGGCTCCAAGGAGGGCTTCAAGACGGCGTGAGCGCAGGGCCACCATGGCCAAAGTGTCTCATGCCAATGAGCCTCAGGCCGTAGGATTACGCGCTTACGCAGGTAGTGCGCGAGCGCTGGCGCTCGACACCGCGAAACCATATTAAGGTTGTCTATTTCGGGGTCGATTGACTGAATAATGGTTAGATTGTCCAAGGTCTGGCGGCTTACAGCAGGCCGATGATAGGAGCACACGTGAGCACCCCCATCGACGATGAGCTTTCGCACTGGGATGAATTAGACGCACAACGCCAGTGGCCAACTCTCCTGCTCGGCAACGGACTGAGCATGAACCTCTGGGAAGGCTTCGGATATCGCAGCTTGAAAGAAAAAGCTCGCCTGAGCGAACCCGCCGAAGCAATCTTCACGCAATTAGGAACAGCAAACTTTGAGCAGTGCCTCGAATGTCTTCATCATGCCAGCATAACCTTGCTCGCGCTGAGCGACTCCACGGACCGAGTGGATGAAACGTACGCCGAAGTGCGCGATGCCCTCTTTGATACCGTCAGAGAAGTACACATCCCCTGGGGCGCTATTCCCGGCGATACATCCGAATTGATTGCACAAGTAATGGACTACCACTCCGCTGTCTTCACGACAAGCTATGACCTCTGCTTATACTGGAGCCATATGCAAAACTTCGACTCCGTCGATATCGTGGACTTCTTCTGGACATCGGGGGGCCAATTCAATCCAGAGGACACAGTCGTCCGCTCTCAGCATCCACCACTTTCCCGCGTGTACTACTTGCATGGCGGGCTTCATCTCTGGCAAGACGATGCGACCGGACTCAACGGCAAGCGGACCACTGCAACTGGGCGATTGTTGGATGTCCCTACCGAGTACAGTCCCGACGGTCCGCGTCGTCCTCTCTTCGTTAGCGAAGGAACAACCGATGCCAAATTGCGAACCATTAAGCAATCCAACTATCTGTCCTTCTGTCTGAAGTCCTTGAGAGGTGACGAGGCGCCGACCGTAGTCTTCGGGCACGCCCTGGCGGCTCAAGATCAGCACATCGTTGAGGCGCTAAAGACGGGGGATCCGCGTGACATAGCTGTCGCAATATGGCGAGGCCCAGACAGTACCTCCGATGAGATCATCTCTGAGAAGCTGAGGATTAGGCAGTTGCTTCCCGGGCACCGTCTACAGTTCTTTGACTCGGGCACTCATCCTCTTGGCGATCCGAAGCTAAGGGTGAAACAGCAGTGATCCTTCCATCCGAATTAGGAGCCAGCTGCGACCAGGCCAGCTGAACTGGCCTACGTCATCCTCACCTACCCTGGCAAGATGCCTCACGACACGGATCGCTCTGGACGAACGGGTGTTCACGGCGTAGGCCTCATCGTCACGCATGGCCTCGGGTGGAAATTCCGCGAGCAATACGAGTCGGACTTCGGGGTCGATGCGATCATCGAGGAGACCGTCGATGGAGAACCTACCGGTCGCCTGATAGCGCTGCAGATCAAGGCCGGCGAGTCCAGAGCACGACAGTTGAGGGATGGATCGAGGTGGCGCTACAGGGGCGGCAAGGCGGAGCGCGCTCGATGGCTGGCCTACTCCATACCGGTGATCGTGGTTCTTTACGACGCCACCCGGCACATCGCCCACTGGCAGCACGTCAGTAACTCTACGGCCCACCTGACAACCAAGGGCTTCTATCTCGACGTGCCGAACGACCAAGCACTCACCGTCGATGCGCTGCCGGCGCTCGTCGACATCCAGCGCCGCTGGATGCCGAACAGGCAAACCAGCTGGGATCGTGCCCTGGAGTCGATTGCACGCTGTGCCAGCGCGGGTGTCCCGGTACCAGCAACATCCCAGCTCTGGCGACTCTTTCAGGAGGCTCACCCAGAAGCCCGCACCAGCAGGATGGTGCATGCCTTGAACTTGCCGCTAGCCGGGGACGTTCCAGCACGCTCAGCCCTACCTCCAGGACGAATCGGCTCCTACACCTTCGATGCCCTCGAAGGTTTCTGGTCGGTCCCGCCTGAAACCGAAGTCTATGTTTGTGAGAATCCGGAGGTTCTTGATGTCGCTGCCCAGCAGCTTGGAGCAGGTGCTCCCGCATTGATCTCGCTGGACGGCTCGAACTCTCTTACGGCTGACTACCTCATGATCGCCTTGGTATGTGCTGGCGCGCGCCTACTCGTTCACACCGACCACGACCTTTTCGGCATGAGGATCCAACGATCGCTCACCTACCGCAGCGTGGACTTCGAGCGCTGGTGCCCCCATCCAGACGGAGCGTTGACGATAGGTGAGGAGCAGTGTCTACCCTTCATGCTGAGTGCCTGGAGAGAACCCGCAGTCACGCGCATTTGATGCGGGGAACCACCCATACGTTGAAAAGCGGCTTCTGGGGCGGGATAATACGGATTGCCGACCAGTCCACTCACGATCGAACTCGGCCTGACGGTACGCCTCGCTGTTCCGCCCGCTCCTTCGATGCAGCTTCGCCTGGGTCGCTAATCATCCCCGTTCATCGGGATCAGGTTCATACGATCGCGCCAACTCGGGTGGATGCGCAGCGAACTCGGTGAGCGCAGCAGCTTCGGCTGGGCTCAGCGCGGCGACCACGTCGGCTTCATCTAACAGGCCGCTAACCGTTAGCCGTTCAACGAGGGCTTGCTGCTTGGCAGCGTCGGACAACGCACTGAGTTCCTTGGCATTCTGAATCCGTAGGGCGATCAGCTCCTGCTCCGCCTTAGCGTTCTCAATCCGCACGCGCCGCAAATCCTCTTGTCGCAATTCGCGATCGACGCGCGACATCGCGATGCGGTCGTCGACCGTCTCCTCCGCCAGCTTGGCCTCTGCGCGCATCATTTTGCGACGCGAGCCAAGCGTTGCTGTCGTCTCGATAACACCTGCGGTCTTGCTGAGTGCCTCCGCTCCGGTGCCGATAGCCGCCAGCTCCTCGCCGAACGGGTTCCTGTACGTCAGCTCGCGGACCGCAATCGGTGTGGGGGCTTGTCGTGCAACCGCATCGCCAACAAGGGCAGCATGCAGCTCGGGGTCCAGGGCATCAAGCCCGCTCTCCATCGCCGACCACCAAGGCGTCAGCGAAGCCTCTGCGATTCGGCCGAAGTTGTTGCCCACCAGTCCAAGTCATTTCGCGTCGAACCGTCGTGAGCCGGGGCGCCAGTAATACTCCGGAGGCAAATCGCCGAACTCCTCGCGTAGGCGAGTTCTGAAGCGAAGGAAGTCGGTAGCCCGGTGGGAAAGGCTCAGCTCCGAGCCGCCTGGCAGGCGTTCGCTGGCAGCGCTGAGTTCTGAGTCAGTCGGAAACCGCATGCGTTCCTTGGCAGTCCGCCTCAGCGAGATGAGCGTCGCTGTCGTTCCGACCTCGGCAGCGACACGGACCGCTTTGACCATCGTCTCAAGGGCGGCCGGTGATGCCGACGGGCCGAGATCAAGGTTGATGCGCAGAACGTCCACGCACTCACCGTAGCGGGAAATCTCCCACGGTAACGTCGGTGCGCACCGGTGTCCGAAGTCGCGTCCGTTCCGTTAAGGACTACATTCCGCCACGTTTGAGAGGCATGCTTAAAATCGAGCTCAGTTCACGAATGAAGTCGACATATAGCCGATCTGGCTGCTGAAGCTGGGCCCGAGAAAACGCCTGGGACGGTTATGCATATTCCTGGCACCAGATACGCAGCGGCTGCCGGGCCTAACCCGCTACCCTGAGCTGCGCTTCGTTAGTGTTCCACTACCGACCGCCAGGGGGCAGCATCGTGTCGATCAAGGACACCGACATCGTGGGAGCACTGGAGGCCTACCTTGATGTCTATCCCGAGGAAGAGAGTTCCCTGCGGGAACCGCTGGAGTTGGTCCGCGGAGGTGGGGGATTCGCTGATCGGTACAACTACCGGATGCATGTCACGGTGGGTGGTCTCTTGGTCCGGGATGCAAGTCAGGTTCTGGTGATCGAGCACCTCTCGTACGGGATCACGTTGCAGCCGGGCGGGCATACTGAGCCGTACGACACCTCTCTGATAGCCGCGGCGGTCAGAGAGGTCACCGAGGAGACCGGCGTTGACCCGGCCAGCATTCGGGTCTCGTCGCTGGTGCCTGCTTACGTCGAGTACGGCCGAGTCCCAGCCCGCCCACATAAGGGCGAACCGGAGCACTACCACTTGGATTTCGGGTTTGCGATGACCACAGAGAACGGTGACATCGGCACACTTCAGGCCTCGGAGATCACCGGAGCCACGTGGCTGGGCTTGGCCGAGGCCGAAGCCAGGATTGGTTCCCGCATGGCCCGAGCCGTGCGCGAACCAGCCTGATCAATTAGGGACGCAAAAGCGCTCGGGGTGACCACGCCCTGACCTGGGTACCGAGGTCAGGGCGTGGTGCTCACGCGGTGGAGGAACTCGTGCTGCAGGCTTTTGCGGTGCTCAAGCAGGTCAGATCCCATGATCGGACCAATGCGTCGGTTGATGATTGAGGCAACGGACGTGCCCAGCGCGGGGGTGTGCCCGATGTAGCTGAAAACCTTGGGCTGCAAGACCAGCAGCACACGCGCCTGATCGTGAAATTCCAGGCCGGTCGGGTCTGGAGACATGAAAGTGATGTTGTAGCTGGGCCCGGCCAGGGTGAGGAACCTTGCTGCCAGGTGCCGATTGCTGCGCAGGGTCTGCATCTGGCGTGGGCTCACGTCGCGCAGCAGGGCATGTGCCCGCAGCAATGAGGATCCTGTCTCTGGAGACAGCCATTCGATTCGGTCCAAGCGCTGTTCTGCGTCGGCCGGCAGGCGCAGTCGCGGCCGTTCCCAGATCCCGTACGTTCCGCGTGCATTAGTGCCCGGTACGGCCGGGTGGTCAGTAAGGGCCGAAGAGATCTGATGGTAGGCATGAAGCGTCGTCGTGTGCAGCATGCGCAGAAGGTCTCGGCACTGCGGAGTTCCCAGGTAGTCCCAGCCAGGCAATGGAATCTTTAGCCCCACTGGATAACGGTTTTCGATGTCCAGTAGCGGGTCGCCCGGTAGAATGGGGCCGGCTTTCAGGGCAGGGAGTTGATGCTCCAGCGCCTCGCGTAAGACCTGCTGCGCCAGGTACGAGAACGGGTCCACGAGCGCATGGCGCACACTCACGTCCGTGATGTCGCGCAGCGGCGTCGTGGTGACAGCGGCCTGGGTCTGGCGCGGATAGAGATTGAGGTGCCAGTGCAGGGTCTTGTCCCACCACTGGCCGCCGTCACGGTCGCGTGTGGGATCGCAGTTCCAGCCGATGGTTAGCCGGCCGCCGTCGAGGTCGAAGCGGCGCACGGTCTGCTCGTCGCTGGCCATCGCGGTGTAGGCCAGCGCCGCGTTCAGCAGCCGAGCCAGCACCGGGTCGGGAATGTGCTCAACGTGGGTGCGGCGGTGGCTGTCGCTGGCGACCAGCAGCATGATGTCGTTCAGGCTGTGCGGCCAAGCCTTGTCGATGACGGCGACTCGTTCCTCCTCGCCGGTCACGGAAAGTTCGGCGAGGATGTTCGTACCGTAGTAATCGCGGTAGAGCAGGGGATCGAGGTTGGCGTACTCGCGCGGTGTGTGCAGGTTGCGTGGAGCAGACACCGACAGCGCTACAGGCAGATCAAGGGCTCCAGCCGGATAGAGCTGGTCCAGGCGGTCATGGCTCTTCGGTAGGTCTGCGACCTCGTGCACGGCAGGGACCATCGGTACGGAAGCTGGGACGATGCGGGCACGATGGGGCTGGTTCGTCACTCAGGTCTCCAGGGATGCGAATCAAGGATGCGGCAGACTTTGACCGATCGGTGGGCAAAGAGTTCGGGTCATCGCTTGGGGTCCAAAGCGGCTGCTGCTAAGTTTTCGCGTCTCATTTTCAACGCACAGGCAATGTGTTTCGGCGTTGACGCCAACATTGGGAGTCCGCGGCTCAGGGTTCAGGTGAAGTCAGGCTTGACGGTTCGGGTGGTCTTTAGCTCGAAAAATCCCTCTGTTGAGGCGATCAGGACCAGGCCGTCCCAAAGGCGGCCAGCCGCTTCAGCTCGCGGGGCCGGCGTGATGACCGGTCCGAACAGGGCTCGGCCAGCGATGCGCAGGACGGGCGTTCCGACATCGAGGCCAACTTCGTCGAAAGCCTCGTGATGTGAGCCGATGATGGCCGGGTCGAACTCACTGGTGTCAGCAGCGGCGAGCAGCGTCTTCGGCAAGCCCACTTCTTCGAGGGCTTCCGGGATCACCGTGGGATCGTCACGGCGACGCTGGACGTGCAGTCGCTGCCCGATGGCCGTGTAGAGCGGGCCGAGGACTTGGGGCCCGTGCTTCTGGCTGGCAGCGGCGCACACACGCACTGGGCCCCAGGCATTTTCCATGAACGCGCGATACTGCGGGCTCAGGCCCTTTCCTTCGCGCTGGATCAGATTCAAGTAGGCCAGCGACATTAGCCGCCATTCGGCGTGCACGGGACGGACCTGCTCGACTTCCAGCAGCCATCGTGAGGTGATCCAGGCCCAGGGGCACAGTGGATCGAACCAGAACGGTACCTCGACAACAGTTTCATGCATTGCGTTGCTGCTCACGCTCATGCCTTCCTCTGCATCGTGCTCGGGCGGCTATGCGTCCTCGGTTTCGAGGTTGGCACCGAACAGTTCGTCCTGAACGGGAATATTGCACCTGGCCGTGCGTCCGGCTCTCTTCATCAGGCTTGCGAGGTCGCCGGGGCGAGTGTTCTCGTCGGCCAGGGCGATGAGGTGGCGGAACACCTGCGCGGTGACGTCGACATCCGCCGTGGCTCGGTGACGGTCGAGGGGGTGCATGATGCCGAAGTGGGCCAGCAGGGTGTCGAGCTTGTAGTTCGGCAGTCCGGGGATAAGCAGCTTGGCCAGCGGGATGGTGTCGAGCAGGTCGACGCGGGCCAACCGGGGGCAGTGCTCGCGCTGGTTGTAGATGATGTTGGCCTCGGTGGCGGCATGCTGGGCCACCAGGAGGTATGGGGTGCCGGGGGTGAATCGCTGGTCCAGTGTGGCGAACGCCTGAGCCGGGTGCGGGGCGTCGCGTAGCAGGTGTGGGGTGAGTCCGTTCTGGGCGGTGACGTCCGGGGTTACCGGTGCGAAGTCCGGGGGCCTGATGAGCGAGGTGCTGCGCCCGGCTTCCGTCCAGGCCCCGCCGCGGTGGCGCAGGGCCAGAGCGGCGACCTCGATGGGCTGGGCCGGGTACCCCGTGGGCGTGGTCGCCTCGAAGTCGATGACCACGAACGTTGTTGCCAGAAAGGCGGGATCTTCGGTCAGGCGCCCCATGCGTCCCCCGTTCTCGCGGCGTCTGTTTGACGTGCAGGTGCCGTGCAGGTGGTGCCGGGGCGCGGCCGCTGCCTCGTCATGAGCATGGCGCACTCTGCTCCCCTGTGCGGGGGTCTGGGCGGTGGCGTCATCGGCTGATGGTGTCGGCGACGGCCTGGGTGGCGGTGGCCAGGTCGGGGACGGCCCAGCGGTGTTCGCCGGTCCAGGTCTGGCTCAGGGACCGGTAGAGGTCGGACATGATCGGGATGAACTCCGGGGGCAACGATGGAGGTGGTGGCCACTGCTCCCTCGGTACGCCCTGGGCGATGAGCTGGCTGACCGGGACTTCGTGGCCGCTGGTGACGTACCAGTTGCGCAGAACCTGTTTTCCGCAGTGCACGCCGTTGAACGTCAGGCGGGCCTCGTCGGGGGTGCCGGGGCTGTCGGCGAGTAAGAGGCGCTGGTCGCTGGTCAGGATGAATTCGGCCTTGCTGTCGCAGTAGCGCAGGCCGAGGGAGCGGGCGTGCGCGCCGAGCACCTCGGTGGCGCTGAGGGCGGTGTGGCGCATCTGCTGGAACTGGTCGTCGTTGAGACCGGATATCCGCTGTGCCTCGCGCTCGGGCACGAATCGGTTGACGTCCTCGAGCATCGTCGCGTACTCGATGATCGGCGAATCAAGGGTCTCGCCGACCGCGGGTACCTCGGGCAGGCCGAGGTCGGCCGGTGTGAGTCGTCCGGTGGACAGGCGCTGGTGGACCGAGCTGCCCTGCGGGAGTTCGGTACGGATGATGACCTGCACGGGAACGAGGTAGCCGCCGTCGAGCCGGGTGGGCGCATCGGCGTTCGGGTCGGGGTTGGGTAGGTGGGCCAGGTCGAACTCGATCTGGTTGGGGGCGATGAACCGGCGGAAGTGGGTCGCGATGCCGGCCTTCTCCAGCAGTTGGAGGTTGAAGGCCGCCATGCGGCAGGTCGCCTCGCCCTTTCCTGGGATGGAGTCCGGCATGCGTCCGTAGTGGAAAACCGTGTAGTGGTCGGTGTACTCGAAGACGCCGACGCCCTCGTGTTCGCTGGAGGGAGGCGTCAGGGTGGTCAGGTTCTTCGTCGAGTGCAGGACGGGCATCATGCTCCCCTGTCTGCCGGTGCGGGACGGCACGGTGTTGGACGGGTGTTCGGCCCGGGGCGGGTACCGGGCGGGCGGCGGCGCTGAGGCGCCCGGCCGGGCGGTGGCTGAGGTCTGCCGTCACCGGAGGCGGCCGTTGACGGCGTTGTGACCGGGTGACCGTTGAGGACGGTGATGGTGGGCAGACCGGCGGTGCGAGCTGAGGCGAGGCCGTCCGGGGCGTCGTCGACGGCCAGGCAGTGCTGTGGTGGGATGCCGAGACGTCGGGCTGCTTCCCGGTACAGGTCGGGGGCCGGTTTCCCGTTCTGGACGTCTTCGCGGGAGAGGACAGCTGCGAATTCGTTCACCAGGTCCAGAGCGCTGAGTCCGGGGTGGACGAGCAGGCGGCTGGCTCCTGAGGCCACCGCGCAGGGCAGCCCCTCCCGGCGGGCGGCGCGAAGGAGCGCCAGGACGCAGGGGAAGGGGGCGATCTGGTGCACGGACGTCAGGAGATGGGCGCGGCTGCGCGCGATGACCCCGCTGACCTGGATGTCCGACAACGGGCGGTGGCCGGGCAGCTGGGTCAGCAGGTCGTGGATGGAGAGGCCGACGTGCTCGCGGTACCAGCCGCTGTCGAGGTCGCGGTTGTAGGGCTGAAGCGCTGTTCGCAGCGCCTGCTCGTGGGCGGGCGTGGTGTCCGCGAGCGTTCCGTCGAAGTCGAACACCACCGCCTCGAAGCGGGTGAGGAATCCGTCCCCACCTTCCGAGCGCACGTCGCCGGCCGGCCCGGTCGGGGGTGCTGAACAGATCAGGCAGGCCGGTGCGGGGTCGGTTTCGTTTGGCTCGCTCATGGCTGGCCCGGGTGTGCTGGCGGTGGGGCGGGTGCCGGGGTGGTGGTGCCGCAGAACATGCACGGGGCGGGGTGCTGTTGCCAGGATTCGCTGAGGCAGACGAGGGGCGTGGGGATGGCGTGGATCCATGCGCTGATCAGGTCGGCGGCCTGGTGTTCGTCGGTGGTGCGCCGGTCGAGGACCTGGTAGCGGGTGGGGTCGGTGGCGGCGAGCTGCTCGAAGAGCGTGCCTGCGCCGTGCATGAACGTGGCCTGCTCGGTGGTGAAGGCGCGCTGGTCACGCTGCTGGCTGCGGGCGATGGCCTGGTCGGGGTCGTCGGTGACCAGGATGGTGAGGTCGGGCAGGGGCCGGTAGCTGCGGGCGAGCTGGAGCAGGGCGGTGGCGGTCTTCAGGGCGGCGCCCGGGTCGTCGGGGTGCAGTTGGAGGGCTTGGCACACGGCGGTGGTGTCGATGCTGCGGCCTTCGATGACGCATCGTCCGGCGGTCAGCTCGGGGATGACGGTGTCCAGGTCGTGCCGTTTGATGGCCATCAGCAGCAGCGCTTCGGCGGCGGGGGTGCCCCCGCGCAGGAACGGGTCGCCGGTGCTGGCCTCGCGCAGGGCCCGCAGCAGTGCTTTTCCCAGGGCCGGGTCGGGTGGCGTGGCTGAGCGCTGGGAGAACGAGCCCAGAAGTACGGCTGTCACCTCGAACGTTTCGAGGGCGCGGTCGGTGAGGTAGGTCTTTCCGACGCCGGTGATGCCCTCGATCGAGATCAGGGGGCCGCGGGTGCAGGCGTGCGCGTTCGTGTTCCGGTCCGTCCGGTCGGGTTCGGTGGTGGGTGCGGTCAGCGGGCCCATGTGGTGGCCTCCCGGCGGATAACGTCGGCGTACTGCTGGAGGGTGGTGTCGGTGTCGCGCTCGGTCAGGATCACAGCGAGGGTGTGCTCGAGGATCTCGGCGGCGCCCCGGCAGAGTCGGCCCGGCGGAGTGCGCGCGAACGGGCGGGTGTCGCAGGCGACCAGCCCGAAGGTGCCGGCGGAGTTCGGCACGGCGAGCCGGGCCAGATGCTCGGCGAAGGCTCGGGGCCGGGGCAGGTCGATGTGCAGCAGCGGGGAGAACCCGTTCCACTGCTCTGCCCACGGTTCACGCTCGGTGTCGCCAGCTTGCGGGGCGGGTGTCAGCGGGATCAGGCCCGGCGCCTGGTCCAGGGCCTGCTGGAGGTGGCGGGTCTGGGTGCGGCGGCGCTGGAGCAGGTCCGGGAAGCGGGTGAGGTTGGCGTGGGCGATCGCGGCCAGAGGGGCGGCGAGGCGGGTGTTGGTGGCCAGACGGCTGAAGGGAGCCTGGCCGGGTGGTGCGGGTAACCAGTGGCTGCGGAAGGCTCGGGCATGATCGGCGATCTCGCGGCGACGGGTGAGCAGGAAGCCGCCTTCCCCGCTCCAGAGGATCTTGCCGTCCTTCATGCTGAAGCACCCCGCGGTGCCGACCGTTCCGGCGTGGTGGCCGGCGCGGGCGGTACCGGCGGCCTGGGCGGCGTCCTCGACGATGGCCAGGGCGTGCTCGGTGGCGAACCGGGTCAGAGCGCTCGGGTCGCCCATGCGTCCCCACAGGTGCACCGGCATGATCGCGCGGGTGCGGGCGGTGACCTTGCTGGCCGCGTCGTCGTAGTCCAGGTCGAGGGTGGAGGGGTCGCTGTCGACGAAGACCGGCACCGCACCGAGCGCGGCCAGGGGCGCCACGCTCATCACGACGCTCAGGGCGGGCACGAGGACCTCGTCGCCAGGGCCGACGTCGCAGGCCGACAGCGCGGCGTGCAGGGCCGCGGTGCCGGAGGAGAGCGCCACAGCGTGCGGGACCTCGAACGTCTCGGCCAGGGCATGCTCCAGGTGGTCGGCCGCCGCTCCGCCGCTGGGATCGGGCATCTGGGCCAGAACCGCCGCCACCTGACTCAGCAGGTGCCCGGCGGGTTGTTGGTCGGTCAGTTCGGTGAGCGCGCCGGCCTCGCCGGAAGCTGTGGGAGAGGTCATCGCCGGGCCTCCGTGCTCAGGAGCCGGGGCATGTCCAGGACCAGCGGCCACATGTTCACGCAGTCACGGCTGAACTCGGAGCAGTTCGTGCAGGCTGGCCGTTCGGTAAACAGGGTGCGGGCGTCGCCGCCGCGGATGGTGCGCCGATGCTGGGGTGCGGTGGCGGCGATGCGGCGGTCGGAGGGGCAGTCCCAGAGCGATCCGTCGGGCTGGATGAAGAACAGGCGGGCTCCGCCGAAGCAGTCGGGCACGTGCCCGCTGTCCTGGGTCGTGACCGCGTCCAGGAATCGTTGGACGTAGGAGGGGTCGGGCAGTGCCACCCCCGAGGGCTCGGCGTAGAGCGTCTCCAGCTGCTCGCGGACGTCGACGGTGTCTCCGGGACGGTGCGACATCTGATCGAACAGTGCGTGCTCGGGGGCCAGGGCGATCGGCTGCGGCACGTAGTAGTCGACTCCGAGGTCAGCAGCCAACCGCGCCATCTCGGTGATCTCTTGAGGTCGGGTCCGGGTGATCACGGTGTAGATCCCGACGCGCGGGCCGACCCGGTCAGGCTGGTCTGCTTGGCCTGCCTGGTCGGTGCGGGCTTGGAGCAGGGTCTGGATGCCGCGCAGGACGTCGTCGTAGCCGAAGCGTCCCGAGCGGGAGGGACGCATCTGGTCGTTGGCCGTGGGGTCTGCGCTGTCGAGCGAGACTGAGACGCCGTCGACGCCCAGCTCGACCAGGCGCTGGGCCATGCCCGGGCGGGTGAGCGGGATGGCGTTGGTTGCGATGACGACCTGGCAGCCGGCGTCCTTGATCAGGGAGATGACCTCGAGCGTGCCGGGCCAGTCCAGTGGCTCACCGCCGGCGATGACGACCCGTTGGACGGGTGAGCCGTCCAACGTGCGGGCGAAGTCCTTGATCGCGTCCCCGGGAAGGTCGCTGCGGGACAGGTGCGACAGCACGCCGGCCTGGTCCGGCGGGTTGATCTTGTGCTCTTCGATGGTGCCGAAATAGCAGTGGGGACAGGCAAAAGCGCACGGTGAGCGCAGACCCCACAGCAGCGTCACGTCACGAGACACGGGCCACCTGCCCGTCCGCGCGATCGTGCGGGTGCCCATGACCAGTATGAACAGGCCGGTCGGGCTGATCGGTCTGGTCGGTCGGGTCGGGTTGTGGGTGCT
This sequence comes from Kineosporia rhizophila, assembly GCF_021277265.1. Classification (GTDB taxonomy): domain Bacteria; phylum Actinomycetota; class Actinomycetes; order Actinomycetales; family Kineosporiaceae; genus Kineosporia; species Kineosporia rhizophila. The sequence continues at coordinate 205,633 of NZ_JAJSOH010000005.1, forward strand.
GGTGACGTCGTTGCAGTCGGGCCCGGACGGTCTCCTGGACAGCCTCCGCGCTGTCCAGGAGCGACGTGCCGGTCACGTCGAGCACGACGTAGCGCTCGGGTTCGTCGGCTGCCAGAGCCCGGTACAGGCGGTCGATCTCGACCAGCAGCTGGGTGTCGGCAGGGGAGAGCGGACGGTGGATCCGGTCGGCGAAGCGACGCCCGCACACGGTGGGGTCATCGGTGAGCAGGATGGTCAGGTCCGGGAACGGGCGCCAGCCGCGGATGCTGGACAGGATGGCCCGGGTGGTCGATTCCGGCGCGCAGTCGTGCGGTTGTGCCGGGGCCGGCGACGACGGCGGTTCCGGAAAGCACAGCACAGCAGCCTGATACACGGCCACGGAGTCCACGCCGCGGTCCTCGATGATCACCTCGGCTGAGGCCGGCTCGTTGGCCAGGATCTCGGCCTTGCGGACCTGGAGCGCCAGGAGAGCCAGGGTCTCCACGACCGGGTAGCCGTTACGCAGGAACGGGTCGCCGCTCTGGTTCAGGGCCGTGATGACCCGGCCGGGTAGGACGTCGTCGTGAATGTCCGTCAGCTCGTCCAGCAGCAGACATCCCGGGCCGAGAGCGGCCGCGGTCGCTCTCGCCGCGCTAGTCTTGCCGACGCCGTTGATGCCCTCGATACTCACCCACAGCGGTACGGCGGGCGGAGCGGGTGAGTTCTCTTCCGGCTGGGGTGTAACGCGTTTCCCGTTCACGCTGGGCGCCGGCAGACGTAGAGAAGTTCGGTGGCGGTGTCGGGCACGGCGACGGCTGAAACGGTGTCCAGGAGCGCTTTCGGGACGCGGGCGCTCAGGTGCTGGTACCAGGCGGCCGCGGCCGGGCCGAACTGGTTGCTGAGATCGGTGGCCAGCACCTGAGGGTCGGGCGGGAGCAGGCCTATGACGTCCTCGATGACCAGGCCGGCGTCGCTGATGACCTGCTGGATCTCCTCGCGTGACCATTCGTAGACGTGAACGCGGTACTGCAGGGGGCGAGGGTGCGGGCCGACGGCGGCCGGGGTGGACAGGTAGAGCACTCCCCCGGGGGCCAGTGCCGCGGCCGTGGTGCGCAGGCTCTGGGCGCCGAGCTCGAACGGCAGGTGCTCCAGCGCCGAGGTGTAGAGCGCGACGTCGAACGCGGCCAGATCGGGTCCGCCGGGCTGCTCGGGCCAGGGCTCGGATACGTCGCATTGGATGAGCTCGACCGGGAAGGGGTCTCCGTACTGCGCGCTCAGGTCCTTGATCCGCTCGCGTGCCTCGTCGAGGTTGTCGCTGCTGATGTCCAGCCCGACGTACCCGGCGATCGTCGGTGCGTATCGGTAGAGCAGCGGCAGGGCCAGCCCGCGGCCGCAGCACACGTCGAGCACGCGCGCGTTCGGCGCGGCGTTCTCGGCGACGATCAGGTGCTGCAGGAGGTTCATCAGCCCCGACGGCTTGGCCTCCCCGCGGGCGAGAGCCGCGTAGAAGTCGTCCATCTGGTTGGTGCTGTAGGGGCCGATCATCGGTGTGCCGGGTCGGGGCTGGTACTGCTCCGGCGGGTGCACAGTATTCATCGGTGCTCCAGGTGGGGTCGTTGATGGCGGGAGCAGGTGCTCATCACAGACGTTCTGGTGAGCGGTACTGAGGAGGTTTCGCCGTTGCTACGGCCATCAGCTGCTGGGGCCGGGGTCACCGGCTGTGTCAGCGGGCGGCCAGTTCGTCGGCAGAGCGACGGCTTCCGGCTCTTGGGAGGGGCCGGGGTGGGTCTGGGCCTCGCAGGGGACGATCAGGTCTTGCGTGGTCGGGGTCGCGTCGTTCCAGGGAAAGACGACCCAGTCCAGCGTGTTCCAGACCCAGATGTCCGGGGTGAACGCGGAGGCCCTGCTACGGCACAGCGCGGCGGTCCGTACGACGGCGGGGCTCAGGTGGGTGTACAGCCAGGGAAGAGCCGCCTGGTAGGTGGCGCCGGTGCCGCAGATGTCGTCGACGAGCAGGATGCGGGCACCCTGGTAGGCCGTCAGCGCGGGGGCGGGTTCGGCGGGCAGCTCGACCTGCCCGGTCGCCGGCACGTAGGTGTCGTCGCTGTGGTTGTGCCGGGCCGTCACCGGCAGGGCCGGCACGCTGTAGCGATCGGCGAGCAACTGGGCCAGGGGTACTCCGCCTCGGGCGATCCCGATGATCACGTCGGGTTTCGGCTCGCGCGCGGCGATGAGTTCACCCGCGGCCGCGAAGGCCTGCGGGCTCAGGCGCCAGATGCGCCGGTGCTCGAACACGCGCTCCACGGGCCGTTGCGCGGTGGCGCCGGTGTCGGGTTCCGGGCCGGTGGTGTGGAGGCCGGCGGCGATGTCCACGCGCTACCCCTCTCTCTTGATGCGCCGGATCGGCCGGCGTGAACGGACGAGCAGGACCCGGTAGGACGGGTGAGCGTCAGGTGAGGGCGAGGAACTGCTGGGAGAGCACGGGGTCGGTGCTGAACCGGCCGTGCGCCTGAAGGGTCCGGGTGCGGGCGTCTTCCATCCGCACGCCCCGCATGCTCATGCACAGGTGTGTCCCGCAGACCGTGACCGCGATGTCCTGGTGGCCGAGCACCTGGGCGACCTCGTCGGCGACCTGCCGCTGGAAGCGTTCCTGGACCTGAAGCTGCCCGGCGTGCCGCTGCGCGATGCGGCCGAATTTCGAGAGGCCCACGATGGTCCCGCTGGGCACGTAACCGATGCTGACCTGCAGGTGCATGGGCAGCAGGTGGTGCTCGCACAACGACCAGACGCTCATTCCGCCCACCACGACCAACTGGCCGCTGGCCCGCGACTCGGTGAAACACGTTGCTACAGAGGAGCCGTCCGGGCGCATGAAGGCGCTCCACCAGGACGCGACGCGCCCGGGGGTGCCGGTCAGCCCTTCCCGGGTGGGGTCCTCCCCCAGGGCGATCAGCAGTTCGCCGATCAGATCGGTGATCCTTGCCTGATCGACGCCGCGGTGCGGGCTCTGGTCCGCGCCCGGGGTGATGGCCGGTACGAGCTGGCCGTCCACGGGATCGCCCTCGGGCTCAGTTCTGCCGGGGGCGGCCAGGTTGGTGACAGAGGAAGTCGTCATGTGGGGGTCCTCTCGCTTGCGGAACGTGATTGCAGGCAGGAAGGAGCTCGCGCGGGACGGGACCGGGGCGAGCGCTCAGGGGGTGCTGGGTCAGCGGCCTCGTGCGTCGGCGAAGGCCAGCACGTGCAGCCTGGTCGTGAGGTGCCAGCCCCGGGCCGCGACGGCGTCGGCCAGGACCCTGGTCGTCGCGGTGATCGCCTCGGCCGTGGTGCCCTCCGGCATCACCCACACCGGTGCCAGCCGGTGGGCCTCGGCCAGCTCGGCGACCCGCTCGAGGTCACTGACGGCGGCCGCGACGAACTTGAACACCGCCCGTCCGGATTCGGCGAAGGCTTCCAGGGCCGAGGGCACGATGCTCCGGCTCTCCAGCACCCCGAAACTGGCGAGCTTCGGGGAGACGTTGAACCGGACACCGTCGATCAGCAGCGCCGGGTCGGGCGCGATGGTGCCGTTCGTCTCGAACTCCACCCGCTTGCCGGCCGCAAGCAGCGCGGGAACGAGGACCGCGAGGCCACGCTGCTGGAGCAGGGGCTCCCCGCCCGTGATCACGACCAGATCGACCGCCGATGAGGCCGCCCAGGCCGCCAGGTCGGCCACGGACCGCTTCTGCGACTGCTCGCGCGGATCGAACTGGCTCCAGTCCCAGGTGTACTTGGTGTCGCACCGTGCACAGGTCAGGTTGCACCGGGACAGGCGGATGAACAGCGCTGGATGCCCGGTGCTGGGCCCCTCTCCCTGGAACGTCGGCGTGGCGACCCCGAAGCACTCCGCGGTGATCAGCCGGACCTCGGGCGACGCCTGGGGAGGTCCGCTCTCGTTGGGGACGGCGGACGTGGCTGTCTCCGGGGTTCTCGTGGTCTCGGCCTGTCCGATTGCGACCGGCGAGGTGACGAGCCCCATCAGGCGACCTGGGCGGTGGAGACTCTGCCGGCGGGGCGGAAGATCGCGTGGCTCGTTGCGGTCTCGGATACCTTGACCTGGGTCACCAGTTCCGCGACGTCGGCCGGCAGCAGCTCCTGCGAGACACGGAAAAGATGCTCCGCCAGCAACTCACTCGTCGGCTGAGTCAGGACCAGCTCTTCGGACCCTTGAGCAGCCTCCAGAGCCACGTCGCGGCCCCGGTCGTATCCCGGGTTTTCGCTGGAGCGGATGGTGTTGAGGTAGCTGTGGTCCAGAACGCGGCGGATGTAGTCGCCGACCGGGGCCAGTTCCCCAAAATCCGTGACCATGCCGCGTCCATCAAGGGAGTCGGCTTCCAGCGTGATGGACGCCGTGTAGGAATGACCGTGCGTCTGCGCGCACTGATGGCCCTCCGGCATCGCGTTCAGATGATGAGCGGCCTCGAACCTGAAGGCCTTCGTGATCACGTACGACATGCGAACCTCCGTTCACAAAGTCTGACCGCACGGCATCTGAATGAGCCGCCCGTAATGAATCAATCTTCCTTGCAGCGATTTTCGCCAATCTCATACGAGGCAGCCGAGCTGCGCGCTTCTGCGACAGCTGCTACCCAACGACGCCTAGGGCCTGGCAGCCAGTGCAGCAAGATCCTTCCTGCCCTGGTCGACCAGTTCCTGAGAATTGATCTCCCGCCGCAGGGAGACCACCACCTTGCTGTGGCCACAGGTGATGATGACGTCACCCCAGACCTTGCTGCTCAACTCCGCGCCCTGGAATGTGGCGAGGTGGGCGGCCAGCGAATTGGCCTGAATCGACGCTACCTGGCTGTTCAGGTACACAACGCGCACCGTGCCGCGCCGACGTTTCCAGCGAACAATCGCAAGGTCGCCGTCCGCGTTCAAAAGTCGGCTTTGAACAACAGCCTCCATAGAAAACTCCCATAGATGAACTGGACGTACTGACAGCAGGGCGGTCTAGATGTGAGCGCCAACCTGACTCCGTGAAAGTACGCCCGCTGACCACAACTGACGACCTCGTCAGGCCGAGACCATATTCTTGGCAGTCGAACTAGACGGAGTGACGTCGTCGCCGCTCCGAGGTTCGAGATCGTCGCGGTCGTGTCGTCCGTTCGCGACATCGCCGATGAAGTCGTCCCACTCCCGAGAATTGAGAACTAGAGCAGGCCGATGCGGTCGATTGCGATCCGACATCAGCACGACCCCGTCCGAGTGACATTCGACCGCCACAGCGCTGTGCGCGCAGAGGTTGGTGTCCTTGACGCTACGTACAAACGCGGACCAATCTCCGAAGGAGAACTCCAGGTAAGGGCCTTCCGGATACCTTGAGGTCCGAACGAAGGTCCAACCCGCCGGCTGGTGAAAGACCTGGATGCCGAACTCGCTTGGAGGAGCGGCCTGATGCCCTGAAGGGATCCTCACATCATCTCCTTATCCGCTCTGGGTAGGGCCCTCGGCCGCCCCCGTGGCGGTCGAGGGCCGTGCAGTGGAAGGACCGGAGAGTCGGCGCCCGCTCTGCATTCCTGGACAGTGCAACAAGCATTGGCTTGATAGGACTTTCCGTAAACGCACTACCTTGGAACCCTTGTGGACCTTTTGTGGACCCTGAGACTGTCCGTCCGCCCCAGCCGCCGCAACGTGTCCCAGCGGGACGAGCTGAACGAGCACTTCACAGAGGCCATCAGACGCGAGTCTGGGCCAAGATGTAGATGTCCCCCTTCCCGCGGATCAAACCAACGAACCGTGCCCGCTGCTTGCTGGTAGCGCGGTCCAGGGCCGTGTCGAGGATCCCTTGGCATTCGAGGCTGATGATGGCGGACCGCCCTTGCGCCTCCCACTTGGAAGCGCTCCGAACGGAGATACCAAGGTGCTCAGCAAAGCGGATGAGGCTAAGGCGCAGCGCCTGGCGCAGGGCCGCTGCCTCCATGCCACTCCATGTAGTGACGACCACGGGCTCCGGCAGTTCGACCATGGCGAACTGGCCGAAGTTCGGCGAATTTCCCTCTGATGCAAGAGAAATCGATTCCGGTGCCGTCACATCAGATCTGTCAGCCATGCGCTCAACTCCGGTCCGAGATGGTAGGGCATGAGCGCGTCCACCGTCAGGGTGAGCGCCCCGTTTGATCGCCGGCTCCACACGATGTCGTCGACGACCATGTCTGAGGTGTGTGCGATCCCCTTGGACGGAAGGAGCGTGCCGACCTCAGCGGCCACTGCATGACGCGGCGAGGCCCTCTCCAGATGGACGCCCGAGCCATGCCCTGGAGACGCCCCTCGAGGACCTTCTGCAGATCGAGATAGCCAGTAACGGAACCGATCTCGATCCATGATGGCCAGGGTTCGGTGCTCCCCCTGCCACAACGTGATGTCGTCTCGGCGGGCAACGAGTTCAATAATCTGAGTACCGCCATCGACAGCAACTTCGACGAGCACAGCGCGGCCGGTCCAGCGAATGGCTGGCGAGGCCCGAGAGAGGCGACTGGTCACCGGGCCTCCGAGGCTTCACTGATCGATGCGTTGACGATTTCGGCTCTTGACGCAGAGGTACTGATCGCTTCCATGCGACTCCCTTGCTGCTTTGCAACCTGGGGGCAGTCCGCTTCACGCGCGGGTCAAGCTCGATCAGACGGTGCGCTGGATTGAGGAAGCCGACCTGCGCTGCGGTCACTGTCCGCGGTGAGGTCGCTGCGAGATGTACCGATCTTGCACCCGCACGAATGCCAAGTGCAACCTTTCCACCTAAATTTGCTCAAGGCGCTTTTTGTGGGTTCTTGCACCCTTAGTGTGTGATGATGATCTGGTGCCCAACTCTCCGTTGCCACCGACAGTGCGTCGTCGGCGATTAGGAGCAACTCTTCGCAGGCTCCGTAACGGCGCGAATCTGAGCCTGGACGAGGCCGCTGCCCGCATGGGGTGGAAGGCCCCGAAGATGTCGAAGATCGAGAACGCCACGCTCGGGATCAGGGCCCCGGACGTGAAGCGACTCCTTGACGTCTACGAAGTCGAAGACGAGACCGTCTTGCCAGCGCTTGAGAACTTGGCTCGGGATGCAGGCAAGCGAGGCTGGTGGCAGACGTACTCCGGCGTCATGAGTCAGTCTTACGCGGACTACATAGCCCTGGAGTCCGATGCCAGTCGGATCCGGCAATGGTCCGGCCTCATCCCGGGGCTACTACAGACAGGCGCTTACGCTCGCGAGGTCATCACCGCTACCAATGATGCGGGGATCACGGCGGACGAAGTGAACGGCCTGGTCGAGGTTCGCCAGGCACGGCAAGCCGTGCTTACACGCCCCGGTGCCCCGCTGGAGTTGTGGGCCGTCATCAACCAGGCCGCGCTACATCAACGATTCGCCATGCGCCCTGAAACCATGCGGGATCAACTGCGACGCCTGCGCGAGGTGGCGGAGCTTCCTGGGATCACGATCCAGGTCATGCCGCTGGCCTGTACACCTCACCCGGGACTGGCCGGTCCGTTCTCGGTTGTCAGCTTCCCTGGCCCCATGCTCGATGTGGTTCTCCTGGAGAACTTCCTTGGCAATTCCTACCTCGAGGATGAGAAGGCGGGGCCAGCGTTCGGCTCAGCCTTTGAGAGGATCGTTGCCGCGGCCCTGGCACCAGACGACTCCCTGGCGCTCATCCACCGACTGGAAGATGAATCATCATGACGAACAAGAGTGCGCTGTACGAGATCGATCTCGATCAGGCGACTTGGCGCAAGGCATCCGCCAGCGCAGGTCAGGGCGAGTGCGTCGAACTCACGGACCTACCTGACGGTGCAGTGGCAGTCCGTGACTCCAAGAATCTCGGGCTGGCGCCTCTGCGGTTCACGGCCGGCGAATGGGCAGCGTTTCGTCAAGGACTGTTGAGCGGCGAACTCTAAGGAGCCAACCGTCTCCGGGTGGCGAGCGGCCGGAGGCACCGGCCGCTGTCGCGACCGAGTGACCTGAGACGGAAGTTGGCCCAACAGGACGGGAGCAACCCGATGCACGTTGAGCGGTGGACGGGCCGCGAGACGCGCATGTTCAGAGAAGCTTCGCGGCTTACCGTGCGATCCTTCGCCGAATATCTAGGCGTGGCAACGCGAACCGTATCTCGATGGGAACTCCACGGCGTCACACGGGCTCCGCAACCAGAGATTCAGAGCGCTCTGGACACCGCTCTACGTAGGGCGGATGGGGAGGTTCGTCGCCGGTTCGAGGTCATGCTGATCGGTCAGACGACAGCTGACAGCGAGCGTGAAGAACCTGGGATAACACCCCCCTGGTTGGAAGGATCCCCGGTTCCAATCATCTCCGGGGCCGGCTCTTCTGTTCATGGAACCATAAACGCAGGGCAGGTGGACGATCTCGTCCACCTACTACGCGATCAGTGGCATCTCCTCGTCAAGACTGACAATCTCCTCGGGCCCCGGTTCGCCCTACGAGGCGTTCTCGATCAGTTGCATCTCGTTGAAGAAGTGCTGCCGGACGTGAGCAGCAGCGGGCGCAGCGAGGTGTTGCGGATGGGTGCACGGTACGCGGAGTCGGCTTCCTGGCTGAGCGAAGACTCGGGGGATCATGAATCGGCGCGGTCCTGGAACCTGCGTGCTGGGCAATGGGCGCGGGAGGCCGATGATCGGCGCATGATGGCTTGGACCAGGCTCCGTTTCAGCTCGCAAGCCATGACGGCGGGGAACGTTGATGAAGGCGTGGCCCATGCCCTGGTGGCCGCTAGCGAGAAGGGTCTACTCCCCGTTACCCGCGCCGCTATCACTCAGCAGGCGGCACACGGCTTTGCGCTGCAAGGGGACGAGCTATCAGCGAATCGGCATCTGGAAATGGCTCATGACTGGGCGGCCAGCGACGATGGCGGCGATGCACGAGCCGGTCACGGGTCCTACTGCACCGAGACATACCTGGAGCTCCAGCGCGCATCCTGCTGGCTGACCTTGAATCGTCCCGAGCGGGCAGTCGAACTTTACGAGCGCGTCCTGCCCGAGCTCGCTTCTGTCTATCGCCGTGATCGTGGGCATGCCCTCAGCCGGCTGGCTCTGGCACACGTTCTCATGGACGAGCCAGGCCAGGCCGCCGTCGCCGCGCATGAGGCACTCACGATTGCTCGTGCCACGGGTTCCCGGCGCACTGAACGAGAGGCCGCGGAGGTGGCGTTCAAGCTGCGGCGCCATCAGCGAGAACCGACCGTTGCCGCCCTGCTCCTTGAGCTGGCAGCCTCGTCATCGTGAGCGATATTCGTGAACGATCGGCCATGCGGCAGGCGATCGCCCTATCGGCGCTTGGGCTCGGCACGACCAGTCCCAACCCTCCGGTCGGATGTGTACTTCTCGATGCCGAAGGCGACATTGCAGGTCAGGGATACCACCGTCGCAAAGGTGAGGCCCACGCAGAAGTCAACGCTCTCGCCGCTGCCGGAAAACGGGCCAGCGGAGGCACAGCGGTCGTGACCCTCGAACCCTGCAACCACCACGGCGTCACACCACCCTGCCATCAAGCACTGATCGATGCTGGTATCTCGCGCGTCGTGATCGCGGTAATTGACCCGACCTCACGCGGAGTGGGAGGCGCCTCACGACTACAGGAAGCGGGGCTTGACGTCGAAGTCGGCTGCCTTGCTGACGAAGCCACACTCGTCCTGGACCCCTGGCTCAAGGCGTTGGCCTCCCAAAGGTCTCAACTGTGCTGGGCTCAACTGGCTGCGCCGGAGCTCATGATGGCTGACGCTGAAGCGATGGCTGATCTGAGGGCGCTGCGCAGAAGTATGGACGTGGTCCTTCGAGCAGACGGCACGGTAGAGGATGGCGGCCTCGAAGGACTCTTCTCCGGCCGCCTCACCGGATCCCCTCTGCTTCTGACGGACCCAAGGGCCACCGCTCAAAAGTTGTACACCGCAGGCGCCCGGCGGACCCTGCTAGATGCTGGCCACGAGGTTGCACAGCAGTTCATGAATGCGAACTTGCTGGATGAAATGGTTCTGTACTTACCCGTCGTGGCTCCCTCTAGCACTGCCTTCATGGAGACCGCTCTGGCATCCTTTCCGGCAGGCTTCACGATGAAGACCCTGACGAGAGCCGGCGACTTCCTGCGGATTCGAGCCGTTCGACTGCCGGAAAGCGACACTTAGAAAGAGATTTCGCCGCAAGGTCTGCTCGAAACAATCATCCGCAGCTAGCGCTCATGCCGGGAATGCGAGCGCCGGCAGCGTCCCGCCAAGGAGCGAAATCCGAGTCAGATGCCACTGGGGCGCCACCGCCCCAAGTACGTAGGGTCGACCGCTGCGCCGGGAGAGTCCGCCAGCACGCGTCCAGCACCGAGTACGGCCACCCCCACTCCCAGAGTTGGAAGTCGGTGTGCGCGCTGCACGCAAGCGTTCTCCGGCCTTCCTCGATCGACCGGCACATCGCCCCCCAAAGGCGAGGCTGCCAAATGCGCAGATAGAAGCGAGCCGATCGCACCCAAATTGATGCTTGCTTAACTGTTATTTATGTCCTTCATAAAGCATCGCAAGAGCCGCGCGTACTGACGGGCCAACTCCGCGTCACCGACCGGGCGGCCCCAGAGGGTCCCGGCTCAGCTGGGGAATCCGCGCCCCTCCCGCACGCGGTCGCACAGAACGATGCTGGGCCCGCCTCGTGCCAACGATGTCTTAACCCAGGTTGAAACGTAATCTAAGCCACATATCCGACCAATGGCGGATTTAGGCCATCCTTGCGTTGACACGAAGTGATGGCGGGACAACGCTCGGGCACTGAGTGCAGCGAGCATGCATCAGCGAGGGGTCGCGACTTGAACCGGATTGCAGTCTGCCTAGCAATGGCCACCCTGGCCTCAGCCCTGCTTGCCGGGTGCTCGGGCCAGGAGGACGAAGCGACGGATCCCATCACGCCGCCGCCGGCCACCCCATCGCCAACGACCACGGTGCCGGCGGGCGCCGAGGAAGCGCTCGCCGCTTACCAGGCCTTCCAGCAGTCACTGGCCGCTGCCCAGGCGAACCCGACTGCTGAGGGCGAAAAGGCCCCAGCTGATGCTGATGTCACTCAGTGGTCGTGGGATCCCCTGCAGGCTCAGATGGTTGCCTATGTTGCCGATTTGGCCGCCCAGGGTGCTCACTACGAGGGGACGCAACACCAGGGGCACCCACGGGTCGAAAGCGTCGACCTGGAGGCCGAATCATGGCCAACCGTGGTGATATCGGATTGCGCAATCGGTGGTGACTGGCATCCCGTTGCCGAAGATGGGACTCGGTTTCCAGAAGCAGGAGCAACGGCTACGCCGCCTCCTCCCTACCGGATAACTGTCACGATGATCGAATACCAAGGCCGCTGGGGAGCTTCCGAGCAGTCGGCGGATAGGTCGAGCACGTGTACGCCATGAAGCTGACTCCGTCAGGACACAGGACAGATGGCGTGTTCCCCGCAGCAAGACGCTTCTGGTCCTTGGCGATCATGCCGGTGCTGCTTGTCGGCCTAGCCGCTCCAGCGCTAGCAGGGACCACCCCTGGCGGGGATGAAAGCATCAGCGTGATTGGCGACCCCTCCATCGGCGCGTACGACACCACGATCACTCGGGATGGATCCACGGGCGATAGCGCTGTGGGAAAATCAGGTGGGGAAGGCACTTCGAGCCAAGGGGTCGATCGGATCGGTTCTCCAGCAGCCGACTCAGAACCAGAAATAGATGCGATTCCCGTCGATCCGCGGTTGAACTGCACCGTGGAACGGGCGAACCCTCAGCCGGCGAAGAGCGACGCTGTCTGGGAGGGAAACGACGACGGTGTGATCATGCTCCAGACCTGCCGGCACGTGGACGAGGGCTTCGTGGGTCTAGTCACCACGCTGTACTGGGCAGCGACTGAAGAAGAGACCCCACCCGAGGCACCGACAGTGACTCCCGAGCAGCTGGCTCAGGAGGCGTTGGCCCGGCTCCAGGTTCCGAAGCCGCAGTTCCACCGCTCGCCCCCGGAGACGGCGGAGTGGCGGGGAACTCCCTACACCTGGATCAGCATTCCGACATGGTTTTGGGTGACGACCTCATGGACGCCGCTTGAGGAAACGGCTCGACTTGGTTCCGTCTGGGCAACCGTCTCTGTGACCCCGGAGCGCTTGCTCGTGGATGGCGGGGACGGCGGGGAACCGACGCAGTGCGACGGTCCCGGGGTACCGCACCCGGAGTCCAGCTCGACCAGCGATCAGTCCCTGGCTGAGGTCGACGTCCCTGCGGACGCTTGCACGTACGTGTACTCGCAGGTCGCTGAGGGGGTGACGCCAGAGGTGACCATCGTTTGGTCTGCTTCTTGGCAGGGCTCCGGTGGAACGGGAGCGGATCTTCCGACCGCGATGACGACGGCGGTCGGCGATGCCATGGCCGTACTGCAAATCGAGACGGTGATCGAGTAGTGGACGAAGCGGGAGCTGGTTGGAGATGACGAGTTCGGCGTTCCGGACCCGACCACCAGTGAGCACTGCATCGGGGCAGCTGTCGTTGCCGACGAGGCAGTTCCGCCCGGGATTCGCCGCTCTCGGCCTCTTTCTGATTCTTGGGCTGGCGTTTTCGGGTGCCTGGCTCTATCAGCAGGCAGGCGCGAAGGTCGATGTGGTTCAAGTGGTGCGGCAGGTGGCGGTCGGGCAGCCACTGACCCGTGATGACCTGTCCACTGTGGCAGTTGCTGGCGACCTCACTGCGGTTGGTGCAGGCAACCTGGAGAGTGTGCTCGGCCAGACGGCGGCGGTGACGTTACTCCCGGGGACGTTGCTCCAGCGGGAAATGATCAGCGACGGCAGCACCGGACTGACGGCTGACCAGTCTCAGGTCGGCGTGGCCGTGTCCGGTGCACAGATGCCGGCGGATGGTCTGGTGCCGGGCGACACGGTGGAGGTGTACCGGCTTGCTGACGGCTCGGGTGAGGGCAGCACGCAGCTGCTGGTGCAGGCAGCAACGGTGACGGCGGCCAATCCGGATCCACAGAGCAATGGCGGAAGTCTGCTGACGTTGACCGTGCCACGGAACGTCGGTGGGGCGGTGGCCTCGGCCAGCGGAGCTGGGCAGATCGCTGTCGTCCGGATCAAGGCGCCGTCGTGATCGTGGCGGTGTGTTCGGACGGCGGTTCGCCCGGGGTTACGACGTTGGCGCTCCTTTTGTCCCTGCACTGGCAGGCCACGGTGCTGGAGGCGGATCCTTCGGGCGGTGATCTGCGGTTCCGGTTGCACCCTGCGGGTTCTCGTCAGGATTTCCTCGATGATCGCCCTGGTCTGATCGATCTCGCCGCTGCATCCCGGGCCGGTGGCGTGCCTGCTTCCGCCTCGGTGGCTGGGCTGATGTCGGGGGTGCCGTTACCGGGCCCGGTGCGTTCCGGGCTGCCGGGTGGGATAGGGGCCTACGCGCAGCAGTCGTCGTTGGGTGTGTCGGTGGTGAGCGCACCTACTCAAGCCGAGGAGTTCATGCCGATGGTGGGCCTTTGGCCGGCCATCGCGGGGCAGCTAGCGCTCGCGCCCGACCTGGTGGTGGCAGATCTGGGACGGTTACAGCCGGGACATGCTGCCTGGTCGTTGGCGCAGTCAGCCGAGGCGGTGATCGTGCTGTCCTGGCCCACGGTTGAAGGCCTACATCACCTGCGGGAGCGGGTCACGCAGCTGAGCGGAGCGCTCGGTGAAGGGCATGAGCGGACGCCAGTTGCGGCTGCGGTGTTGGCTTACCCCGGCGGGGGCGACCCCTCCCAGGATGTACGCGCCGTGCTGGGGGCCCGGGGACTGCCCGTCACCACGGTAGGCGCGGTGGCCGTGGACGTCCCTGCCGCGGATCGGCTGCGGGAAGGTGAGGTGACCGGTCGGCTCAGGCGTAGCTCGTTGTGGAGGTCCACCGCCGAGATCGGCGAGAACGTGATGGCCGGCTGGCCGAGCGTGGCCTCCCGTGTGGCTCGTGGGGAACTGTTGCGGCCCTTGGGCGGTGCTCTGGGGCGACAAGCGATAGGAGCCCGATTGCGGGGTGGTCGTGGCGATGGCTGAAGTCCCGTGGAACGAGGGCCGCCCGGATCACGCGCTGGTGCTGCACCTCCAGGAACAGGTCGCGGATGCTCTGACGCGCCAGCGGCAGCAACGTGCCGCTCGCGGGGAGCCTGAACTGAATGCCCAGGATCAGCGGCAGTTGTCGTTGTCGCTGACACGTAAAGCTATTCAGCAGCATGCGGCCGAGGAGATCTCCGCCGGCCGTGCTCCAGGCGACGCCGAGCACGATGCAGCGTTGATGGCTGCCGTGGATGCCGCGATCTGGGGAGCTGGGCAACTGCAGTCGCTCTTGGATGATCCGCTGGTCGAGAACATCGACATCAACGGCGACCAGACGTTCGTCACGTACGCCGATGCCCGGGGCACCCGCCAGGTCGGACCGATCGCTGCGAGCGACGATGAACTCATCGCTGCTGTGCGAACGCTGGGATCGCACGCCGGCGTGAACGCCAGACCATTCGACCTGGCCAACCCTGAGCTCGACCTGCGTCTGCCGGACGGATCCCGCTTGTCAGCGCTGATGGGAGCTACCGAACGTCCGCTGGTCTCGATCCGCCGCAATCGATACCCGCAGATCTTCCTCGACGAGCCGCCCGCCGGCTCCGGCATCACCAGGGGTGCTTCCACCCTGACCAATTTGGGGACGCTCACACCGCAAGCCGCAGCGTTCCTGAAGGCAGCCGTCCAGAGCAGAGCGAACATCATCGTGGCCGGCGCCACCGACGCAGGAAAGACCACCCTGCTACGCGCCCTGATCCACTGCATTCCTGCCAGCGAGCGACTGGTCACCGTCGAGCGCGCCTTGGAACTGGAGATAGGCCGCTATCGGCACCTGCACCCCAATGTTGCTGAGCTGGAGGAAGTTCTGCCTGCCGCCGATGGTTCAGGGGGCCTAGGGATCGGCGCCCTCGTGCGGCGTACTCGACGGATGAACCCGAGCCGAGTGATCGTCGGAGAGGTGATGGGCCCCGAAGTCGTCGACATGCTCTCAGCGATGAGCCAGGGCAATGACGGCTCCCTTTCCACGATCCATGCACGTTCTGCCATCGATGTTTTCGATCGGCTCGCCGTCTACGCGGCCCAGCACGGGGGCCTCCCGGTGAACGTCACCCACCAACTGGTCGGAGGCGCAGTCGACTTCGTGGTGTTCATCCGCAAGGTCGGACGCCAGCGCCGGGTAACGGAAATTGTCGAGGTCACCGGCACCAATGACGGACACGTCACCCGCAGCCGACTCTTCGATGCAGCGCCCGACGGGACTGCGGTACGCGACCCCGAAGTACCGATCATGCGAGCCAGTTCGCTGGCAACCGTCGGCTACGACGACGTTCAATGGAACACCGCGAATGCCGGTCCAAGGGCTGGCTGGCAGCAGATCGTTCCTCGTCTCGACACGATGCCGACGGCCATGCCCTTTCCTCCTGCGGGACGATCCTCCTACCCAGGAGCGACGTACGAAAGCGACGAGCACCTCAGTTCGTACGATTCGTCCAGCCGGACCAATGGTTTCAACCATTGGACGGATCGTGTAGACGGTACGGGACGACACTCGTGACCGTCGTGCAAGTCTTGGGTCTGACGGTGCCTGCCGCTGTAGTCGGCGGGCTCATGGGTGCCGGCCTGGGCGCTGGCTTACTGCTGGTGTTCTTTGGGCTGCGTGGAGCAACGGCTGATCCGACTCGTCCTCCAGGGCGTCTGGCACGGTTGATGAGCCAGGCCCGTACGCCGCAGGCCTCCGCACGAGGTGTGGCAGCCGTGGTGGCCGGGGCCGGAACCTTGTTGATCACTCGCTGGCCCGTCGCCGCCGTGGGAATCGCTGCGCTCGTGGTCTCCTGGCAGAGCTTGTTCGGTGGGTCCAGAGCTGAGCAAGCGGCCATCAACCGGCTTGAGGCGCTGGTGCTGTGGACGGAGTCCCTGCGCGACACCGTCGCCGCGCACGCGAGTTTGGAGCGGGTGATACCTGCCTCCACGCGGACTGCGCCGCCGCTGATGCAGGCGCCACTGACCCGATTGGCTGGGCAGTTGCACAGCCACATGCCCATGGACCGTGCCTTGCAGGGCCTGGCCAACGATTTGAACGATCCCAGCGCCGACCTGGTGATCGCGGCATTGATCTTGAACACCCGTCGCCGGGGCGACCAGTTGGCCGGCGTGCTGTCAGGTCTTGCCGAGTCCGCGCGGCAGGAACTGTCCACTCGCACCAGGATCTCGCAGGGACGTGCAGGGTTACGACGTGGCGTGCAGATCATGGTCGCCATCACCATTGCGTTCGCCGGCTACCTGGCCGTTTTCTCCCGTGAGTATGTCGAACCGTACGCCTCCGTCACCGGGCAGATCGTTCTCGTGGTCGTCCTCGGGATGTTCGGCGCCGGGTTCGCCTGGATGCGTCGGCTGGCGATGACGCCGGACACCGCGCGCTTCCTTGCGACCCCAGGAACGCAACCCAGCGACGAGGAAATCCGCTTGGTCGCCACCCTGACCCGTTCTCCACGCACCGAAGCGCTCCGCCTCATCGGCAGCGGCACCACAACACCGCCAGGCCCATCGCGTGCTCCGGACGATCGGCGCGGATCGTGATCGGGTTGGCCTCGATCGGGGCGATTCTCGGCGCGCTCATCTGGACGCTGGTCTGGGTCGTCGCGAGACCACGCCCCAGCGCTGTTGTCGTGCTGGGACGTTACGACGCGCGGCACCAGCGAACGCTCGGCCTGCCCGATCTCGACGGAATCGAGCGCCAGACGTCCTGGCAGGAGCGTCTGGGCAAGAGGCTCACCCTTGCCCTGAATGCTCGTGGAGTTCGGTTCACGACCTTGAGACAGGACATCGCTCTGACCGGCCGTGACATCGATGCGGTCATGGGCCGCAAGCTCGTCGCGTTCGCCGCCGGCCTGCTGTTGTCGGCCGCGGTCCTGGTGGGATTCTCTCGCTTGGGTCTGGCGCTGCCCGGCGATGCCGGCGTCATCGTGCCACTGGTCATCGCTGTTCTCTTCTTCTTCCTCCCAGACATCGAGGCTCGCTCCGAAGCCCAGGCCCGCCGCCGAGACTTCAAGAGAGCGCTGGGCGCCTACCTGGACCTGGTCCGGTTGGAGATGGCCGGTTCTGCCGCACCAGCCGAGGCGCTACCGAACGCGGCGAGGGTCGGGGCCGGATGGCCATTGGCCCTCATCCGGGACACCCTCTACCAGGCCACGACCGCCGGCCGCGATCAATGGGCCGCCTTGGCCGATCTCGGCGAGCGGATCGGCGTCGCGGAACTGCGGGACCTGGGCGGCCTGCTGCGGCTGGTAGGCCAGGACGGCGCACAGGTCCGCGACACCCTGGCCGCCCGTGCCGCGTCCATCCGTTCCCAGGAACTGGCCGAGGCCGAAGGCCAAGCCAGTGAGCGCGATCAGTCCATGTCGATGGCTCAGCTGCTGATCGGTTTCGGATTCATCGTCTTCATCGGCTACCCCGCCATCGCCGTCGTACTGCAACTCTAAAAATGGCACTAGTAAGGAAGAGTCACAGACTCGATCGCCAACTGCTATGGAAGGCAACGAAGGACATGGACTTCCGCGAGATGGATGCATGGACGAGCTACCTCAAGGCGAGGTGGCACCTGGTACGTGAGCACATCGAACGTGGCGACGATCGTGGCGACATCGTCCAGACAGCAATCATCATCGGCCTGTTCGCCGCGGCTGCGATCGCCATCGTAGCAATCCTGGTCGGGAAGGCCAGAGACACTGCGAACAGTGTTCAAACCCAGTAGCCGACGAGTCGATCACGGTCAATGCTGCGCACGCCACGATCGTCCGCTCGCTCGCCAAGCACAACAGAGACAACCTGATGCCGGCGGTGCACCAGGACGACGCTGCCCGCGGTGGACGCTGGCCAAGAGTCGGGACGACGGCGGGTACAGCGTGGTCGAGATGGCCATCGTTATGCCTGCCCTGTTCGCGGGGATCATGCTGGTCGTTCAGCTGGCCCTGGTGTGGCACGGCCGGCACGCTGCCGCGGAGGCGGCCGGGCGGGGCCTGGCCGCGGCGAGCGCCTACCAGGCCACCACGAATGACGGTCGCACAGCTGCCGATCGATACCTTCGGGATGTCGCTCCCAAGCTGCTGCGCGATCCTTCCGTCACGGTGACACGCACTGACATCGATGCCGAGGTGACCGTCACAGCGCATGTGCTGGGCGTGATTCCTGTCCTGGGGAATGTGACCGTCACACAGTCCGTGGCCGGGCCGGTGGAGCGGTTCGTCTCACCCGCCTAGCCGTGCAGGTCATCACTTGGCTCGCGCTGGACCGCCCGGAGAGGGGTGACATGGACGAGAGGCCAGACCGCTTCAGGGGTGACGCACCAGGTGACACCCTGCACGACCCCGGAGGTGGCGCCGGGGTGACGCGGTGGAGGACCGGTGGAGTACAGCCTTCTTTCGTGCCTGATCCTGTCTCGCCCCACGCGGGTGATCGCGGGGCCTTGGCGCTGGAACTGGCCATCTGCGCTCCGGTCGTCATCGTGATGCTCCTGGTCGTGGTCGCTCTTGGCCGTGTCACCCATGGACAACAACTGATCCAGGATGCGGCAGCGGCCAGCGCACGCGCGGCTTCCTTGGCTCCCACGGCAGCCGTCGCCGAACGTGAGGCCGTCACGGCCGCGAGCGCGTCACTGGCCGGCGCAGGCATGACCTGCATCGACGAGCAGGCTCAGGTCGACACCACGCAGTTCGTCGCTGGTGGTCAGGTCGAGGTCACCGTGACCTGTCACAGCAACCTCAGCCAGCTGAGCATGACGGGCCTACCTGGTCGCCTGAACTTGACGGCGACGTCACGGGCGCCAGTCGACCCACTGCGCCAGATCGGCACGCCATGACCGCCCGCCCGAAGCCGATCTCATCAACCGTCGATGAGTCTCGCCGTGACGCTGGAGCCGTCGCTATCACCTTGGCCGTGTGCATGGTGGCCCTGATCGCCTTGGCCGGCCTCGTGGTCGACGGGTCCCGGGCGATGCACGCCCAGAGTCAGGCACACGACCTGGCCGGTCAGGCCGCCCGAGCAGCGGCCGGCCAGCTTTCCGACACTTCGCTCCGGCAGGGCACGCCGTCTCAGGTCCGGGTCAACCCTTCCGCAGCAATCCGGGCAGCCCAGGACTTCTTAGACGTCGCCGGCGCCAGCGGCACCGTGAACGTGGGCGCCCGTGAGGTCACCGTCACCGCAACCGTTCCGGCCCGCACCGCCATTCTGTTGATCGTAGGAATCCGCGACGTCGACGGAACGTCAACCGCCACAGCCCTGATCCTGCACGGCACCACGGAGGGCACCCGATGACCGGCCCCCGCTCCCGCCGAGCCTCTCGTGCCGAGCCCGCTCATGGGGGCCATATGCCCCCGACTGCTCAACGGCAGCGCAGCCTGCCCCTGCGCTGGGTGGTGCGACTGGCCGCAGTGGGCGCTCTGCTCACTCTTGTGATCGGGGTTCCCTGGGGGCTATCGCTCACCGGTTCCCCGGTCGAAGGGCTCCAAGCGCTACGGGTCGGGGACGTTTCAGATACCGCCATCATTGCTGTCCTGCAATGCATTACCTGGGTGGCCTGGGCGCAGATCGCGTTGGCCATCGTCGTTGACCTGGTCTCCGTCTTGATCCGAGTACCCATGCCCACCCGCGTTCCTGGTGTCCTGGGCGGACAGCAGCGACTGGCCCGCGCCTTGGTCGGAGCGCTCATTCTGGCCGCCCCCTTGAGCGGCCCTCTGGCCGCCCAGGCTGCCCCCGTCTCGGCTAGCGCACCCATCAGCCAAACATTCACCCCACAGCCGCTTTCGGATCTGCACGTTACGGCCAAGGGACATCAGGCAGGCGGTTCCCAGGACTCGATACGCCAGAAGGAACCGCAGTTTTCGGTCACCATCACGGATCGCGGTTCTCAAACACTCTGGGATCTGGCCGAGGAACATTTGGGCGATGGGCAGCGCTGGCGCGAGATCTGGGCCCTCAACCGCGGAGCTGTGCAGGCCGACGGGACCACGATGCACAACCCCGACCTACTCAAAGTCGGCTGGGAAATCATCGTTCCAGGAACTGGAGAAGAGTCAGGTCCAGCCGATGAGCGCCACGTCGATGTGGAAGCTGGCCAGACCTTGTCCTCGATCGCGGCCGAGACCGGTACCAGCTGGCAGGCGCTGTGGGAGGCCAACCAGGGCACGCGACAGAACGATGGACGTACCTTCAGCGATCCCGACCTCATCCAGCCCGGCTGGAGCCTGAGCGTCCCCACCACTCCCGAAGCCCCAGCGGACGATCAGTTACCGGGCGTTCCCAGCGAGACCGACAAGCCCGACACCCCTTCGAAGCCAGCCGCCGAGCCATCGCCATCAGCCACGTCACCGGCTCCCGATCGCTCGCTTACGCCCTCGACATCTACGACGAGCCCATCACCGACAGGCGAACCCTCACCTTCAGCTGCGACGGATGCTCCAACCTCCGAAGGGCCCACATCCGCTGCGTCACCATCGGTCTCCGGGTCGGCAGATCAACCGACTTCTGCCGGTGCAGTTCCCTCGTCAGCAGCGAGTTCCGTCACCACAGCCTCCCCGACGTCTACTCGCTCAGGGCCAGATTCCACGCCCAGGAGCAGCGGTTCCATCGAGGAAGAAGACGCAGGAGACTCGGCCTGGACGTGGTTGGCGCCAGGCGCCGGACTCCTGGCCGGTCTGACCGTCCTGGCGGTACGGCGGCAGCGACGACGCCAGCTGCGTCACCGCCGCCCCGGAAGGATGATCCGCGCCACGCCACCTGAACTGATCAGCACCGAGAAAGCGCTCAAGGCCGGCGGTGACCCCCACGTTCCTGATGTCCAGTGGATCGACGAAGCCCTGAGGGACCTGTCCGAGCAGCTCACACGCCAAGCCCAACCGCTCCCCGATCTGCTGGCCGCAACTATCACGGACAGCACTCTGGAACTGCTCATCGCCCCGAGCCATCCCTCCGCAGCCGAAGCAGCACCCGAGGCCACATCCCCGCCAGCCGCGCCGCAGCCACCGCTGCCCTGGCAGACCGACCCTGGCACCCATCGCTGGCGACTGCACCGCACCCACCTTGACCAACATCTCCAGGATCCTGCTGAACCCGGACCCCTCCGTGAACCAGACGCAGGCCTTCGAGCTAGATCCACCGCGCCTCCATTCCCCGCGCTGGTGGGGGTAGGACATGAGGAGGGCCAATACGTCCTGGTGGACCTGGAGCACGCCGCCGTGACCCACCTGATCGGCGACCCGGAGGCCGCGACGGGGCTGGCCCGGTTCATGGCCGCGGAACTGGCGAACAACACGTGGTCCGAACAGCTTCGAGCCAGCATCTCGGGGATCGGTAGCGGGGTCGTCAGCATCAATCCTGATCGACTGCAACACATTCCAGACCCGTCAACGGCCGTCACTGAGCTTCATCGCGATCTGCGAGAGCACACCGATGTCCTGGACGAGCTTGGCCTCAGCAACTCCTTGAACGGCCGGCAGGACGAGCGCAACGGCGATGCCTGGATGCCACAGATCGCCATGCTGACGCCCCTCAGCCCAGCTCTCCCGGGAGCGGCCCCTTTATGGCCACCGACCGTTCACGCCCTCATCCACGCTTTGAAGCAGCGACGCCGGACCGGCATCTCCCTGGTTCTCGTCGGCGACGACGCGCCCGAACACGCCGCTGACCTCCACGAGCACAGCAGCGACTGGTGGTTGCACGTGGACTCCGCCGGCCGTCTGAGCATTCCGGCTCTCGGCATCACTGCTCAGGCCCACCACCTCAGCGACATCGAAGCCGCTCGCATCGGCGAACTGCTGGCCAGCACCGATCGCCTGGACGACGTCCCGATGCCGGACAGCAGAGGTGACCAACCCTGGGACCTCATCTCCGACGTCTCGGGAGGTCTGCGACCTGGACTGCATACCGTCACCGACGCTCTGGGCCACCGCATCCCCCTACAGATCATTCCCACCCAGGCCGCACAGGACCCCACCAGCCTGGGACTGCAACCGTTCCCCGATCTGCAGGATCTGCCGACTGCGGCCAGCCCGGATGAGCACGCTACGCCGCAATCGGAGCGGGTATCCGGCTCGCACGACGATGCCGAAGCAGCAGAACCGTTCATCCCGGACCTGAGCGGCGGGTCGAGCTTCGAGGAGTCCGTGAGGGGAACGTTTCTCGACGCCGATGCTCAAGCTGCGGCTTCGCCTGCCCCAGAAGGGGACACCGCAGCTGGCGGCGGACTCGTGCCCTTCCTGCCCGCTACATCTCGACCCGAGTCCGAGCCCTCTGAAGAGCCATTCAGTCCAGGACCGCCCGGCCCGGGGCCGGCGGCAGCAGACCCTGAGGTCAGAACGGTTGTTCTGCCTGCCAGCCCTGAGCTGCTCGCTGTGACCGCAACCACCGCCGGCGACATCCAGAGGCTTTCCCCATCCGTTGCGGCTCCGGCCAGGCAAAGGGTCGAGAACGCCGACCCCGACTTGGACGCCGATCTGGAGGCTTGGCACGGAAGCACCCTGCGGCCCCGGCTGGCGATCCTTGGCCCGATTCAGGTACGAGCCAGCGGCCAGCCACTAGCCAAGCGCGTCGCCTGGCACACCGAAGTCCTCTGCTACCTGACCGCGCACCCCCGGGGCGTCACCGGCGAGCAGATGGAAACCGACCTCTGGCCGCACGATCTCGGCTCGTCCACCTCCCGGCTGCGCAACGCGCTCTACCTGCTCCGTGGCTGGCTCGGCCGCGACCAGGACGGCGAGCTGTTCCTGCCCCACGCCACGCCGGCCGTCGCCGGTGGCCCCGGCCTGTACCGGGTGCACGGGCTGCTGAGCGATGCCGAACTCTTCCGACGGCTCAGGCTCCGCGGCGTGGCCCGCGGCGCCCCAGGGCTCTCGGACCTTGAGCGCGCCCTCACCTTGGTGACTGGGGTCCCGTTCGAGCACCGGCGTCCGGGAGGCTACTCGTGGCTGAGCGATATCCCGCTCGACCACGAATTCTCCGCGATGATCATCGACACCGCGCACCTCGTCGCTACCGCCCACATCTCCGCCAACCGCCCCGCGGATGCCATCCGCGCAGCTCAGACCGCACTGAAGGCCGACCACAACAGCGACATCGCCCTCCTGGATCTCGTAGCAGCCTGCGACCAGCTCGGCCTGCGGGCCGAGGCCGACAGCTGGGTCACCCGGCTCCTGCAAGCCCATGACGCCGAGGTCGAGGAGGACCTCCCTCCGCGCACCGCCGAGATTCTGCACCGCCGTCGACTTGGGCAGGTCAGCTGATGCCCAGACCGGACTACATCCGCTTGTTTAGCAAAATAAACAAGCAATTGAGTTGTTTATTAGGTCCGGTCTGCCCTAGCTTGCTGACGTGGAGAACAGTCGTTCGCCCCAACCGCCTCGGACGGGATCGGTGCGCCATGTCCCGGATCGAGTTCCCTCCCGTACGGGGCCCCCATCCAAGGTCCGCTCGACCCGGACGAAGGAGCCAGTCCATGAAATCCGCCGCCGCCGTAAGAGCACTCGGCGCTGGAACCTGGCCGCCCGGATCCGTGGTTGGGTCTTCGCCGATACGCCAGCCCGCTGGCAATGGCGGTGGCCGGTGACTCTGGCCGAGACCTCAACCGCAAGCCACCCCACGAGCCCGGACGCCAGCACAGAGGACAAGATCGCGCGCCGTCAATGGCTGCGCAGCCTGGATGAGCTTCCGGGTCAGCCCGACCATCTCGCCATCGTTTCCGGACTCCCTACCGCGACCGCCCGGATCCAGTACATCTGCGAACTCCTGCTGAAAGCCTCGCCAGACAGCGTGGTCGACGCGGCCGACGTCCGCGAGAAACTCCTGGACTACCAGGTGGATCCGTTCCCGGCCCGCGAAACCATCAGCCGAACCGTCGCCAAGTGGAAGCGCGACCGGGACCAGCCGCCATCAGCGGCGACCAGCCCAGCCGACACCGAGTCAGAACCGGCCAAGCCGACGCTGCCCGAACGTGCCAGGACAGCAGAACCAGTCCAAGATCCCAGCCACGACCACGCGGCCGGTTTCGACGCTCCCTTCTCGGAGGCACGCCGGAACAGCGCAACCTCTCCAGCCAGCTCCACCCCTGAGGCTGCTGGCGCCACGGAACCAGACCCTGAGCCGAGAGAGGCGACTCTTCAGTCGAGACCAGGCGATTCGGCCAGCCACGATCAGAGCACACCGCAAGCGAAGCCCCCCTCGCAGGACTCCTCGTCCCAGGACACTCGTAGCTCAGTCGCCCCGGACCGTCCGTCCACTCCCGAGGCCATCACCGTCAACCGCCGCCAGAAGGCCATGGTGGTCCGCACCATCGGCTACGGGATTCTCGCTGTCGTCGCCGCAGCTGGGGCAATCCTCAGCTACGAGAGCTTGCGGCAGAAGGCAGCTCAGATCTTCGGATACCCCCTGGCCTATGGGTTTCCGGTTGCTGTCGACCTGCTCATCGTTGGCGCGTCCCTGGCCTACTTGGGGGGTGCCATGATCGGCCACGGACGCCCCGGCTGGAGACTGACCGCCCACGCGGGCGTGGCAGCCACCATCACCCTGAACGCGCTGGCCGCCGACAGCTGGGCAGGAGTGCCCTGGCACGTTGCTGGACCAGCCGTCTGGTCGATCCTCGTCGAGCTGATCGCCCGCGATCTCCTGGGCGATCACATCGCCGCCACGCAGCAAACCTTCAGCAAGATCCCCCTTGCCCTCTGGCTCACCGCGCCCAGGGAATCCGCCGCCACCTGGCTACGCCTACGCAGGCAAGCAGCCCACGCCGCCACTCGCGCCCACGTCGGCGAACACGACGCCGCACTGGAACTCCTACGCATGGCCATCCCGGGACGCCAGGGCCGCCGCACCAGGAAAGTCATCGCCCGGCAACTCCGCGCCGGCAGCGTCACCCCGCAAGCCGTCGTTGACCGGGCCAGCGCCATCCTGGCCGACAAACCGGCCGACTCACCCGAGGGCGTCCGCCGCGACGTCCTGACCTCCGCCGTCACGCCGATCACCGCACCTTCCTGACCCGCTCTACGGGCCAGCCGCGCTCGACCTTCCGCTATGACCCGCAACATCCCTGGGCACCCAGGGATGTTGTTAGGGTCGGAGGAACCCGGCACCCGGGAAGAAGCGGATGGAGCGCCGTTGTCGTCAAGCAGCCTGAGCGAGCGCCAGGCCGAGGTCGCCCGCACCCTCAGCCGCTTGCATGCAGACGGCGACCACACCGCGCTCAACGCCTACTGCGCCGTCCTGAACCAGCACGGTTGGATGCAACCGACCATTGCTGAAGCGCTTCAGACCAGCCAGCAGAACGTCGCCCAGAAGGTCCGCCGAGGACGAGCCTGGCTCGCCCAGTACGAACCCACCTTCGAACAGCTCTACCCGCGACTGCCCGTCACACGGGGGCCAGGCAGGGCCGCCACCCCCCGCAAGGTCGAGGGCAAGGCCGCCGCACTCAATCTGGAAGAGCTTCGGCGTGATGCTTCCGAACGTGTGGATGCCGAGCTGCGCGCGGTCGTGGCCAAGGCCGGCGCGGACGCCCACGAGGCCATTCTCATTCACGCCACGCACCTGATGAGAGAAGCCGAGGCCGCCAAGGAGCACGCCGCCGCGGAGCGCGCGACGACGGCCTGGTCGCTCATCTGCTACGAAGGCCGCACCGGAATCGCCGAGGCCGGCCACTGGCCACCCTCGCAGTTCACCCGGGCACGCAACGAGGCGTTGGGGCTCACCTCTAAGGAATTCGGCCAGCTCGACACCCGGCAACTAGCCGCTCTCGCTCGGGAGCGCGGCATCCAGCCTCAAGACGACGCCGATCGACTGTTCAACGAAGCAACTCGACGAACAGTTGCGGCAGCGAGCACGATCCGGTGTGCACGGGAACACCGTGACCAAGCGATCCTGGCCCTAGCCGGCAGCACTGGTGGCAGAAATATCGGCATCGCGCGTATTGCTCAGCTAGCAGGGCTCACTCCCGGTGCGGTGACACAGATCATCAACCGCAAACGTTCCTAAGAGCGTGTCTCATTAGGAATGGAACGCCCGGTTCGGCATGATCGGGTTCTGTGGATGAACTGTCTCGCCGGCTGGTCCCGGATGAGTTGTGGGCGATCGTGGAGTCGTTGATTCCGGAGGCGCCGACGCGTCCACAAGGTGGCGGCCGGCCTCGGGTGGAGGACCGAGCGATGTTCACGGCAATCGTGTTCGTGCTGACCAGCGGTGTTGCCTGGCGGTACCTTCCGCCGTCGTTCGGGGTCAAGTATCAGACGGCGCATCGCCGTTTCAGCGAGTGGACGGCTGCCGGGTTATGGCCACGGATCCACAGGGCCGTGCTGGACGAGCTCGGAGCGGCCGGTGAGATCGACTGGTCCCGCGCTGTGGTGGATGCCGCGAGCGTGCGGGCTAAAAGGGGGATCTCTGACCGGCCCGAGCCCGGTCGACCGGGGCAAGCCCGGCTCGAAGATCCACGCCTTATCCGACCGCAATGGCCTGCCCCTGGCGGTGGCCGTCAGCGCCGCGAACACCAATGACAACCAAGCCCTTAAGCCCCTGGTCCGGGCGGTTCCTGCGATCAGGTCCCGCCGAGGCCCTCGCCGACGCAAGCCGACCAAGCTGCATGCCGACAAGGCCTACGACTCCGCCGAGACCCGCTCCTGGCTGCGCCAACGCGGGATCGTCCCCCGCATCGCCCGCAAGGGTATCGAGTCCAAAGAACGCCTCGGCCGCGTCCGATGGGTCATCGAGCGAACCATGGCCTGGTTCACTGACTATCGCCGCCTGACCATCCGCTACGAACGCAAGTCCTCGCACTTCGCAGCCTTTCTCACCCTCGCAGCAGCCATCACCTGCTTCAAGAAAATTTCCAAATGAGACAAGCTCTAAGAGATAGCCCCTATGTCACGCTCCAAGGTGCGGACAGCGCGCGAAATGTGTTGACCAAACTTTCTACCCACTTCGGCATCGGACATCTTCTCAACATCCGATTCTTCGAAGATCGCTACTAGATGCTCCCGCATTTCACGCGGACCGAACGAATCAAAATCTGGCACATACCCACGATGCCTGCCATCGGGATGTTGAATAGACCAGTAGGCGCGCATAAATGTCTTGGGGGCAAAGCTTCTCGGAGCTCCAAACCTTCGCGCGAACCCCTGGACAGTTGCATCGAGTTTCTTCAGCAAGACCAAATCGTTCATCTGGCGGAAGTAGTGAAGCCACCCCCAAGCGGCGCCGTTATGCACCGCACCAGTGACAACTAGATTTACGTACCACTGGCACTGGGCAATCTCAGACTTGGACCAAGATCCTCGTTTAGTGGCCGCCTTGTGACGTGTGAAGGCTCTCGCCAGTGCGGATTCGACGCCAAGAATACTAGACGGCCGCACCGAGATTTTGTCGCCATCAAAAACATAGCCAAGATAGCCAAAGCTTGACTTCAAAGGGCCAATGCTTGACTTGGAACTGGAGTCCTTCATTTCATGGAGCTGAAGGCCGCGTCCGCTGAATGCGCTCGTTGCCTCGGCGGCAATCCCGCTAGCATCCTCTCCACTACACAGAATGGCGACGTCATCGACGAAGCGGTAGTAATCACACCTATCATCTTCTTCGAAGGTGCGGTCGATAGGGCTCACGACCAGTTCGGCTAGGACGTTGGAGATGGACAATCCCTGGGGGACGCCCAAGTTGTTGGGCGGACGGCGCTTCATTCGGTCAGGCACGGTGGGCGTCTGGATTGCGTCGATGAACAAAGCTTCTATCACTGGCTCGCCCACCCTTCGGCGGATCGCCTTCCGGACAAGCTCATGTGAGATTGAAGGGTAGAAATCGCGAATGTCGAGCCGAACGTATGTATCGAATCTTCCAGCCCCGATTGCTTCCGCTAGTTCCCTGACCTTCACTTGAGGAATAATCCCGGCAGCGTAGGGATAGAGCTCCATGAGAAATTCCGTCATGGCTCTGAGTGCAATTCGATCACGCGCCGTCGGAATCGAAATTACGCGCGGGTTGCGGTCGGCACCCTTGAGTTGCAGGTTCTCGCGGTACTGGGTAAAGCGATACTTGCCCGCGCGCATTTTCTGTGACATAGCCTGGCAGGTCAGTTCGATGTCGGCACGCAACGCTTCGGGTGGCGTACCATCCCGCCCCCTCGCGCCACCCTTGGAAACGCGCGTCTCATATATGCCTACTAAATGATCCACCTCAGTGAACCTGTGAAAAATCGACAGCGGGGATTCGCTAGCCATCGATTAGCCAAGCAGCGATTGGCCACATGAGCAGCACTGGAATTATCAATGTAATCCACGGGAAAGAGCTGCACGCCGTGTCGGGCAGAACCTTCCACCACCGACAGTTCTCTGAGCGCTTAAAATCAGCTGTCGTGTGATTCTCGGAATTCTCCAGCGCGACTTCATAGGCATGACAGAGTTCGCGATAGCGCCGCGCGTCGGAGTCTGCCTTGTCGGCGAAGAAACTTTCCGCCTGTAGGGAGATCTGCTGGATCCGCTTGTAGCTCGCCCTCATAGATTCAGCTCTGCCACCGTAGTTCATGTTCGATACCACAAGCGAAGCGACCAGTGTAAGAATGGAAATTATGGCCAGCAGGGCGTCTCCTTGGTGCCCATACATGTCCCTTTTGAAAAGTATCCCAATGGACGCTAAAGCTGTCGACGTCGACAAAGCAATCATCGATGCGTTCCAAGCACCACTGCGAGCAGCCAGTCTTTCACTCGCCCGAAGTCTGGCTTGATATGTTTTAAAGCTGCGTTTTTCCAGCAGCTTCACCAGTCGCGCTAGCTCGATCTCATCGCTGGGGTCGACGGTCCGGGGAAGGGCGGACGATCCGGTCACTGACCTTTTAGGGCCACGGAACAACATCAATCACCGCCTGATATCCAGGCAGCCTCAGCAAATGCGAACGAAACATCGCAACCTATCAGTACTGCCCAAGCATCTCGTGTCTGAGCAAGCGACCGGACCGCGCAAGCAGGCTAGCACCGGTAGACCTTTCGCGTACCTGGTTCAACATCCAGGACTGGGGCAAGAATGCGAAGCGTGCCACCACGCCCAAACTGACCCGGGTTATCTCGTTGGATCCAGGGCAGGGCTACGCCTCCGAGGCATCCTCTTGACCAGCGCCGACCGGGTGATGGCGCGCAGCGGTGATGATTCGTGCCCAAGTGCCCGGAGCACCCCCATGTTCGTCGGCGAGCCGCTTGGCAAGCCGTCCTCGTTCATCCGCCGAAGCACTGGAGAGCGCATCTTGGGCCAGGGCAAGCCGCGGATCGGCCTGGTATGGATGCGACCGCGAAACAACCGGACCACTCGGCCGGCCACCGCCGGGGTGTCGACGGCCGAGGTAGTCACGCGCGTAGTCCCACGCTTGCTGGCGGGTGTAGCGCCGACGGAACCGGCCTGACGGCAGTTCC
This sequence comes from Kineosporia rhizophila, assembly GCF_021277265.1. Classification (GTDB taxonomy): domain Bacteria; phylum Actinomycetota; class Actinomycetes; order Actinomycetales; family Kineosporiaceae; genus Kineosporia; species Kineosporia rhizophila. Next base: position 235,059 of record NZ_JAJSOH010000005.1, read on the forward strand.
TCGGCGATGACCGGTTCCGGCCACCCGGCCGGCGGGCGGCGCGCATAGGTCGTGGCCGTGTTCGGCGGGATCCCCAGGACCCGGGCGAACTCCGCGAGCGTGAGCTGATCATCGGGCCGTCCACTGCGGTCGACCCGCGATCGACGCGCATCGTCAGCACCCTGTTCGTAGTGACGAAACCAGCGAACGTACTCATCGGCGTCCCAATACTGGACGTTACCGATCTTCTTGCGCAGCAACGGGTGGCCGTTGGCGTCCCGCTCGTCCCACAGACGCGCGAGCGTGGACCTGCTCCGGGCGACCAGCTCGGTCAGGGTGTCGATGGCCGCCAGCCCCGTGGTGTCGATCCAATCCGCATACCAGGTGTCCCATTCGTGGGTGTCCCAGGCCAGCGAACGTCCGACCTTCCCCACGGCCTCCGGATGTCCGGTCTCGGCGCGTTCCCGGTACCAGGTCTCAAGGCTGGACAGGCTTACCCCATGGAGAGCGACGAGATCGGCCCGGGTGTACACCGGGCGACCGGCCAACTCGCTCATCCAACCCAACCCTCGTCCGCTGGCACCTCGTGTGCGATCGGCGGGGCGGCCGGGAGGTGGTTCTTAGCGGTCCCGGCCACCCCTTGGCGCCGTTGGTCCCCGGGATCCGGAAGGGAATCCACAGTTGTCGACGCCAGCGCCCATCGTAATGGGCGCCCCCATCGGCCCGTCCGAGCCGCGTCCAACCCTCACGTCCTGTAGGCCGCAGCCCTCCACGAAGACCCTGCCTTGAACTGAAGGGATCAGCGCAGACAGCAAGGGGTGCGCGGTCCCCGGGTGGGGCCGCGCACCTGCGACGAACGGGTGCCTGTCAGGTGGTGAGGGTGCGGTGGTGCTCGGCAAGGCGAGCCGCCCAGACCGAGGCAGGCAGGGCCTCTTCTCCCCAAGACGAGACGATCAGCGTTCCTTCGCCTTCCTGTTCCTCTTTTTCGGTGGCGAAGTACTCGATCCCGCCGTTGAGGCCTCCGTTCGCCTCTCGGCTTTCCTGCATCCCCCGGTAGCGGGGGTAGTCCTGCTCGCGGCTGACATCCACGGCGATCTCGAAGACGATGTTGCCGCTACCGCCGTGCTCCAGTTCGGGCACCAGCCCGGTCAGGTTGGTGATGGCCTTGAAGAGGTCGCGATGCTCGGTCCGGGCTCGGTCCCACCCTCGGGCGGCCCGGTGCCGGGGGCAGACATCTGGGTCCACGGCGGGCTGCGACGTCGGGTAGAACTCGTGAGGACCGAACCGGCAGGTGGCGCTCGGCGCAGGCGCTGTGGCGGCTTTGCCCACTTCGACGCGCTCGACCTTCGCTCCCGGCGCCAGTTCGAGATCCAGCCCCATGATCGTCGCGCTCAGGGTGAACATGAGCTGCCCAACGTCGATCTCGTCCTGAACGAGCACGACGGGGGTGACGGGCAGGGTGACACGCTGCATGTATCTTCCTCCGTTTGTCTGTGCGCCGGGCCGCCGTCGGACACCTTGTGGTGGACGGGCGGCCCAGCCATCGAGCGACCCGAGGTCACGTGCGACGTCGTGGTGGGCCTGATCCAGGGCGAATCAGGCCCACCACAGCCGTCACCGGGGCCGGGTGAGAGCGAAGAAGTGCTCGGCCAGCCTGCCCGCCCATTCACGGGGGTAGAGGGGACTGCTGACGTGGGAGTCGATGACGTCCTTGTTTTCGTCGTCATCCTCGGTGGCGTAGTACCCGACGGTCCCGAGCCAGTGCCCGGAAATGGCCCGGTGCTGGACCAGCCCCTGGTAGAGCGGGAAGCGCGGACCGGCGTCACCGCCCAGGGAAATCTCGAACGTGGCTGTTCCGCCCTGGTAGGAGATGCGAGGGACCAGGCCAGTCATCTGGGTGATGGCATCGAACAGAGGGCGATGATTGGCGATGGCCGTGTCCCACCACTCCTCCTGAGCGTGCTCGGAGCAGATATCCAGGTTCTGGGTGCGCCAGTCCTGCGGATAGAAGGGGTGCCCGCCCACCCGGCAGATCGACTCGCGGGCCGGGAGCTCCCGGATGCGACCGAGCTCGATCCTTTCGATGAGGACACCGGGCCCCTGTCCCAGGTCGACATTCATCAATGCCTTCTCGAAAAGCTCCTGGATCGGGCGAGCTTCGATGCCATCCGGCACAAGAAGCACGGGGGCCATGGTGATCGTGACATGCCGCACTGAAGGTTCCTTCCGGTGATCTTGGGGACCAACGACTTGCCGTCCGGGCCGCTATTCCCTTTCGACATAATCAATTCTGCCTTGTTTTTAGGTGCGGGTCAACCACTCCGTCAAGCCGAAAACCTATTTTCCGCAAACACTTTGCGAGTCCGACACGTCCCAAGCGGGACGAGCGTGCGGCCGATAGGAACGGCAAGCGTGTGCGCGCGACCATGCCGGCCTTCGGGCCCCAGCCAGACCTTCAATGCCCGCGTGAAAGCCGGAACGCCGGGCACCGTACGGCGAGCGCCGACGCAACCGTGTGCCGTCCAGGCCCCGCCAGCAGCCGTATACCCACCCGTGGGGGAGACCATTTTCATCGACGATGGTTCAACTACGCAGACAGAGGCGGGCACCTTGCCCCGCACATTCTTCGCAATGTCGACGCCGCCATGTGTTTCGCATCCGCGCCGACGCGCCCCTGCGCAGCCAGGCAGACCTGCGGTTCTCGTCTCCCGAGGCGTGAGCGACCCCCGCGGATCCGCACTGCTACCGGGCCTGCCGCGTTCGCGGCACCTCGGTGAGACTGCGGCGGCGGACATTCAGATCTCGGTCGGGGTATGCCCGTTCCAACAGGCGCTGAGCCTCCGCGATCCGGGCCTCGTCCCGCTTGGTCGCCTGAGGACAGCTCACGCCCTCTCTGGTCACGCTGATCGACCACTGGTCGTCCAATGCCTCTGCCGGCAGCCCCAGCCCGCGCACCAGGTGCCAGCGCGCGATCATCTCCAGCTCCCCGGAATCCCAGCCCCACAGGTCATCATCAGCCACGTGCCAGACGCTACCCAGCCCAGCCCGCCGACTGGGGCACGGCCCCGGCCACCGCGCCGGCGGCACCGGGTCCGGCCATGAAAGCCGCACCGGCCAGGCGGCTGCGTCAGCGCGCGGACCACGTTCGCTGACAAGAAGCGCGCTCTCGTTCGCCTTCAATCCCGCATCACCGTCGACGAGACCATCGCGTTCACCGCGCCGGCCAGCTCAATCCTGATCACGCCGCTGATGTCCGGTCCGGCCCCGGGTGGCCCGGCGCTGCGGCGTCACCTGCGGCGTGGCCAAGTTGCCCGGACAGTTTGGCTCACGAGCGTCCGGCCGGAGATGGCCACTTCCGAGGTCGATCGCCTTCCAGCGGAGGCCCGTAGGCCCCGCGCGAGCAACAACCTTCTCATCCGTCCCTCGAACGACAGTCATGCCACGTTTTCCGGACGCCATGCCAACAGTCGTGCCAAGTTCCCCGGACTATGCCACCTTCCGCCGGACCGGACAGCTGAACGACCGCTCCGACGAAATCTTTACCTTTCGTCACCCGTGACACACCTCTTGCATTTTGGGCGAATCGACGACAATGGGTGTCGTGCAGTCAGACCTGCCGCCAGCGTGTTTATAGGCCGAAGGCGCCGCCCTCCGCAAGGATGAGCACACCGATTCCGATCAGGACGATGGGCAGCAGGATGTGCCCCCACCGGGACAATGCCTGAGCGATGGCTGGCCGGGTGGCGAAGTAGCGGCCCGCGGCGATCCACACGGCCAGCAGAATCAGGAAGATCACCACGTAGACACTCATCCCACCTGCGCCGGCGGTGGCGAAGACCGGCACATAGACGCCGATGTTGTCGCCGCCGTTGGCGAACGTCACCGCCGCCACTTCCAGTGCATGTGGCCCCTGGGCCTTGCTCGTCTCTTCGTCGTCGGGATCGTGACGGTGGCGCCAGGCGTGAACGCCGGCCCGGATTCCTAGCGCCAGCGGCAGAAGCCCCAGGTAGGGGATGAACGACTCGGGCAAGAAGGTGGCGCCGAGTGAAGCAGCGACCGCGACGACCAGGATGGCCGCGAAGCCCAGGTACTGGCCGATCGCGATGGTGCGGGTGATGCCGCGCTGCCCGGCGCCCTGGGCGAAGAAGAGGGCCAGGACGAGGATGTCGTCGATGTTCGTGACCGCGAACAGCCCGGCGGCCTGGGCGATGATCCCGGCGTTCACGCCCGCACCTGTCCTGCGTCGTCGGTCGGAGCGCTCGAGCGGCGACAGGGCCGGTCACGGAGCGAGATGATGGCAAGAAGGCGCCTTTGTGCTGCCACGATGAACTAATCCTTCGGTGAGTGCTTACTGAGGTCCAGGGACATCACGGGGAATCCGGTGAGGTCCTGTCAGCAGCGAAGGATCTGGAGATCACTGAGGTCAGGGCCCGAGGCCAGGTGTGTCAGGTGAAGGCCCGGGCCCTGACGCACGCCGCTGCACCAGCCGCCCGATCTCAGCAGCGGAAAGTCGCTGATCAAGCTGGCCGGAAGCTGATGGCCGATCGAGGGGGCCGCCAGCACCTGCGCGCTTCGCGGCGGCGCACTTACTTCATCCGAGGTCAGGACATCGGAACCTGCCGGCCCCGGGCTGGCAACCGACACCTCAGAGCAACAGGTCCGCGACGCGCCGTCAGCGCCCGTCTTCACGGAAGGCGATGGACTGACTGGGCTCAGGTTTGGCGTCACGAAATAGATCAGGAGAGCAGCAGCCAGGATCGGGCCGGCCCAGCCTTGCCATCTCACCGCACCCCACAAGAACTCCACCTGCTCAGCTAGCGACCACTGGAGCATGGCACACCTGATCTTGCCCTGGCCCGGAGCGTCCGGTATCTGCTCGTTGGTCGCATCGGATATCGTGCATCCTGGTACGGAGCGAGATTTCATCGCTGGCGAAGCACGGGGTCGCACGTGGTTTTCGGGGTGAGGATCTAGCGGCTAGCGGCAGCAGTCGTCTCCACAGCTACACGCGTTTGCCGATGCGGCTTCATCTGGGGAGGCGGCGCTGAACCGGCCGCCGGCTGGGGCGCAGCAGCCTTCTCCTCGCCATGCCTGGCGCCCTTCCCTGACCGCAATGACAGCGATGGCCAGTCCCGCAATGGGGTCTGCCCACGACCAGCCCACGACCGCGTTGAGCAACAGGCCGATCAGGAGGATCGCCGAGAGGTAGGTGCATAGCAGGGTCTGCTTGGAATCAGCGACAGCAGTCGCCGAACCCAGTTCGCGTCCGGCACGGCGCTGCGCGGCAGACAGGAACGGCATGATGAGCAGGCTCAAGGCAGCCAGAGCGATACCCACGCTGGACTCCTGGGCATGCCCGCCGCTCAGCAGCGCCCGCACGGATTCGACGCTCACGTAAGCGGCCAAGGCGAAGAACGATACGGCGATGATTCGCAGGGCAAGGTGTTCACGCGCCTCACGCCGGGCGTGCTCGCGTGCGGAGAACTGCCAAGCGACGGCCGCGGCCGAGGACACCTCAATGACCGAGTCCAGCCCGAAACCGATCAGCGCCGTCGAGTCCGCCCGGTGACCGGCGGTGATCGCCACAATAGCTTCAACGACGTTGTAGGCGATGGTGGCGCCAACCAGGAGTCTGATCCGCCGCGCCAGGACCTCGCGACGCTGCCGGCCAGCCGCTTCATCCGCTCCAGCCGGAGCAGAAGCCGGGATCGTCCCCGAAGCAGGGGAGGCCGGCTTAGAAGTGATGATGGGCAACTGGTCCATCAGCAGCAGTCCTCTCCAGCCCGGCCCGCGGTACAGGCGCTCGCGTCGGGAGCCAGAACCGCGCCCAGCAGATCGTCCAGAGCCTTTCGCAGACCGCCGTCAGCCAATTCGTAGCGCATCCGCTTGCCCTCGGGCACGGCCACGACCAGGCCGCAGCCTCGCAGACAGGCAAGGTGGTTCGACAGGCTGGTGCGCGTCACTCCCAGGCGTTCTGCCAGCTCCGTGGGGTACGCACCGGCGACACGCAGTTCCACGAGCACCCGAGCCCGGGTCGGATCAGAAAGAGCGTGGCCGAACCGGGCCAGGACCTCGATGTGCGTCAGCGTCTCCACCCACACGACATTACATCTTCGGCTGACGTCAGAAAATAGTGACGCATCGGGGAGCCGAACCTGACGCTGCCTCTTGAGCGCCTGACTCGGGTCCGGCAGGCCGGCCATCACCAGCCACCCTGGCCGCACCCCAGGCAGACACCTGAGCAGGGAGACCATCCAGAAGCACCTCGTCAGTCACGGCATCCGACCCGGACAGTCCCGCCACGCCGCCCTGTTCAGCTTCGCTGCGCCGCTACCGGCCCGGATGCTGGTGCTGGCTGAGCTTGCCGGTATCGCGGAACCCACAGCCATCAGGTACTCAGCTCTGGCTGCCCGCGACTGGTCCGGTTACGGGGCCATGCGCGGGCAGCCGCACTCGCCTGGTGTCGGCTGATCACACGGGTAGGTGGAGAGGGGTTGGTGTTGTGGCTCAGATGCCGAGTTCGCGAAGCAACGTGCTGACGCGGGTGGTGATGTCGTCGCGGATGTCGCGGATGCTGTCCAGGGGTTGCCCGGCGGGGTCGGTGATGTCCCACTCTTCGTAGCGTTTGCCGGGGTAGACGGGGCAGGCGTCGTCGCAGCCCATGGTGACGATGACGTCGGCGGCGTGGATGACGCTGTCGGAGAGGGGTTTGGGGTAGGCGGTGGACAGGTCGATGCCGCGTTCGTGCAGGGCCTGCACCGCGACCTGGTTGAGGTCTCCGGTGGGCTGGGAGCCCGCGGATCGCACGTGGATGCGTCCGGGGGCCAGGTGCGCGGCGATCGCGGCGGCCATCTGGGATCGGCCGGCGTTGTGGACGCAGACGAAGAGGATCTCGGGGACGGTCTTGGCGACTCGCCCGTCGGCCTGAGCCGCAGCGGTCAGCAGCTCTCGCGCGTACCGGGTGATCAGGACCGGCAGGAAGATCGTCACCCGGGCCTGCGGCTGCAACGCCGCCCGCGCCTGCTGAACGGCTTCGCTGATCTCGTCCTTGGTGAAGACCCCGTCGAATCGGTAGAGCAGCTCATCGGCGATCGCCGAGACATCCACGCCGGTGACCGGTTCCGGAGTGGTGGCCAGGGCCCCGAAGTGATGGGCCAGGCCCAGGACCCGGGTGGTGATGTCGTCTCGGATCAGGCGCATGCGTTCCATGCCCTCGATACCGCGCAGGGACGGCTCGTCGGTCTCCCACGTGATGACGGGTGTGCCGGCCACGGGCTCGACGTGAGCCTCGCTGCCCAGGATGACGACCAGGTCAGCGGTGGCGATCATGTCTTCGGTCAGGGCTTTGGGTGCGCCGCCGCTCATGTCGGCGCCGACCTCGGCCAGGGCCTGGATGGACTGGGCGTTGAGTTTCGTGCCCGGGTCGGTGCCGGCGGAGTCGACGTAGATGCCGGGGCCGGCGTGTTGGCGCAGGAGGGCGGCGGCCATCTGGGACTTTCCGCCGTTGCGGACGCAGACGAACAGAACCTTGGTCACGGTCGGGCCTGCCTTTCGGGACGTGTTTCAGGAGGTGGGAAGGACGTTTGGGTAGTAGCGGCGGCGGAGCCATAGCGCGACGTAGACCAGGGCGACCAGGACGGGGACCTCGATCAGCGGGCCCACGACTCCGGCCAGGGCTTGCCCTGAGGTGACGCCGAAGGTGCCGATCGCCACGGCGATGGCCAGCTCGAAGTTGTTGCCCGCTGCGGTGAACGACAAGGTGGTGGTCTTGGCGTACCCGAGACCCAGGGCGTGTCCGAGGGCGAAGGATCCGCCGAACATGAGCAGGAAGTAGGCCAGCAGCGGCAGAGCGATGCGCACGACGTCCAGCGGTTGGCTGGTGATGGCTTCGCCCTGCAGGGCGAAGAGCATGACGATGGTGAACAGCAGCCCGTACAGGGCGATCGGCCCGATCCTGGGCAGGAAGCGGGTCTCGTACCAGGTGCGGCCCTTGCGGCGTTCGCCGATGGTGCGGGTCAGGTAGCCGGCCAGCAGCGGGATGCCGAGGAAGACCAGGACGCTCAGGGCGATCGCGCCGACGGAGAAGGTGATGCTGGTGGTGGACAGGCCCAGCCAGCCGGGCAGGACCTGCAGGTAGAACCAGCCCAGGCCGGCGAACGCGATGATCTGGAAGACGCTGTTCAGCGCCACCAGGACAGCCGCGGCCTCGGAGTCGCCGCAGGCCAGGTCGTTCCAGATCAGGACCATGGCGATGCAGCGGGCCAACCCGACGATGATCAGGCCGGTGCGGTACTCGGGCAGGTCCGGCAGCAGCAGCCAGGCCAGCACGAACATGACCGCAGGGCCGATCAGCCAGTTCAGCACCAGGGACGCGGCCAGCAGGCGCCGGTCGCCCGTGACGGCGGCGGTCTGGTTGTAGCGGACCTTCGCCAGGACCGGGTACATCATCAGCAGCAGCCCGATCGCGATCGGCAGGCTGACCGAGCCGACCTTGATCGCGTCCAGGGCCTCGTTCAGGCCAGGCACGACCCGGCCGAGGGCCAGCCCGAGCAGCATGGCCGCAAGAATCCAGACCGGCAGGAACCGGTCCAGGACGGACAGCCGCGCCATCACCGGCGCCTCATCATGTACGGCAGGCGCGGGAACGGGGATGCGGTTAGAGCTCACGAAAGATTCCTTGATCAGAGTGAGGGCGAGCCGGCCGGGGCGGCGCCTGAGACCTTGAGGTCTCAGGCGTCGCCGGCCGGGAACGGGGTGGGCGTCTGGGGGCTCAGCAGCAGCCGAAGGGCCCGCAGGCCTGGGACTCGTCCTGGCCGGCGACCGGCAGAAGCTGGGGCGCGTCGGCGGGCTTGGTGGCCCGGATGATGGCGCCGTGCATGCCGGGGACGGCCTCGTGGGTGAACTCGACCTCGGCACCGGTGAAACCGGCCGCGGCGAGCCCGTCGAGGTACTCGGCGCGGGACAGGGCTCCGGCGATGCAGCCGACGTAGCTACCGCGTTCGGCCCGTTCGGCCGGGGTGATGTGGTCCTCGGCCACGACGTCGCTGATCCCGATGCGCCCGCCGGGGACCAGGACCCGGAACATCTCGGCCAGGACGGCGCTCTTGTCGGTGGACAGGTTGACCACGCAGTTGCTGATCACGACGTTGATGGAGGACGCCGGGAGCGGGATGGCCTCGATCTGGCCCTTGAGGAAGTCGACGTTGGTGGCGCCGGCCTTGGCGGCGTTGGCGCGGGCCAGGGCCAGCATCTCCTCGGTCATGTCGAGCCCGTACGCACGGCCGGTCGGGCCGACCCGGCGCGCGGACAGCAGCACGTCGATCCCGCCGCCCGAGCCCAGGTCTAGGACCCGGTCGCCCTCCTGCAGGGATGCCACCGCCATCGGGTTCCCGCAGCCCAGGGACGCGGCCAGCGCCTCAGCGGGCAGCCCTTCCACCTCCTGCGCCCCGTAGAGCCCGGCCCCGAACGAACCATCCAGTGCCATGGAGTCCGCAGTAGCCTCCGGGCCACAACACGACGCGGAAGGGTTCTGTGCGCCGGTACCAGTCACGGCGATGGCGGCTGCGGCGTACCCGGCCCGGACCTGTTCGCGCAGGTCATCGGACGTTGTGGTCGGCGTCGTCATGATCACCACTCCTAAAGATAGATGACTGTCGATGTCCTGATCGTGGCCCAGGGATCGACAAACGTCAATGTCCGGGCTCAGACTGTCGTGCATGACGTCCGTGCAGATCGCCCGCCCACAGGTCGACCTCGCCGCCCCCACAGTTGAGGCCACGGCTCAGGACGCGGCGTGCTGCACCCCCACCGGCAGCGGCCCGATTCACAGCGCCGAGCAGGCGCAGAGACTGGCGGGCCTGCTCAAGGCCCTGGCCGAGCCGACCCGGCTGCAGCTGCTGTCGCTGGTCGCCGCGCACGAGGGCGGCGAGGCCTGCGTGTGTGACCTGACCGAACCGGTCGGGCTGTCCCAGCCCACCGTCTCGCACCACCTGAAGATCCTGGTCGACGCCGGGCTGCTCACCCGCGAAAAGCGCGGCGTGTGGGCCTATTACACGCTCGTGCCCGAGCGGGTGAGCCAGATCGCCGCGGCCCTGGGCGACTTCACCACGGCCACGACAACGCAGCCCGCTCAATGATCGTGCCGATGACGGCCGCCCACTCCGGGCAGGTCCTGGCCATCTACCAGGCCGGGATCGACGAGGGCAACGCCACCTTCGAGACCGCCGCACCCGAATGGCCCACCTTCGATGAGGCCAAACTCCCCGAGCACCGGTTCACGGCCGTCGAAGCCGGCGCGGTCCTGGGCTGGGTCGCGGCCAGCAAGGTCTCCGACCGCTGCGTCTACGGCGGCGTGGTCGAGCACTCCGTCTACGTCGCCCCCACCGCACGGGGCCGCGGGGTCGCCACCAGCCTGCTCACGGCCCTCATCGACTCCACCGAAGCCGCCGGGATCTGGACCATCCAGTCCGGGATCTTCCCCGAGAACATCGCCAGCCTGACCCTCCACCAGCGGCTCGGGTTCCGCGTCATCGGCACCCGCGAACGCATCGGGTGCCACCACGGCGCCTGGCGCGACGTCACCCTGATCGAACGCCGCAGCCCCCGCATCAACTGAACCGAATGGCCATCGCTTCAGCACCAGCAGGAGCGGCACAGGGATCACGATGCCCACCCCCCCAACAGCGCCTTATCCGCCGATGGATCTCATGAGGTGTGCGCCGAATCGGTGATACCTACTCCTGCACAGCTGCTGACACCGGCTGCGGCTGTAGGGGCAGAAGGCGGGGGACGATCCGCACATAGATGACCATGCCGATGACCTCGACCAGGGTCTGGGTGACCACGACGAGCGCGGCCACCGCCAGAGTATCGGGCAGGGCCAGAGCCAGCGGGAGCACGACCAGCGAGTTGCGGGTGGCGCCGCTGAACACGATCGCGCGGCCGGCGGGCACATCGAGCCGGAACAGACGCATCACCGCCACTCCGGCGAACGCCATGACGATCAGGAAGACGACGTAGAACGGGACCACCTGGGCCACCTGGCTCAGGCCCTCACCGATCTTGGGAATCTGGGACGCCACCACGGTCAGCAGGGTCGCCACCATCAGCGGCACCATCGTCGTGCCCATCGCGGCAGCGACCTTCTGCCCACTCTCCCGCCGGGCGGCCCAGGCCTGGGTGAGCCAGGCCAGACTCAACGGGATCACGAAGAGCACCACGAACGCCTCGACGAACGGGCCAGGCTCCACCACCTCGGCCAGGTCACGCCCGAGGAACAGCAGCAGGAACACCGGCAGCAGCACCATCTGCGCGAGCAGCAGCAGCGGCGTGGCCGCCAGCAGGCGCCGGCTGCTGCCCCCGGCCAGCCCGCTGAAGACGATGACATAGTCCACGCAGGGAGCCAGCAGGACCAGCAGCACCCCCAACCGCACGGCACGGTCATCCGGCAGCAGGGGAAACATCGCAGCGACCACCACCGGAACCACGAGGAAGTTCACCGCCAGCGCAGCGCCCAGGAAACGACCGCTACGCACAGACCGCCCCAGCTCGATCGCCGGCACCTGCAAGAACGTCACGTACAACAGCACCGCCAGGACCGGGTTGATCGCGTGCTCCAGCCCAGGCCCGGCCGCCGGCACCACCCAGCCCAGCAGCGCCCCGGCAGCCAGAGCCGCGACGTAGATCGCCACCTGATGGTGTTCCATGCGCGCGACCAGACCAGAAGGCGATGACAACGAAATTCTCCTTACACAAGACGGTTCCACCGACCAGCACCGACGCCAGGTCCAGGACTTGAGGGCAGGGCAGATCAGCTGGTGGAAATGAACAGCTCGGCGAGCAGGTCCTGCGCGGCCTGCGGAGCCCGGACCTCCAGCGTCAAGACCGGGCCGTCCAGGTGCATCCGGAAGTCGAAGAAGGCGCAGCACTGCTGCTCGCCAGCGGCCAGGGCAGCGACCGCTCCGGTCCGCTCAACCGGCACCCTCAACCGGACACCGTCCGCAATGACATCGCGCCTCGCACCAGCCAGGAGATCCCGCCACTGCCCAGCCCGCTCCCGCACATCGGAACCACTCAAGGAGCAGGCCACCGGCGCGGTACGCCACCGCTCCGGCTCCACCTCGGTAACCGGCTCCGGGGCAGGCTCCGCCTTCGCAGCGGAGGGCTCCTGGACGTCCTGCGCCAAGAACGCGCACTGCGGATCACAGCGATCCAGGCGATCCGGCAGCGCATCCAGATGCTCCAGCGCCCGATGCAGCACCGCCGTGAAGGCAGCCAGCTCAGCAGCACGCTCCTGAGCATCAGCGATCCGTGCCATGACCCGCGGCCGAAGATCTGCCTTCACGTCCCGGCAGGCACCCGACGCCCACACCCCCAGCAGTTCAGCGATCTCCTCCAAAGGCAGCCCGAGATGCTTGGCCGAGCTGATGAAACCCAACCGCTCGATCGCAGCCTCGTCGTACACGCGGTACCCGCCAGTCGTCCGCTCAGCCGGCAACAGCCCCGCCTGGCTGCCGCCCAACCGATGTGCTGACATGGTCCTGGCCGTTGATGCCGGAGTCTGTGCCGCGGCGACCGAGCAGGACTGCTGCCGATGAGCCTCCTCGACTGAGCCCCTCCTCAGCACGGCAGGCCTTCCTGGTCCGCCAAGCTGGATGCTCGTCGTCGCGACCACCACTTACAACCCGATCGAAGCATTCGTTGCGCTGCAGGCCGTCTCGGCCGCATCCTCCGGCACCCTGATCGGGTCGGCCTTGGCTTGGTGATCAAGGTGCCCTCGGAAGTCCAACTGTTCTCGGGTGGCGATCCCGGGCCGCGTGATCAATAGGCAGGTCCGCTTTGAGCACCGAATGTCCGACCCGCTGGCGACCAATCGTCCACGCAACTAGGAAATACCCCTATGGGGTACCTCTGTTACATTGGCAAAGTACCCACGGGGGGTATTTGAGCGAACGGAGTGATCATGACCGCGATCGAGTACAAGGTGACCGGGATGACCTGCGGGCACTGCGAGACGGCTGTAGCTCAGGAAGTCGGCCGGATCAGTGACCTCGATGGGGTAGAGGTCAGCGCGCAGACCGGCAGGCTCGTGTTGACTGCATCAGGGGGTGTCGACAACGCGGCCGTGCTGGCGGCCGTGGACGAGGCCGGCTACACAGCCGAGCTCGTCTCGTGAGCCTCGCGGGGCGATTCGGCCTGTACGCGGCGGGCCTTGTTGCAGCCTTCGCCGCCGCGTTCGGCATTGCGGCCCTCGTTGTACCAGAGAACGCGGTGGACTCCTGGCAGGACAAAGCCGACCCTGACCAGGGCGATAGTCATGGCGGCGACCAGACCCAGGCGCCGACTGGGGGCCAGGCATCTGCGAGTACGGCTGTGGCGGGATTGTCACTGTCTCAGGACGGCTACACCCTCGGGGCGATCAGCGCTCCGGGCCAGGCGGGCGAGAAAGGGACGCTGAGGTTCACCGTTCTGGACGCCAAGGGATTGCCTCTGACGGCGTTCGAGACTTCGCACGACAAGGATCTGCACCTGATCGTGGTGCGCAACGACGGAACTGGGTTCCGACACGTGCACCCCGCGCTCGATCCAGCGACCGGCGCCTGGTCCATTCCCTGGCAGTGGGCCCAGGCCGGAACGTACAGCGTCCTGACCGACTTCGTTCCTGCGATGCCGGGCGCACCGGACAAGGTGGCTGTGCGGCGAACTTTCGATGTGGCCGGCTCTTTCACGCCGCAACCTTCCCCGGTGGCGACCCGTACCGTCCACGTGGACGGTTTCGACGTGGCGGTTACCGGGGACCTTGCTGTCGGGACATCGCGGACGCTGACCATGACGGTCAGTCGTGACGGAGAACCAGTCACGGCCCTGGAGCCGTACTTAGGCGCCTATGGGCATCTGGTTGCGCTGCGTGAGGGTGATCTGGCGTACCTGCACGTGCATGCCGAAGGCGAAGCTCCCGAACCGAAGAGCACGACGGGGCCGGATATTTCGTTCGCGGCCCAGGCACCTACCGGTGGCCGGTATCTGTTCTATTTGGACTTCCAGGTCGATGGTCGAGTCCACACCGCGCAATTCGTCCTGGATGTGCCCTCTAAGGACGACGACCGCGGCCAGGTCACGGATGCTGAGCCCCCCAGTGGCGGCAAGAGCCCCGATTACGACGGCACGCATACGGACGAGGGACACGGCCACTGATCCGTGGTCCGCACCCTGACGGCAGTGAAGGAGGAATTTTGATGAGCGCATCAACGCCGCCGACCGTGGGCGCGTCCGTCGAACTGGACATCGGGGGGATGACCTGTGCGTCCTGCGCGATGCGGATTGAGAAGAAGCTGAACAAGCTCGAGGGTGTCGCAGCGAGCGTGAACTATGCGACGGAGAAGGCAAGGGTGATCGTCCCGGAGGGTTACGACCCTGCGGCGCTGATCGCCGAGGTGGAGAAGACCGGTTACACCGCCGCGCTGCCGGTCACCGAGAAGGATGAGGTCGGCGGGGCCGGGGACGTCGTGGAGGATCCGGAGTTGGCGACTTTGCGCCGGCGGTTGCTGGTGTCGGTCGCGCTGAGTCTGCCGGTGATCGTCATGGCGATGGCCCCGGCTCTGCAGTTCATCAACTGGCAGTGGGCTTCGCTGACCCTGGCCGCCCCGGTCATCGTCTGGGGTGCCTGGCCCTTCCACCGATCCGCCTGGACCAACCTCAGACACGGCGCCGCCACCATGGACACGCTGATCTCACTGGGCACCGGCGCCGCGTTCGGCTGGTCGCTGTACGCCCTGTTCTTCGGCAGTGCCGGAGAAGCAGGCATGACCCACCCGTTCGAGTTGTCGCTGGCACCCACCGACGGCGCCTCGAACCTCTACCTCGAGGTCGCGGCCGGGGTGACCATGTTCATCCTTGCCGGCCGCTACTTCGAGAAGCGCTCCAAGCGTCAGGCCGGCGCCGCGCTGCGGGCACTGCTGCACCTGGGCGCCAAGGACGTCTCGATCCTGCGAGGCGGAAAGGAAACCAGGATTGCTGTTGCGGACCTCGTCGTCGGCGACGAGTTCGTGGTTCGTCCCGGGGAGAAGATCGCCACCGACGGCGTCGTCGTCTCGGGCACCTCGGCCGTGGACGCCTCCATGCTGACCGGTGAATCCGTACCGGTCGAGGTCGGTGCCGGTGATGCGGTGACCGGGGCCACCGTCAACGCCGGCGGACGACTGGTGGTGCGAGCCACGAGGGTGGGCTCGGACACGCAGTTGGCCCAGATGGCCCAGCTCGTCGAGGACGCGCAGACCGGCAAGGCCGAGGTGCAGCGCCTGGCCGACCGCATCTCCGGAGTCTTCGTACCCATCGTCATCGGCCTGGCGGTCGTCACGCTGGGTGCCTGGCTGGGGGCCGGGTTCCCGGCGAGCGCAGCGTTCACGGCCGCGGTCGCCGTCCTTGTCATTGCCTGCCCCTGTGCCCTGGGCCTGGCCACGCCGACCGCCTTGCTGGTCGGAACCGGCCGCGGCGCGCAGATGGGGATCCTCATCAAGGGACCCGAGGTCCTGGAGTCGACCCGCAGGGTGGACACCGTCGTCCTGGACAAGACCGGCACCGTGACCACCGGCAGGATGACCCTCGTCGAGGCCGTTCCCGAACCCGGCATCGATCGGGCAAGCCTGCTGCGCCTGGCCGGGGCGCTGGAGGATGCTTCCGAGCACCCGATCGCCCAGGCCATCGCCAAGGCCGCCACCCAGGAGATCGGCAGCCTGCCGAGTGCCGAGCAGTTCGTGAACGTCGATGGTCAAGGCGTACACGGTGTTGTCGAGGGCAAGGCCGTTGTCGTCGGCCGGGAATCGCTGGTAGCCGACTGGTCACAGCATCTGAGCGCCGACCTCCGCACTGCCAAGGCACGAGCCGAAGCCGAGGGGAAGACCGTGGTCACGGTCGGCTGGGACGGCCACGCGCGAGGCATTCTCGTGGTTGCCGACACCCTCAAGCCCACCAGCGCCGAAGCCGTCCGCCAACTCAAGGCCCTGGGTCTGACCCCGATCCTGCTGACGGGTGACAACCAGGCCGTCGCCCAGCAGATCGCCACCGAGGTCGGCATCGAGGAGGTCGTAGCCGAGGTCATGCCCCAGGACAAGCTCGACGTCGTCGCCCGCCTGCAGAAGGAAGGCAAGACGGTCGCCATGGTCGGTGACGGGATCAACGACGCTCCCGCCCTGGCCCAGGCCGACCTCGGCCTGGCCATGGGGACCGGGACCGACGTCGCGATCCAAGCTTCCGACATCACCCTGGTGCGCGGCGACCTGCGCAGCGCCGCCGACGCCATCGCCTTGTCCCGCAAGACCCTCAGCACCATCCTGTCCAACCTGTTCTGGGCCTTCGCCTACAACGTGGCCGCGATCCCGGTCGCCGCGACCGGCCTGCTCAACCCCATGCTCGCCGGAGCCGCCATGGCCCTGTCCAGCGTATTCGTCGTAGGAAACAGCTTGCGCCTGCGCACTTTTCAAAGCATCACCCGCTGAAACTCCGCCATGCACTTTGCCTACCCGATAGACCGTAGGGAATGAACCCATGACCAGACCCAAGACCCAACACGACCTTCAACCCGACACACCGGCCACCCACCACGCTGGCCATCCAGCTGCGCACGGCGCCGTTGACGGCCACGACAGTGGCCACGGCTCTCCCCCGGACCACGAAGGGCATGAGGGTTCCGGCGGCCATGCAGGCCATAGCGGACATGCAGGCCACGGCGATCATGTGGGTCAGTTCCGTCGGCTGTTCTGGTTCAACCTTGTTCTGGCCGTGCCGGTGGTCGGGTTCTCGCCCATGTTCGCCATGCTCATCGGGTACGACGTTCCCGAGTTCAGCGGCTGGATTGCCGCTTCGCTGGGAACACTGATGTACAGCTGGGGCGGCCGGCCGTTCCTGACCGGCGCCGCCGAAGAGCTTCGTACCCGCCGGCCGGGCATGATGCTGCTGATCGCTCTGGCCATCAGCGTGGCCTTCTTCGCTTCCTGGGCGGCCACGACCGAGCTGATCCACCATGAGCTGGAGTTCTGGTGGGAGCTGGCTCTGCTGATCGTGATCATGCTTTTGGGTCATTGGATCGAGATGCGTTCCTTGGCGCAGACGACGTCCGCACTGGACTCTCTGGCGGCCCTGCTGCCGGATGAGGCCGAGCGGGTGGAGGGCGAGAGGATAGTGAGCGTCCCCCCGTCCGAGCTACGGGTCGGGGACGTGGTCGTCGTCCGCCCCGGGGGAAGTGTCCCGGCCGACGGGGTGATCACGGACGGCCGTGCGGACATGGACGAGTCCATGGTCACCGGGGAATCGCGGACCGTTGCCAGGAGCGTGGGTGACACGGTCACCGCCGGTACCGTGGCGACCGACTCTGGGCTTCGGGTGCAGATCACCGCCACTGGCCAGGACACCACCCTTGCGGGCATCCAGCGTCTGGTGCTCCAGGCTCAGAACTCCTCCTCGCGGGCCCAGCGCATCGCCGACCGGGCAGCTGCTCTTCTGTTCTGGTTCGCCCTTGCCTCCGCTGCGCTGGCCGCCCTCGTGTGGAGCCTTGCAGGTGAGACCGAATCAGCCATCGTTCGGACCATCACGGTTCTGGTCATCGCCTGCCCCCACGCCCTGGGCCTGGCCATTCCACTGGTGGTCGCGATCGCCACCGAAAGAGCAGCACGCGGCGGTGCACTGGTGAAGGACCGCCTGGCTCTGGAAAGCATGCGGACCGTGGACACGGTCCTGTTCGACAAGACCGGCACCCTGACCAAGGGCGAGCCCACCGTTGCCTCCGTCGCACCCTCCCATGATCTGACCGCGGACGAGGTGCTGGTCTTGGCCGCGGCAGCAGAGGCCGACAGTGAACATCCGCTGGCCAAGGCCATCGTGAGGGCGGCCCAGCAGAAGCAGCCCAGCCTGCCTTCAGCGCGAGGGTTCTCGTCCTCTCCGGCTGTGGGGGTCACGGCCACCGTTCAGGGCTCGCAGGTCCGCGTGGGTGGGCCCCGCATGCTGCGGGAGGTCAACGCCCAGGAGGTACCCGAGGCCGGGACCTGGCACAGCGAGGGAGCGATCGTGCTGCACGTGGTCCGCGACGGCCAGGTCGTCGGCGGGCTGAAGCTGGCCGACGAGATCCGGCCGGAGTCCCGTGAAGCCGTTACCGCCTTGCACAAGCTGGGTGTTGAGGTGGTCATGGTCACCGGGGACGCCCCGGCCGTGGCCGACAGCGTGGCCGGCGACCTGGGCATCAGCCGGGTCTTCGCCGGAGTTCGGCCCGAGGACAAGGCCGCCAAGGTCGCCCAGTTGCAGCAGGAAGGCAAGAAGGTGGCCATGGTCGGTGATGGCGTCAACGACGCCCCCGCTCTGGCTCAGGCCGACGTCGGCATCGCGATCGGCGCCGGCACTGACGTCGCGATCGCTTCGGCCGGGGTCATCCTGGCCAGTTCCGACCCCCGGTCGGTCCTGTCGGTCATCCAGCTCTCACGGGCTGCCTACCGCAAGATGAAGCAGAACCTGTGGTGGGCCGCCGGCTACAACCTCCTGTCCGTGCCGCTGGCGGCCGGGGCCCTGGCCGGGATCGGGTTTGTCCTGCCGATGTCGGTGGGTGCGATCCTGATGTCAGCCTCCACGGTCGTGGTCGCCCTCAACGCCCAGTTGCTGCGACGCATCGACCTGAGCCCCCAAGCCAGCACCCGCGCGGTCCTGGACCGCTAGAACCCGCGAAGGACCGCCGCATGCCCTCGACCCCGGATGACCAGCCCGAACTTGACGCCTCCCAGGGGCACCAGCACGGTTACATCACTGACAAGCGCCGCTACCTCAACCGGCTCAAACGCATCGAGGGCCAGGCCCGCGGTATCTCCAAGATGGTCGAGGAGGAGAAGTACTGCATCGACATCCTCACCCAGATCAGCGCCCTGAACAGCGCCTTGCAGGCCGTGGCCCTCGGCCTCCTGGACGACCACCTCAAACACTGCGTACTAGACGCCGCCCGCTCGGACGACGAAGAAGCCGCAGACGTCAAGATTAAGGAAGCCAGCGCAGCCATCGCCCGGCTCGTGCGATAAACGCCTTCAGGCCCAAGTGTTCGGCGGATGGAGCCATGTCCGCAAGCGGACCCGTCTTTCCCGATCTGACGTGCCTGGGGCCGAGAACGAGGTGACGAGCCCGGCACGCCAAGACGGTTGCCGGGCTCGGCTCACGATTGCGAGCCCACCAGGACCGCTGTGACCAGCAGGACCGCGGTCATGACCATCGCCTCCATTGCGACCGTACGTCTGAGCAGACGAGCCGTGCCGGGCCGCCAGGCATCCAGAGCGGGCAGGGCATAACGGTTGTTGACGTAACCCATGACGGCGACGATCGCGACAAGCACCAGCTTGATGATCATGACGCGTCCCCAGGCGGTACTGAACAGGTCCCCAGGGCTCTCGAGGATCAGGAGGGCCAAGGCGGTGCCGGCAACACCGGCCACGACAACGGCGGCGGTAGCCGGCACAGAGAACCGCACCGCCAATTCCCCCGCCCCGGTCGGCACCCCGGCACGGGCTCGCACCAGGAGAAGAACAGCCAGCAGGACAACGCCTCCCACCCACACCGCAGCAGCAGCAGTGTGCGCCAGATCAGCCGCCGCGGTGACCAGCCTCGGACCGACGCTCACGGTGTGCCCATCGAACACGAAGGACAACAGCATGAGCAGACAGATAATCGCTGTTGTCCCGGGCGCACTCGGGACCCCGCGTACCCGCCCCGTTCGCACCGGGGGCGTCAGAAGCAGCTGCGCGGAGCGGCCTCTGACATCTTGAGTTCTGTTGCCTGGCTGCCGCTGCCAACCGTCGACCGGAACGTATCTGCCTGTCTTAGGAGTTCCTGGCAGAGCCGGCACATCGTGAGAACGACGTCCACCTGCACCGTGCGGCACCAGGCGGAGGGTGACGAGCAGAGCCATCCCAGCGATCAAACGCAATCCAACAGCCAGGGCCGGCGACCACGGCACCTGCGGACCGCTCTCCCACAGCAGGCAGGCTCCTTCCCCCAGAGCGCCCACAACCGCCAGACCCGCCGCCGCTCGCACGACACGTTCGGCCAGCCGCACGTCCCCTGAGGACCCGACCAGAGTCGTCACGACAACGATCAGAGCCCCGACAGAGATCAAGACCCCAGCGAAGCACAACCAGCGAGCCCCAGCGGCGCCGGCAGCCACGAGCGACGAGCCTTCCTCTTCCTGAGAGGCCAACAACGCATCCAACGCCGCCCCGTCCTCGTCTGCGCCGTGCTCACCGCTCGCATGCCCGGGCATCTGCTCATGAGCATCGGAATCTGAGGGCGAATGCTGACTGCCCGCGGTATGAGGAGAGGTATACGGGGAAGTATGGGGGGAACTGCCCGTGGATACCTCCGGCGCAGCCTCTTGTAGCGGCGTCGTCGGAGACGTCTGCGCTACCCGGAACGTGATCGTGCCCGACATGGGGTGGGCATCGCCGGCGGCCACACTCCACGTCAGGCCGTAGCGACCGTCTGACTCAAGTGCCTTGGTGGGCTTGACCTTCCAGGTGAGACCGTCGTCCGTCGTACGGGTCTGCACCGGCACCGACTGCCCAGCCGAATCGTAAAGGGCGAACCCGTCCCCATGAGGAGTGGCCTTCTGGCTGAAGGTGACGCTCACACCGGCCGCTGGGTTCTTCAAGATCCCGCCGTCGCCAGGGGATGTGGACACCAGCTTCAGGTGGGCGGCAGCAGGGTAGGCCACCATCAGACTGCCGATAAGCACGAGTACCACCAGCAGCAGCCGACGAAGCCACTGTGAACGCTGGGACGCAGTTTGTTTGATCATGTCGCTCCTTGCCGGGGGCCAAGGCTATGGTCGCGTCGCAAAGCAAACCCCACACAGCACGCGTGCCTTCATGCGCTTGCTGGCGCCTGCAGTGCAAGGCGCATCCGTGCGTGAAGCGACCGGGCAGGACCTCACCAACAGGATGAAGTCCTGCCCAGCCGATGAGCCAGACATCAGTCAGATTCGCGCACCGAGTGCGGTGCGGGACGGAATGTCAGGCCAGGTCGATGCTCTGAAGCTCGGTGATTTCCTTGGCCTGGGTGTCGGCGATGGTCTGGGCCAGCTGCTTGGCCTCAGTGCTGGAGCCCTCTCGCAGCTGTGCCTCGCTCATCGTGACGGCGCCCTCATGATGCTCGATCATCATGTCCACCCACATCTGGTCGAACTCAGCGCCACTAGCCGCTTCGAGCTCCTTCATCTGCTCCGACATCATCATCCCGGAGTGGCCGGCCGCTTCATGGTCCATACCATCCATGGCCTCGCTGTCCTGGGAACTGGGCACGGGTTCACCCCAGCTCGACAGCAGCCCCGACAAAGTCTCGATCTCGGGCGCCTGAGCGGCCTTGATCTGGGCCGCGAGCTGCTTGACCTTGGCATTGGTGGCCTTGTCCGCGGCCAGGTCCGCCATTTCGACCGCTTGAGCGTGATGCGGAATCATGCTCTTGGCGAAGTCGATGTCAGCGGTGTTGAACGACGGCTCGGCTTGCGCCGTGCCGGTGGCGTCACTGGAACTGGCGGCACTGCTCGAGCCGGCAGCCGGTTCGTCCTCGCCGCCACAGCCACCCAGAAGAAGGGCGACGGCGACCGGCAGAGCAATACAGAATTTATTGGTTGGCGTTGCGCGCATGATAAAGAAGCCCCTCGTATCGAAAGTCTGCTGAAACTGAAGTGCGAAGGCGAACGAACCCATCACCGGCTCTTGCACAAAGGCGGCAGAAACGTGCGCCGGGGCATCTCAGGTGCGACTGATACAGAGTTCCGTTAGGCAGGGGCCCGCAGCCCGAAGGTCGTTTCGGGGCGGTTTCCAGCGGGTTCGTCCGGCCTGAGCCAGCACTTCCCATACGGTCAGGACCCACCCCGACACTTCAACTGCCAACGCGAGCAACAGGACCAACAGCACGGATAGGCCTGCACCGGTCAGAACGGCCTGGCACATCGGCGCCATAGAAAGCACAGACGGGCAATGTCCTGGCAGCCAATCCGGACACAGCTCATGAGACGTCGCCGGGTCCGCATGATCAGCCAACGGCACAGCCAAGACCGCGTTGTCGGGCTGTTCCACATTCAGAGCCGCCGGCTCGCCCTCACCAGAGGGCGGGCCCAGGACGGCAACCCCTATGGATGCGACCTCCGTCAGAGCATCGCCCGCGTCACCCACACCGGCAGTGTCACTGCCATGGTGGTCTCGGCTGTGCACGTGCTCATCGCCGTCAGGGGAAGCAATCGGCGAGACAACATGCTTGCCATGGCCGCTGCTGAGGGCATGCATGGCCAGCAGCCCGGCCATGAGGGCCACCAGCAAGAGCAGCCTGCCGATGACGTGCCCGCGCAGGTACGCCAGAGGTCGAAGCCGGGCGCTTGGGCCCCCACCTCGTCGTTCCCTCATCACGGACATCAGCTCAAGACTAGAGGAACTCGTCCCGGTGCGCAGTCCTCAGATGCCGTCCGCACCAGGCTCGACGGACGACCCCGTTACCTTCTAGATCGACCCCAGACGGCGTTGCGGGCCGCTAGGCCCGGCATGGCTTACTTCCCCTATCACTCATGATCCGGGGGCTATTGTCACCGGGGCCGGAGGCGCCAAGTGACCGCTGATAGACCTCCGGCCCGAACGTAGAGGTCTGTCGTAACGTGGCTGTCGGCACGGGCGCCAGGCTGGTCTGCATCGGGGCGATCACGGGGGCGACTTTGTCGGGAACTAACAAGAACGAGACAGGCAGATACGACGTCTAGCGGAGTGAACGTCGGCAAGTCCGACCACCACGCTTGCGCCCTGGACCCGTCCGGCAAGAAGATCCACGATCGGGCGTTGCCGAACGAGCAGGCCGTCGTCGCATGTCCTGACCGGCCTGCAGGCCCACGGCCGGGTCCTGGTAATCGTGGATCAGCCGGCCTCGATCGGAGCACTCGTGATTGCGGTAACCCGCCTTCCGAGCATCGACGTTGCCTACTTGCCCGGCCTGGCCATGCGCCGCATGGCCGACCTGTATCCAGGCGAGAGCAAAACCAACGCCCGCGACGCCTACGTCATCGCCGATGCCGCCCGCACCATGCCCCACACCCTGCGCCGGGTCGGCACCGACGAACCCATCGCCGGTCTGAGTGTCCTGGCCGGATACGACGACCTCACCGCTCATTCCACCCGACTGCGTGATGCCCTGCCGCACGTTCATCCAGCGCTGGAACGGTTGCTCGGCAAGCATATTGACCGGCCGGGGTAATCGCGCCGCTGGCCGCAACACCGACCCCGGCCGACCTGCGTCACCTCGACCAAAGCGCGATCAGCGCCTAGCCCGGATTGCCTCTGCTTGCCAAGACCCTGCGCACAGATCGTCACCGCTCTGGCCGGGCAGACCCGGACCATCCCGGCCACCGCCAAGTTCGGACGGGTCATCGCCGAAGTCGCCGCCCAACCGCGAGACGTCCGGGCCGAGCGAGCCGAGCCGGCCAAGGAACTCGAGGCCCGCCTGGAGGCCCACCCTCTTGCCTCGCTTCTGAGCTCGATGCCCGGCATCGGCCTCAGGACCGCCACCAAGATCCTCACCACCATCGGCGCCGGCTCCGCGTTCCCCACCGCCGCACACCTGGCCGCCTACGCCGGTCTGGCCCCCGTCACCCGCTGCTCCGGCTCCTCCATCCGCGGACAATCCCTTCGCGGCGAGGCAACCAGGCCCTGAATAACGCTCTGTCCTTGTCGACATTCGCCAGCCTCAAGGACCCGGAGAGCCGTGCCTACTACGACCACAAACGAGCCGAGGGCAAGCGTCACAACGTCGCAATCGTCTGTCTCGCACGCAGACGAACCGACGTCCTGTTCGCCGTGCTCCGCGACCGCAAGCCCTACCAGTCCCGGCCTACTGTAGGGATTGCAGCAACTACCGCTGCTGCTTGACAGGACCCCCGGCGGCAGGCCAGTTGCGCTGGGTCAGATTTGATGAGCCCGCGCCGATCAGGGTCGCCGAAGCCCTGCGAGCGTTCATCGACCCCATCCCTGCCGGAACCCCGCCAGAAACGATCGACACCGTCGCCTTGCATCCGCAGCAACACGACGGCCATTCCAGGCCGTGTAAGGGTTCGCATTCCTCGAACCAGACGGCACCGACACCCGCGTCCATGTGCTGGCACACGGCGACACCCTGCACCTGGGCCTAGACGAAATCTCCCATTCCCAGTCTTCACCCTGAACGACCCGCCCGTTGGTCTACCTCCGCGGCGAGGAGACCATCATCCTCACCAGCGCAGACCCGGACTCCTCCCCATCCTCGGAGCCTCAGCCGCTGCCGTGGTCTCGCGCTGACCTGTCCTCCCGCCAAACACTAACCCAGGCATCTGTACTGACCCGATGACGACGATCAAACCCTCATCCACGAGAGCTACGGGCCAGGGTGACGCTGCGGTAGACACTCACGGCGCACGGTGGTCCGGTGATGTCGCTGCACAAGCTCACCGCTGGAGATGGCTATCGCTACTTGACGCGGCAGGTGGCTGCGCACGATGTCAGCGAGCGCGGGTTCTCGTCTTTGGAGGCGTACTACAGCGCCCGGGGTGAGGCTCCCGGCGTGTGGATGGGACGCGGTCTGGCTGGTCTGGATGACGCGTTGAGCTCGCTCCCGGACGGTGTCAGCGGCGTCTCTCCGGTCGAGGGCTCGATCGTCACGGAGCAGCAGATGCTGGCGCTGTTCGGGCATGGCCTTCATCCCGACGCAGCTCGCCTGCGCAAGGAACTGGAGACTGCCGGGCTGCCCCGCAAGCAGGTAGACGCGATGGGCAAGCTCGGCGCTCGCTACCGCGTGTACAAGGAGGAGTCCCAGTTTCGCCAGCGGATGCGGGCGGCGTTCGCCCGGCACAACCGGATTCGTGGCAAGCCGGAGAGATCGGCGGTGCCTGAGCCGGTACGTGCCCGGATTCGCAGCGAGGTCGCCGAGGCGATGTTCGTCGAGCAATACGGACGCCGGTCGCTGGATGATCGGGAACGGGCCGGGTGGATGGCCCGGCTGACCCGCCAGCGCACAACGTCAGTGGCGGGCTACGACCTGTCGTTCTCGCCGGTCAAGAGTGTGAGCGCCCTGTGGGCGATTGCCCCGCCCGAGGTGGCCAAGCAGATCCGCCAGGCGCACGAGGCCGCCGTGCGGGATGTCATGTCGTGGCTGGAGGACGAGGCCGCGTTCACCCGGCTGGGCCGCGACGGTATCCGCCAGGTCCCGGTGCGTGGGCTCATCGCCGCGGTCTTCGTGCACCGCGATTCCCGCTCGGGGGACCCGGATCTCCACACCCACGTCGCGATCTCGAACAAGGTGCAGACGTTGGACGGGCGCTGGCGCGCACTGGACGGACGCCCGATCCACGCCATGGCGGTAGCGGCCTCCGAGCGCTACAACACCCGTCTGGAGGGCCAGCTGGGGCAGCGCCTGGGCTTGCGGTTCGCCGCCCGATCGGCCACGCCGGGCAAGCGAGTCGTGCGAGAGATCATCGGCGTCCCGGCAGCCCTGTTACAGCGGTGGTCGGCTCGACGGGCAGCCATCGACGAACGCCGAGCAGAGCTGTCCTCGGGATTTCAGGCCAAGCACGGTCGCCCCCCAAGCTCGGTGGAAGCCGTCCGGCTGGCCCAGCAGGCCACCTTGGAAACCCGCCCAAGCAAGCACGCGCTCCGCTCGCTCGCTGAGCAACGCGCCGCCTGGCGGCAGGAAGCCATCGACGAACTCGGCTCGCCCGAGGCCCTGGACCAGGTCACGACCGACGCCCTCAGCGGAGCATCTCCGTCGGAGCCCGTGAACGATTTCAGGTCGAGCCTGGAGAACGGCGTCGAGGACCTGGCAGGCCGGGTGGTGGACATCGTGGCGACCAGCCGCGCCACGTGGAGCCAGACGCACCTGCGAGCAGAGGCCGAGCGGCAGATCCGGTCCACGAGCGAGAACAACTGGAGCATCAGCGAACTCGACCAGCTGATCAATCAGCTGGAGATACGGGCTCTGGAGCTGTGTATACGTCTTGACCCCGGGGACACGGACGACGTCGACCAGCACGCGACGGGTGTCGAGAGGGCTCTTTCGGCCGGGCACGAGGGGCGGGGTGGTGCAGCGGTACCGGAGGTGTTGCTGCGTGCGGACAGGACGTCGGTGTACCGGCATGTGCAGGATCGGCGCTGGACGTCACGGCAGGTTCTGGATGACGAGCAGGCGCTGATCGAGCTGGCCGGCCGCGCGGATGGGGTTCGGCTGGACCCGGTGGAGGTCGAGCTGGCCCTGTTGGAGGGCATGGCCAACACGCCCATCGGCCAGATTGAGGCCGGGTTCGAGCTGAACGAGGGCCAGGCCGGCCTGGTTCGGGAGCTGACGTTGTCCGGGGCACGGTTGCAGGTGGGGTTGGCCCCGGCCGGTACGGGCAAGACCACGGCCCTGGGCCTGGTGTCGCAGGCCTGGACGTCCGCCGGTGGCCGGGTGCTGGGGTTGACGCCGTCGGCAGCGGCTGCGGACGTCCTGCGAGGACGCCTGGACGGGCGGACGGACACGATCGCCAAGCTCCTGCATGTCCGCACCAGCGCGCAGCTTTCCACCGCTGTGCCAGGTGGCGCCGACGATGAGGAGTGGGCGCGGCGGATCGGGCCGGACACGCTGATCGTGATCGACGAGGCCGGGATGGCCTCGACCGCAGACCTGGCGGCGGTGGCCCGGATCGCCGTCGAGACGGGCGCGTCGGTCCGGTTGATCGGGGACGACCAGCAGCTCGCGGCAGTCGGTGCCGGTGGCGTGCTCCAGGACGTGGTCCGCCGGTACGGCGCGGCCACCCTCGACCAGGTCGTCCGCTTCGCCGACCCCGTCGAAGGAGCCGCGAGCCTGGCGCTGCGTGCCGGGGACGAGGCGTCCATCGGCTGGTACCTGGACCACCAGCGTGTCCACGTCGGCGACGACGCCACCGCCCCAGGACACGCGTACCGGGCCTGGCAGCAAGATCTCGCCGCGGGCCTGGACTCGATCCTTCTGGCACCCACGCACGACCTCGTCACCGCCCTGAACCTGCAAGCCCGCCAGGACCGTCTGAACCAGAACCATTTGAGCGACACAAACGCCGGTGTCGAGGAGGTGACGCTGGCCGACACCACGCAGGCCAGCGCGGGTGACACCGTGCTGACCACCAGGAACGCCCGAGCGCTGCGCTACCAACCGCCGCCGAGCACCGGCGTCCCAGCCGGCACCGGTCAGGGTGACGAGCGGTGGGTGATGAACGGTGATCGCTGGCTGGTGGAGTCCGTCACCCCCGACGGGGGACTGCTGGTCAGACATCACCGCACCGGCGGCCAAGCCCTGCTGCCCGCCGAGTACGTCCGCGAACACGTCCGGCTCGGCTACGCGGCGACCGTCCACGCCGGGCAGGGGCTTTCGGTGGACACCGCGCACCTGGTCGCCCGGGCGGCAGAGCTGACTTGCCAGCTGCTGTATGTGGCGATGACCCGCGGGCGACTGCGCAACGACCTGTACCTGGCGAGCGCGAGCGACGGGGACGAGCACTCCCTGATCTATCGCGACACGCTCCTGCCCCCGACCGCTGCCGACCTCATCGCCAGAATCCTGCGCCGCGACGGCGCCCAGGTCTCCGCCACCACAACGATCCACCAACTTCGTGACCCGGGGACACGGCTACGCGACCTGGCCGCCAGGTACTACGACGCGCTCCACGCCGGCATCGAGCAAGCCCTGGGCACCGAGCGGATCCAGGACCTGGCCGAAGCCGCCGATCTTGTCGTTCCGGAGCTCACGTTGGCGCCAGCGTGGCCGACCTTGGCCAACCGTCTCGCCCGCTACGCCCTGACCAGCACTGACGACGCCATCGCCCGCCTCACGGACGCGGCCAACGACAAGGAACTGGACTCAGCCCGCGACGTGGCCGCCGTGCTCGACTGGCGCCTGGCCCAGGCCGATGCACGCACCGCCGCGAACCCACGAGCGGGATCACCCGGCATGCCGTGGCATCCCGACCTGCCGCCTGCCCTGGACGAGGATCCCTTGTGGGGGCCATACCTGCGGGCCCGTGCCCAGTTGACCGTGGAAGCCTCACGAGAGGTGCACGCTCTCGCTGACATCTGGAGCGCAGATACCACGCCTGCCTGGGCCACCCCTCTGGTTGCCCTGATCACGACCGCAGACGAGGAACTCCCGCGGGACGACCAGCATTCTGGCCTTGCCCAGCAGGCCCGCGAACTCCTGGGCGACCTGGCCGTCTGGCGGGCCAGCCAAGACATCCCGGACAGCGACGCCTCCGCTATCGGGCCGCAGCCGCTCTGGGCCGACGAACGCCGTCACCACCAGGCCCTACGTCGGCGACTTCAGCAGCTGCTGAACCATCCCAAGTCCCGCTCGCATCACTGGTCGCTCCTGATCCCCGAACCACACACGCGGGTGCTGAAAGACCCCTGGTGGCCGCAACTCGCCGCACGACTGAGCGAACTCCACCAGGCAGGCACCGACGTTCGAGCCGTCCTCCACCACGTCCTACCAGCCGACGACGCAGGTGATCCCCTGCCCGATGAACACCCAGCCTCCGCCCTGTGGTGGCGCATCCACGAGACCGTCCACCACGCATCCCTCCCCAGCACGGAGCCGGCCGCTGATGCCGTCGATGCAATGGAAGCGCTGCGCGATCCCTGGTGGCTGGAGCTGATCCCTCTGCTGGGCGAAGACCTCGTCAGGCAGGTGCTGCATGCGCGCAGCTTCGACGCACTCGAGGAGGCCGTTCACGCCGCCACCTGCGCTGGCTGGAACACGGTGCAGATACTCACCGTCGCGGTGGAGCACCTCCGCGACGTGTACCCGCCGTCGACTCCGCAGGGTGACACCACGGATAACCCCTTGAGGGCAGTGCCGCGGTCCCATGTCACCCCTGGCCTGACCAGGCACATTCTGGCGCTGCTGACCGACAGCACCACGCCGGACGAGGGCGCGCATCGCTTCCCGCTCACCGCTCTGCACGAACCAACGCAGCCCGATGACGACCCGGATACACCACCTGATCCCCTGGACGAGGAAACCCAGCCACCGGCCGACGCCTTCTACCTCGCCCCTGCGGCATCACCCACCGGCGAGCATCACCCCGCCGCTCAAACGCCGCACCCCGTCGAACCATCCCACCAGGAGCCCGGTCCCGA
Organism: Kineosporia rhizophila; assembly: GCF_021277265.1. GTDB lineage: Bacteria > Actinomycetota > Actinomycetes > Actinomycetales > Kineosporiaceae > Kineosporia > Kineosporia rhizophila. The sequence goes on from NZ_JAJSOH010000005.1 coordinate 264,212, forward strand.
CGTCGAGCGTGCCCGGCTGCTGAGCGCTGCGGCTGCTGACTTCTACAGCCACCAGCTGGAAGGTTCATGGGCACAGGCGTACCTGCGCGAGCGCCTGGGCCTGATGCCGGAACAGGCTCTGCCGTCCGGCCACCGGGCGGGCTATGCCCCAGCTGGCTGGACCACGCTCATCGACCATCTCAAGGCCGAACACCACGCAACGGACGAAGAACTCGTGACCTCAGGGCTGGCCAAGCGAGCTCGCACCGGAAACCTGATCGATGCCTTCCGGGACCGCCTCGTGCTCGCCATCCACGCCCAGAGCCCATCGCAGCCGGACACCATGGATGTGGTCGGCTTCGTTGCCCGACGCCACCCCCGCCACGACGCCGCCCCCGAGCATCTCCGGGACAAGGCCGGCCCCAAGTACCTGAACACGGCCCAGAGCACGCTCTACAGCAAGGGCCGCAGTCTCTTCGGACTGGCAGGGAGCGATCAAGCCATCCGCAACGGCGCCACCCTCGTCCTGACCGAGGGACCGCTGGACGCCCTCGCCGTCACCCTGGCCGGTCAAGGCCGCTACCTCGGGATCGCCAGCCTCGGCACAGCCCTCACCCCGCACCAGGCCCACCTCCTGGCCGCCAGCCTCGCCCAGTACCCCACCGAGCTGCAGCGCCCGATCGCCGCCAGCGCCCGGGTCATGGCCGAAGACAGCCACGGCCACGAACAGCAAGCGCCACCGCCAGAACACCGGCTCCTGGTGGCCACCGACGCCGACTCCGCCGGCGACCATGCCGCCGAACACGTCTACAACCTCCTCACCGACGTCGGCGTCTCCGATCTCGGACGCGTTGTCCTGGACCCCGGCACCGACCCCGCCCAGCTCCTGGCCAGCGACGGAGCATCAGCGCTGCGCAACCGCATGGATCACCACCACGACTTGGCCAGCCACCTGATCACCGCGCTGGCCACCAACATGAGCGAGATCGATCGCCAGTTCATCGAGGAACGCGCGAGGGTGGGACGTATCGCAGCCCGCCTGATCACCCGCCAACCACGAGCCCACTGGCCACGCCTCGCCGATCAGCTGGGCCGTGACCTGGACCTCGTCCCGGAGAGCGTCACGTCCCTGCTGCGCGAGGCAGCCCCCCACGCCCACAGCGCTCCAGCCATCGCGTCCAACCGAACGCCACGGCCCGCACCACCAACCTCACGACCGGCCGCCGTCACACCTGTCCGACGCTGACTCTCCGCCGGTCCTGTCCGTCATCACCCCGTCCCGGCTCGCTGGGAACCACGTCGGGAGCCGTCACACCCCCGCTGCCTTCGGCCGCCTGACGTCACACCAGACGTGTAAGCACGTCACAGCCCTTGTGACCGCTCCTGTGACGTCACGTCGCCACGACGGTGGAGAGCACGACCGGGCGGTCTGTGACCGTGACACGGACCTTCCCGTGACGGAGATGGTGTGACCGGGCGCCCCGCCAGTGACGCGACAAGGCCACCCGGTCGGTCACAGCCGCGACGCCGACCACCGGTCACAGCTGGAACAGGACAACGACAGCCGCCGGTCACCTCGACCCACCATCTCTCGGTCACCAGGTAGCCCCTCCTGGTGGTCCTCGCCCCTGGCCGTCACCCCGGCGGTCGGCGGTTCCGGGCTCGTCACCCCGGCCGTCACCCCAGTCCGTCACCCGGCTGACGGTTCCCTCCTTCGCGGTGTCACCCCGTCCCTCGCCTTGTCACCCCTGGCCGGGGTGACGTCACCCCGGTTCGTGCTGACGGCCCGTGGGACACGCCCGCTGGAACGTCGTTGCAGGCAGCGACCTGCGCCGCCGGGGACCGGGATGGGACGTGATCGAGGTGAGCGCGACGGACGGGCACGAGGAACGTGGAGGCGCCCGAGGGCCATGGCTGGACGGCCGGGACGTTCACCCGATCACCGGCCGGCTGATGTCCATCGCCCAGCTCCAGCAGGTCCTCCGCGCGCAGATGCAGGACGGCGCCCCGGGCCCGAACGGCGAATCGGACGAGGCCTCCTCGGACATCACACCACGCCTCAGCAACGGCGTCGGGCGTGACAGAGCGGACGGCACCGAGTCCTGGCCGAGCGCGAGCAGCACGTCGGCGACCGCAACGCCTCGTCACAGCTCGCACATCACAGCCGGTCCCGGGCCATTGCCTCGCCCCTACGTGTTGGTGATCGGGGCCCAGCCCGGTGACGGGTGTTCCGTCACAGCGTTGGCCTTGGCCGAAGCGGCGTCACAGTCACACCAGGTCCATCTCGTCGAGGCTCCACGTCACAGTGACGGCCTGCGGCCGTCACATCACGTGCCGGGGTTGCTCGCTGTGACCGAGCACGAGCTCGGGATCGTCGGGGACGGCTGGCAGCGCGGACGCCGTGGCGACGTGATCGTCGACCGGGTTCCGGTGAGCACGACCGTCCCCGAGCACTGGCCGCCCGCCGCGCCGGCCACCACCCTCCTGTCCGCCCAGGGGCTGCTGGTCGTGGACGGCGGCGCGCTCACGACCACATCACCGTGGTGGTCCGCCACCGTCCAGAGCGGGTGGCCCAACGCCGTGGTTCTCGTCTGCCGGCCCACCGTCGCCAGCATCACCGCCGCGCAGGAAGCCATCCGGACCCTCCAGCAGCTCCACCCCATGGCGACAGTCGCCGTGACGGCTCGGCAGAGCGAAGTAGACCTCGAGCTCGTCACGGCCGTCGTGAGCGTGGGGGGAACGCGCTGGCGCGGGCCGGTGGCTGCGGCGGCAGAACCGGTGATGGCCCGGATGCTGGCCGATCAGCGTGTGATCGGGCTCCCGATCACACGCAGCCTCTCCGACGGGCCGAGCACAGCGCCGCTCCCGCGCGCCGTCTCCGCCGCTGGCCGCCACGTGTGGGAACTCCTGGCGGAGCGGCCGACAAACCAGCTCGACGGCTCTCCGCCTTCCTTCCTTTTCCCAGCATCGCCGTTTCCGGGCACTGCCAGCCAGACCGTCGTTTCATCAACCACTTTCACCGAGGAGATCCGTTAATGCTGTCCACCCGTGTCACTAGTGCCGCCTTGCGTGCGGCGCAGGTGTGTCCCGAAGCCCCGACCGGAGTGCAGGAATACGCCGACGACTTCACGTCCTGGACGTTGTGGGCCGTGCTGGTGATCCTGGCGATCGCGGCCGTGGCCGGCGCCGGAATGCTCGTCTTCGGCCGCCTGACCGGCCACCCCAAGGGTGCGCGTCTGGGCCTGGAAGTGATCATGGCCGTGATCGGCGGGGCTGTCCTCTTCGTGATCTTGCCCGGGATCGTTTCCGGGATCACCGGTAAGGGGTGCGTGTGATGGCGCGCCGACACATCCGGGTGCGCCGCCTGCACCGCGATCAGCCGCACAGCAACAAACTTCGCCTGCTGGCCTTCATCGCCTCGGTCCTGATCATCGCGGGGATGCTCCTGTGGGGCCTTGGCCTCTTCATCGTCCAGACCCTCCAGGACATCGGCTCCGACTCCAGCACACCGGCCGCCGCCGCGGCGCCGCTGAGTATCGAACCCGATCCTGCTCAGGACGCCGGACTCGCGCCGGACGTGCAGAAGCAGCGGGACGAGTTGGCGCAGCGGCCCATGCCGGACAACGGCAATCCCTACGCTCACGAACCCTCGGAACTGACCACGCGGCAGGCGCCCTTGATGGTGCTGCCCCGACCGACCGGCATCGACGCCACCGGGGTGCGCACCGGGTACCCACAGACCCCCGAAGGTGCGGTGGCGCAGCTGGCCGCCATCGATCAGGCGGCCATGGAGTCCGCCTCCCTGCCAGGCGTACGAGCTGTCATCAGTGGGTGGGCGATGAAGGGCGGGCCAACGCCCGAGTCCTGGTCCACGAGCAAGGCCATGGCCGAACTGCTCTCCGGCGCTGAGCTTCCCAGCACGGGTTCGCCACGCCTATCGGTGCGCTTCACCCCGGCGATGGGGATGGTCAAGGGAACGGTGGGTGACGACTACGTCGTGGCGTGCGTGAACTTCGCCGTCGAAACAGCCCTGTACGGCAACGCCACCGCAGCCGTCGCGGACTGCCAGCGCATGGTCTGGTCCCAGGGCCGCTGGCAGATCGGACCCGGCCCAGAGCCCGCCGTGCCGCAGTCCGTCTGGCCGGACACCGACGCCGCCCTAGACGCCGGCTGGAAGGACTTGGCCGATGCCTGAGCGCAGGCGCCGCCTGACCCACCGAGGAGGTCGGCGATGGACCTGAACCCGCTCTCCATCCTGGGAAAGGGCCTGGTGAAGGGTGTCTCCGAAGCCGTCATCTGGGTCATGACGCTGCTGTGGAACGCCAGCCTGACGCTGCTGGAGCTGGCCCTCCGGATCAGTGACACCTTCGCTTCCCCGGACCTGTCCCAGGAAGGCCCGCTGCGCTCGATCCTTGGAACCACCCTGTGGCTGTCGGCATCACTGGCGACGCTGCTGGCATTGGTCCAGCTCACCGTCGCGCTGATCCGCCGGGACGGCCAGTCGCTGGGCCGGATCTTCCTCGGCATCGTCCAGTACGCACTGGTGTGGGGAAGCTTCACCAGCGTCTGGGCCGCCCTGGTGGTCTCGGCCAGCTCCCTGCAGAAGGCGATCCTCCAGCAGACCCTCCACGCCGACGGACTGGCCGGATTCACCACCGAGGTCAGCTGGCCCCGCGACATCACCGACGCCACCCTCGCCACGATCCTGGCCATCACCAGCGTCTTTCTGATCATCCCGGCCACCTTCATGATCATCACGATGGCCGTGTTCCGCGGCGCGGCCCTCATCGTGCTGGCCGCGGTCACCCCCATTACGGCCGCCGGGCTCCTGGCCCAGGTGGGCGCCCCGATCTTCGCCAAGCAAGCACGTTGGGGTCTGGCCGCCGTCCTCATGGCACCCACGGAGGCGCTCGTCCTGGGCGTCGGAGTCCAAGTCGCCAACGCCGACATCGCCGGCGCAGGATCCAGCACTCCCAAGGCCATCGGGACCGGCATCATCGCCGCCGGGGTCGTCGTAGTCGCCGCAGCCTCCCCACTGGCGCTCTACAGGCTCCTGGCCTGGGTCGATCCCGGCACCCCCTCCGGCGCCGCTCTGCGCCAGGCATGGGGATCGGCCAGCGGACGCATCCTGGGCAACCCCGTCGCCGGTGCCAGCGGCGGAGGAGGCGGAGGGGAGGGTTCGCAGAACGCTTCCTCCCTGGGTAAGGCAGCAGCTGGGGCAGCCGTGGGCGGTCCTACGGGAGCCGCTACCGCAGTTGCCGGTGATGGCCGCTCCGGTGGCGAACACCAAGCCGACTCCGCCACGCAGTCCCGGATTACCTCGGCCCTGGGCAGTTTCGGCGCCGGAGTGAAGACCGTCGCCGGAGCTGGCATGCGGATGGCCGACCTGAGCGCGGATATCTACGGCGGGACCGGAATCGGCTCACCCGGCTACAGCATGAGCCCAGCCGACCAGGCCGCCACGTCCACCGACACCGGCACACCCCGCCGCCGCACCCCACCCCAGCAGGCCCAGACCACTCCCGCGCAGCCGCGTCCTCCAGCGCCTGATACCGGCGGAACGAGCTCGCCCACGGCTGCGCCGGGTGGTGCGGTCAGCCCGCAGTCCAGCGGCGCACCGCGCCCGGGAACTCCCGGAGCGGGTGGCCAGAACCCTGCTCCCGGATCAGGTGGTCAGCACGGCTCACGCGGCTCGACCGGATCGGGCCAGAAGGGCAGCGGGAAATGAACCCGGTTGTTCGGTACGGCGATTGGGCTCCCGAACGCGGGGGTTGGTTGTTCGGGCTATCCGGCCCGGCGTGGGTCCTGACCGTGCTCAGCGCCTCCCCGCTGTTGCTTGCGATCAGCGCCAGCAACTGGGGCGCCGCGGCCCTCTGCCTACTCGGCTGGCTCACGGTGGTCACCGGCATCGGCGTTCCCGTTCGGGGACGAGTGACAGCGAAGTGGTTGCGGGACGTCGCCCTTCATCAGATCGGAGGATCCATGGGTTGGAGCAGTTGGCGCTCGTCGGCCGCCGCCGGACAGGCCGGTGAACAGGCCGACCTGCCCGGTGTCCTGGCCGGCATCAGGGTCCATGACGGCCCACCGTTCGGGCCGATGCTGCGGCGTCCGGCCTTGGTCCAGGACCTTGCCGCGCGTACCTGGTGCGTGGTGGCTCGCATCAGCCACCCCGGGATCGGCATGGCTGAGGCCGGCACTCGGGAGCGGATGGGTGAGGGACTGGCGGGGCTCCTCGAAGGCGCTATGACCGCCGACCTGGTCTCGGTCATCGCTCTGCACGTGAGGACGGTGCCGGACGACGGTTCCGAACGTGCCGCGTGGCAACGCTCCAACCTTCGCCGCAGCGCCCCCGCCCTGGCCTTGCAGATCGACCGGGAACTGAGCGCAGGCGTGCTGGCCACCGGCGTGCGCACCGAGACCTACGTGTCCGTGCGCGTCGAGGACCGCAAGATCGCCCGTCAGGTCAAATCCGCCGGCGGCGGCATCGACGGCACAGCGCGAGTCCTGGCCTCCCTGATGAACGAACTGGAAGCCGGGCTCATGGGCGCGATCGGCTGCACCCAGGTCGAATGGCTGGAATCGCCGACCCTGGCAGCGGTGATCCGCACCGGATTTGCTCCCGGCGACCGCGCCGGCCTCAACGATCAAGCGACAGCGTTTCCGATCAGCGCGGCCGGACCCACCCATGCCCCGGCACCGGGGTGGCGCTCCTACACCCACGACGCCTGGTCCAGCGTGACGTCCGCGCTGCTCCTGCCCCAGCGCGGCGCCGTCATGGGAGCACTCGCGCCGGTGCTCACACCCACCAGCATCGGCGAACGCCGCTGCGTCACCATCTTCTTCGCGCCCATCCAGGCTCAGCACGCCGACCGACTCGTCGGCCGAGCCGCCATGTCCTCCACATCCGCCGCAGAAGTCCGCCACCGACTCGGCTTCACCAGCCGCGCCGCTCACCACCGCGACGCCTCCCGCGTGGCCGATACCGATGCCCAGTTGGCCGGGGGCAGGGCGCTGGTTCGAACCGCAGCCGTTGCGTGCGTGACCGTGCCTTCAACCTGGCCGGTGGAGGACCACGGACGCCGATTGGAAGCCTCTGTGCGTGCGGCCGGTTTCACCGCCCTTCGCCTGGATCTGGCCCAGGACAGCGGCTTCGCCGCCGCTGCGATCCCGCTCGGGATCGGCCTTCCCGGCAGGAGCCTGCTATGACCCGCTCGAACCGCCGGCACGGCCCCGGCCGCCACCTTGGACGCCATGGTGGACGCGACCTGAGCGCCCTGGCCGAAGATTTCGGACACCACCTGCCCTCACTCCCCAGCGCACCGATGGCACCAGCGCCGACGTCGATGTTCGGCGGGCTGATTCCGCTGCGCGGCCACCGCCGCGCCGGGGCAGGGTGGGCACCCGTACCCGCCCCGCTACCGGTGTGGCAGATGACCAGCGACCAAACCCCCGGCGTATGGCCGCTCATCGCCTCCGACGCGATGCCGGCGACCGGTGCTCTCGTGGGTATCGACTGGCTGTCGGGGGGAGCCTTTCACGCTGACCCGATCGGCTGGACCCTCAGCGGCGAAGCAGGCGTCACCAACCCAAACATGTCAGTCTTCGGATCACCCGGCCGCGGAAAGTCTTCTCTCATCAAGACGTTCTGCTTGCGCATGATGGCTTACGGGTACCGCACATTGGTCCTCGGAGACGTCAAGGACGAATACGAACCGATGTGCCGGGCCCTCGGCGTGGCTCCTCATGCCATCGGCCCTGGACTGCCCGCACGGATCAACCCCCTCGATGCCGGACCGCTGGCCACCGGGTGGGAAAACCTCACCGCCTCAGAGGCACAGCGCCGGGCAGCGATCATCTTTTCCCGATGGCAGATGCTGCTCCAGGGCTTGATCGGATCCCAGGGCGTGGTGTGCGGGCCATCCATCGCCAACGCCATCGCGCACATCCTTCGCCAGCTCACCGGGTACACCGACGGCAGCACCCACCTGCGCGAGGTCACCATCCCCCACGTCTGGCACGCCCTGGACAATCCCGACGACGCCATGATCCACGCAGCCCGCTACCGCAACCGCCAGCACATGCTCGACGAGACCCGCTCGTTGCGCGACGCGCTGGGATCCCTGGTCAAAGGACACCTGGCCGGCCTTTTCGACGCACCCACCACCATCGATGTCGATTGGGATGCGCCGGTGCAGTCGCTGTCCTTGGCCCGGCTGGAGCCGCTGGGGGACGAGGCCATCGGCATCGGCTTGGCCGCGCTCAACAGTTGGGGTCGCGCCATGACCGACGCCGCAGAACCCGGCTCCGCTCCCATGATCGTCGTGCGCGACGAAGCCTGGAAAGTCATGCGATTGGGCGTCGATGCCGTCAAAGCCCTCGATGGCGACCTGCGATTGTCCCGCCGCGACGGCTGCGTCCAGATCATCGTCGCCCACAAGCCCAGCGACCTGCTCACCGTCGGGGACGCAGGTTCCCAGGCCGTGGCGATCGCCCGCGACCTCATTCACCTGTGCTCCACCAAAGTTCTTCTGGGACAAGATGAACGCATCGGCGAAGACCTCGCCGGCATGCTCGGCCTCTCCCTGATGGCCGAACAGGTCGTCACCCACTGGGCCACCGGCGCACCCGGCCGTGCCCTGTGGATCGTCGGCCAGCGAGCCTTCAAAGTCGCCGCCGTCCGCTCCGCCAGCGAGATCGTCCTCACCGACACCAACGAGGCGATTCGCCGATGACCCACCTTGACATCACTGGCCTCCGCCCGGCTCGTTCCGATCGACGGTACCCGCCGAGCAGCGATGCCGGAGCCACCTCCACGGTGCTCCTGATCCCGGTGCTGGCCGTCCCGTTCCTGCTGTTCCTGATCGTCACGGCGGCTGGCGTCGCGTTGGGCGTCAACACCGCCAATTGCACCAGCGATGTGGCCATCACCAACGCTGCCGCTGCACGAGGTACCGCGGACAGGCAGAAGTCGATCCGCGTCGATCAGACGGTCCGCGCGCACGTCGCGACGATCGTGAGCGTTGCGTCGGCGCTGCCGCTGCCCGAGCGAGACCAGCAGTTGGCCGCCCGGATCGCCATAGCCACGGCGCTCCAGGAGTCCAGTCTGCGCAATCTGACGTACGGGGACCGGGACAGTCTGGGGCTGTTCCAGCAGCGTGGAGCCTGGGCGCCCGCCGAGCAGCGCACCGACCCAGCAACGGCGGCGCACATGTTCTTTCACGGTGGTCAGGCCGGTCAGCCAGGGCTGATGGACATCGCTGGCTGGCAGGACATGCCCCTCGCTCAAGCGGCACAGGCCGTCCAGCGCTCAGCATTCCCTTCGGCCTACAGCGCGTGGCAGGACCAGGCATCCGAGCTCGTAGCCGACATGTGGCCCGCCGAGGGTGCCACCACGGGCGAGGCGATCCAGGCGCGGCTGAGTGGTCAGGATGCTTGTCCCGCCGTCATCAGTGACCTCGGTCAGAGCGTGGCTCTTCCCGAGGGGTATGAGCTTCCGCCGTCAACGTCGGCCCCGGTGCGGACGGCGATCGGCTGGGCGTTGCAGCAGCTCGGAACTCCGTACAAGTACGGCGGTCACTGCACTGACCCTCACGGCAGTGATCCCTGGGGGCGCTGCGATTGCAGCTCCCTTCTCCAGCAGGCGTACGCACACGCAGGGATCACCATCCCCCGAACGACGGTCGGGCAACGAGTCAGCGGATCCGCCGTCTCGATCGATCAGGTCCGCCCTGGAGATCTGATTTTCATCCTGGGCGACGGCAGCGGCCCGAACGATCCCCGCCACGTCGGCATGGCCCTCGGCGACGGCCTCCTTGTTCAAGCGCCCAAGAGCGGAGACGTGGTCAAAGTTAGCGACATCGCGGGCGAATGGGCGCAGCCCCTGGCCGTTCGGCGGATCGCATGAAAGGCGGACGCTCATGAGTGCACGACCATCTCGTGACCCTTCCCCGATCGGTCGCCAGGGCGAGTTGGCCCTGATCGTGTTCGCCTGCATCGTCCTGACCTGTGCGTGGTGCGCGGTGGCGGGAGTCAGCGCAGTCACGCTTCTGGCGTCCGGAACCTGGATCTGGCCCGAAACCTCAGCTGCGGGGGTCCAGGTTGTCCGAGGCCTGGCGACCGGTAACCCGGACCAAGGCTGGCAGGTGCACCAGGCCAGCCAGCTGCCGGGGCCCGCAGCGATCTACACCGGGGCGATTCTCGGGCAGCTCTTCGCAGCGACAGCCGCCTGTTTATTCGCCTGGGTGGTCTTTCGGGTTCGGCTGCCCAACGACGGACGGCGCGGACTGGCCAGCCGGCACGAAGCGGCCCAGGTCCTCGGCTTGGCCCGACTGCGCAAGGTCGCCCCGGTGATCCGCCCGGACCTCACCGGCAAGCGCCCAGCACGCGATTCCCCCGCCAGGACCGTGCGGTCCAAGGCACCACGACACGCGCAACAACCGACCATCCGCACGTCTGACCTCGATCCGCGAAGTGCAACTGGGAGGAGGAGTTCCCGATCATGAGGCTCACGGTGCGCAGGTCGGCCAGCAAGGGCTGGAAGCCGAATCAGGTCGGATGGCATCTGGGTCGTTCCCGCTTTCCCCGCGGTGTGGACTTGTGGGTTCCCTACGACCGCACTGCAGGGGTTTTCGGAGCCCAGGGGTCGGGCAAGACCTTGGACTTGCTGGTTCCGGCGCTGTTGGATCATCCCGGTCCGGCCATCACGACGTTGACCAAGCTGGATGATCTTCTGCTGAGCGTGGGGCGCCGTCAGCGTCGCGGCCCGGTCGCTGTGTTGGACCCGTTCGGTCAAGCTCCGGGACTGCCGGCCCTGGTGTGGGATCCGGTCGCCGGATGCGTTGACCCAGCGGTCGCCGAACGTCGAGCGAAAGCGTTCACCGCGGGAACGGTGTCCGGAGCTGTCAGTGGCGGAAAAGCCGACAACGCCGCCCGCTTCTATGCCGCCGAAAGCGCCAAAGTCCTCCAAGGCTTCTTTCACGCCGCAGCCTTGACCGGACGCTCTGTCGAGCACGTCCTGTCCTGGGTGGCCAATCCCGTCGCCGCCGAAGAGCCGATGGAAATCTTGCGACAGCACCCGGCGTCCGCCAGGTTCTGGGACGGCTTGTTGGCAGGCGCGTTGCACGGGTCGCCGGACACGGTCGGGAACACCATCACGACCACCCAGCAGGCGATGTCGCTGTTCTTTCAGCCAGCGATCCGGCAGCGGTGTGTTCCCTCAACCCGTAACCCGGCTACCGATGTCCGCTCGCTGATCGAGAACAACGGCACGATATACCTTCTGGGCAGAGAGGATCCGTACGCCTCCGCTTCCCCGCTGATGACCGCCGTGGCTGAGCACGTCCTGGACACGGCCCTGGCGATGGCTACCGCCAGCCCCTATGGGCGCCTGGCCCCGAGCTTCCTGGCCTGTCTGGACGAACTGCCGTCGACGACGCCGTTGCCGACGCTGCGCGTGCGGATGGCGAACGAACGGGCGCTCGGACTGTCGTTCATCTACGCCTCTCAGACCTGGCGGCAGCTGGTGGTCTCCTACGGTGAGGACGAAGCCCGATCGCTGTTCGGGTTGACCAATGTGCTGGTCATTTTCGGTGGAGGCAAGGATTACGCCTTCAATCGCGAAGTGTCCGATCTTGTTGGGACGACCAGGATCTCCCGGCAGACCCTCACGGACGGACCGGGAGGAGTGGGCACGTCCCACGCCGGTGAGGATGTCCCCGTCCTGCGGCCAGAGCAGATCCGCACCCTGCCCGAGCGCCAGGCGCTCGTCATCGCCGAGAACGCCGCACCGATCGTGGCCCGCCTGACGCGCTGCATCGACGGATCCTCCGGGCAGCGTCTCCTGTCCGAGCTCGGCGACGCACGAGAGCGAGTCGGCCAGGCCCGACGAGTCCAGGTCGACGTCGCCGTCGAAACAGCCCGCGCTCTGGCCTACTCCCGCGAGGCCCGCCTGACACCAAGCGTTCCAGCGGAACCCGAGCCAGGAACACAAGCCCTCACAGACGACCCACCCACCCACCAGGGATGGAGGTAAGTCATGACTCCCTCACGACCGCCGGCACTGGACCCGATGGTCTGGCCCTTCCCCCGACCGCCCCAGGACGTGGAGCGCACGGCCGCGGCCATGGCCATGGTGGCCGCGGGCGACCAGGACGTCATCGAAGCCCTCGGCGACGTGCACCAGCTGCCCCGGCCCTGGGATCCCGGTACGTGCCCGGCTCCGTTGCGTGCACAGATCTGGCACTGGTGCGACCTGGTCGCCGGCTGGATCAACGCCCAGCTGCTGTGGCGACCGACCCAGATGATTCCGGCCTGCTGGCCCGCCCACCCGCACATCGCCCATGAGCTGCCGCTGCTGGCCTGCCAGCGGCTCAACGCCGAAAAGAGCTTTGATCCGGCGGCTCTGGAGGAGTGGCATCGCTACACCCTCGCGTATTTCCTGGACAGGCTGCGGGATCGGCTGGGGGATTCCTCGTGCCGCGACGGTAAGCACATGGACTGGCCGGGGCGTGCCCGGCAGCAGTCGTTCCAGTCCCCGGCGGCGATGTTTCAGCGCGGTGAGCATTTCGCGGCCGACACCGATACCCCCAACCCGTACCAGAACCTTTCGCCCACCAAAGCTACTGACTCGGAGCAGCATTCCAGCCTTTCTGACGTCCTGAACGGATCCGGTCGCGGGAGGACGCCGTGAGCGCCGGGCCGGGCGCTCAGGAGCCGGTGGATGGGCCTACGCTGGTTCCTGCAAGCACGCAGGCGACAGCAGGTGCTCATGACTCTGACGCTCAGACCGGGGCGAGCCCGTACTCGGTGCCCTCGGATGCAGGCAGCTCCTACCCGACCGCGCAACTGTCAGAGTTCGACGTCCACGGAATGGGGAACCGCGATGAATCAGTACGGGCAGATCGCCCTGAGCTACTACCGGACCTATCGCCCGACGGAGTTCGCGCAGATGAGCGACCCGCAGGCGTGGGCCACGCAGGTGGGGCAGCAGGTGACGGATCAGGTGGTGGCCGGGCAGGAGACCGCACCGATGGAGCCGGAAGCCAGCTACCTGCAGACGGTGGAGGCCCGCAAGACCGCTCGCCTGACGGCGGAGACGCAGGCGCTCCAGGAGCTGGTCTACCTGGAACCGGAGCCGGGGACCGAACACCTGCGAGTCCCGGGCCTGGACCTGCCGGGTTGGGAACCGCTCCCGCACACAACGCCGGCGAGGTAGAGCCGCACCTTGCATCGGCCGCGACGGCTGTCGCGACACCGATCCCGGGGGATCCTGCCGGGCCGGTGAGCGGCAGCCGACAGGGGGCCTCCAGGTCCGGTCGGGGATCGACGCGGACGGCAGCCCGTCTTCGAAGCTTCCAGCCGCCCCCGGGTCAGGACCTGCCGCCCAGCCGCGAAGGCGACAAGGTCGAAGCCAACCTGGAGGCGTTGCAAACTCTTCGTACGATCCAGGCTGAAGGACGCCGAGCCCTCGCTCCGGAGCAGAAGATACTGGCCCGCTGGTCAGGCTGGGGCGCCCTCCCGAAGGTGTTCGACGAAACAGACCAGCGGTACGCCCAGCAACGCTCCGAACTGCAGCGACTGCTGTCTCCGGTCGAGTACCGCGCAGCCCGCAAAAACACCCTCAACGCCCACTACACCGGCGCGGCCATTGTCGAGGCCATGTGGCAGGCCGTCACCGACCTCGGCCTGACCGAGGGCGATGTCCTGGAGCCCGGCTCCGGGGTGGGCAACTTCATTGGCAGAGCACCCGAAGGCATCTCGATGACGGGCGTCGAGGTCGAGCCCATCACCGCGGCCATCAGCAAGCATCTCTACCCGCAGGCCGACATCTATCACGAGTCTTTCGCCCGCTCACCCTTCCGGACAGACGTCTTCGACGGCTTCGTAGGCAACGTCCCCTTCGGCAGCTTCGCCCTGCGGGATCCTCAGTTCAATCCCGGCCGTCAGGACTCGATCCACAATCACTTCATCGCCAAGGCCATGGCGTTCACCCGCCCAGGCGGCATTGCCGCTGTGGTGACGTCGTCCTGGACTCTGGATGCCGCGTCCAGCAGCTGGCGGGAACGGCTCTTCCAAGAGGCCGACCTGTTGGGCGCACTGCGCCTGCCCGGCAGTGCGCACCGAGCGGTCGCCGGCACCGATGTCGTGACCGACATTCTCCTGCTGCGTAAGCGCTTGCCCGACGAGGCCCCCGCCGACGCCATCTGGCTCTACGCGAGCCCTGCCGAACACCCGGACGGCAGCCCGGTGCTGGGGATCACCCGTGGCGAGTCACCCCCGGAGCAGTACAACATCAACAACTACTTCCGGGAGCATCCCGACCATGTCCTGGGAGAGATCCGGGACGGCGGGTATGCCGGGATCCGCGTGGCCCCGCTTGCGGACATGCCCATCGGCCCGGCCTTCACCATCGGACTGCGATCCCACCTGTCCACCATTACGGATGCTGCCCGCTCATCGGGCAGGGTCTGGGCCGAACCGGCCCAGCGAATCGAGCCCGGCATCGGAAGCGGCCCGGGCCCCGATGTGGGTGAAGCTGGGAGCCTCGGCGCAGAAGCGGTGCTGGTACGCAGCAAGCGGGCTTCGGGCAATACCCGCGAGGGACGGATCGAGTTCGCCGGTGAAAGCACCTTCATCGGCGACGATGGGCAGAGCCACACCAAGCTGGTCTTCTCGCAGATCAGTAACGGCTTCGACGTCGAGCTGCCGGTGCCACCGAAGCAGGCTCCCGAGCTGCGCCAGCTCCTGGTCATGCGGGACCTGGTTACCTCGCTTCTGGACCAGGAGAGCGAGAACGGAGACGACGACTACGGCATCCAGGCCACCCGTGCGGCGCTGAAGCTCGCCTACGAAGGCTACGTGAACGAGTACGGGCCGATCACGCGCTACACCCTGTCGGCGCCCCGCAAAGCCGGAGGACAGCCGACACGGCGGCGACCGGGTCTGGGAGGGTTCCGGACCGACGAGGGCAGTGTCTACGTCCTGGCGCTGGAAAAGACCTACGACCCCGCCACCAATACCGCTGTGCCGGCCGACATCTTCACCACCCGCCAGATTGACCGCGATCGGGTCGTGGCCGAGCACGCCGGCGACCCGTTGGCCGCGATCGCTCTGGCCGCAGAACGCGGTGAAGACCCGTCCGTGGAGACTCTCGCCCGGATCATGCAGTTGCCGGTGGACGAGGCTCGCCAGCAGCTCGCCGGTCACATCTTCCTCAGCCCTGACGGAACGAATATGCCTCGCGCGGAGTACCTGTCCGGGAACGTCCGGGTCAAACTGTGGGAGGCCCAGGAAGCTCTGGAGACGGATCCTGCCTTCGCCGTCAATGTCGAGGCACTGACGGCCGTCCTGCCTCCGACAGCCACCATTGCGGATGTTCCGCTGACGCTGGGTGCCTCGTGGATCTCAACGGAGCTGGTCGAGCGCTTCGGGCGCCGCTTGATGGCCAGCGAAGACAACCAGATGCGCGTACGTTTCGATGGCCGCACCTGGCAGGTACAGACCCCCAAGAGCGGTAACGGTCGCTCACACGTGCTGGAACATCAGACCTGGGGCACAGACGATCGCTCCTTCTACGCCCTCCTGGAGCGCATTCTCAAGAACCAGCACCACGTGATCAAGATCGTCCGCCGGGAGACGGACGGCTCCTCCTGGGTGGACGAGGAAGCCTCCGCAGCAGCGACCGACAAAGCAGCCGAGATCGTCGACGAGTTCGTCGACTGGGTCTGGTCCAACTCCGACATCGCCACGGAGATCTGCGCTCAGTACACCGACCGTTTTCGTTCGCTGGTGCCCCGCAGCTACGACGACGCCCCGGCGCGGTCGCTGCCGGGCATGACCCCGCACATCACTCTGCTCCCGCACCAGAACGCAGCCGTCAGCCGCGCCCTCGGCGAGCCGTCGGTGCTGTTCGACCACGTGGTGGGCGCCGGGAAGACCTTCACGCTGGCCGCCACAGCCATGGAACTCAAACGGCTCGGCCTGGTCAACAAGCCGGTGCTTGCTGTCCCGAACCCTTTGATGGGTCAGTGGATTCGTGAGATCCGTGAGCTGTATCCCGGTGCCCGGGTGCTGGCCGCGGACAGCGAGTCTCTGACCAAGAACGGCCGCCAGGCCTTCGCAGCTCGCGCTACGGCATCGGACTGGGACCTGGTGCTGATGACCCATGAGTCCTTCGAGTCGATTCCCGTGGACGAGGCCTGGGCGGTCGAGTACCTCTCCCGGGAGATCGAGTTCCTGGAGAAGCAGAAACAGGCCGCCCTCGCCGACGGCCAGGACGAGCGCACCATCAAGCAGATCGAGCGTGACCTCGCCCAGGCCCAGGAGACCATCGCCGACCAGATCGAACGGCGCAAGGACGACGACGGGATCAACTTCGCCCGTCTCGGCTTCGACTACGTCATGACAGACGAAGCACACGTCTACAAAAACCTGTCCTTCTTCACCACCTCGCAGGCAGTTTCATCGCCCGAAGGTTCGGGGCGAGCGCAAGACATGCACATGAAACTGGAGTACCTGCGCTCGATCAAGGCCGGGCAGGCCAACCCGCGGATCGCAGCCTTTGCCACCGGCACCCCGATCAGCAACAGCCTGGCCGAGATGTACACGTTCACCCGGTTCCTGCGCCCCGACCTACTCGACGAGCACGGTGTGGCCACGTTCGACGAGTGGGCCGCGACATTCGCCCGCGCCTCGGCCAAGCTGGAGGTCAACACCGCCGCGTCGGGCTACACATCCAAGGTCCGCATGCGGGGCTTCAGCGAAGCTCTCGGCGACGGCCTGCGGATCTGGCGCACCTTCACCGACACCAAGACCGCCGACATGCTCAATCTCCCCCGCCCTCAGCTCAAAGGCGGATCACGCAACCACCACGTGGTCCAGCCCAGCGAGGGGCAAGAACTGGTCCTGGCATCCTTCCTGCGTCGCTTCCAGAACATGCCCCGGGGCCGTGACCGCATGGCGAAGGGCGCCGACAACGACGTCGCCATCATCGGCGACGGCCGGGCCAACGCAATCTCGCCCCGCATGGTCTCCGAGCGTGGCCTGAGCTGGGCCGGCCTGGACCGCGACGACTCCAGCCTGACCTCACCCAAGCTGGAACGGATGGCTGACGAGATCACCGCCATCTACCAGCGGATGAAAGACACCCGCTACCGGGTCAAAGCTGAGGACGACACCGCAGACTGGTCTCCAATCCCTGGTGCCCTCCAGATGGTCATGATGGACTCCGGCACCCCCAAGAAGACCGGCGAGTGGTCCGGGTACGCCGAGCTGAAGCAGCAGCTCGCCGATCGCGGGGTGCCCGCTGGCCAGATCGAGTGGATTCAGGACTACAAGGGACCTGAGCGCCGAGCTGAACTGTTCGAGCGCGCCCGCAACGGCCAGATCTCCGTCTTGATGGGATCCACCGGCGCCTTGGGGACCGGGACCAACGTCCAGAACCGGCTCATTGCCCTGCACCACGCCGACGGATCCTGGAAGCCGGCCGACATCGAACAACGCGAAGGCCGGATCCTTCGCCGCGGCAACCAAAACCCCGAGATCGAGATCCACGTCTACCTCACCCAGCGCACTCACGACGAGAAGACCTGGGACATGACCGCCTACAAGCAGCGCGGCCTGAACGCCATCGCCCACGGCGACTACAGCATGAAAGGCATCGAATTCGAGGACGACTCAGACCCGCTGACCGATTTTGACACGCTCGTCGGCATGGCATCCGGCGACCCGCTCGTCATGGATCAGCGCACCCTCGACGCAGACCTGCGCAAGCTCGAACGAGCCCACCGAGCCTGGTCCCGCCAGCGAGCCCACGCAGACTCCACAGCAGAGATGTACCGCAGCCGACTGCGCCGCACCGAATCCAGCATCGAACTCCTCACCCTCGCCCAGCAACAGCGCGTCGACACCTCCGGCGACGCCTTCAGCATGCGCGTGACGACGAGCAGCGACCGTGACTTCGGCACCACCCTCACCAGCCGCAAGGACGCATCCGAAGTCCTGGGCAAACGGCTTCAGGCGCTCTTCGAGTCCGGGCACTTCGGCATCCAGGAACGGCGCATGGGGACCATCGCCATCCTCGCCGGGTTTAACATCAACGCCAGCACCACGACGGCCAAGAAGGGCGGAAAAGCCGTCATACTGCGGCTTTCCCTCAACGATGCTCCCCTGCCGATCGACGCGGTCGAGGTACTTCTTCCGGACATCCACCAGAACAAACTCGGCCTCATCACGCGGCTGGAGTCTCGTGCCCGGAGCATCGACGACCGCGTCCAGCGCAGCACCCGCGACATCGACATGCTCAACGACGAGATCCAACGGGCCGAAGACACGCGCACCAAGCCCTTCCGCAATGCAGCCGCCCTCCGCAGTATTCGTGAGCGCAAGGAACTCGTCGACACGATCCTCAACGAGGACCGCACCACCAACGAGGCCGGCGAGCCGCTCGACAAAGAAGCCCTACGAGCGGAATACGGGCGCATCACGACCGAACACCGCCAGAGCGCGGCAGCTGCACGCGACCAACAACCGGAAAGCGAAGAAGCAGAAGAGAACATCGGAAGCACCCCGAATTCCTTCGCACTGCAATTCACCTCAGCGGACGAACCCGAGACGACACAAGCCCCAGGCAACACCACCCCCGCGACAGAACCGCCCGAAGAGCCCACGCACGCCCCAGAACCCACCGCACCCCACGACCCTGCCGCCCCCGATCCACCCGTTCCCACCACCACGGAACCTGCCGCCAAGCCAGAAGACCGAGACCAGAGCAACCCCATCACGCCGGAACAAGCAGCGCTCTCCGAGCCTGACGCGCCGGCGGCGCCTGACAGCACCGACGTGATCATGGATGACGTCTTCGGGGAGGTCTCCCGCGGACAGCTGCAGGCGTATCACGCCCACGGGGCAACGGTCTTCGACCATGAGCAGCTCCAGGACGAGCTTCATCCGTTCAATCGCAACGCAATCGCCGACGCGGTCCGCGACCCCGTCAACCACACGTCTGACGGGAGATTCAGCCTGGAGCTGTTCCTCTCGAACCGCGATGACGAACCCGACCAGGACCCTGACCCGGCCTCGCCGGACCCGGGAGCCGACGATAGCTCGCCCGCGCAGGATCCCGCCCCGGGGCCGCACCTCGACGCGGAGGACGAGACGACGGCTGCTGCCGCTAGCGACACTCTCTTCTCCCTCGACGACCAAGGGACTCGCCCCGCAGAGGCAGACGCCACATCGGCGGCTCCATCACCCGGCATGGCTCGGATGCCGGAACCGGCCGGCGCCTACGAGGGGCCCTGGACGCCCACGAGAGTGCAGTCCAAGGCGGCCAACTTCGACCAAGTCGTTGCCGCGTACCTGCTGGCCGGATCCGACGTCCAGTCGGCTGGCTACGAGCCATTCGACGGCGGCATTGAAGTTCACGATCCCGAACGCGCCCGCTACTCCCTCGATCGGCAGAAGGCCGCCCTCGACGCCGGACCGAACACCCCTGACAGATCGAAACAACTGGCCTTCTTGACCCGCATGCAGGACCGGATCGCCGGCCTACAGCGCGAACAACTGCGGGCCGCAGCCGAGCCCGAACGCCCTGTTCGCAGCGTCCAAGAACTCGCGCGACTGCTCAACGAGGAAGGACGCCCCCGCGATCACGAGTACGAGCGACTGACCGACGAGCACCGCGAAGCCCTCAAAACCTACTTCCGCCAGAACGATGTTCAGCGCATGCCGACCTACCAGGCGACCAAAGACCTCATCAATGACCGCCCGTACGTTCCGGACGAGGAGAACGCGACCAAGTGCGACAGCGCGGCGGCTCTCTTCGCCCTGCGAGCAGAAGAAGCCCGCACCCGAGGCTGGCCCAAACTGGCTGCCTATCACGAGGCGCTCGTCGCAGACGCCAAGATCTACGCGAAGGCATGGCGCGACGGCGTCATGGTCTTCGGCGCCGGCTACAGCGCCCGCCCGGAACGGCGCCCACCAGGAATCGCCAAGCTCGACGACGGCGTCACCGCCGCTGACCGCGAGGGAACCTACGACGACGGCTCAGACGAGAGACTGTGGGACCGGGTAGCCCCACTCGCGCTCGACCATGTCGGCAGGCACCTCACCAGCGAAGTCGAGCATCTACGACAGCGCCAAACCCAGGTAGACGTCCCCGCGCACGAGTGGCAGCGCGCCATGACCCAAACCCTGGAACAGATCGAGAACCACCAGTACGCACTCATCATCAAGCGGACAACCGAGGCAGCCAAAGGGGGTCCAGGCGCGGCGCAGGAAGACTTCCACCTCAGAGCCGTCCAGTTCGGCCAGCATCTGCACGATCTGGCCGAGCACCTCCGGGACCAGGGCATCGTTCCCTCGGAGGACCCGCATCCAGGGGTTCCGGCGATCGCCGATCCCTCACGGGCGACTAACTCGGACTTCTTGGATACTTACGGCGCCTACGCTCGGCAGCCCAGCGAAGCCCGGTACAACCTGCTGCGCAGCATGCAGTTCGCCCCGGAAGTCCCCACCGACCCTGGCTGGCAGCGCACGCTAGAAGCGTTCAAAACACGAACCTGGACCGAGACCCTCACCCTTCTGCCCCAGGTTGGCCTTCGTGAAGCGATCGCCATGGCCCAGACAGCGCTGACCGCAGCACCCACAAGCCCTACGGGTTCGGCACCGCCAGCAAC
Source organism: Kineosporia rhizophila (assembly GCF_021277265.1). GTDB lineage: Bacteria > Actinomycetota > Actinomycetes > Actinomycetales > Kineosporiaceae > Kineosporia > Kineosporia rhizophila. The sequence continues at coordinate 284,863 of NZ_JAJSOH010000005.1, forward strand.
GGATGAACGACCTCCAAGGAACGTAACCTCCAAGGCTCCCCGCCGGCCGTCCTCGCACGAGCCGAGGGGCTCGGCCGAGACCGCCCCGAACCCCTCGGAGGCACCCTCTCTGGCTCACCGGGCATGGCAGGAGATCTATAACGACCGCCAGGCCACCGAAACAGCGCTCCACAGGGCGCAGAACGATGGTAATCGGACCGACGTCGCAGCGCACGGGCGCCGTCTGGAACTTATGGAGGTGGAGTTCCAGGCACACGAGCAGGCCATGTTCCCGGTCTCTGGAGCAACGGAGACAGCGCTTCATGACCTCCGCACGGAAGCAGCACTTTTCTTCCGCGACCAGCGCCTGGCGGTCCCCATCGCCGAGTACCTGGACCAAGCCGTAGGGCTATCCGACGTCCCGGCCGCCTGGGCCTGGCTCTCTCGATCCTGGGGAGCCGAACACCCTGAGGACCCTGACACGCTGGCAACGATCCGGTCGTACGCCCGCCGGGCCGCCAGCATGATCGAGGCAGACCGAGCCCCCGGCCAACTGCCCGAGTCCTGGCAGGCGGCCACCGTCGCGCCCCAGCCGATTCCTAGCCCCCCGCCACCGGCCAGACGCCCCTCTCCGGCAACCGCGAACCCGCAGGTGGCTCCCTCAGCCATTCCGGCAGGTGCTCAGCCTGGTTCTGCTGCTGATCAGGGCCCCCACCTGCATCCCGATGAGCCGGCGTCTCGACGCCCGGCCGCTCCGACAGCGCCATCCTCCGGTGCTGCGGCCGATCAGCCCACACAGGCCAGTCGGCCAGGCAGCTCTCCGAGATCGGGAGAGACCAACCCCAGTAAACGGATGATCACCGACCAGGCCGTCGCGGCCCTGCGATCCGGGTCGACCTCGGTCAACGACGAGGGAGCCCGTGATCTCCTGAGCCGGCAGATCGACGCGCTGACCTGGACCCGCGCAGACGCCCCGATCCCGACCGCCGCGAGACAAGCGATCGACGTTGTCCTTTCCGGTATACCCGCACCCCAGCTTCCCGGCTCCCTCACACACATTGGCATCGGCGAGCCCTTCACCACCGCCGACGAGCGCTTCCGCACCTACGGCCTGAACTTCACGAACAGCGAAGGCCGCAACACCCGCCTGCACCTGCTGCACACCAGCGACTCGATCCTCACCATCAATCTGGAGCGCGTTCCCAGCCAGCCGGCGGAAGCGCCCCGGCGAAACCCTGCCCAGCAAAGGACCTGGGATCCGGGGACACTCGAACGACTCCGATCTGAGGCTCAGGCCAACGGATCCCAGATCGGACACTCCGAACTCCTCACGCAGGTCTCCCAGCGCCTCAACACGCTGACCTGGGTCCAGGCGGACCAGCCGATCCCGCTGCAGGCCGCACAGGCCCTTCAATCGTTCGTAGCCCGGATACCCGCCGAGAGCCAACCCGGACAGCTCCAGGCCGTCGCATACGCCCCGCAGCAGGACTCCACACAGTTCCCCACGTTCTTCGGGCTGTCCTTCCAGAGTCCTGATGGTGGCGAGACACGCCTTCATCTCGTCCAAAACCCCTCATCCATAGGGGTTCTCTGCCTCGACGTGATCACTCCAGCCACATCTCGCACACAGCCGGCGAGGTCCCATCCTGAGGAAACGCCAGCCACCTGGCCAACGACGGCTGCGACCGCACGGACAACCGCCAGCAGCAGTGAACGGCCGCCCCCGCCAACCACGCCCCTCGCCCCACCACGTCCAGTAGCCACCCACCGGTAGCCGACTACTCGGAAGGAACAGCTTCGTGACCAGAATGATGTCTCCCCACATCACCCCGAACGACGCGCAGCAGCAACTCACCGAGCTGAACCACGCTGTCTCTCAGCAGGAAACCACGATCCCGCCCAGTCCTTACGCGCCCGACCCCGACAGCCCGCCCACGGACTGGCCTCAGCACCTCGAACACCTCACCCAGATGATCGACGCGCTGAAGGAAGACCGGGAACTCCTCCGCGACAGCATCGACCACCTGGTCGGGCAACTCGACCGCGTCATGACACAGGTCGAGCAGATCACCCAGGCGCAGGGGCAGCAGGCGGCGCCTGACCGCGACCCCCTGCTGTCGGGCGCATGGCGCAAGTTCACCAACAAACTCAGCGAATTCCGGGACTGGGCCATGGTACGACTCGCCGAGAGCAAACCGGTCAGGCAGGCCGCCGGCTACAGCGTGCCCTGGCTGGAGCGCCTCGCGGACTACCTCACGCAGATCGCCAGCACCGCCGCACGCATCGCCGACACCCTCCAGAAACTCGCCACGCCAGCACCCACCGAGGCAGCATCGGCCACGCACGCCTCCGCTCCGGGTATCCGGGTTTCGCAGGATCCGCCGGAACCGGCCAGGCACACGGCCACCCAAGCTCAACCGGCCACGCCCGCCCCGCAGCAGGCTGTGCCGGCCGGGGAAGCTCATGACCCCTCGGCGCCCGGTACGAGTGAATCCCCCTCAGCACCTGCGGCAGAACAGCCAGACAACGGCCAGGGCACCAAGGATCCGGATCCCGTCGAATCCCGCCAGCCCGCTCGGCAAGTCTCGAACGGCCAGCCCGAGATGGCGTCCTTGCAGAGCCTCCTCTCGATGAACGTTTCCTTCCCCACCCCTCAGCCTCAGCAGTCCACCGGCAACGGTACCCCGAGCCCTCCGGCTCGCCCGCCCGCTGCCGCACCGCCTCGTACTGGCCCGCAGATCTAGCCGTTCGTCAGGCGGCTCAACGCAGGGCACTCTGCCGGCCGCGGACCCAGAACCTGTCGCTGAAAGTGAGTACCGATGTCCTCCGATCGCCCCGCCCTGATGTCCGTTGAAGACCTCTGCAAGTGGCTGAACGTCAAACCGTCCTGGGTATATGACGCCGTCGAAGCCGGCACTATCCCGCACTTCAAACTCGGTCGACGAACTTTGCGATTCGACCGCTTCGACGTACAAGAGTGGCTCACCTCCCGCAGCCATGGAGAACGCTGATCTACTCAGCCGCCCCGCGCTCGACTCGGGGCGGTAGATCTACGCGATACAGCCAAGGGCCGTGGACAAGCTCGGCGCAGCCGAATGCTTTACCCGCGGAGAAGTTGGCAACAGCATGCTCGAGCCTCGTGAGACGCCGTGCGTAATCACGCTCACGGTGAAGTCTTTCCCGGGTCGTCGCTCTTGCAACTGAATTGAGTCGTTGTGGCCAGGAGCAGCGTCAACGGCGGCCAGGATCAAAGCATCTCGCAACCCCGATCTGCCCCGACAGGATGCGTTCCTAAGCAGTCGATCAGGGCAACCATCCATTTCAGTGGTCCGCCTGTATCCCTTCTGTTCCTGCATCCGACGGCCCACTTGATCCCCGTTCAGCCGGGCAGGCTAAACTTGTCGCTGTCGGGTTCCAATACCCGTACCTGAGCCGAGGCGATGTCGAAGAACATCCCGACAAGTTCCAGTTTTCCCTGCTCCACCTTCTGCCGTACCAGCGGGTGTTCCATGAGGTGGCGGAGCTGGGCCATGACGTTGATCTGGGCCAGCCGGTCGATATCGCCGAAGCCTCCACGATCGTGATAGTCCCTGAGCGACTCATCTGCGTGATTGAGCCAGCCCGGCAGCGCACCGTCAAGGCGCCCGGAAGGTTCGAGCAGGGCCCGCATCGCTCCGCAGCCGGAATGCCCGCAGACCGCAATGGCAGAAACGGCAAGAACATCAACTGCGTACTCGACCGCGGCCAGGGTGGAGTCGTCCGCTGCGGAACCTGGTACGGGGACAAGGTTCCCAACGTTGCGGACGGTGAACAGATCGCCTGGGCCGGAGTGAGTGATCAGGTTCGGAACAATCCGGGAGTCTGAGCAGGTGATGAACAAGGTGCTTGGAGACTGGTACGAACGCAGTCCGTAGAAGACATCACCCAGCCGAGGTGCTAGACGGTCGTGAAAGGTGCTGATCCCGTCCAGTAGTGGCAACTTTGAAGAGGCACCCTGGTCGCCCAGATTTAGCCGACCGTGATTCCAAGGAGCTACTGCTGCCGGTGGTCCGTCACGCAGAACCCGCTGCTGAGGGAGCCTCCCACCATGGATCACCTCGCTCAGCACAGGTGCGCCCGATTCCCGTAGGTTCACGGTGCCGCCGGCGTGTCGGTGCTGCTCGACCCAGTCCAGCAGGTGCTCGGAGGTTGCCTGGTCGAGGTAGTCAACCTCCAGATCGAGACGGACCGGGGCACCTTCGGGGATCGACCCCAGCCGCTGTGCCAGCTTGGGCAACGAGACGAACGTGAGGGTGCCGTCCAGTCTGACGTGCCAAGTCCCCGTACCCCTGGTCGCCGGGATATCTTCTGACGGTGCCTTCACTTCGATGTGGGCCAGGATCGAGCGGCGAGCGGCGAAGGCCAGTGCCAGCAGCACCCCCAGCAGCACCCCCTCGAGCAGGTTCAGCAGCAGCACGCCGGCCAGCGTGACCACCCAGACCGCGCCCTCGCCGTGCCGGTGGGCGCTGCGCAGGTGGCCGAGATTGACCAGCCCGACGCCGATCACGACGAGCAGGCCGGCCAGCACCGCGAGCGGGATCTGCCGGACCACCGAGACCAGCACCACCGAGAACAGGGCCACCCAGACCGCGTGCAGGATCGCCGACCACTTGGTCTTCGCCCCGGCCCGCACGTTGGTCGCGCTACGGACGATCACCCCGGTCACCGGCAGCCCGCTGGCCAGGCCGGAGAGGATGTTGGCGGACCCCTGGCCGATCAGCTCGCGGTCCAGGTCGGCGCGTTTGCCGTCGTGCATCTTGTCCACCGCGACCGCCGACAGCAGCGTCTCCACGCTGGCCACCAGCGCTACCGTCAGCACCCCGATGCCAAACGAAACCCACGCCTGCTCGGGCAGTTGAGGAAGCTCGACAGCCGAGATCAAATTGCTGGGCAGGTCGACGCGCTCCACCGCGATCGGCAAGGAAGCCAGAGTCATGAATGTCACTGAGGCCAGCGGGGCTGGAACCGCGCTCAAGGGCCCGAGCCTGGGCGCCAGCCGCGGCCAGAGCAAATTCAGCGCAATGGTGCCCAGACCCAGCACCGCCGAATGCGCATCCAAGGCGAGGAACTGGCCAGGCAGGTTGATGATGCTTTCCCATGCCTCACTGCGAGACTTGCCACCGAGCAGCACATGCATCTGACCGACCACGATGGTCAGGCCGATCCCGGCGAGCATGCCGTGCACCACGGCCGGGGAGATGGCCAGCGCGGCCCGGGCAACCCGAGTCAGGCCGAAGCCGATCTGGACGATCCCGGCCAGCACAGTGATCAGGCAGGTGACCCGCCAGCCGTGCTCGGCCACCAGCCCCGCGACGACCGCGGTCAGGCCCGCGGCCGGGCCGGTGACCTGCAACGGCGCTCCGCCGATGAGGCCCGAGACGATGCCGCCGACGACGGCGGCGATGATCCCGGCGACCACGGGAGCACCCGAGGCGACGGCGATGCCGAGCGACAGTGGTAGGGCGACCAGGAAGACAACCAGGGATGCCTCGACGTCAGCCCGCCAATGACGTCTTAATTCAAGGGGTTTAGTGGTCTCAGGGCGTCTATCGAGTTCAAGCCGGACTGCGGGAATGGACTTTTCGTGCATGAGCTTCTCTCCTGGCGTCGTCGGGCGCGTTGGGAAAGGCAGTGGCTATTGATGCGATGCGGGCGTCCATGCCCATATTTCGGCTGGCGACCCCTGGGGCAGCCGATCTACGATCCTGCATAGTAGACGACCGACACTGCTTCTACTATGTTCCCTAGTAGAAGCAGTGTGTCGCCGAAAACTCACAGCCAGAACGACGAGTCTGCCCGTTTCTGTAGAGCAACAGGCTTGACGCTGATCACGAAGATGGACACACGCCGTCGGCCAATCGGGGCGGTAGGGCCTCGCCTGCGGGTGGGCGAGGAGTCTCGGCGTCCCCTTGGCCTGGGCTCACTTCCCTGTGCCCGTGTTCGAAGGACACCATTCACGCCATCTCTGGATCGGTCTCCCCACCGAGGCGGTGGCGGCGCGAAGCGCTGAACTACCCGCCATTAGGTTGCCGCACGATCCAGCCAATAATCGGAAAGCACTGACGGTAAAACACTATCGGGAGCGGAACACGATCTCGCGCACAAGTCTGACCACTTCGATGCGATGACGCTGGCCATCATCCTGCGCACGGACCCTCATGTTCACCGGCCTGTGCCGAAGGATATTGATCTGCCCCGGGCGATCGGAGCGCTGGGCCGGGCCGCGCAGGACGGTATCTGGCAACAGGTCAAAGCCGTTCAAGAGCTGAGGGCAGGTCTGCGCGAGTCTTGTCCAGGCTTCTGGCCGGCCGAACCGGCCCTTCTCCCCCGATTGGTTACTGTTCCCTTGTACATCCGGCCCGCGGAGCGATCCGGCTGACGCGAACAGCGGTATTCGCGCTGTCCGCTGTCGGCCTGGCCGTAGCTGCCCACGCAAGCGCGGGTGAGCGGGTGAGCGGGCCACTGGCGCTCAGCTTGGCTCCAGCCCTGATGCTGGTGATGAACCTGCCCATAGCTAACAGGCGCGGAGTAACCTTCGTATTGCTGAGTATGGGTCTCGCCCAGGCTGCTCTGCACCTGATTCTCATGGCAGCAGTGATGGGCGACGGTTGCCACATCACCGGTGGCGTGCAATCGCATACCCCCGGCGGAGTTAACCCCGTCACCGGCGTGAGCGATTTCTGCCAGACAGCAATGACCGGGCACACGATGGCAGACCTGCTCCCTACATCAGCCATGTTCATTGCCCACGCGCTGGCGACCGCCCTCATGGTGCTGCTACTGGCCAAGGGGGAAGACGCGGTCTGGGCGCTGGTCGGAGCCCTGAGTTTCCGCGGAATCCTCGCCAGGATTCCGTATATGCTCCCGACTGCCGCTCCTGAGCCCATCCTCACCCGGGAGCGACTGCTCCCCAACGTTGACGTTTCGCGCTGCCTTGTGCGGCGCAGAGGGCCGCCCCGGACCGCATCCGTCCAGTAGTCAACCGCGCTACACCCCTTGGTGCGCGCGCTCCGACGAATGCCCCGCTAGGCCCTAGGAGCCCCGCCAGTGAAGCTCTACCGTTTTGCCCAGCCCGCCTCCCCGTACGTGAGTCGCCGTGCCAAGGCCGCCACCGTGATCGGGCTCATCGTTGCCGGCCTTGTCCTCGGCGCTGGCCCAGCCCTCGCGCACGACGAACTGGAAGGCACCAATCCCGAAGACGGGGCAACTATCCAGACCCTGCCCGATGCCGTGGTCATGGACTTCAGCGCCGACATCCTGGAACTGGGTGCCGTTGTCCGGGTCGAGGGTCCCGACGGAGTGATCAGCGAAGGCAAGCCCACTCTCAAGGGAAAGTCGGTCACCCAGGAGGTGGCACCCGGATCGCCCGCCGGCGATTACTCCGTCAAATGGCGAGTTTCGTCTTCCGATGGACACCCCATCTCCGGCGAGTTCGCCTTCACCGCTCGCACGGGCAACACACCAGAAGCTACGGCCGAGCCCACCGAAACCGCCAGTCAACCTTCGGCTATGGCAACGCCCGAGGCGGCTGTTGCCAGCGAGACCGGTGACGCTGTGGCGCGCTCCTCAGGAGCTCAAGCCGACGCTGCCGACGACGGTACGACTTCACCGGTCTTGATTATCACGCTGGTTGTACTGGCCTTGATCGTCATCGCAGGTGCGGTCTACATCCTCGTGATTGCACCCAAGCGGCCCAGCCAGAGCTGAACTCCCCGGTCGGTGTGGCGGCCCATGACGGACGCCACACCGACGGACGGACTATCCCACTAGACCTCATACAGGAGTACCCGCTCCGCTCCTGAGCTTTTCGGCTTCAGACTCCGCGTCGAACTAGCCGTTTAAGCTGCAGCAGCCATCCACCATCGTCCTGGCCTCCGGACGAGCGCTCGTGCTCTTGGCTGAGCAAATGCAGGCCACGGGCGACGGGGAGTCCAAGAGCAGCATCACGATCGCCAGGATTCATGAGCAAGAGCGATCGCTGCCACCCAAGGCCAGCCCCAGGCGGAGGTTCCGTTCGCCACCGAAGTAGTGCCTTCCGTCGATCGATTCGCCATTCGTTCATCGTTCGAGAATCGTTCTCAAGCTTTGATGCGCTCTCGAACATGGCGAGTTGCGGTCGTTTCACTGCCTAGATGGGTCGGTGTACCGGTTACTGCTGCCAGCGTCTTGCGACGGCGAGCGGCTCGGACTCCGTTGCCGATGACGAATACTTCGGCAAGTTCGTGGGCGGCGACCACGACGGCCAGACCGAGCACGCCCAGGCCTGACAGGGGCACCAGAATCAACAGGATGAGCATGGAGAGCACCAGGCTCTGCACCATGATCTTCCGGGCGCGGCGGGCGTGGGCCAGGGCAACCGGTAGGTGACGTAGGTCTTCGCCCATCAGGGCGACGTCGGCGGTTTCGATGGCGACATCGGCGCCCATGGCGCCCATGGCGATTCCGACGTCGGCGGTGGCCAGGGCCGGGGCGTCATTGATGCCGTCGCCGGCCATGGCGACTCCGCCTCGGTTTCTGGCGCGGAGTTCCTCGATGATGCGGGCCTTGTCCTCGGGGCGCAGATCGGCGTGGACCTGCTGGATGCCGGCCTGGGCGGCGAGGGCGTGGGCGGTGCGGGAGTTGTCGCCGGTCAGCATGGCCACGTCGATCCCGAGTCGGCCCAATTCTTCGACAGTCTCGCGTGCTTCGGGGCGCAGTTCGTCTCGGACGGCGACAAGGCCCAGGACGCGTCCCTCGCGCTCGACCAGCACTGCGGTGGCACCGGCCTGCTGAAGTCTTGCAACGTCAATCTCCAAAGCGCCGGGCTCGATGAAGCCGGGACGTCCGAGACGGGCCGCCTGGCCCTTGATCGTGCCTTCGATCCCTGATCCTGCCTGGGCTTTGACATTGGTGGCGGCAGGGACGGGGGTGTCCACGGCTGCCAGCACTGCTGCGGCGAGTGGGTGCTCGCTGTGGGCTTCGAGGGCAGCGGCGACGGTGAGGACTTCTTCGCGGGTGGAGTTTTCAGCGGGGACGATCTCGATGACGACCGGTTTGCCGCGGGTGAGGGTTCCGGTCTTGTCCAGGGCAACGGTCCGGATGTTTCCCAGGGCTTCCAGGGCGGCGCCACCCTTGACCAGAACGCCGAAGCGGGCGGCTGAACCGATGGCGGTAACCACAGCGACTGGGACCGAGATCGCCAGTGCGCAGGGGGCCGCGGCCACGAGGACGACCAGGGCACGTTCCAGCCAGACAGAGGGATCTCCGAACAGGCTTCCGAACAGGGCGATCAGCGCCGAGAGCACCATGACCGTAGGGACGAGCGGGCTGGCGAGGCGGTCGGCCAAGCGTTGGGCCGACCCCTTGCGTTCTTGTGCTTCTTCGACGATGTGTACGACACGGGCCAGGGAGTTATTGGCGGTGGTCGCGGTGACCTCGATCTCTAGGACGCCGCCGCCGTTGATGGTTCCGGCGAAGACTTCAGCGCCGGGACCGGTCTCGACGGGGATGGATTCGCCGGTGACGGCCGAGGTGTCGACTGCGGAGTGCCCGGAGCGCACGGTGCCGTCGGTGGCGATGCGTGCTCCGGGGCGTACCAGGAGCAGATCCGAGACCTTCAGGTCCTCGGGGCGAACCGTGACGGTGCTGCCCCCTCGCAGAACGAGTGCTTCGTCGGGGACGAGGTCCAGCAGGGCTCGCAGGCCGCGCCTGGTGCGGGTGATTGCGTATCCCTCTAGGCCTTCGGCGATGGAGAACAGGAAGGCCAGCATCGCGGCTTCGCCCAGTTCGCCCAGCGCCACGGCACCGGCGGCGGCGATGGTCATGAGGGTGCCCACTCCCAGCCGCCCGCGGACCAGGCCGCGCAGCGTCTCGGGGACGAACGTCCAGGCACCCGCCACCAGAGCAGCGATTTCCAGTGCGATTCCTGTCGGGCTGTGCACCCAGCGGCCGATGATCAGACCGGCGGCCAGGAGTGCCCCGGACAGCACCGCGAATCGTAGGGCCGGTACATCCCTGAGACGTTCGGGCGCGGACTCCGCGTCGAACTCGCCGTCGAAGCTGCAGCAGTCATCCACCATCGTCCGGGTCTCCGGACGAGCACCCTTGCTCTCGGCTGAGCAGGTACATGACCCGCCAGAGCAGCAGGCATCTGCATCCGACGCTGACGCTGACGCCCCACCCTGCAGCAACGGCAGGGACAGCGCCACAGGCGGCGGGGAGGTCACCACAGGCAACCGGCCACCCGGTGCTCGCAGATCATCACTCAGGCCGCCCGCGTTGGAGGACCCGTCGTGGCAGCAGGTGCAGCCGTCGGCGCAGGTGCCGAGCTCTTCAGCGGCAGGCTCAGGCGGTGCCGTCGTTCGGGTCCGCGCCGTTGATTCCGGGTCGCTAGGGCCGCAACAGGCGTCCATGACCAGTCACCTCGTTCTTTGATCGATAGCGGTGGGCGTGTGATGCCTGAACCCGGGGTTCACATAGCCGTCTGTGCGTCTTCGCTCTCAGATGTCTGCGGGAGCGGTTCGACCTCTGGCAACAGGGCCTTGAGTAGTGCCAGGCCCGAGGGCGTCAGCCGGTACATCACCAGGCGCCCGTCGCGCCGGGAGGCGGCGACACCGGCCGCTCGGAGGTTGCGGACGTGGTGGGAAACGAGGTTCTGGGCCAGACCGCAGACCCAGGCCAGGTCGCAGACACACAGTTCGCCGCCGGTGGCCAGGGCTGACGCCACGCGCAGCCGGGTCGGGTCTCCGAGGGCCTTGGCCTGGTCGGCCCGCTCCTGGGCGCGATCAAGGACCGGCAGTGCCGCTCGGACGGCCTCCGCGTGCGGAAGGTCCAGGCACAGAAGATCGCACTCGTCTCGACTCACTCCAATAATCTAACAGTTATTGGAACGTTGGGCTATGGCTATGGTTCGCGAGGAGCGACAGCGACCGACCCGAGGACCAGAAGCGCGACGCCCGCGCAGATCCACACGTCGGCCAGGTTGAACGTGGGCCACCAACCGGTATGGAAGTAGTCGGTGACCTGCCTGTCGACCCATCGATCGATAAGGTTGCCCAGCGCGCCACCGGACAGCAACGCCAGGCCCAACCTCTCGAGTGGCCCTGCGGAGCGGCAGCTGCGGGCAAGGAGCAACACCAGGGCCGTCGTCATGGTGGCGGTGACGCTCTTGATGAGCCAGGACGGGAGGTCGTCGCCCAGGGAGAAAGCCACTCCCGGGTTGAACCCGAGCCGCAGTTCCAGCGGTCCGAGCGTGACGGGAGCGCCGGCCAGCCGGGTCTCGGCGAGTTCTTTCGCTACGAGGTCCGACGTTGTGGCGAGGAGCAGAACGGTTCCCGCCAGCAAGAGTCTCCACCTGTTGGTAGCCCTTCTTCGAGTGGTCGGCTGGGCGGGCATCTGAACGGGCACCGTGGGTCCTTTCCGTGTCAGGTGTTCGCGCGTCTTGCGTTACCGGATTTCAGACGCCGGCATACGAGTGCAAGCCGTTGATCCACAGATTCACGCCGAAGAAGTTGAAGACGAAGGCCGCGAAACCGGCTACTGCGAACCAGGGCGCTCGGCGCGCCCAGGCGCCCTTGGTGACGTCGGCGTGCAGGTAGGCGGCGTAGAGCACCCAGGTGATGAAGGCCCAGGTCTCTTTCGGATCCCAGCCCCAGTAGCGGCCCCAGGCGTTCTCGGCCCAGATTGCTCCGGCCATCACGGCGAACGTCCAGATCGGGAAAGCGAAGACATGTAGCCCGTGGTTGAGGCGTTCTAGTTTCTCAATGGTGGACGCGTGCGTGCGACGAACGTCGTCTGGTCGCGTTCGGCGGGTGCGGGCGCGGCTATAAAGGATCAGACCGGAGACCACTGCCCCGATTGTGAAGACGCCCCCGGCGATGGTGGCGGCGGTGACGTGAATGACCAGCCAGATCGAATTGAGCGCCGGCACAAGCTCGCCCGATGGCACGTGCAGGATCGTGACGCCGAGCCCGAGCATCAAGGCGATCAGGCCAGTGACCCAGGCGCCGGCATTGCGCAGGAGCGGGTTGGGCAGCACGGTCAGGAAGACGACCGAGACGGCGAGGCCGCCGGAGATGGCGAACTCGTACATGTTGCCGAGCGGGAACCGGCCTGCGGCTAGCCCGCGCAGGACGACGCCCACTGCCAGCCCGATCGAGGCCAGCCTCACAAGGGCGTTGGCTGACCCTCGCCATGGGGACGAGCCGGCCGAGGTGGGGTACTCGGCAGGGTCCGAGGGGGTCGCCGCGCCCACGACCAGCACAGCTCTGGCGCGGGAGAGGGTGCTGCTACGGCGGGCCGTTTCCACCGCGAAAATGATCATGGCCAGAACGAAGACCAGGAGTGCGGAAAGGATGAAAAGGTAACTGATCTCGTCCATGTCAGTGCGGAGGGCGTCCATGGGTGGGCTCATTTCTGTTGTGCTAGCTCGTTCTTGGCGTCCAACAGGCTGGCGATGCGGTCGAGCTCGCCGTCGGGCAGCCCGCGCCGGGTCAGGGCGAGCGCGGCGAGCTCGACGATGGCACTGCCGTCGTCTGCGGGCGCGAGCCGGATCCAGATCCGGCGGCGACGGACGGCCAGGGAGATGGTGAGGCCGGTCAGCAGGAGCAGGCCGGCGATAAGGGCGAGTTCTTTGCCGGGGTCCGAGGCGACCTGGAAGTTCGCGAAGCGCGAGACGCCGTCGAGGGTGATGCTTCCGCGTCCTTCGGGCAACGTCGCGGTCTGGCCCACTGTGAGCGCCATGGCCAGTGGTTCCTTGCCCTCACGCAGTTGAGTCAGGTCGTCCTTGAGCAGGGTGTAGACGGACTGTGGGACGCCGCTGTCGAGTCCGAGGTCACCGGTGAAGACGGTCAGCAGGGCTCGTGGGTCCAGTGGTCCGGGAAAGCTTGAGGTCGGACCGGTCTGGGGGTCGATAGTGGCGGTGGGGAGGAAAAGCCCTTCGAAGGCGAGCTGTTCGGGCAGGGCGTCGGGCACCTTGATCACGCCCTCGGAGGTCATGTTGCCATCCAGTGGCAGGAAGACTGCTGGTCCCTGGAAGACAACCTGCCCCCGGCCGTCGCGCACGGTGAAGCGAGGCGCATATCCGTTGCCGGTCAGGAAGACCTTGGTCCCGTCGATGGTCATCGGCTGGTTGACCTGAATGACCTGCGATCGGGAGCTTCCATCGGGCAGGTTCGCCTCGACATCGGCCCGGAACTGCCGCGGGCTTCCCCGGTCCTGGCCCTCGGCCTCGAACTCGGCCTCCAGCGACTTCAGGTTCAGGCTGAACTGCGTCATCCGTTCGTCGCTGAACAACGCCCCCGGAGCGAAACTGTCGTACTGCGAGCGGGTGTTCGAGAACTGAGCCCCTTCGGCCACGATGACAGTCGATTCGAAGCCGTTGAGCTTTCCCAGCGCGACGCCATATAGCAACAACAACAGGGACAGGTGAAAGAGGAGATTGCCGAACTCTCGGGTGTAACCGGCTTCGCCGGTCAGGCCCCCGGGTTCACTCCGCAGCCGGAACCGCCTCCCGCGCAGTTCTTCTGCCAGCCGGGCCTGCGCCTCCGGCACCGTGAGCGGCGTCTCGATACGCCGGTACCCGTGCTGCCGTTCAATGTTCTGCGGGGGCCGGGGCGGCTTTTCCATCACGGCACGCCACAACTTCAATGCCCGCGGGATCACGCAGCCGGTCATGGAAATCAGCAGAAGGATGTACACGGCCGCGAACCAGGGCGAGGAGTAGACGTCGAACAACCACAACGCGTCCAGAACCGGGTACCAGCCGGGATGGTCCTGCCGGAAGATCGTCACCTGGGCCGGATCGCTGGAGACCCCACGCTGCGGCAAGACTGAACCGGGAATCGCGGTCAGGGCCAGCAGGCTCAGCAGAATCAGCGCTGTCCGCATCGATGTGAGGGTCCGCCACCCCCAGCGCAACCACCCGATCAGCCCCAGGCGTGGCCCGCTCACGCTGCAATCGCCGACTCGATCAAACTCCGCAATGTCGCCTCAGTCACCGGGCCCAACACCCGGGCCGCTACGCGTCCTTGCTGGTCCAGGATCAACGTAACCGGGATCGCCGAGGCCGGGACGTACTGAGACAGGCGCATGATCGCTTGTCCGCCGCTGTCGTCCAGGCTTGGATAGCCGATGTTCTGGCGCTCCTCGAATGCCTTCGCCGAGGCGGGGTTGTCCCGGACGTTGATGCCCAGGAACACGACGCCGTCCTTCGTGAAATCGCTGGCCGCACGGGCCAGGATCGGCGCTTCGACCCGGCAGGGTGGACACCATGATGCCCAGACGTTGAGCACAACGACGCTGCCCCGGCGCTCGCTCAGGTCGATGGCTTCTCCGGTCAGAGCGGTGCCGCTCAGCTCAATCGGTTCGCCTCTCTCCGCGACGGGGATCTCGGCGACTGCCCCAGCTTCCATCGATGAACTTGTGGACGCTGTAGTCGAGTCGGGTGTCAGGGTCCAGTAGGTGAGCGCACCGGTCCCGACGATGCCTCCGAGAGAAAGCATCATGCGCCGTGAGACGTTCACCGGCGTCCTCCGAGCTTTTGTAGGTATGCGTTGTAGGCGTTGAGGGTTGCTTCTCCGTCGCGGTCGGCTTGACGGTCGTGGCGGCGTGCCTCTCGCGCGTCGGAGGCGATCCATCCGGCGATCAGAGCGGTGGCCAGGAGCCCCAAGGGGTAGTCGCCCAGTGCCCAGGCCAGCTGCCAGCCCCGTTGCTGGTCGTCCTCCAGTGATGGGCCCCAGGATCGATCGAGGACGGAGAACCATTCCTGGGCAAGGATCTCGGTGCTGCCCATCATCGAGACGATGAACAGGGAGTGCAGGCCGAAGGTGGCCATGAAAATGATGATCCGGAACGGGTACGGCGGCCGGCTGGGTCCGGGGTCGATGCCGCAGATCATGTTCGCGAAGAGATACCCGCCGAGGATGAAGTGGGCCATCATGACCAGGTGACCCGAATGGGTGCGCACGGACAGTTCGAACAGCGGTGTGTTGTAGAAGACGACCAGCGAGCCGACCAGGTTGACCGGCGCCACCAAGGGATGCGCCATGAACCGGGCGTAACGCGAATGCACCATCAGCAGGAGCCATTCGCGCGGACCGCGGCTTCCGTCCCGCCGAACCGGCAGCGTCCGCAGGGCGAGTGTCACGGGTGCTCCGAGGACCAGGAACGCAGGCACGGCCATGGCGATCGTCATGTGCTGGATCATGTGCATGCTGAACAACACCGAGCCGTAGGCTCCGGGGCTTCCGTTAACTGCGACGAACGCCAGCACGCAACCGATCAACCAGGCCAGTGTCCGGCCCACAGGCCACTTGTCGCCCCGACGGCGAAGCCGGGCCACGGAGCGCAGGTACCAGAACACGGCCAGCACCGACAGTGATCCCCACAGGATGTCGGCCCGCCAGGTGGTGAACCAGGCTGCAGCATCCAGTGGGGGCGGCATCGGATACCCGAGCAGGGAGTCGTTCAAGTCCTCAGCAGCACCGGCACCGCCCGGTGAGACCCGCCCTAAGGCGACTGCTGTCCCGGTGGCCAGGGCGATCACGAGTATTTCGCCCAGCACGATCCGCCAGAAGGCTTTCGGATCAGCCACTTGGGGGAGGATTCGCCGTCGGTGGTACCAGCCAGCGGCTCCGAGAAGAACCAGAAGAACGATTTTCGCCAGTAGTAGCGCCCCGTAGAAGCTGAGCAGCCCTTCCCAGGAGCCGATCCGCGCCCACGCGCTGACGATCCCGGCCAGTGCGCTCAACCCGAAGCACCAACCCGACAGTACCGAGAACCTCTGCACGGCAACGGGTAGCGCTTCGCCGAGATGCTTTCGCACCACGACCAGGGCGGCAAGCCCGCCGGTCCACACCGCCACGCCGACCAGGTGGCCCATCTGGGCGTCCACGGCGAGGCCGTGATCAGTCGAGGTTGCACTGTGCCCGACGAAGGCGAGCGGCAGCAGTGCCCCGATCCCGGCCAGCGCGGCCAAGCCGACAGTGGTGACCCGGGTGGCAAGGGCAGTAAGTGTGAACACCACACCACTCAGCAGGACAGCTGTCAGTAGCCAGCGTCCAATCTCGAAGTTCAGCACGAAGAATCGCACCTGCTCCGATGTTCCAGGGGTGAAGAGCGATGCTCCGGCGACCTGCGAGTAGTTCATCAGCAGCACTGTCACACTGGAGACGAACCAGGCGCCGCCAGTCCAGATCGCCCAGCGCATGAGGCGACGCTGAAGATCTCCGGTTTCACGATCGTTCGAGGGTAGGACGCAGGCGGCCACGACCAGCGCACCGACGGTCAATGCCGATGAGATGTCGCGGGCCGCCTGAGCGACCGGGGTGACCCAGACAGTCAGGGCCCCAGGATCGCCCAGTCCAGTCGGTGATGCTTCAAGCTCTCCCGCCAGGAACAACAGCAGCACACCGGTGACAGGTACCGAACCGAGCAAGAGGACGATCCCGAGGCGATTCAGCTGGCCGGTCATGATCCGGCCTGAGCCGCGTCGGCTTCCTCGCCGGCCCGCGTCGCCACCTCGGCCGCAGGTCTGGCGGCCTCGGCCTGGCGGGCGGCCTCCGCAGCTCGAGCGCGAGCCTTGAGCCGGCCAAGGATGAGGAACATCAGAACGGGCGCGGACAGCGCTACCGCCATCCAGATCACAGCAATGAGCGTGAAAGTAGACAAGGCAATGCCTTTCACCGCGCCGGATACCGGCGCGGCACGAAATGGATCAGAAAGTTAGATGGGATTGATCTGGTCGCGGTGCCCAGCCGGCTCGCACTGGATGGTGGCGTGGGTGACGCCGTAATCCTGCGCCAGCAGACCCGTCACCCGATCCAGCACCGCATGCAGGTCCGCGTCCTCAGCAAGGACCACATGGCCGGTGGCGGCCTCCATCCCGGAGGTCACCGTCCAGATGTGCAGGTCGTGAACGTCATCCACGCCCTCCAACTCCAGCAGCCGAGCGCGGACCTGGTCGACGTCCAGACCTTTGGGGGCGATCTCCATCAGGATGCGCAGTGCCTGGGACATCAAGGTCCAGGTGCGGGGCAGGATGAACAGGCCGATCGCGACTCCGGTCACCGGGTCGGCGTAGCGCCATCCCGTGGTCCAGATGACGATCGCAGCGACGATGACACCGACCGAGCCGAGCATGTCGCCGAGAACCTCAAGGTAGGCACCCCGCAGGTTGATGCTCTCCTTCGACCCCGCACTCAGCAGGCGGAAACTGATCAGGTTCACGACCAGCCCGATGACAGCCACGACCAGGAGCGGTGCGCCCGGCACCTCTGGGGGTTCGCTGATGCGCCGGTAGGCCTCAAACAACACGTAGCCGGCCACGCCGAACAGCAGAAGCCCGTTGGCCAAGGCTGCCAGCACCTCCAGCCGATAGGTGCCGTAGGTGCGCTGCGAGGTGGCTGGGCGGGCGGCCAGGGTGATCGCCGCCAGCGCCATGCCTAGCCCCAAGACGTCCGTGCCCATGTGCGCGGCGTCCGACATCAGCGCCAGGGACCCCAGGGCAATACCCGCGACCAGCTCAACCAGCATGAACGCGGCAGTGAGCCCGAAAGCGATCAGCAGTGGTGTGCGGTGCTTCAGACCGCTGGAACCCGTATTACCTGCGGTGTGCCCGTGCCCGTGACCATGTCCCATGGGTGTCTCCGGATGTCTTCTGCGCGATGCCCTGATGGCGAGACAGCTTCTGGCCGGAGACATCCACGCACCGACTGCGCCCGCGGGGCGCAAAGTTCAGGTGAGGACTGTGTACCGGACCGGCTCACGACGTGGCGGGCCGCGCCGGTACATGGTCCGGCTTCTGTCCTCCAGCGCACGGACGAACCGGGTCAGGAATGAGACCCGCTGGCGAACGCCGAAGAGCAGACAGATCATCCGCGGAGCCAGCTGAGGGACGAAACGCCTCAGTCCCCGCTCGATCAGGCGCAGCGTCAGCACAACCAGCACGGTGACGGCGATCCTGCCGGATACGAGCAGGACGTCGTCCAGATGCCAGTCGATCACGAAAGGCCCTGACGCAGGAGCGACCTGCCCACCTGACGATGCAGCAAGACCGTGGTGCAGGGCGAACTGCGCGAAAGCGACCGTAACCGCCTCCAGCAGGAATTTCCCACCTCGTCGGTCCGTGACCAAGGCTAGAGCGAGCACGGTCAAGAGGGCGATCAGCAGGCCGTCGACTGGAGAGGTGAGGCGGGCCAGGCACAACTGCCCGGCCACGAACAGCGCCAGCGCGGCTGGCGCCATGGCGTTGGCGTGCGAGAGCGCATTTCGGGGACGCTCGGCTCTCGGCACACGTGAATCGTAGCCCTCGCTCGCTGGGACCGTCATTGGACGCCACCCGATACCGGTGCCGTGTGGCCAGGAGACTGAGGCGATCGACGCGAACGTGAGCCAGGGACCGACGATATGAGCAGGATGACGGCGAGGGACATCAGTATCCATTCCGGCCAGGCACCGACCCGGGTCGCAATCGTCTGCCTGCTGCGCAGTGGGACTGTCGCCTCGAGGACTTCCTGGGTGTAGTGCCCAGAGCGTTCCGCCACCTTCCCGTCGGGAAGAACGATGCCGCTGACCCCGACGTTACTGATATTGACCACGGTGCGACCGGACTCGATAGCCCGTAGCCGGGACTGCGCAAGTTGCTGGACACTTTCATCGGTGTAGCCGAAGGTAGCGTTGTTGGTCTGGACGGCCAGCAAGTTGGCGCCCTGGCGGACGTTGTCGCGCACAAGTCCGTCGTAGGCGACCTCGAAACAGATCACGTCGCCAACCCTGACCTGGTCGCCCTGGCCCATCCGCATGACCCCTACCGGATTCTCTCGCAGGTCATCGCCGGAGATGAAGTCGCGTTTGACCAGATCAACCTGTTTGCTGAACTTCCGGAAGAAATCGCGATAAGGGATGTACTCGGCGAACGGTGCTGGATGCCTTTTCACATAGACGCTGTCCAGCCCGGTGCCGGCGCCCTCGCCAGGGCGCCAGACGATCGCGGTGTTGGAGACGTTCTCGCCCGGTCCTTGTACCACCGCACCGATCAGGACCGGGACGCCGATCGCGTCGGTGGCCCGGCTGATCTCGGCCGCGGCGTCGGCGTTGATGTACGGGTCGATGTCGCTGGCGTTCTCGGGCCAGAGCACCACGTCGGGCTGCTCGGCCTGGCCGGCAGCGACGCGTGCGGCCAGGTCGAGCGTGGCTTGCACGTGGTTGTCCAGCACGGCCCGGCGCTGAGCGTTGAAATCCAGGCCGATGCGCGGGACGTTGCCCTGGACAGCGGCGACCCGAGTCATGGTGTCGCCCTCGTTCGCACCGGGCAGTGGGATGAGCGCACCCACCGCCATCACGGCCAGCGCGGCTAGCAGGCCCAGGGCCGGGAGCGGCGCCGCGCGGGTCTGCCAGATCTTCACCACGGCCCAGGCCAGCAGGGTGCCCACCACCGCGACGACGAAGGAGACCAGGGGCGCTCCGCCGATCGAGGCCAGTGGAGCGGTCGGGGCGTCGGACTGTGAAAAGGCCAGCCGGCCCCAGGGGAAACCGCCGAACGGCCAGCGACCGCGCACCGCCTCCTGTGCCACCCAGAGACCACCTGAGGTCAGGAGCAACCCGGCAAGGCCACCGCGCACCTGCCAAAGGCGGGGCATCAGGGCACCCATGGCGGCGAGATAGAGCGCTTCGGTGACGCTCAGGGCGATCCAGGGGAAGGCGCCGACGAAGATGCCGATCCAGGGGATCAGGCGCAGGAAGAAGACCAGGCCGAAGACGAAGCCCAGCAGCGCGCCGAACCTGGCGCTGACGCCGCGGGCGGCGATCGCCAGGCCGGCCACGCCGACAGGGGCGAGCAGCCACAGGTCGAAGCCGGGGAAGGCCAGGTAGAGCGCAAGGCCAGACGCTGCTGCCAGCGCAAGGCGTCCGGCTGCCATGCGGCTCACGGCGCGGCGCGGGAGATCTTGCCCAGCGGTTGGCAGCAACTGCGCAGGCTGGCCTCGGCTGCTGGGCCGAGCGCCAGCGTCCATGGGATGGCCAGCAGGCAGAAGGCGGCCAGGGCGAGTTTCACGTAGGGCCGGTCCGGAGGTGACTGCGCAGAAGGCGCGGCCAGTCGCCGGATCCGAGCGGATACCGCGGTACTCCCGGCAGCTAAGGCTGGTGCAGGCGCCCGCCCAGTTCCCAGGATAATCAGCGCCCGCGCCAGGTCACGACGCTCGGCCGGCGTGCGAGCGCTGTCGTCGGCCTGCATCTCGCTCAGCGCGGCAACCTGGCGCGAGATCTCGGCGAACAAGGGAAGACCAGGAAGCCGGAAGGTCTCCTCCAGGATCCGTGCCAGGCTCAAGGGCAGGTGGTGATGCAGGTTCAGATGAGCTCGCTCGTGCCGTAGAACTAAGGCGAGTTGGCGCTCAGTGAGCCGGGCACGCGCCCCAGCACTGACGACGATCGTCCCGGAGCCAGGAAGGCAGTAGGCCACCGGCGCTGGATGATCAAGGACGAGGTAGCCGCCTGGATCTGGACGAGCTACCAGGGTGAGCGTGTCGAGATGCTCGGTCAGCAGGCGGCGCTGCCTGCGCCCGGCCCGGCCCGCCAGCCAGCCGAAGCGTGCGATCAACGCAATGGCACCGATGGCGGCGAGGACGGTCAGGGGGAGTCCGGCCGGCGTCAGGTAGTGCTCGGCGACCTCTTGAACGTGCAGGCCCGCCAGTCGAGCGAGAACGTCGCGCGGGCCGGGTAGCGGGAGCGCCAAACTGAGCAGCGCGAGCAGCAGGGCCGAGGCTGTCGAGATCCCCAGCAGCAGCCATGCAGTGATGCCTGCCCAGGGGGTGCTCAGCGGCCAGCGGGCGCGGCGCAGCACCCGACTGCCGGCATGCGCCGACAGGAACGCGAAGAGCATCAGGGTCAGCGGGGCGGTCATCCCTGTCCCTCACGGTCAGCCTGGTCGAGTGCGGCGATCGCCGCCTTGAGCTCGGCCACATCGTCCTCGGACAGATGCTCCACGAAATGCAGCAGGGCAGCGCCACGGTTCGGATCACCGGCGAGCACGTCGTCCAGCAACCCTGCGGTGTGTTCCTCCCGCGACAGCGTGGCCGTGTACCGGTAGGCCCGCCCATGCTTGGCCCGGGCAACCAAACCCTTGCCGTGCAGATTGTCCAGCACCGTCAGCACCGTGGTGTAAGCGATGGCACGGTCGTGTTGCAGCCGATCCAGCACGTCACGCACGGCCAGAGGCCCGTGGGCCACCCAGAGTTCTTCCATCACGCTGGCCTCAAGGGCACCCAGGCGCCTCACTTGCGCCCACCTCTTCCTGCTGGACTTGTATCTACGAACCTGAATAGTAGATGGTAGGCAACGTTCCTACTATCCGCCTTAGTAGATCGTCTTGCGGAGTGTTGCCATGCCTGCCCGGATCCGTCCCCAGACCGCCATCCCTCTCGCCGTCATCGTCGCCTTCGCCCTGATTACCACTGTCCTGCTCCTGGGAAACAGAGAGGACGCGACAGCTGACGGCACCGCTGCCGAGGGCACGACGAGCGCGGCCCAGGCTCTGCGTGAGGACACGCACATCCTCGGAGAGCAGGGTTCCTCGGGGGTGACCTTCGTGGAGTTCCTGGACTTTGAGTGCGAGGCCTGTGGGGCTGCATATCCGTTCGTGGAGCAGTTGCGTGAGCAGTACGCGGGGCGAGTGACGTTCGCTGCCAGGTATTTTCCGATCGACTCTCATGTGAATGCCCGGCCCGCAGCGCAGGCCGTGGAAGCGGCAGCGCGGCAGGGCAAGTTCGAGCAGATGTACCAGAAGATGTACGAGACTCAGACCTCTTGGGGCGAGGGCAGGGAACCACGCCCCGAACTGTTCCGCTCCTTCGCCGAGGAACTCGGTCTGGACCTTGCCGCCTTCGACTCCGACTACGCTTCCGCCGAGGTAGCCGACCGCATCCAGAAGGACGTCGACGAGGGTCTGGCGCTCGGGGTGCAGGGTACTCCGACCTTCTTCATCAACGGCGAGTTGTTCCAGCCCGAGTCCACCGAGGACTTCACGAAGGCCCTCGATGAGGCCCTGGCCGCGGCCCAATGACCGACCGGGCGCACACCTCTGACCGCCCTCTGGCCTGGCTGCTGCTGATCAGCGGCGCGGTAGGGACTGTGGCAGCCTTCGTGTTGCTGCTGGAGCGGATCGAGCTTCTCAAAGATGACTCGTACGTGCCGTCTTGCAGTATCAATCCGGTGCTGAACTGCGGGTCGATCATGCGCACGGATCAGGCCGCCTTGTTCGGTTTCCCGAACCCGATCATCGGTGTCGCCCTGTTTCCCATGGTGATGGCCACCGGCGCCGCTGTGCTCGCCGGAGCCCGTCTAGCCCGCTGGTACTGGCTGGGCCTTCAAGCCGGCGTGTTGGCGGGACTGGTTTTCGTGGGCTGGCTGATCTTCCAGAGTCTTTACCGCATTGGGGCTCTATGCCCTTACTGCATGGCCGTGTGGGCCGTCGTATTACCGCTGGCCCTGTACGTAACCCGGCGCAACCTGCTGACCGGAGTTCTCGGCCGAGCGCCGGCAGCCAGCTCTGTGACGCGCTCACTCGCTTCCTGGCACGCACTCGTCCTGACGGTGCTCTTCCTGTTCGTGATCGGCCTTGCGCTGAACCGGTTCTGGACGTACTGGTCAACGCTGCTGCAGTAGTCCGAAGCGCAATTCCCTTGTCCAAGAACCGTTAACAGCCGCATCATCGGCTGTGCGGGCGCCAGAAACGGAGAGCTAGCGCCTTGCGACACAACCCCCTCAGGACTAAGCGAACCCGCCGCCGAGGCACCACCGTGATCCTCCTGGCTCTAGCCGGAGCAGCGGTGCTTGCTTCCCCCACCGCGATCGCGGCCCCGAACCCGTCGGTCGACGACGTGCGGAAGAAGGTCGAGAAACTTCGCCAGGACGCGTCCCAAGCGGCCGAGGACTACGTTGAGACCCGGGAGAAGCTCAAGTCCACCCGAGTCAAGCTGAAACAGGCTCGCAAGCAGTACAAGGAACAGGAGCAAAACCTGGCCGACGTCAAGGAACAAGTCGGCCTCCTCGCCGCCGAGAGCTACCGCAAGGGCGAACTTTCCACGCTGGAACTACTCCTGTCCGACGACCCGAAAACCCTGCTGGCCCAGTCCGGCTACCTGCCTTCTCTCTCTGACCGTCAGGCCAGCGCCCTCGCTGACCTAGAGAAGGTCCAGCAGAACCTTCTCGACACCCAGAAGACGATGCAGAAACAGACGGCCGACAGCCAGGCCAAGCGTGACACCATGCGCAAGGCCAAGGAACGGGCCGAACAGCGTCTGGCTGCCGCCGAAGCCGAACTCCGCACGCTCGAAGCTGCAGACCGGGCAACCGTCGAGAACAGCGGCGAGGGCGCCAACCTGCCCTCTGGCGGGGCCGGCAGTTCCGCCTCATGCCAAGGCAAGGCCGTCAACGCTCCCTCGACCGCCGCCAAGAAAGCTATCGAGTTCGCCTGCGGCGAGGTCGGGGACGCCTACGTCTGGGCTGCCACCGGCCCCGACAGCTACGACTGCAGCGGCCTGACCATGCGCGCCTACGAAGCGGCTGGCATCTCCCTGCCTCACAGTTCGCGCATGCAGGCCACCTACGGAACGTCGATCAGCAACTCGCAACTACAACCAGGCGATCTCGTTTTCTTCTACTCCCCGATCAGCCACGTCGGCATCTACCTCGGCGACAACATGATGGTCAACGCTCCCTCCAGCGGCGACGTAGTCAAGGTCTCCAAGCTCTGGGCCACCCCCACCGCCGCAGTCCGCCTGGCCTGACCCAAGCGGACAGCTGAACCGTGCGTCGACGGACCGCAGAGCGGCTGCGATGCACGGTTCAGTGAACGGTACGACACGCCGAAGTTCCATGGGTGAGAACGCACCCCGGAGCCCACGGAGGAAAGGGCCGCCGCCCACCTCGTGAACCCGCCGAGGTTCAGGCATGGCTACGCGAGCGGCCTTCGCTCACCGAAATGAGGCGCTCGTTTCCCGAGGAATGGGCTCAGGTTGAGCAGAGCGTGGCCAAACTTGTTGCCCGTAATGATGCCGCGGCCGTTCGTCAATACTTGATCGGACTCGCCATACCCGCCAGACCCACCCCAGACCATCAACCGTCCGCGGTGTCCCGGGTGTCAACTCTGATCCGACAGCAGATGACTCTGGAGGCAGTGAATCAAGCGAACCTCGCCGCCAGTACGGGTGTCGCAAGCGGCAAGATCCGCTTCAATCGCTACAACGGAACGTTGATGCAGCACCTACTCTTTCGCGACGGGCTGGATCGTAAGCCGGTCTCAATCGCCCGCTTCCGGATTATCTGGCGCCTGCTGTCCCAGCGGAATCTGCTGATGCCCCTGGTCCGGCCGAAGGGCATCTACTGCTTCTACTCCGCGTCTTTGATCACCCGCTTGACCCGCCTGATCGACGGCCGCCGATGCTTGGAAATCGGAGCTGGGGACGGCACTTTGTCACGGTTCCTGTCCGAGCGTGGAGTCGACATCGTCGCCACTGACGATTACAGCTGGGCCGACAGCATCGACTACCCCTCCACTGTGATTCGCCAGAGCGCCTCAAAGGCCTTAAGAACTCGCGAACCAGAAGTAGTCATCACTTCATGGACGCCCCCCGCCAACCTTTTCGAACGCCAGATCTTCGCCACACCGAGTGTCCAGACCTACATCACGATCGGCTCCCAGCACGAGTCCGAGACTGGAGACTGGACCACGTACCGTACCCAGCAGAGCTTTGACCAAGCCCACCGGCCCGACCTGGCCAAGCTCGTACTACCTCCGGAGAATGACAACGCCGTTCTCATCTTTCAGCGTCGCCACAAGAAATGATCCCGTGGCCCATTTTCGGGTCGTGCCCATTCTTGACGGCAAAATCACGCCGTAAGGATCCAGTCATATAGCAGTCAGGCGATGGCAGAGCCAGCGATTCCTCGTAAACGTCGGCGTTGCGGTTTCGCTCCTGCGAGCATGTCGTCAATGACGTCCGCCGCTTCTGTCGTCACGATGTCCGCTTCATCGATGTACCGCTGCGTGGTCTCCAAGGAGGCATGACCCATGCGCTCCATCAACTCCTGAACGCTGATCCGCTCACTTCGAGCGAGCCACGTCGCATGCGTGTGGCGGAGATCGTGAAAAGTCAACTTGCGGCTCAGGCTGGCTTCACCTAGGGCGACCTGCCAGATGTTGCTCCGGAACCAGTCGTCGGGAATGTGATCGCTGGTATTGACGGCGTGCGGCTTCTTGCGAGCCAACTGCTCGGGCCGGTCCGGCTTGCCAGCTGCACGGCGTCGAGCTCGGTACTCCGCAAAAGCCCGGCGACACCACTCGCACTTGCATCCGCCGGCGTTGTAGGCGCTCAAGGTTCCGTGGGCATAGGTGCGTCCCGCAGCATTCGGCACAGTACGCCCCAGATCGTCGGGTATTGCCACTACTAAGGGAACACTCTCAGGGTTGGCTTCGCGCAGCTCGATTTGAAGCTTAGAAAGAGGAAACAACAGATCTTCGGGGTCGATGTCCTGAGCTCGAATGTACTGGCGCAACCGACGGCTCAACGGGGTTGAGAGGCCGATCTTGCGGTCTTTCCCACCTTTCACGGTATCTTCGACGTAGTACCTGCTGCCGTCCTGAAGTGGGTTGTCCTCGATACCTGCATCGACAACCGCCCGCTGGAGCCACAAGTAGTCGCAGTCAGGATCGTCTGGATTGACCAAGACATCCTGACCACGCAGCTCGCTGATCTCGCCCCATCGGCATCCTGTCTGGAGTGCCAGATAGACGAGCATGCTGGAGATTGGACCAGGCAGGCCCGCCATAATTGCGGAGATGTCCTCGCCGTTAGCTGCCTTGATTCGGCGAGGCTTTTCTTTGGGAGTTTTGACCTGAACCGCCGGATTGGCGGGTATCCAGCCAAGCCTCACAGCCTGCGCGAGCATCCCGGAGAGAAGGCTCTTGTAGGTGCGGATCGTGCTGGCCGCATAACCAGCATCACGCAGATCAGTGACCCAGCGAGATACCTGCTCGTAGTCAACCGCCTCCAGCGCCAGACCCCGGAACGCCGGCACGATCTGGTTCCGGACCTGCCCGCGGTACCCACGCTTGGTACCGACCTTCTGGTGCCCCATCAGCCCCAGGTAGATCTCGGCGTAGATCTCGAAGGGCATGCGCCCCTTCCGCGGGTCGCTGATGAGGCCGCCGCGCAGTTGCGACAGTTTCTCCTGCCACGCAGTGTCTGCCTCGGCCTTGGTGTCATAGGTGCCGGCCGAGAAGTAGGTATTCGGCTCGGCGACCAGGTAGAGAGCCGTCCAGCGCAGTCGCTTGCCGTAACGGCGCTTGCGGCTGTAGCCGTGGCGACGGACGAGCCGCTTCGCCTCAAGGCGCACGGGACGGCGCTTCGAGACGGCTTCAGGTCCACGCTTGCGGGTGGGGCTTGCCTTGGTCGAGTTGCTCGATTTCGCCATCCTGGCTCCAAGATCATCCGTCCGGTGCGGGTCCGGTATTTACCGGACGAGCACCACTCTCCATGACACCCGAACAAACTCCAACATGGACCAGAAACCCACTCTGACCTGCGAATATGCCTAGATCATGGATACCATGCGATCATGGGCTTTGCAGCTGACCGGATCGTTCGGGACGAAGAGGCCGCAGGTTCAAATCCTGTCACCCCGACGGTGCAGTAAGGTCGAGAGGCCGGTTCAGCGAAAGCTGGACCGGCCTCTCGGGCGTTTGCCGCCTCTGTCCGGTCGGCGAACCACCGGGTCCCCCCATTCGAGGAGTACGGCGATGACGGCCGATGACAGACCGGTCCGGACGTTGCTTGTGGACAACTACGACTCCTACACCTACAACCTCTTCCAGTTGCTGGCCGTGGCGAACGGGGTTGCGCCTACGGTGGTACGCAACGACGAGGCCGACTGGGCCGAGATCGTCGGGCAGGCAGGCTTCGACAACATCGTCATCTCCCCCGGTCCGGGGCGTCCGGAGCACCCGGACGACTTCGGCCTCTCGGCCGCAGCCATTGCCTGGGCCCGGGCCGAGCAACTGCCCCTGCTGGGCATCTGCCTGGGGCACCAGGGCCTTGCCGTGGCCTACGGAGGCCGGACCCGGCCCGCGCCGCGCGTGATGCACGGCCAGCTCAGCCGGGTTCGTCATGAGGGCGGGCTGCTGGCCGGCATTCCTCAGGACTTCGAGGCAGTGCGGTACCACTCGCTGGCCGTGCCCGAGCCCTTGCCGAACGGTCTGCGGGCGACGGCCTGGGCCGAGGACGGCACGGTGATGGCGCTGGAGGCCACCGACGCTCCGCTCTTCGGCGTCCAGTTCCACCCCGAGTCGATCCTTACCGGGCCCGGCCGGCAGATCATCGAGAACTTCCGGGATCTCACGCCGCGGCGAGGCCCGGCCGTGGTTGCCGAAAAAGAGCTTACACCAATGGACGAGGAGCCAACTCGGTTGCGGCTGACCACCCGCCGCATCCCCGGCCCGGTCGATGCCGAACTGCTGTTCGCCGAACTGCGCAGCGGGCAGAACTTTCCGGCCGTCTGGCTGGACAGTGCGAAGGCCGGACCGGACTCGGGCCGGTTCTCCTACCTGGTCTGCGGGCCGGGCGGACCGCTGCACGAGAGCGTCACCCAGGTGGACGAGGACACGCTCCGGATCGGCGATGCCACCGGCGAACGCCTGCTGCACGCCGATCTTTTCGAGTATCTACGCACGCGGCTGAACTCACTCAGCATCTCCGGGGACGAAGATCTGCCGTTCGACTTCACCGGCGGCTACGTGGGCTGTCTCGGCTACGAGTGCCCGGCCGACCCCGCGACCTCGAGCCCTTACCGATCCCCCCAGCCACCCGCCGCCCTTCTCTTCGCAGACCGAGTGGTCGTGCTCGACCACGTGCGCAACGACGTCCATATGCTCGCTCTCGACCTACCCGGCCACCCGGCCGCCGCCACTTCCGCATGGATCGAGAGCACCACCGAACTGATCAGGAGCCTGCCCGGCCGGCATCTGCCTGCCCTCGACGAGCAGCCTCGGGCCGTCGCCCACCCGACGCGAGGGCGGGCCCAGTACCTGAAGGACATCGCCGTCGTCCGTGGCTTCCTCGAAGCGGGCGAAACCTACGAAGCCTGCCTCACCACACGGTTCGAGGTTGCTTCCACAGCATCGCCTTTCGCCGTCTACCGGCAGTTGCGGCAGCTGAATCCCGCTCCTTACGCGGCTTTTTTGGACTTCGGCGACTTCTGCGTCTCTTCGTCGTCGCCCGAGCGCTTTCTGCGGATCGACCGCTCGGGCCGGGTCAGCGCCAAGCCGATCAAGGGAACCCGCCGACGCAGTTCCGATCCTGACGAAGACCGTTCTCTGGCGGTCGAACTCGAGGGTGATCCGAAGGAACGTGCGGAGAATCTGATGATCGTGGATCTGCTGCGCAACGACCTCGGACGGGTGTGCAGACCGGGTTCCGTAGTGGTTCCCCGCCTGATGCATGTCGAAACGTACAGCACCGTGCACCAACTGGTCTCGACCGTCGAGGGCGACCTGGCCGCAGGCCGTACTGCCGTGGACTGTGTGCGCGCGGCCTTCCCGGGCGGCTCGATGACCGGCGCTCCGAAGGTGCGCACGATGCGCATCCTGCGCGAGCTGGAGGGGACGGCGCGAGGGGTCTACTCCGGTGCCATCGGCTACTTCGGGGTGAACGGCACGGCCGACCTGAGCATTGTGATCCGCACCCTGGTGCACGCGGACGGGAAGGTGAGCGTGGGGGCGGGCGGGGCCATCACGGTGCTGTCCGATCCGGAGCAGGAGTGGAGCGAGGTCCGGCTCAAGGCGGCTGCGGTGCTGGGCGCGGTCAACGCCGTGCCCGGCGACGAACGCCCCCAGTAGGCTGCCCGACGGAAACCCGCTGGCGCGCTGCCGGGCGTCCTGTCACCCTGAGCGGGCGGGGAATGGACGCCGACCTCGAAGGAGAGTCTTCATGACGTCTGACAATGACAACCAGGTCAGCTCTGACACCAAGCGCAAGTTCCGCGAGGCCCTGGAGCGCAAGCACGCCAACGGCGGGCTGCACCGAGGCGAGCACCAGGGCAACGGCAAGGTGGGTGGATCCCACGGCGCCGAGACCTCTGGGGCGCAGCAGATGTTCCGGCGCAAGTCCGGTTCGTAGGCTCGTCGGCCCGGCGCCGTCTACGGGGTTCGCCCCGCAGGCGGCGCTTTCGTCTGCCGGGCGCTGTGAGGCACGCGTTACGATCCCCGTCCGAGACCGCCGAACGGGAGAACCGGATGATTCGCAACGTCGTGATGGGCCGGCTCAAGCCCGGGGCCGACGCCGACCGGCTCGACGAGGGCCTGGCCGGCATCGTCGGGCTGAAGATCGAGGGCATGACCGACGTGAAGGTGGGCCGCGACGCGGGGCTGCGCGCGGGCAACTGGGACTTCACGATCACCGCCGACTTCGCCGACGTGGCTGCCTACCGGGCGTACGACGAGGACGAGGAGCACAACCGGCTGCGCCGGGAGATCTTCGGGCCGCTGTCGGAAGAGATCGCCCGGATCCAGATCGAGTTCTGAGGCCATGGTTCAGGCCCGGGCCGGGACGTTCTGGGTGACCGTACGTACCGCCCGGGCCTGCACCGATGACTTCTCAGGGCTGGGCCGGCCCGCCCTCGTCACGTAACCGGGCCAGCCTGCTCAGCGGGGCCAGGAACTCCCGGACCAGCGGCTGGTCGCCGGCCTGTCGGCGCGCCGTTGCGCACGGGTAGACCGTGCCGCAGCACGCGCAGAAGCCCCCCACGGGCCGATGGTCGACCGGCCCTGCATCTAGGCGGTGGCCGCCGGGTTCCCCGGACCGTCGGGGTCGTTCCCGCTGCTGGGGTTGCCCCGGCCACTCAGGCTGGTTTCGCTGCCCTGGTTGCCGCGGTCCTGTGGACGATGACGCCTCCGGATTCGCCGCCGGACGGGTCGAGGTGGCCATCAGACCACCGCCGTGAGTTCGCGGACCGACGAGTCGCCCAGCCGGTACTCCGTGGTGCAGCCGATGGCCACGTAGGTGGAGCCGTACTGGGCGGACCAGACCAGGTCGTCCACCGCGAGTCGGGTGCCGCGGGGATGGATGACCCATTCCCGCAACTGCTCGCGATCGATCACCGCCAGAGCGCGGGAACCGAACCGGGCGGTCACCGTTTCCGGAGCCAATTCCAGTTCGAGTATTCCGATCGACCAGTCCCGGGCATTGCGCAGATCGACCTCGATCCTGCCGACCCACTCCCCGGTTCCGGGTCTTTCGCCTTTCCGAGCCGCTTGCGTCTGCATGGGTGTGAACCCCCGTCATTGGCATTGACCGATGCAAACAGCGCACCGGGCTCCCCCCGCCAATCCTTACCATCGACCGATCATCGCCCCCACTTCAACGTAACGTTTTGTGACGGCCTGAGTGTGACGTCATTCGATACGCCCGGTTTGCTACTCGCCCGTCGAATCCCGGCGGTGAAACACTCCCGGCCATGAGTGGTGGGTCGGGGATGGGACGCCGGTCGCTGGGCCGGCAACTCCGGAGACTGCGGGAAAAGGCCGGAAAGAAACCCGAGGACGTGCGGTCGGTGGGTTCCCGGCAGAAGATCTGGCGGATGGAGGCCGGGAAAGGCCCCTACAAGTACGCCGACGTCCGCGCCCTGTGCTTCATGTACGGCGTCGACGAGATCACCACCGACCGGCTCACCGACCTGGCCGGTAAGGCCGACCAGGAAAACATCTGGGAAGACTTCAACGACCTGCTGCTGCCCGGTTTCGGGCTCTATCTGGACCTCGAGCAGGCCGCCTCGGCGCTGTACACCTATGACGCGGAGTTGATTCACGGACTGCTGCAGACCGCTTCGTACCACGAGAGCATCACCTTGGGTGAAGGAATGGACGAGGCCGGCCGGAATCGGGCGGCGGGATTACGCAGGGCGAGAATGGACAGTGCTTTCGGCGGCCGCTCGCCCCTGTCGATCACCGCCGTGTTCGGGGAATCGGCGCTGCACCGGATCATGGGTTCCCCCTCGGTGATGGCCGGGCAAATGCGCTATCTTCGTGAACTGACCGAGGAAAAGGCCAACATCGAGGTTCGGATACTGCCCTGGTCCGCCGGGGCACACCCGGGTTTACGCAGTGGGCCCTTCACCCTGCTCGAATTCTCCGAACCGGACACCGACGTGGTCTATCTGGAGTCGCAGACAGACGCCCGGTACCTGGAAAAGGAAAACAAGCTCCGCGCGTACCGGAACGTCTGGGCAAGGCTCATGCAGATGTCCGTCCGACTCGAGGAGTACCCGACATGAGTACACAGACCCCTTGGATCAAGGCTCAGGCCAGCGGCGGCGGAAGTCAGTGCGTGGAGATGCGGCGAAGTGGGCCGAGCGTCGAGGTGCGCGACACCAAGGCGCGCGGTGCGGGCCCGACCCTGCGGTTCAGCCCGGGTGAGTTCTCGGCCTGGGTCGAAGCGGCCAAGAGCGGCGAGCTCGACGGCCTGAGCGGCTGAGCAGTCCAGAACCGGTCGGCCGGAGGGTGGGGCCCCACCCTCCGGCACTACCCGTTCCGCCCCCGTCCGAAACCTCGAACACCGCACTCCTGCTGCACCTCTGGTGATCACAGGAGGTAGCCGGGCGGGCGACCTACTTGTCGAACTTCTTGCTGCGGGGCAGACCGTTGACGCCGCGCAGCCCCACCTTGCCGATGCAGAAGGCGCAGCCGACGCAGTCTCGGCAGCCGATGCAGAACGCGCACCCCACACAGTTGCGGCAACCGACGCAGGCGAACGTGCCGATGCAGCGGTGGATGCCGATCCCGAGCAGGGTGGCCACGCTCATCAGCACGCCGACGCTGCCGCTGGCGCCGATGCTGCCCGCCACCCCGGCACTGCCGCTCACCGCAATGCTGCCCGCCACGCCCGCGCTGCCCGCCACGGCCACACTTCCGGCCACCCCGGCCGCGCCCGCTACTGCGGCGCTGCCGGAGACGCCGGCGGAACCCGATACTCCGGTGCTGCCGGCCACTCCGGCGCTGCCCGAAACACCCGTGCTGCCCGCCACGCCAGAGCTGCGGGTGACGCCGGCGCTCCCCGCTACCCCCGCGCTGTGGGTGACACCTGCACTACCGGCTACCCCGGCCGCGTCGCTCACACCGGCGCTGCGCTTCACCCCCTCCACCGCATCCATGCTCCCCGCTCCCTCAACCGCGCTGCCTCCCGCTCCCTTGGCCGCACCACCCACCTCAGCCTCGCGCTGCACCGCGTCGGCACCTTCGGCCTCGTCGTTCCCCATCGCGTCCGCCTCTCGCTCGTGCCGGCTGCTGCCGGCCCACCGCCCTGGTTCAGAACGTGGCCGGTCGCCGTCGGTCGTGCTGCCGGTCGTGCGTGCCCAGCATTGCCGACGCTCTCGGCCCCGCTCAAGGGCGGCCGGTGGGGCGGATCGCCCGCAGAAGGGGCCTCGGTTCTCTTCAAGACCGGCCCTCCCCTGCCGATATGACCATCATGGCGCTCCGCCGTGGTGGGCCTCGAACCACTGCGGCGGAGTGCCTCCCAAATAGGCAGCAGGACCGGCGGACACCCGCCCGGGAAGCCCGCCTGCTCGCGGCCTGCGTGCAAGGATCTCGGCATGACCGCGCCGAATCCTCCGCTGAACACTCCACTCCCCGCCTGGGAACGCCGTTTCCGGGCGGGCCGGATCGGGCTGCCGGACTGGGCCGTCGAGGCCCCGGAACGGTGCTCGGTGGTGGCCACCCACCAGGGCGTCCTGGAGATGCACAGCTGGCAGCCGGGCGGTCCGCTGGTCCAGCTGACCTCGCGCCGGGAGGGCACCGCGCTCGGTGAGATCGATCCGTCCGGCGAGTGGATCTGGTGGTTCGACGACGCCGCGGGCAACGAGCACGGGATCTGGCGCCGGCAGCCGTTCGGCAGCGCACCGGGATCCGACGAGGTGGCGGTTCCCGGCCTGGCGCCGTCCTATTCGGCCGGTCTCGCCCTGGGCCCCGACGAACTGGCGGTGATCGGGCAGAACGACGACGGCTACGGCACCCGGATCCAGGTGCAGGAGAAGGGGAAGGCGCTGCGTCTGCTGTACGAGCACGAAGAGGACGCCGGGGTGGGTGGGCTCAGTGAGGACGGGACGCTGGTCGCGATCGCGCACAGCGAGCACGGCGATTCCCGGCACACGGCCCTTCGGGTGCTCCGGGTGGCGGACGGTTCGACCGTGGCCGATCTCTGGGACGGCCCCGGAAAGAGCCTGGAGCCACTGGGTTTCGCCCCCTTGGCCGGTGACCCGCGGCTGCTGGTGCTGCACGAGCGCCGGGGCCGGGGCGAGCTGCTGATCTGGGACGTGCAGTCCGGCCTCGAGGTCGAGGTGAATCTCGATGTGCCGGGCGAGATCTCGCAGGCGCAGTGGTTCCGCGACGCGGCGACGCTGCTGATCAGCGTGGACCACCAGGCGCGCACCCGGCTCTACACCTTCAGCCTGATCGACCTGAGCACGCAGCCGGCCGGGCCTTCCGACGGCACGGTGCTGGAGGCGACCACCCGGCCGGACGGGAAGGTCTGGGCGCTGTGGTCGTCCGCCGCGCAGCCCGCCGCCGTGCGTGACCTGGAGGGCGAGATGGTGCTGGCGCCGCCCGGTGAGCCCGCCCCGCCCTCGGTCACCATCGAGGACGTCTGGGTGGAGGGCCCCGGCGGTCGCATCCACGCGCTGCTGCGCCGCCCCACGTCGGCGACCGGGCCCCTGCCCATGGTCATCGACATCCACGGCGGGCCCACTGCGCACGACGGCGACTACTTCCGCGCCTACCCCAGCGCCTGGGTCGATCACGGCTTTGCCTTGCTGCAGGTGAACTATCGGGGTTCCACCGGCTACGGGTCCCAGTGGCGGGACGCGCTGGAGAAGCGCGTCGGCCACATCGAGCTGGAAGACGTGGTGGCGGTGCGCGACCACCTGGTGGAGACCGGGATCGCCGCGCCGGACCAGGTGGTGCTGGCCGGGGCCTCGTGGGGCGGCTACCTGACGCTGCTCGGGCTGGGCCTGTACCCGGACCGGTGGGCGGTGGGGGTGGCCGGGGTGCCGGTGGCCGACTACCTGGCGGCCTACGAGGACGAGATGGAGGCGCTGAAGGCGTTCGACCGCTCGTTGTTCGGCGGTTCGCCGGAGGAGGTGCCGGACAAGTACCGCGACTCCAGCCCGATCACCTACGCCGACCGGGTGGTGGCCCCAGTGCTGGTCCTGGCCGGCGAGAACGACCCGCGCTGCCCGATCCGGCAGATCGAGAACTACGTGGCGGTACTGGCCGAACGGGGGGCCGAGCACGAGGTGTACCGCTACGACGCCGGGCACGGGTCACTGGTGGACGACGAGCGGGTGCGCCAGGTGCGGGCCGAGATCGACTTCGTGAAGCGGCATCTGAACGCGTGAGCCACGAGAACCCGAGGCTCACAATCGTCTTCAATCAGGGCTCTTGAAAAGCACTGAGGGCCGGTACCTCCGGGTACCGGCCCTCAGTGCTTTCTGGCTGTTACAGGTCGCGCGCGATCAGCTCGGCGATCTGGGCCGTGTTGAGCGCGGCCCCCTTACGCAGGTTGTCGCCGGTGACGAACAGGTCGAGCGTGTTGGGGAAGTCGAGCGCCTGACGCAGCCGGCCCACGAAGGTGGGGTCGGCGCCGACGGTGTCGGCCGGGGTCGGGAACTCCTTGCCCTCCGGGTCGTCCACGACGACCACGCTGGGCGCCTCGACCAGGGCCTGACGGGCCTCGGCGACGGTGATCTCCTCGGC
Source organism: Kineosporia rhizophila (assembly GCF_021277265.1). Classification (GTDB taxonomy): domain Bacteria; phylum Actinomycetota; class Actinomycetes; order Actinomycetales; family Kineosporiaceae; genus Kineosporia; species Kineosporia rhizophila. Next base: position 319,649 of record NZ_JAJSOH010000005.1, read on the forward strand.
GAAGGTGGCGTGCACCGCGAGCGAGTGCGTGGTGACGACCGGGACCCGGACGCAGGTGGCGGACACCTTCAGGTCGGGGATACCGAGGATCTTGCGCGACTCGTTGCGGACCTTCAGCTCTTCGCTGCTCCAGCCCTCACCCTTGGCCGAACCGGCCCACGGCACCACGTTCAGGGCCAGCGGGGCCGGGAACGGCGAGGGGCCGTCGCCCAGCTTGGCGGCGATGGCGTTGCGCACGTCACCGGCCACCGAGCCGAGCGAACGGTCGTTCGCCACGACCTCGAGCTCGTCGTGCAGGCGGTCGATGCCGGGCTGACCGGCGCCCGAGGCGGCCTGGTAGGAGGCCACCACGAGCTCGGTGAGGCGCCACCGGCGGTGCAGCGCACCGAGGGCGTCGATCATGGTCAGCGTGGTGCAGTTGGGGTTGGAGATGATGCCCCGCGGGCGCTGGGCGGCCGCCTCCGGGTTCACCTCGGGCACCACCAGCGGCACATCCGGGTCCATCCGGAAGGCGCCGGAGTTGTCCACCACGATCGCGCCGCGCTCGACGGCGACCGGCGCCCACTCGGCGGAGATCTCGTCGGGCACGTCGAACATGGCGATGTCGACGCCGTCGAAGGCCTCCGGGCTGATCGCCTGGACCGCGACCTGCTCGCCGCGCACGGTGAGCAGCTTGCCGGCCGAGCGGGCCGAGGCGATCAGGCGGATCTCGCCCCAGATGTCTTCCCGCTCGGACAGGATGCCGAGCATGACGGTGCCGACCGCACCGGTCGCGCCGACGACGGCGAGGGTGGGCTTGCGGGTGCTCATCGTCCGGTACCTCCGTAGACCACGGCCTCTCCCTCGGTGCTGTCGAGGCCGAAAGCGGTGTGAATGGCGCGAACGGCGTCGTCCAGCCGCTCGGCCCGGGTGACCAGGGAGAGCCGGATCTCCGAGGTGCTGATCATCTCGATGTTGATCCCGGCCTCGGCCAGGGCGGCGAACATCTGCGCGGAGACCCCCGGGTGGCTGCGCATCCCGGCGCCGATCAGCGAGACCTTGCCGATCTGGTCGTCGTAGCGCAGCGACTCGAAGCCGATCTGCTCCTGGGCCCGGTTGAGCGCGTTCATCGCCGTCTGGCCGTCGGTCTTGGGCAGCGTGAAGGAGATGTCGGTGAGGCCACTGCTGGCCTGCGACACGTTCTGCACGATCATGTCGAGGTTGATCTCGGCGGCGGCGACCACCTGGAAGATCTCGGCGGCCTTGCCCGGCTTGTCCGGGACCCCGACCACGGTGATCTTCGCTTCGCTCCGGTCGTGTGCGACCCCGGAGATGATCGGCTGCTCCACCACTGCTCCTTGCGTTGTGTCGACGGGCTTGTCGGTGACCCAGGTGCCTTCGCGGTGGCTGAAGGACGACCGGACGTGCACCGGAAGGCTGAAGCGGCGGGCG
>NZ_JAJSOH010000050.1 GCF_021277265.1 Kineosporia rhizophila
GGTGGCCGCTGCTTCACTCTTCGTCATGACGAACTTCGGCTTCATTCTTCCCGGCGGCACCCCCCGCCAGCAGATCGAGCACGCCGTCCTCGCCGAGCAGGCCGGGTGGGACGGCATCTTCGTCTTCGAGACCGCCTACGGGGTGGATGCCTGGAGCCTGCTCAGCGCCATGGCCGCCGTCACCTCCCGCATCCGCCTCGGCACCATGCTCACCCCGCTGCCCTGGCGCCGCCCGTGGAAGCTCGCGTCCCAGGTCGCCACCCTCGACGTCATCTCCGAGGGCCGCGCCGTCCTCGGGGTCGGGCTCGGCGCCGTCGACCCGGCCCTTCCCCGTGGCGGTTCCGACGTGATCGACCGGCGGCAGCGCGCCGCCATGCTCGACGAGGGTATCGACCTGATCCGCGAACTGTGGTGCGGCGGCACATCATTCAACGGCGAGCAGTACACCTACCAGGGTGGTAAGGGCAGCGAGGCCATCATCGGCGGGCTGCGCCCGGTGCAGAAACCGATCCCGGTCTGGGCCGTCGGCGCCTGGCCCCGGCCCAGGTCGATGAACCGCATCCTGCGCTGCGACGGGGTCATCCCGGAATACCACCTGCCCGACGGCAGGCCGGCCACGCCCACCGATCAGCGCGAACTCGTCGCCTGGCTCGCCGAGCGCGGCCGCACCGACATCGAGGTGCTGCACGAGGGCGAGACCCCGGCCGACCGGGCCGCCGCCCTCGAGACCGTGACCCCGTGGATCGAGGCCGGGGCGACCTGGTGGCTGGAGTCGCGCTGGGGCGGAGACCAGCACGGGCCTGAGAAGATGCGCGAGATCTCGGCCCGGCTCGAAGCCGGCCCGCCGCGCCCCTGACCGCTCACAGCCCCTGACCGCTCACAGCACCAGGAGCACAGGGCCGGGAACGCAGGGCCGGGAACGCAGGGCCGGGAACGCAGGGCCGGGAGCACAGGGCCGGTCGAAGTCACCCATCAGCGAGGAGAGTCATGACGTTGCAAGGTCCGTTCGTCGGAACCAGCGCGGTGGTGGTCCGCGACGACGCCGTCCTGCTCGGCCGCAGGCTGGGCGCACACGGCGCCGACACCTGGGCCTTTCCTGGTGGCAAGGTCTCGGCAGGCGAGCGGCCCGAGGTGGCGGCGGCCCGCGAACTCCAGGAGGAGACCGGGCTGCGGGCGATCCGGGTCTCGCCGATCACCTGGACGAACGACCTCTTCCCGGACGACGGCCTGCACTACGTCACGCTGCACCACCTGATCGAGGCCGAGGGCGAGGCCCGGGTGCTGGAGCCGGAGAAGGCCGCCGAGTGGGTCTGGTGGCGCGACCTCGACAACCTGCCCACGCCCATGTTCGGCCCGGCCGCGGCGCTGTGGGCGACCGGCTGGCGTCCTGGTCAAGTCCACGCTCCGGCCTGACCGAGACACCCCCGGGCACCTCCCCCCGCTCGAAGCTGCTCACCCGACATACTCTGCCCATGTCAGCTGTCACCACCCCCGGTCCCGAACACGAAGACCTGTTCTTCGGCACCTACACCGAACGCCTCCCCCACGTCGACGGCCAGGCGCCGGGCATCATGCGCGCGAGCTACACCGGGCACGGGCAGCTGGGTGAGGCAACTCTGGCGACCGTGCTGAGGAACCCTTCCTGGGTAACCACTTTCGAGGGGGTGCTCTACGCGGTCTCGGAAACGCACGCCGAAGAGGGCCAGGGCGGGGTGAGCGCCTACCGGATCAACTCCGAACAGCACACGCTGGTCCTTCTCGGCATGCAGCCCTCCGGGGGTGCTGACCCGGCGCACCTGGCGGTCTCCCCCGACGGGCGTCACCTGGTGGTGGTTAACTACTCCGGCGGGTCGGTCGCCCTGTTCGGCCTGCAGGAAGAGACCGGCCGCATCGGGGAGCGGCTCGACCTGGTGCAGCACGAAGGTGCCGGGCCCAACGAGGCCCGGCAGACGTCCCCCCATCCGCACATGGTCGCGTTCAGCCCGGCCGGCCCGGAACTGCTCGTGGTCGACCTCGGCATCGACGCCGTGCTGGTCTACCGGATCGAGAATGAGCGTCTGGTACCGGCCGGCCGCATCGACTGCCCGCCCGGGAGCGGCCCGCGGCACCTCGCCTTCCACCCCTCCGGCGACACGTTCTTCCTGGTCGGCGAACTCGACAACAGCCTGACCACGTTCCGGCGCACCGAATCCGGTTTCGTCGCCGTGGGTTCGGTGTCACTGCTGCCCGACGACACCGAGGAACCGAGTTCGGCCGCCGCGGTCCGGGTCGACCCGTCGGGTGAGCTGGTGTTCGCCAGCAACCGTGGCCACGACAGCGTCAGTGTGTTCCGCCATGGCCCCGGCGATGCACTCAGCCTGATCGCCTCGGTCCCGGTCCGCGGACGAGCCCCGCGCGACGTGGCGCTGACCCCCGACGGGCAGTACCTGCTGGCCGCGAACCAGAACAGTCACTCGGTGACGGTGTTCAGCGTGGACCCTCAGGCGCAAGGCGCCGAGGTGCTCTCTTTCGTGCGCGAGCACCACGTTCCGACACCTGTCTGCCTGGCCTGGCTGTAGTTCCGGCCCGAAAAGCCGCTGCACCTGGCCGGTTGCCCGTGAGGGCGGCGATCGTGCTCGGACCCTGTCCACCCCCGGACTGTTCCGCTACCTTCTGAGCACGGTCGCTCACCCGCCGCTTCTTTGTCGCCCCCGCATGCGCCCCGCCGCCGCTCCGGCCGCAAGCCGCATGTATCTCAGGGGATTCTTGCGTCTCCTACCACTGGGACCCCGCCGGACGGCATCATCACGTCTACGTTCTCGGGCGGGGGATGCCCGGCAGCGACGGAGGAGTCTCGATGCAGACCGGTAACAGCACGGGGATCAGGCTGGCCACCGAAATCGACCGGCCGAGGGTGCTCACACAGCACGGCAAGCAGAGCCCTGGCCAGTACCCGAACCAGGGCAACCAGAACGGCCAGGCCCGCACCGGGGCCGCGACGCCGTCCGGCGGCGCGCACCCGCAGCAGGTGGGCCCGCAGGGAGGGGCCCGGGCCACCCGGGTCTTCGTGTTCGGCTGCGACCGTCTGTCGCAGGCCGGGATGATCGCCTACCTGCGCGACTGCCCCGGGATCGAACTGGTGCCGGAGGCGGGCATGGCCACCGCCGACGTCACCGTGGTCGCGGCCGAGGCGATGGACGAGCCCGGCCTGGTCGCCCTGCGGGCGGTGCAGGAGTCCGGCGCCCGGCGAACCCTGCTGGTGGTGGGCGAGATCGACGCCCGGGGCGTGGCCGACGCGTTCGACGCCGGGGTCATCGGCATCCTGCGCCGCTCGGCGATCACCACCCGTTCCCTGGCCCGCGCCATCGCCTCGGCCCAGGCCGGCGAGAGTGTGCTGCCCACCGAACTGCTCACCCGCCTGGTGCGTCAGGTCCGCTCCCCGCGTCCGCGGGTGTCCAGCCTTAAGGAGGGCACGTCGGCACCCACGTCCACGGTGGAGGTCCCGCCCGCGCAGGCGCACACGGAGCGTGAACTGGCCGTGCTGCGGATGCTGGGTGAGGGCTGCGACACCCGGGAGATCGCCCGGCGGCTGGCCTATTCCGAGCGCACCGTGAAAACCGTGATCCAGGACCTTTCCCAGCGGCTCGGCCTGCGCAATCGTTCCCACGCGGTGGCCTACGCGGTACGCAACGGCCTGATCTGAGCGGCGTGAGGGGACCTCATCGGTCTCTCATGCAGCCCAGGTAGATTCACCGGCCGTAAGCAGAGGCCAGATCGATCCAGGAGCGCAGTCGTGCCGTTGTCACCCCTGAGACCCGGTGACCCGGCCACCATCGGCGGCTTCCGGCTGGTCGCCCGGCTCGGTTCGGGCGGCATGGGTGTGGTCTACGTGGGCACCGACCAGGCGGGCCGGCCCGCGGCAGTGAAGTCGGTCAAGGCCGAGTACGCGGCCGACCCGGCGTTCCGGGCCCGTTTCCGGCGGGAGGTCGCTGCGGCCCGCGCCGTCACCGGGGCCTGTACCGCGCGGGTGCTCGACGCCGGTCCCGACGCCGCCGAGCCCTGGCTGGCCACCGAGTACGTGGGCGGCGCGAGCCTGGACGACGTGGTGCGCGCCGACGGGCCGTTCTCCGATCAACTGCTGCACGCGCTGGCCACCGGGCTGGCCGAGGCGTTGTCGGCGATCCACGAGGCCGGGGTGGTGCACCGCGACCTTAAGCCGGCCAACGTGTTGCTTGCGCCGGACGGTCCCAAGGTCATCGACTTCGGTATCGCCGCAATGGAATCCGCAACGCACGCCACGCGTACCGGCGTAGGCATGGGCAGCCCGGGGTACATGGCGCCGGAACAGGTCACCGGCACCACGTTGGTCGGTCCACCCGCCGATGTGTACGGCTGGGGTCTGACCGTTCTCTTTGCGGCAACGGCGAAACCGCCGTACGGCAGTGGACCGGCCCCGGCGCTGATGTACCGCGTGGTGCACGCAGAGGTAGACCTGTCGGGCCTACCCCAGTGGATCGCCCCCTTAGTACAGGCGGCTCTGGACAGGGAGCCGCAGAACCGGCCGACGGCCAAGCAATTGCTGCAGGGGCTCGTCGCCTTCGGTCAGAAGCAGAACCAGCAAACAATGGACGGTCGCGGCGCCACCGCCGTCATCGGCCAGCTGGGTGGGTGGGACAGTGACGAACGGGCCGCCACCCGGCCGTTCGACACCGACGCAACGCAACTCATCCTGCGTGAGGAGTGGCAGCAGCCGGCCGCCGCCCGGGCCCCCGAACTGCCTTCTCCGCCCGTCGTGGCGGATCTGGCTCCGGGTAACCGTCGCGGAGAGACTCCGAAGTCCGCCGAGCATCGGTCCGGCCGCACTGCCCTGGTGACCACCGGCGTCCTTACCTTCTTACTGGCCGCCACCCTGACCTGGTTCCTGTGGCTGGGCCCCGACCGCCGCGCGAACGACCCGGCCAAAACCGCCCGCCCGCAGTCGAGCACCAGCGCGGGCCCCACAGCGACCACCCCGGCAACCACGACCACCCCGGCAACCCCGGCCCCGGCCGGAACCGGGACTCCGCTGTTCCAGGGCGATCTCGGCGACCCTGAGCGCAGCGCCGCCTTCAGCGGCCTGGTCAGCGCCTTCAACGGCCAGGTGGTACAGCTCAGTTCGCAGACCGCGGCCACGGCGCAGACCGAGCGCTACTTCCAGGCCAACTCCCCCGGTGGCGAGGAGTACGACGACCCCCAGTTCACCCTGTTCGCCTGCACCGGCCTCGCCGAGGGCCAGGAGCCCGGCTTCCCGCCCGGATCCCCGTGCACCGCCACCACCTACTCCGTCGAGGAGGTCGACGGCGAGGACCCCGGTGACGCCCGGTTCGTCCACGACCAGAACGGCTTTCTCCTGTCCGGCTACTTCGAGGTCGACCTCGAGGACACCGAGAACGGCGTGACCACGGTGACCCTGTCCGGCCTGAACGAGCAGGACGTTCTCAACGGCGAGGGCTGAACGCCGGTCAGTGGGCGGTCAGCAGAGCCTCGGACACCGCCGAGGCGCCCAGCCGGACCAGGGAGTCCGGCCCCAGTTCGTCCACCCCACCGCGCCCGAGCAGGGTGAGCACCGTGCGGATCTCGTCGTAGAGCAGCGAATGCACCCGCTCCACCCCGGCCTGACCACCGGCCGCCAGCCCGTAGGCGGCCAGCCGCCCGATCACCACCACGTCCGCACCGAGAGCCAGCGCCTTCACCACATCCGCACCCCGACGGACACCACTGTCGAAAAGGATCGGCAAACGTCCTTCAATCACTTCCCGCACCTCGATCAGGGCGTCGAGCGCCGCGGGCACCCCGTCCAGCTGACGGCCCCCGTGGTTGGAGACGTAGACGGCACTGGCCCCGGCGGCCTCCGAGGCCAGTGCGTCTTCCGGCGTCATGATGCCCTTGGCGAACCACGGCAGTGCGGTCTCGTTCATCAGCCCGGCCAGCCGTTCCCACGACCAGACCGTGGCACACCGCTCGAAGAGCTGCCCGAACACCTCGATCAGCTTGGTCTCGCCGTCGTTGCGGTAGTTGCCGTTGACGTAGCGCGCGTCCAGGTCGAAAGCGTTGCGCAGCACCCGTTCCCGCCATCCGCCGGTGGGGCAGTCGACGGTCAGGCAGATCGCCTCGTAGCCGGCGTCCTCGATCCGGTGCAGCATGTGCCGGAAGTTCGCTTCCGGGCCCATCGGGTGCAGCTGGGCGATCCGGGCCGCCTTCGGTGCCGCCTCGGCCACGTCCTCGAGCGCGTGCGTGCCCGCCTCCGGCACGATGCTCGCGATCCCGGCGTTCAGGTTGGCCCGGGCGACGGCCTTCTGCCCCTCCGGGTGGAACAGCCCGTCGGCCCCGAACGGCGAGGTCAGCACCGGCATGGCCAGGTCGATGCCGAGCAGCGCGGTGGAGATGTCGGGGGTGGCGAGCCCGCTCATCACCCGCTGCCGGAAACCCCAGCGGGCGAAGGCCGAGCGGTTGGCGGCCAGGGTGGTCTCGTCCCCCGCACCGCCCTCGAGGAAGTCGGCGACCTCCGGCGACAGCCTCGACAGCGCCGTCCGGCGGATCTGGGAGAGCGTGGCAAGCTCGGGCGTGGAAACCGATTTGAACGCGACCATCAGGCATCCCTCATCGGAGTTGAGAAGATGTTCCCAACTCTAAGGCGGATTTCCGGACAAGTAACCCACAGATGAGAAGTTTTTCCCGGCTTGGCGAGGTCCGGTCTCGCAGGCCTCGAGGGTGGGACCATTGACAGCGATGACAGGTGAGAATCTCCGGGCCGACACCCTGCGCACCCGGCAGAAGCTGCTGGACGCGGCGGGCAGCCTGCTCCGCGAGCGCGGCCTGGCCTTCACCCTGCCCGACCTGGCCCGGCACTCCGGCGTCTCCACCGCCACCACCTACCGGCACTTCGAGGACGTCCACGCCGTCTACGACGCGTTCTACCGCCGCACCCAGAACGACCTGCTCACCCGGCTGCGCACGGCCGGCCACCCCGACCCGCTGCGCTCGTTCCAGATCATGTGCCACGAGTGGGTGCTGAGCGCGACAACCTGGGGGCGGGCCGCCACCCACATCCGCAGTGCCCGCGGCTACCTCGAGCGCATCCGCGACGGCGACGACCCGCCGCTCACCGAGCTCGACACCACGCTGACCGCGGTGGTGCGCCGGCTGGTCCTCAGCGGCCAGATCCCGGACGTGGACCTGCGCTACTCGGTCCTGATCTGGATCACCACGTTCGACGAGCGGGTGGTGGTCGACCTGACCGAGACCCTCCACTGGGGTCCGGAGAAGATCGCCGAGACGCTGGGCCGGTCGGTGCTGGCCGCCTGGGCGGCCTCGCCCGGAGGTATTCCCGCCCTGGCCGAACTCTCGGCCGGAAACACCCGGACGGCCCATCCCGATCACACCCCGTGAGAGCACGGACACGGATCAGAACGATGAAAATCTCTGCGCATAAACGGATCTGAGCATTTGGGAGAACTTGGGCCGCGCGGACGGAGTAATTTCGCGGCTAGTGCATTAAGAGCCTCTTAGACATGTGATGATGCACGGCAGGGAGGGGCCGTATCGTCACAGGAGGGTCACCATCAGTACCGCCAGCCAGCACCAGCTGACTGCGGCCAGGGCTCGACCAGCACTCGTGGTCGCCGGTGTCGTAGGACCGACGGTGCACGCCCAGGGCCGCTCCGCCGGTCGCCGTTGTGTCGTCGTCCAGATGGGCGGCTGCAACCTCTCCTGCTCCTGGTGCGACTCAGCCTTCACCTGGGACACCTCCCGCTACGACCTCTCCCGCGAGGTCGGCTACTGGCGGATCGAGGAGATCGCCGAGACCGCCCGCTCGGCCAACACGCCGCTGATCGTGATCAGCGGCGGCGAGCCGCTGCAGCAGCAGAACTCCCCGGCCTGGCCGCAGTTCCTGGAGATGCTCGGCGGCTACGAGATCGGCCTGGAGACCAACGGCACGTTCCCGCCGATCGAGACCACCCTGCACCGGGTCAGCTGGATCACCGTGTCGCCGAAGCTGGCGCACTCCGGCGACCCGGCCTGGACCCGGATCAACCGCGACATCCTGATCGCCTGGGGCAAGTGCGCCGAGCAGTACGACATCGACTTCTCCTTCGCGGTGCGGGATCTCAGCGACGTCGAGTCGGTGCTGCAGATCGCCAAGCTGCACGAGCTGCCGTTCGACCGGATCTGGATCGTGCCCGAGGCCACCACCGCCGCCCTGTCGGCCAGCCGTCTGGCCGAGGTCTCGGAGTCGGCGATCCAGGCCGGGTTCAACGTCTCGGCCCGGCTCAGCGCCCTCACCAACCGGCAGAGCTGACCGGGACCGGCCGGGTGCGGGCAAGCCCGCACGCCGGTCGCAGAACAGGCCATAGGGTTCAAGGTGTGAACTCCCAGCCCGTGAACCCCGAGCAGAGCATCAGCTACCTGCACACCCGCGAGTGGCACCTCAACGTCAGCGTCGAGGGCGGTCGTGGCGTGGCGGCGCTGCAGGTCGAGGAGAACGAGTACTGGAGCGCGGCCGACGGGCGGGTCCGGATCCTGGAACAGCGGCCGGACTCACCGGCGGCCGACCACTCCAACACCGGCCGGGTGGAGTGGGCTCCCGGGCTGCCCACCGATCCCACCGGGCTGGGCGAGTACCTGCTGAAGGACGCGCCCTCGGCGCAGCACAACGTGCCCGCGACGCTGGTGATGATCGCCTCGGCGCAGCGTCTGCACAACCAGGCCGTGCCGGCCGCCCTGGCCGAGGCCTTCTTCCAGGTGCTCACCGGCCGGCCCGACCTGCTGCCGCTGGGTGAGATGACCGACCGGGCCGGGCGCACCGGGGTCGGCTACGGCTTCGAGTTCACCTTCGGCCCCCGGCGCCGGCTCACCCTGATCTTCGACCGCGACACGCACGCCCTGCTGGCCACCGAGGAACTGATGCTGGAGCCGGGCCGGCTGCGGGTGGAGGTGCCGGCCGTGGCCAGCTACGTGCTCTACCTGGAGCAGGGCTGGGTGCCGAGCATGAGTGATCGACCGCTGCTCCGGCAGGCCTGACCGCCTCGGTCCCTGACGGGTAACGTGGCCGCGTGTCCGTTACCCCAGAAGCACCCGCACCGGGGGCCAAGCTCCTGGCCGTCAGCGACCTGCACGTCGCCTACCAGGAGAACCGGGAGATCACCGAGACCCTGCGGCCGGAGAACGACGGCGACTGGCTGATCGTGGCCGGCGACGTGGCGGAGAAGCTGGAAGACGTGGAGTGGGCGCTGCGCCTGCTCGCCGGCCGTTTCGCCAAGGTCGTCTGGGTGCCCGGCAACCACGAGCTGTGGACGCATCCGAGCGACCCGGTCACGCTGCGCGGAGTCGCGCGGTACGAACGTCTGGTCGAGGTCTGCCGGAGCCTGGGCGTGGTGACGCCGGAGGACGAGTTCCCGGTCTGGACCGGCGACGGCGGCCCGCTCACCATCGTGCCGATGTTCCTGCTCTACGACTACTCGTTCCTGGCCCCGGGCACGACCACCAAGGAGGCCTCGCTCAAGGTCGCCTACGACTCCGGCGTGGTCTGCGCCGACGAACGCTTCCTCGAGCCCACGCCCTACCCCAGCCGTGAGGCCTGGTGCCAGGCCCGGGTCGACTACACCAAGGGCCGTCTGGACGCCCTGGCCCCCGACGCGCGCACGCTGCTGATCAACCACTGGCCGGTCGAGCGGCACCCCAACAACATCCTGCGCTACCCCCAGTTCGCCCAGTGGTGCGGCACCACCCAGAGCGCCGACTGGCACCAGCGCTACCGGGCCGACGTGGTGGTCTACGGGCACCTGCACATCCCCCGCCGCACCTGGCTGGACGGGGTGCGCTTCGAGGAGGTGTCGGTCGGCTACCCGCGCGAGTGGCGGATGTGGGGCCAGCGCACCTGGCTGCGGCAGATCCTGCCGGCCCCCGAGGGCGTCCAGGCGCCGACAGGCGGCACCGACATCTCGTTCCAGCGGCTCTGGCCCAAGCCCGAGGGCAGCCCGGTCTGATCCGGTCTGGCCCCGGCGGCGGTGTCGCGCGGTGCTCGCCGCACCCTGACATACGGCGACCTCCGCAGCGCACCACCGCCGGGTACTGAGTCAGACTTCGCTACGCGGCGTTCGGTTCCCCGGTTGCGTAAGAATCTTGCCGGTCATCCGAAACTCACCCTTGCGTCACCCGCCTGCCGCGCCGGGGCGAGCCGCTGCGCCGCCTCCTCGACCTGCCTGTGCAACTGCTGACCGATCGGCTCGAAACCGGTAACCGCCACCTCCAGCACCTTGCCCCGGCCCAGCCGACCCCGCCAGGTGCCGACCACGTCACCGTTCACCAGCAGCACCCCGGGATTGCTGATCGCCTTGTAGACCTCCTTGTGCTGCTGGGGATCGGGCACCACGAGCTCGCGGTCGCGCACCGTCAGCCAGGGATCCCCGCCCGGCAGCAACCGCACCAGCCCCTCCGGCCGGGCGGCGACGACCAGGTCCGGCACCGCCTCCTCCGGCATCCAGGCCCGCCCCGCCGGGGTGGTCACCTCGACCAAACCGGGCGGCAGATGCTTCTTCACCTCGGTGGCCGTGGTGCCGATCCAGGCCCCCAGCGCCGCCGACGAGAGTGGCCCGTTCACCAGCAGGTAGCGCCGCAGCATCTCGCTCAGCCCGGCGCCGGCCTGGGGGATCTGCTTCGAACGCAGCGACGCGGGCAACGGCCTGAGGTAGGTCGAGCGGCCCTCGGTCAGCACCTCAACCCCCGCCGCGACCCCCACCAACTGGAACAGCCCACCGCTGATGTGCCGCGCCCGGCAGGACGGGCAGTCGTAGGTCAGGTCGGCCGGCACGGCAGCACTGACCCGAGTACTCACCTCGCCCTTGGCCAGCTTCTCGGTCACCACCTCGCGCACCGCAGTGGCCGCCTGCGCCCAGGCCTCACGCCCCCGACGGGCTCCCGCCGCGATCTGCGAGGCCCCCATCCGCCGGGTGGCATCGGCATCGTCCATCGGCCAGGTGGCCGTGGCGAGCGGCTTCAGATCGGCCTCGTGATGCACGTGCGGTGCACCCCGCCACGACCACACGATCCGGGTCCGGGCCGGGCGCTGCTCCGCCCCGCGCGCCGCCAGCACCGCGGCCGCCGTACCCACCGGCGTGTCCTGCACCCCGATACCGAGCAGCCCCTCCACCGAGCCACCCACCAGCCCTTGAGCGGTGGCCCGGTAGCCCAGCACGTTCTCCCTGGTCACGTCGATCTTGCCCACCGCTGCCCCCCAGCTCTAGGTAGGACGGCCACCCCCTCCCCCGCCCCTTGGGTGGGAGTTCTACCAGGCACCCCCGACAACCATGCCCCACCGCAGCTCAGAGCCCACCGACCAGCAAAGCCCGGAACACCTCAGAGCACCGCCCCCGGGTTCATGATCCCCAGCGGATCCAACGCCGCCTTGATCCGCCGGCTCACCTCCATCACGTCCTCCCCCACCTGCGCCTGCAGCCAGGGCTGTTTCAGCCGGCCCACCCCGTGCTCCCCGGTGATCGTGCCGTCCAGCTCGATCGCCAGGTCCATCACCTCCCCGAAGGCCACCTGGGCACGCTCGGCCGCCGCCGCGTCGGCCGGGTCGAAAACGATGAGCGGATGGGTGTTCCCGTCACCCGCGTGCGCGATCAGCGCAATCGTCACGTCGCGCGCGGCCGCGACCCTCTCGATCCCCGCGACCAGGGCGGGCAGCCGCGGTACGGCGACACCGACGTCCTCAAGCAGCAGTTTGCCCTTCTTCTCGATCGAGGGGATGGCCTGGCGCCGGGCCACCGTGAACGCCTCCCCCTCGGCCGGGTCGTCGGTGGCCAGGACCTCGCCGGCGCCGCACCGTTCGCAGGCCTCGACGATCTCGGCCACCTCGCGTTCGGCGGTGCTGCCCTCGGTGTCGGTCTGGGCCACCAGCAGCGCCGCCGCCGAGCGGTCCAGGCCCATCCGCAGGTTGTCCTCGACCGCGTTCACTGTGGTGCGGTCCATGTACTCCAGCATCGCCGGGCGCATCCGTGAGGTGATCGCCACGATCGCCTCGGTGGCCGCCTCGGTGCTCGCGAAGGCGGCCACCACCGTGCGCGGCGGGTGCTGCGGCGGCATCAGCCGCAGCGTGACCTCGGTGATCACGCCCAGGGTGCCCTCGCTGCCGACGAACAGCTTGGTCAGCGACAGCCCGGCCGAGTCCTTCAGCCGCGGCCCGCCCAGCCGCAGCGCCCGCCCGTCGGCCAGCACCACCTCCAGCGCCAGCACGTAGTCGGTGGTCACGCCGTACTTCACGCAGCACAGGCCGCCGGCGTTGGTGGCGATATTGCCGCCGATGGAACAGATCTCGTACGACGACGGGTCCGGCGGGTACCACAGGCCGCACTCCGCCGCCGCCCGCTTGACCTCGGCGTTCAGCAGACCGGGCTGCACCACCGCGACCCGGCTCAGCTGGTCGATGCTGATCGCGCGCATCCGCTCGGTGCACAGCACGATGCCCCCGCTGCGCGCGGTGCTCCCGCCCGAGAGCCCGGTGCCGGCGCCTCGGGGCACCACCGCAACCCGGTGCTCGGCGGCCCAGCGCATCGCGATCTGCACCTGCTCGGTCGACTCCGCCCGCACCACCGCCGCCGGCACCCCCGCGTCCGGGTCGGCGGCCCGGTCGAACCGGTACTTGTCCATCCGGACGGGATCGGTCACCACCACCCCGTCCGGCAGCGCGGCCACCAGCTCGTCGATCACGGTCTGCGGCGGTTCCACCAGCACATCGGTCATCGCGGGAGCTCCTCAGCGGTGAGGGGTCTTTCGGCCACCATAGGCGAGCGCGGCCACCGCGACGAGAAGGGCCCAGAGCAAATGGACGCCGGTCATCGCCAGGAGGGCGAGCACGGTGGCCATCGCGACCACGGCGGTCAGGCGCGCCCGGCCTGGTTCCAGCAGGCGCACGGCGGCGGCCACCCCCACCGCGTAGACGGTGACGAACAGACCGCTGGTGGCCAGCACGATCGCCCCCAGATCGATCTCGGCGGCGCTGACCACGCCGAGCACCACCAGGGCGGCCGAGGCGTTCACGACCAGGCTGCGCCGAGGTATCTCCCCGGCCTGGCTCCCCCTTCCGAGCCAGGCCGGCAAGGCCCCGTCGCGCCCCAGCGCTGCGCCTAGCTTGGCCGCGCCGGCGTAGTAGGCGTTCATCGTGCCCAGAGTCAGCAGGACTGCCGCCAGGGCGGCCAGCAACCGGGCGTCTCCACCGAACGCAGCCGCCAGCAGTTCCCCCAGGGGCGCGGGGCTGTCTGCGGCACTCGCCCCCAGCACGAGTATCACGGTGACAGCAACCGCCAGATAAATGACGCCTACCACGACCAACGCGGCTGTCGTCGCCTTGGCGAGATCCTGGGTCGGTGAACGAAATTCGCCGGTCAGGTGGGTGATTGCCTCCCAGCCCACGAAACTCCAGACCAGCAGCGCGGTGGCCGGGGCGATCGACTGCCAGCCGTGCGGCGCGAACGGCTGCAGGTTGGCGGCGGACGCCGAAGGAAGAGCGAAAACAACCGCGGCGGCGAGGAACCCGACCAGAAGGATGCCGAGCCCCAGCTGAGCCCGGCCGGACATCCGTACGCCGAACCAGTTGACCGGAGCGGCGACGAGGGTCAGACCGACAGCCGAACCCACCACCGTCGGCCGTCCACCCCCGACCGCGGATTCCACGTAGTGCCCGGCGAACAGCGCGGCCGCTGATGAGCCGGGCGGTACAGCAGCGTAGAAGCACCACCCGACCACGGCCGACGCCCGGTCACCGAAGGCCAGACGGGCGTAGTGCGCCACTCCCCCAGCGTCCGGATGCCGCGCCCCCAGGGCGGCGAAAGTAAAGGCCAGCGGTGCGCTCGCAACCACCATGAGGAGCCAGGCAATGAGGGACGCGGGTCCCGCCACCTCGGCTGCCAGCGCGGGCAGAGCGATCACACCAGTGCCCAGAACGGCTCCCACGTACAGCGCGGTGCCCTGCCCCAGCGTGAGTCCTGGGGGCGCCTGCTCACGAACGGTCATTCCAGCAACGATGTCGTGGGCCGAGCGGGGCGGACAGAGGCAGAAATGCCTACCGTCGCCAGATTCCTGCCACTACCGTCGAGAGCATGCACACGGTCGCTCTCGCCCTCACCGAGGGCATGCCGATGTTCGAGTTCGCCGTGCCCTGCGAGGTCTTCGGCCTGGATCGCTCCGACATCGCCGATCCCTGGTACCGGCTGCGCTTCTGCGGCTCCCAGCCGCACTACCGCACCGCCGCCGGCCTGACCGTCACCCCGGACGGCGACCTCGCGGCCCTGGAAGCGGCCGACACCGTGCTGGTTCCGGCGATGGACCGGGCGAACCAGCTGAAGCCGCCGCCCGACGTGGTGGAGGCCGTGCGCCGGGCCTACGACCGGGGCGCCCGCATCGTCGCGATCTGCGCCGGCTCGTACCTGCTGGCCGAGGCCGGGATCCTCCAGGGCCGCCGGATGACCACGCACTGGATGAGCGCGGTGGACTTCACCTATCGCTATCCGGGCGTGCACTTCGCCCCCGAGGTGCTCTACGTCAGCGACGGGAACGTGCACACCAGCGCCGGTACCGGGGCGGCCATCGACCTGTGCCTGCACCTGGTGCGCCTCGACCACGGTGCGGCAGTGGCCAACGAGGTGGCCCGGCGCATGGTCGTACCGCCGCACCGCGAGGGCGGCCAGCGCCAGTTCGTGCCCCCGGTCCAGCTCGCCCCCGACGGCCAGGACCCGATCGGCCTGGCCCTGGGCTGGGCGCTACAGCGACTGCACCAGCCGCTCACCGTGGCCGACCTGGCCCAGCAGGCCCACCTGGCCCCGCGCACGTTCGCCCGGCACTTCCGCGAGCGCACCGGCGCCACCCCGCTGCAGTGGCTCATCCAGCAGCGGGTGCGACTGGCCCAGGAACTGCTGGAGACCACCGACGAACCGGTCGAGGCGATCGCCACGAGAACCGGTTTCGGCACGGCGGCAGGGCTCCGGCAGCACTTCCAGAAGATCGCCACGATCTCCCCGAGCAGCTACCGGCACCTCTACCGCCGCGCCGGGCGAACCGCCTAACCCACGGGCAGATCGGTGACGTGGGTCATCGAGAGCACGGCCTTGGCGGCGCGCCGCCGGGCGTGCAGGATCGGCTCGGTGTACCCGTTGGGCTGGGCCGCGCCCTGGAAGATCAGGTCGCTCGCGGCCAGGAAGGCCTGGCTGTTCTCCAGGTCGGCGGTCATCGGCCGGTAGCCCTCGACCGCGGAGTTCTGCCGGTCCACCACCCCGGCCATCCGGGCCAGGCTCTCGCGCACCTGCTCCTCGCCGACCACGCCGTGGCGCAGCCAGTTGGCCAGCAGCTGGCTCGAGATCCGCAGCGTGGCGCGGTCTTCCATGAGGCCGACGTCGTGGATGTCGGGCACCTTGGAGCAGCCGATCCCCTGGTCGACCCAGCGCACCACATAACCCAGGATCGACTGACAGTTGTTGTCGACCTGCTCGGCGCGCACCGCCTCGTCCCACTGCGCCGGATCCCCCAGCGGGACCTGCAGAAGGTCGGTCAGCGGCGTCTTGTGGCTCTGGGCGGACAGTTCCGCCTGCACCGCCTGCACGTCGACCTCGTGGTAGTGCAGCGCGTGCAGGGTGGCCGCGGTGGGCGAGGGCACCCAGGCGGTGGTGGCCCCGGCCCGCGGCTGGGCAATCTTCTGCTCGAGCATGTCGGCCATCAGATCGGGCATCGCCCACATGCCCTTGCCGATCTGGGCCTTCTGCGAGAACCCGTACGCCAGAGCCGTCTCCACGTTCCGCTTCTCGTAGGAGGACAGCCAGGTCTGGCTGCGCATGTCCTCCTTGCGCACCAGCGGCCCGGCCTCCAGCGAGGTGTGGATCTCGTCGCCCGAGCGGTCCAGGAAACCGGTGTTGACGAACACGATCCGGTCCTTCGCGGCGGCGATGCAGGCCCCCAGGTTCAGCGAGGTACGCCGCTCCTCGTCCATCAGCCCCAGCTTGATCGTGTTGCTGGGCAGCCGCAGCAGCTCCTCCACCCGCTCGAACAGCGCCACGGCGAAGGCCACCTCGTCGGGCCCGTGCATCTTCGGCTTCACGATGTACACCGAGTCGGTCCGGCTGTTGGCCTTCGACCGCAGCCCCGGCAGGGCGGCCAGGGTGGTGACCACCGCGTCCAGGATGCCCTCGGGCACCTGGGCGCCGTTCGCGTCGAGCACCGCGTCGGTCGTCATCAGGTGGCCGACGTTGCGCACGAACATCAGCGCCCGCCCGGGCAGCACCAGCTGCTCGCCGTGATTGCGCGGAACGGCGTACACCCGGTCGGTGTTCAGGGTGCGCTCGAAGGTCCGGCCCCCCTTGCTCACCGACGTGCTCAGGTCGCCCCGGCTCAGGCCCAGCCAGGTGCGGTAGTCGCGGACCTTGTCCTGCGCGTCGACCGCGGCCACCGAGTCCTCGAAGTCGATGATCGTGGTGATCGCCGACTCCAGCACGATGTCCTGGACGCCTGCCCCGTCGGTCCGCCCGATCGCCCCCGCCCGGTCGATCACGATCTCCACGTGCAGCCCGTGGTGCACCAGCAGCACCGTGTCGGGCTGGGTGGCGGTGCCGGTGTAGCCGGCGAACAGCCCCGGCTCGGACAGCGTTGTCTTGCCCGACGGCACGTGCACCACCAGCTCGCCGCCGGCCACCGCGTAACCGCCCGCGTCGGCGTGGCTGCCCTCGGCCAGCGGGGCGATGCGGTCGAGGAAGGCCCGCCCGTAGGCGATCACCTTCGCGCCGCGCTCGGGGTCGTAACCGCCCCCCGTGGGAGCCTCGCCCAGAGCGTTCGTGCCGTACAGCGCGTCGTAGAGCGAGCCCCAGCGGGCATTGGCCGCGTTCAGCGAGTACCGCGCGTTCGACACCGGCACCACCAGCTGCGGGCCGGCGATCCGGGCGATCTCGTCGTCCACCCCGCTGGTGCCGATCGCCACCGGTTCCGGCTCGGCCACCAGGTAGCCGATCTCCCGCAGGAACGCCTCGTACCCGGCCCCGTCCAGGGGCTGCCCGGCGCGCTCACGGTGCCACTGGTCGATCGCCGCCTGCAGCCGGTCGCGCTCCTCGAGCAGCGCCCGGTTGCGTGGGGCCAGGTCGGCCACCAGCCGGTCCAGCCCGGCCCAGAACGCGTCGGGCTTCACCGGGCTCCCGGCCAGCGCCTCGTTCTCGACGAAATCCTTCAGAGCGGTGGCGACCTGGAGGGATCCCAGGGAGGTGTAGTCCGTCATTTATCCGCCTCACAGGACAGTGGGGTGCTCCGGGCGCGCACCACTTTAGGTGCTGATCTGCGCGTGTCGAGGGCTTGTGGCCACCACCTGTTCGGCCGACGGTCACCGGACGCGCCCCGGTGCCGGTACGCCGGGCGGGTGATGTCACGGTGCGCAGCGGTGTCGCCCGTTCAGCAGCCGCCCGCCGGCGTCGATCCCCGGACCCAGAACCAGTGAGCGCCCGACGATCGAGTGAGGAGCCCCGTGACCGGCCGACGTGTCCCTGTTCTCCTGCTCACGCTCCTTTTCGTGCTCGTTCCCGGGACCGCCCACGCCCACTCCCCGGTCGAGCGCGAGCCCAGCCCGGCCGAGCTCCAGGCCCAGGCCGAGAAGCTCGACTCCCTTCGCACACAGGCCGAGGCGCAGGCCGCGGACGTGCGCGACGCCCGGGCCGCTAGCCGGGCCGCCGCGGTCGTCGCAAGCCAGGCTCTTGAGGCGTATACCACTGCCCAGCGCGACCTTCGGAGCGCCCTGGCCGAGGAGGACCGGCTGGACGCCGAGCTGGAGCAGGCCAACCGGGACGCGGTCCAGGCCCGTTCCCAGGTCGGCCTGTGGGCCCGCCGGGCCTACCAGGGCGGCACCGGGCTGAACTCCAGCCCGACGCTGAACACCCTGCTCGGCACCAACGGCGCCGGGCGCGAAGAAGCCGGCCTCGGCACCACCCTGCACACGCTGCGGCGGATCGGCCAGGACCGGTCGGCTGCGCTGGACGCGGGCCGGCGCGCAGAACTGAGGGCCGAGCAGGCCGCAGTGGCAGCCACCCGGGCCACCGAGACGGCGATCGAGGCGGCGAACCGGGCCGAGGCGGCCAAGACGGTCGCCGACACGGCCGTCGCCCGGCAGCGACGCGCGCTCGACGCCGCCGAGGCTGACCTGGCCACCACCGGCCGCCTGGTCGGCCGGGCCCAGAAGCAGCAGCGCCGACTGCGGGCGGCCGCCGCGGCCGCCTCCGCCCGGCAGAACACCGGCGACAACGGCGTGACCGGTGCGGTCGGCTCCTGCCTGGGTTCCCCCGACCTGGCCGCCTACCCCAACGGCCAGATCCCGCTCGAGGCGCTGTGCCCGCTGGCCACCGCCCCCGGCCACCACCTCCGGGCCGACGCCGCCTACGCCTTCGACCAGCTCAGCCAGACCTACGCCGAGCAGTTCGGGACGTTCGTCTGCGTGACCGACTCCTACCGGGAATACGCCACCCAGGTCCGGCTCTACGCCACCAAGCCGAACCTGGCCGCCCGGCCCGGCCAGAGCAACCACGGCTGGGGCACCGCCGTGGACCTGTGCGGGGGTGTGCAGTCGTTCGGCACCCCGGAGCACGAGTGGCTGTTCGCCAACGCACCGCTGTTCGGCTGGTTCCATCCGGCCTGGGCCCAGGCCGGAGGTTCCCGTCCGGAGCCGTGGCACTGGGAGTTCGGCGGCTGAGGAAACCGCGATCATCCGCAGTACACCCTCCCGAACTGCGCCGTTCGCCCCACCGGGGTCTACCGGGACGAACCGGGCCGTCATGATGACCCGGTGCCCACCACCACCGACCCGGCCGTCGAGCGCCGTCGCGAGCAACGCGCCTGGTACGTCTACGACTGGGCCAACAGCGCCTTCCTGACCACCACGCTCACCGTGCTGCTGGGCCCCTACCTCACGGTGCTGGCCAAGCGGGACGCCTGCCCGGGGCAGGACACCGACCTGGCCTGCCGCACCGACCTGCACGTGCTCGGCCTCCCGATCGCCCCCGGGTCGCTCTCCCTCTACGTGGTCACCTTCGCCACGCTGACCTCGGCGCTGGTCCTGCCCCTGGTCGGCGCCCTGGCCGACCGCACCGGACGCAAGCGCGTGATGCTCGCCGCCTTCGCCTGGACCGGTTCGGCGGCCGGTGCCTCGATGGTCTTCCTGACCGGGGACAACTGGGAGCTGGGGGTGGCGCTGCAGCTGGTCGCCACCCTGGCGTTCGCCTGCGGCATCGTGGTCTACGACTCACTGCTGATCGACGTGGCCGGCCCGGACGAGCGCGACCGGGTCTCCAGCCGGGGCTGGGCGGTGGGCTACGTGGGCGGCACCGTGCTGCTGGTGGTCAACCTGGTCACGGTCAGCGCCCACGACGCGATCGGCCTGAGCACCGAGGGGGCCGTTCGCCTGAACCTGCTGCTGGCCGGCCTGTGGTGGGGCGGTTTCACCGTGGTGCCGTTCCTGCGGCTGCACGACCGGCCGCCGGTCGACCCGGTCGTCACCAGCGGTGTCAGCCTGACCCGCAGCTCGTTCGGCCAGCTCCTGCACACCCTGCGGCACCTGCGCGGCTACCCGCAGACCCTGGCTTTTTTGATCGCCTACCTGGTGTTCAACGACGGCATCCAGACCGTCATCTACGCCTCCGGCATCTACGCCCAGGAGCAGCTCGGCCTGGACTCCGACCAGCTCATCCTGGCCATTCTGATCGTGCAGTTCGTGGCCGTCGGCGGCGCCCTGTCGTTCGGCCGGGTGGCGGCCCGGATCGGCGCCTACCGCACCGTGCTGGGCAGCCTGGGCCTGTGGTGCGGGGTGATCGGCGTGGGCTACTTCCTGCCCTACGGCGAGTTCCTGCCCTTCGCCGGCCTGGCCGCGCTGATCGGGCTCACCCTGGGCGGCACCCAGGCGCTGTCCCGCTCGCTCTACAGCCACCTGATCCCCCGCGGCCGGGAGGCCGAGTACTTCAGCCTCTACGCCGCCTGCGAGCGCGGCACCAGCTGGCTCGGCACGCTGGCCTTCGGCCTCACCTTCCAGCTGACCGGGTCCTACCGTTACGCCATCATCGTGCTGATCGCCTTCTTCACGGTGGGCGCCGTCCTGCTCAGTCGGGTGAATGTCGGCAAGGGAATCACCCAGGCCGGGAACCCGGTACCCGCAGTCATCTGAGGTGACGGATCGCGGAGTAGTCACTCTGGGCGACGGCCCACTGACTACATGCTGAGATATTTCCGCCAACCTCTATCTCGATGGAATAACGCTCTGTACGCTCTGGTTGACGCATTGAGTCGTCCGGTGATCGGGCGGGAGCGGGCAACGACGCCACATCACAGGAACATCTCGCCGGAGGTCGGCGTTGTGCGCTTGTGAGACTGGCCGTCAGTCGCGGAGGGAGCCGTCATGGGTGAGCGGAGCATGCGCGGGACGCGCCTTGGAGCCTCGAGTCTGGAGAGCGAGTCGGGTATTCAGCCGGCCGCCCGCCAGGACATCAGATACCACTGCAAGAACGGGCATTCCATCGTCGTTCCGATGTCGATGGAAGCAGATGTGCCCCCGCTCTGGGAGTGCCGTTGCGGCGAGTTCGCCCTGCGCGAAGACGCCGAACTGCCGGAGCCGAAGGCCACCAAGCCGGCCCGTACGCACTGGGACATGCTGATGGAACGGCGCACCACGGCCGAACTGGAGACGCTGCTGGAAGAGCGACTGGCGCTGCTGCGCTCCGGTCGGTTCAGCGGGCGCCGTTCGGCATAACGCGCGCGAAGCGCCAAGAGACGAGCAGAGCCCGGTTCTCTCCATCCGGAGAGGCCGGGCTTTCTCGTGTCCCTGTGACCTCCGGTGCCCGGTTCAGGCGCGGTTCAGGGGCTGATTGAGGACGTGGGTGAGCGCGCGGGGTGGCGAGGCCCACCACCCGGCGCGGCCGGCTTCGGGTCGGTCAGCCCCGCTTGTCGTCGTCCACGACCTCGCCCTCGACCACGTCGCTGCGCCCGAAACCGGGGCCGAACCGCTGCTGGCCCGGGGTACCCGCCCCGGGCGGGAACTGCGCTCCCGGCGGGAACTGCGGGCCCCGCACGAAGGCCGTGCGCACCGAGACCTGGTCGGCCGCGGCCCGGCGCAGGAAACGCTCCACCGGTTTGCGGGCCAGCGGCCGGGTGAACGGCAGCAGCAACAGCAGGGCCACCGCGTCGGTGACGAAGCCGGGAACGATCAGCAGCACCCCGGCCAGCATCAGGACCGCGGCGTCGGCCAGGTCACGGCTGGGGGGTCTGCCGGTGCTGGCCGCCTCCCGCACCGCCCGCCAGGCCGAACGCCCCTGGCTGCGCAGCACCAGCATGCCGATGCCGGAACCGAGCACGAGCAGGGCGAACACCGCCAGGCCGCCGATGGCTTGGCCCACCTGGATCGCCACGAACAACTCCACCAGCGGCAGCAGCAACGCCGCCGCCAGCACCCACCTCAGCCGGCCGGGTCGTCGCCCCGGCCGGTCTCCAGCTCCCTGTCCACCTGGCTGTCCACCCGGCTGTCCACCTCGCTGTCCGCCGGGCTGCCCGGGCCGGGCGTACGCTCCGCCGCCCGTCGGGCCTGCCTGCTGACCTGGGTGGTCCGGTACCGGACGCCCCATCGGGTCACTCGCCACAACGCCTCCACCACGATCGCCTGGTCCATCTTGCTCGTACCGTGCTCTCGTTCAACGAACGTGATGGGCACTTCGTCCACGCGCAGACCCCGCCGGATCGCGCGCATCGTCAGATCGACCTGGAAGCAGTAACCCTGCGAGTCCACGTCGTCCAGGTCGATCTTCTCCAGGGTGGTCCGGCGGAACGCCCGGAACCCCGCGGTCGAGTCCTTGACGTGCAGGTTCAGGGCCAGGGCGACGTAGGTGTTGGCGCCCTTGCTGAGCAGCTGGCGGCGTTTGGGCCAGTTCACCGAGCTGCCGCCGGGCACGTACCGTGAGCCGATCGCCAGGTCGGCCCCGGCGTCGATCCGGTCGAGCAGGTCGGGCAGCTGCTCCGGCGGGTGCGAGCCGTCGGCGTCCATCTCCACGATCACGTCGTAGCCGTGCTCCAGGCCCCAGTGGAACCCGGCGATGTAGGCCGCGCCCAGGCCCTGCTTGCCCTCGCGGTGCAGCACGTGCACGTTCGGGTCGCCCGCGGCCAGCTCGTCGGCCAGCCGGCCGGTGCCGTCGGGGCTGTTGTCGTCGGCGACCAGGACGTGCGCATCGGGCTCCGCGGCGCGCAGGCGCCGCAGGATCAGAGGCAGATTCTCGAGCTCGTTGTACGTCGGGATGATCACCAGTACCCGGCCGGACCGGGCCTGCGTCGTCATGCGGTGAGGTACACCCTTCTCAGCTGGTCTGCCGGTCACGACGGGCCCGCACCCGGCGGGTGATCGGGGCACCGATCAGCAACGCCAGGGCGAGCGCGGTCAGTGTCCACTCCGGCCACTCGCCCACCCAGGTGGCGATCGTCTGCTCGGTCCGCAGCGGGACCGTGGCCTCGAGCACTTCCTGGGTGTAGTGACCGGAGCGTTCCGCGACCGTTCCGTCGGGAAGAATGATGCCACTGACCCCGACCGTGCTGATGTTCACCACCGTGCGGCCGGACTCGATGGCCCGCAGCCGCGACTGGGCCAGCTGCTGCACGCTCTCGTCGGTGTAGCCGAACGTGGCGTTGTTGGTCTGCACCGCCAGCATGGTCGCCCCGGCCCGCACCGACTCGCGCACCAGGCCGTCGTAGGCCACCTCGAAGCAGATCACGTCGCCGACCCGGATCTGGTCGTTCACGCCCATCCGCATCACCCCGACCGGGTTCTCGCGCAGCTCGTCGCCGGAGACGAAGTCGCGCTTGACCAGGTCGACCTTCTTGCTGAAGACCCGGAAGAAGTCGCGGTAGGGGATGTACTCGGCGAACGGCGCCGGGTGCCGCTTCACGTAGGTGCTGTCGTCGCCGGTGCCGGCCCCCTGGCCGGGCCGCCAGACGATGCCGGTGTTGGAGACCCGGTCGCCCGGGCCCTGCACGACCGCACCGATCAGGATCGGCACCCCGATCGCGTCGGTGGCGGCGCTGATCTCGGCGGCCGCGTCGGCGTTGATGTACGGGTCGATGTCGCTGGCGTTCTCCGGCCAGAGCACCACGTCGGGCTGTTGCGCCTCACCGGCCCTGACCCGCTCGGCCAGGTCGAGGGTGGCCTTCACGTGGTTGTCGAGCACGGCCCGGCGCTGGGCGTTGAAGTCGAGGCCGATGCGCGGCACGTTGCCCTGCACGGCGGCGACCCGGGTGGTGCTGTCGCCCTCGGTGGGCAGCGGGATCAGCGCGCCCACGGCCATCACGGCCAGCGCGGCGAGCAGACCGAGCCCGGCCTGGCGGGAGGCGGCCCGGGCCTGCCAGACCCTGACCACCACCCAGGCCAGCAGGGTGCCGGAGACGGCCACGGCGAACGAGACCAGCGGGGCGCCGCCGACCGAGGCCAGGGCCGCGGTGGGGGCGTCGGACTGGGAGAAGGCGAGCCGGCCCCAGGGGAAACCACCGAACGGCCAGCGGCCACGCACCGCCTCCTGCCCGACCCAGAGGCCGCCGGAGGCCAGCAGCAGACCGGCCAGGCCACCGCGCGCCCGCCAGACCAGCGGCAGCAGGGCCCCCATGGCCGCCACGTACAGCGCCTCGACCACGCTCAGCGCGATCCACGGGAAGGCGCCGACGAAGATGCCGATCCACGGGATCAGGCGCAGGAAGAACACCGCGCCGAAGACCAGGCCCAGGAGCGCACCGAACTTCTTGCTCACGCCGTTGGTGGCGATCGCCAGGCCGGCCACGCCGACCGGGGCCAGGGGCCACAGGTCGATGCCGGGGAAGGCCAGGTAGAGCACGAAGCCGGAGGCGGCCGCGAGGGCGACCCGGCCCCAGGCCAGGCGACCGCTCGAGGTGGTGAAGGAGGCCTTCAGGCCCTGGAGACGGGACCGCTTCGACGCCGGGGCGATGTCGGCCGGTTCCGCCTCCCGGCTGGTGATGCTGCCGGTGCCGGGCGGAACCACGGCCGAATCGCTCATCGGGCAAGAGTACGCCGAGCGTGCCGACGCCCTGAACGGGCGCTGGCCGGACGCGGACCGCCTGGCGTGACGGCCGATCCGGACCAGCGGAACGAACGAGACCCCCGTGGTCGCTCTCCGCCGGCAGGTGCCCGGCCGGGAACGCGTCACCCTTCGGACCGCCGCTGCCCGAGCTGGATGCCCGGACAACACCGTTGTCTACTGAGCGACGCGGACCCGGCCGACGTCCCTGGCAATCACCGATTTCTCAACGATCGCGCCGTCGAGGCTAGTGAACTCCGGGCCTGGCGACAATTCGGGGCCCTGACCTGCGGCGATGCACCATCCACGCAGGTCAGCGAGTTACTGCAGGGACGCCGGAGCAGATCGTCCGAACGGACAGTTTCCGTCAGTCACGGCGTATCCACCTAAAGTAATTACACGGGTGAGATTCTCGTCTCCCCACCCGGCTCAGGGGACCACGACCGTCCCTCGGGCCCGGACCGCCACCATCGGCTCGATGAGGACCTCGGCCGCCGAGGCGACCAGATCGGGCCGCCCGCGGCACACCACCAGGGCCACGAAGTCGATCTCCCGCGAACGCCGGCCCACCCGGACCACGGTCCCGGTCGCCTCCACCACGTCCCCGCCACGGATCTCGTTCAGGAACTGGACGTCGGAGTAGGACGCGAAGAGACCCTCGTCACCGTCGGTCCGGATGCAGATCTCGGTGGCCACGTCACCGAAGAGCCCCAGGGCGAACGCCCCGTCCACCAGATTGCCCGCGTAGTGCGCCTGCACCGCCGCCACGTACCGCTTGTGCACGACCCGGAGGCCGAGCCGGGGATCCACCTGCGTCACCGTGTTCTCCTTCGTCAGACCAGAGCGTGCGCGAGGTACGAGGCCACCTCGGACGGGGTGGTGCCCCGCCCGAAGATCCGGTCCACCCCGAGGGCCTGGGCCGCTCCCTCGTCGAACCGCGGCCCGCCGGCGACCAGCAGCGGACGGCGCCCGGCCGGGTAGGCCTCGGAGAAGGCGGCGGCGACCTCCCGGGTGGTGGTCAGGTGTGCCTCCTTCTGGGTGACCACCTGCGAGATCAGCACCGCGTCGGCCTTCTCCTGCTGGGCCCGCTCGACCAGCTGCGGCACCGCGACCTGCGCCCCCAGGTTCACCACCCGCATCTCCCGGTAGTACTCCAGGCCCTTCTCGCCGGCGAAGCCCTTGATGTTGAGGATCGCGTCGATGCCCACGGTGTGCGCGTCGGTGCCCACGCAGGCGCCCAGAACGACCAGCTTGCGCCGCAGTCCGCGGCGGATCCCGGCATTCACCTCCTTCGGCGAGAGCAGCGGGTACTCCCGCTCGGCCACCTTCACCGCGCCCACGTCGACCAGGTGCCGCACCGGCCCGTAGACCACGAAGAACGTGTGGTCGGCACCGACCGCCTTGGAGTGCACCACCATGGCCGGGTCGATCCCCATCGAACCGGCCAGCTGGGCCGCCGCCCCCTCGGCCTGCTTCCCGGCCGGCAGCGGCAGGGTGAACGAGACCTGGACCATGCCGTCACCGGTGGTGTCGCCGTAGGGTCGGACCAGCTTCTTCTCGGTCGTGTTGTCCGTCTTGCCGACTGGCTCGCTCACTGTGCCCCCTCCAACGCTTCGCTCGCCGGATTGAGGTAGCCCTCGGCCCGTTCCACCACCCCGTCCAGACCCCGCCCAGCGTCTGCAGGCCTGCGCATCCCCGCAAAGGTGCCGTCGGCAATGGCCGCCAGCAGACCCTCGTCCACAATTCTTTCCAGCAACTCGACCGCCTCACCCAGCACGTGCCGCGCCCGCGTCGCGATGAAACCGTCTGGCGGCGGGTTGAAGTCCTCGGTAAGCCCGTCGCAGGCGTCGAGCACGTACCGCACGTTGTCGAGGGCCAGGTCCCGGTCGGAGAGCCAGGGCGTGACCACGGCCTCGGTCATCATGCCGACCAGCAGAATGCCTTGCCCGGTCAGCGCTCCGGCGAGATTGAAGAAGCCGTTGAGCAGGTAGCCGCGGAACACGTCGCCGGTCATGTGCCGGGTCGGAGGCATCCATTTCAGCGGCGCCGTGGGAAAGAGCGTGCGCGCCAGCAGAGCATGCGCCAGCTCGAGCCGGAACGACTGCGGCAGCGCCGGATCGATCTCGAACGCGTGCCCCAGCCCCATCAGTTCTTCCGGCAGCCCGGCCTCTTTCGCGAAGTACTCGTTCAGCAGCTGGGAGACCGTGACGGTGTGCGCCGCCTCGACCGCGTCGGCGGTGGTGAGGTAGTTGTCCTCGCCGGTGTTGATGACAATGCCTGCGCGGGCGTGGATCTGGCGGCTGAAACGCTGGTCCACCAAGGTGCGTACCGGGTTGATGTCCCGAAACAGGATGCCGTACATGGAATCGTTCAGCATCATGTCCAGGCGTTCCATCCCGGCCAGGGCGGCGATCTCGGGCATGCACAGGCCCGACGCGTAGTTCGTCAGGCGCACGTAACGGCCCAGCTCCCGGCTGACTTCGTCGAGGGCGGCCCGCATCAGCCGGAAGTTCTCACCAGTGGCATAGGTGCCGGCATACCCCTCGCGGGTGGCCCCCTCGGGGACGTAGTCGAGCAGACTCTGCCCGGTGGAACGGATCACCGCGATCACGTCGGCACCCGCCCGGGCCGCGGCACACGCCTGCGGAATGTCCTCATAGATGTCGCCGGTGGCCACGATCAGGTAGATCCACGGCCTCCTCGGCGCATCCCCCAGCTTCCTGACCAGCCGCTCACGTTGCTTCCGGCTGGCGTCGATCCGCCGGATTCCCTGCCCGACAGCCTTTCTCGCCGCAGACCGGGCTCGCACCAGATCGCGCCCGGCCGGGATCCGGAACCCTCCCCCACCGGTCGCCGCCTTCTGCGCCAGCGTGAGCAGATCCGGCGCCTGCCCCCGGACCAGCGCGTCCCACACCGGCAGGGCGACGCCGTGCTCCAGGCCCACCTCGTTGCGCACCGCATCGACCAGCCGGTTCACCCAGGGCACCCGCTCCGCGTCGGCCCCCTCCAGCCCGGCCAGCCGCACGGTGGCGCGCTCGACCGAGACCGTGGTGTGCGAGGTGGCCAGCTGCACGATCGGGCGGCCGGCCTTCCGAGCCAGAGCACGCGCGCGCCTTACCTGCGCCGGATCCAGATGAATCAACGCACTCTGAGCTGATTTCACGAAAGAAGTGTCGCATCAGGCGCCTAATTCAGGAAGACTTCCGGTTCAGTTTCGCTGCTGGTCCCCCTCGGCCAGCGCCGCCAGAGTGCGCAGCTGCTTGCGCATCATCACCAGGTCTCCCCACTCGAGCAGGAACCGGCGCACGTTTCCCAGCGGTCCCGGGGCACTGCCCGCCCGGAGCACCGCCAGGAGACGACTGCCCTCACCCCGCGCGCTGACGTGGTACGTGATCGCCACGTCTCCGAACACCCGCGCCGGACCTGGGTCCATCTGCAGGGTCATCTCCTGATCCGGCCGGAAACTGGCGAGGGTGAAGACGCTCGCGACCCGCTGCCCCACCTCCAGATCCCAGCACCACGGCAGCACCTCCCGAGGGCTGCGACGGCCCCGGTTGTCGATCAGGTCGTAGCTGTACGGGGCCGCCCGCAGCTGAGTGAGCCTGCGAAAGGTGGTGACGACGTCGGCCTGCGCGTCCACCGCCCGGGTCAGCCGGCTGGGGGCCTCGGGCATCAACTCGTCACAGGCGTAGGTGGCCTGGCGTTCGGCCGCGGTGGTGTTCCAGTGCTCAGCTACGGTCACGCGATACCTCCACCAATTGAGGAACAGGCTCCCCTTGGCCCAGTTCCTGACCAAGCACCGCGAGAGGCTTCGGAGACGTGGCCGCCCCCGCCTCCTTGAGGCCGGGCGACGTCCAGGCCATGAGAACGGCCGGGTCTCCCGCTTGCACTCGCAGATGCGCCCCGGCCGGGCGCCGAGCGGCCCGGAGCCCGCCGAGGGTGTGGCCCTCAATGGCCGCCCGGACACTCAGACGCTGACTCTCGTTGTGGTGCCGCAGTGCCGCACGTACGCCTTCCCACGGCGCGAACGGGGTCACCGGGCTGTCTGAGCCGAAGGCAAGGGTGACGCCGGCGGATTGCAGATCGCCGAAGGGGTTCATCGCCAGCGCCCGCGCCTTGCCCAGCCGCACCGCGTACATCTGCTCGGCGCCGCCCCAGAAGGCGTCGAAAGCGGGCTGGACACTGGCGATCACCTGCAGCTCGGCCAGCAGCCCCACGTCACTGCCGCCGATCCCCTCCACGTGCTCCAGCCGATGCCGGGCCACCCGCAACACCTCTGGCCCGAGCAGTTCCGCCGCCTGCCTCAGCCCCTTCAGCAGTTCGGAGACCGCGCCGTCACCGATCACGTGAAAGCCGCCCTGAACCCCAGCTCTCGAGCAGGCCACGAGGTGATCGCGGACCTCGGCGGCATCGGCGTACAGATGCCCGCGGTGCCCATGGGCGTCTTCGTAGTCGTCGCAGAGCCCGGCCGTACGCGACCCGAACGAGCCGTCCATCATCAGGTCTCCGGCCAGCCCGGCCAGACGCCCGCCGAACCGGTCGAGCACCGCCCGGGCCGCTGCCTCGTCACCCGCCAGTTCGCCGCGATAGGCCACGATCTCGGGCAGGCCCGACCCGGTTCCCAGGTCGAGCAGAGCCAGCAGGTCCTCGTCGGGCGCGATGTGTGGCGCGGACATCTCGTGCACCTGGGTAATTCCCTGAGCCGCAGCATGGCGCAACGCCCGGTGCTGGAGCTCGCTGCGCTCGGCCGCCGGGAGCTGGAAACGGGTGGCCAGCCGCGCCGCATGGTGCGCGTCCCGCTCCACCCGTCCGCTCTCGTCCCAACCCTCGAGCCCGCGCAGACCGGCTCGCTCGGCCAGGCGGCCGGAGACCACGGCCGAATGCACATCCACTCGGGACAGGTAGACCACCGCACCGCCGCCGGCCCGGTCCAGCTCCTGCGCCGTGGGCGGACGCCCCTCAGCCAGCTTCAGCTCGTCCCAGCCGTGCCCCAGCACCTGTCGCCCCGGACCGGCCTTGGCCAGATCGGCGACCGCGTCGAGGATCTGACCCACCGTGCGGGCCTGTGAACAGTCCACTCCGGCCAGGAGCAACCCGGTCTCGGTGACGTGCGCGTGGGCGTCGACGAACCCGGGCAGCAGAAGGGCACCGTCCAGATCCACCTCTTCCGGTGCCCCGGCTCCGGCCTCGGACCGGGCTGATGTGTCGGGCCTCACCTCGACGACGCGGCCGCCGTCGACGAGCACCGACCATCGGTGGGGCTCACTGATTGAAGACGGGGTGCCCGGCTCGGGCAGGAGGGCGCGGCGGTAGAGGGTGGGGCTCACAGTTCGTCAGTCTGGCGTACCGCTTCTCTGGGAAGAAGGCACCAGTTCCAGAACCTGCGCCGGGGAATCGGCCTCGTAGACGTTCCGGATCAGGTCGAGCTCGTCGAGACCGGAGTCGACCAGGGCGTCGGCCAGGTCGGGCAGGCTGGGCCGGTCGCCGAAGCGGTGGTGGAGAAGCGCGGTGAAGACCCAGGCCGCAGCCTCCTCCTGGTCGTCCTCGAAGAACTGGGCGATCTCGGTCACGCTGAAATGCACGCCGCTACGGACCGCCTCGATGATCAGGGCGACGTCGGACGGGGCCCCGGCTCGCTCGGCCACCTGCACGAGGATGTCTGAGGCCAGACCACAGGAGCGGGCCCAGAGGACGAGTGGGGTCACGTCGGTCCCGCTGCCGAACCTGTGCAGTAGTAGGGCTTCGAAGGACTGATCCGCCAGGTGGGCCGGCGTGCTGCCGGCGGGCTCCTGGTCGGCTGTGGCCGTGGTCTCGGGTGCAGTCAGGGTTACGTCGGCTCGCATGGCACACCGCCTCTCGATCTGGATTTTCCGATCTCTGTACGAGAGTCCCGCTTCGTTCGGAATTCTGTCAAATCGGTGGATGCCGGGCTGC
>NZ_JAJSOH010000051.1 GCF_021277265.1 Kineosporia rhizophila
CGGCCCGTTCCCACCCGGCCGGCCTCAGCCGGCCCGTTCCCACCGGGTCGGCCTCAACCGGCCCGCCCTGCTCAACCGGCCTGCCCTGCCCCACTCACCCGGGCGGCCCACCCAACCGGCCCACCCAACTAGTTCGTTCCAGCCGGCCGGCCTCAACCGGCCCGTTCCCACCCGGCCGGCCTCAACCGACCCGCCCAGCTACCCCGGCCCGACTGATCCCACCCGGGCCCGACCGACCCAACCCCACCCCGGCCCGACCGACCCCAGACCAGCCCCCGGTGGGCTGGGCCGATCTGGGGGCGCCGGCCGGTCCAGGTAGCTGACGTCAGCGCGGCGTCTCCTTGCCCGGCCCTGGTGGCGAAGGCCAGGAACGGGGGCACTGGGGAGGGGCCGGACGATCACTTCTCCTTCAGAAGACCGCACGCCGGGACGGCGCCGACCAAGAAGTGCGGGCGACCGACCCAAGACTGAGCTTGGGCAAGCCGTCCGACCGACGGGCTGGAAGATGCTCGGACTATGCGTAAAGAAAGTCCCCTATCCAGCAGACAGATCGTCTCGGCCATCCTCATCACGAAGGCCGCGTCGGCCAGGTGAAGCCAGGGCGAGACTCTATTTACACGTGGAGCCGCCAGTTGGCGACCACCGAACCCGCCCGCCCGGCCTGCCTCCGGCGATCGCTGTGCCGGTTCGGCGTGCTTGTCACCGGCGATCGATGAGCCAGTCCGCCCTGCTTGTCACCGGCGACCGCGGAACGAGTCCGCCCTACCCGTCACCGGCAATCGCTGAGCCAGTCCCATGCCCGCCCCCGCCAGCCAGTCGTCGACCGCGGCCGACCCCTGAGCGCCCGCGGCCCAGCCAAGCCGCCACCGCGAGCCACCCTGCGTGCCAGGCCACCTATCAGGCCCGGCAACCGAAACCACCCGCCACACCGAAGCACTCGCAGACCGGCCCCACCACACCGAGGGTAGTTCTCCACACCCAAGAACCAGCCAAGGACAGCCCGCCGAACCCGGTCAGCCGAACTGATCCGGTGTATCCGCGGCGGCCGTGTGCAAGACCTCGTCCCCACTGCGGTCCCGGGCCCGTGGCAGGGAGACGGCGTGCCGGTCCGCGATGCGCTGCAGCCGACGCCGCTGCTTGCGATAGCGGCGTTGCACACCCTTGCGCAGTCGCCCGGCCAGCACCTCGCTGATCTCGCGGGCCGAGAGATCCTCTACCCGGGCCAACTCCTTCTGCGACCGGGCCGAACCGGGCAGCCCGTCCTGCTCGCCGATGCCGCGTGCCACCTCGTCCGGGAAGAAGGCGTTGCCGCTGCTGGCCCTCGAGACCACCCCGAGAATTGCCTGCACCGCTGTGTCCACCGGCACCAGGCCAGGGGCCGGGGCAGCCTGCGGAGCACCGGCGTAGGCCTCGGTCAGCAGGTCCGCGTCCCCGATCACCGTCATTCCTTCCCGCTCCAGGGCACTGATCGTGTCCCGGTAGCCCTGGGCCAGCGAGACCGCGCGCTCCACCGCCCATTCCGGGGTGTGAACGGCGGCCTCCTCGTCGGAAGGCATGAGCTCCACGGTCCGCAGGACCGAGCCGTAGCGGACCAGGTCGGCGTACTCCCTCCAGGGGAAGTCGCGCTCGCGCAGTTGCACGTTCAGCCGACGGAACAACTCGGTCTCGGCCGCCGACATCGACCGGTTCTGCCGCCCACCCCGCACCCCGGTGAGCGTCCCCGCCGGAAGGTGCAGGAGATCGTCGAAAGTCCGCATCAGCAGGCCCCGGTCGGCCGGGTCGAGCACCACCGTGGTGAGGTTCTCGGCACCGGCCGCCTCGGTCCAGCGCTGGAGCACCGCCCCCTGGTCGTGACGCCGCCAGAACGAGGGTGTGACACCCCGCTTCGGTGGTGACGCGAGCATCGCCGAGCACCACTGCGCGTAGTCCAGCTGGTGACCGCTCTTCAGGTACTGCTGCCAGGCCGACGGCATGATCCGGGTCAGCGGCCGCAGGGTCAGCACCACCCGCACCTGGCCCCGCCCACCCAGGTCGGCCACGATCCGGTCGGCGACCTCCGGCGTCGCCTCGCACAAGTACTCACTGGACACGAAGCGCAGCCCTGGTGCGGCCTGGGCCAGCAGCCGCCGCCAGTGCCGATCGCTGTGTGCGCGTTCACCGGCCTGCCAGCCCACACCCTGGCCGAGCACTCCGAGGGCGGCCCGGGCCTGTTCCAGCGGAGTCCCGGGCATGCTCAGCCCGAACGCCTCCAGACCGCCGGGCGAGCGGCTCTTCAGATCCTCCAGGGAGGCCTGGATCGCCGTGGTCCCGGTCTTGGGAGCGCCAATGTGAAGCAGAGTGGGCATAACCCCATCATTCAGTGAACGCAGGGGGTCGCGCACGCTAACGAGGTGTGAAACGCCTGTGTAGACAGGTAACGGCAGTCCTTCGAGCCCAAGTCAGGGGTGGGGCCACACGGCCTGCACCCCGGCGATGCCACTATTGGCCGGTGAGTGCGACCCCAGTAGATCCTTCCGCCGGCTCCCCGCTGGAGCCCGCCCTGGCCGCGAGACTGCGCCGCAACGCCGACAACCTGGTCAGCGCCGTGGTCCAGCAGTGGGACACCCGCGAGGTGCTGATGGTCGGCTGGATGGACGACGAGGCTCTGCATCGCACGCTGACCTCCGGCCGGGTCACCTTCTGGAGCCGCAGCCGCCAGGAGTACTGGCGCAAGGGCGACACCTCCGGCCACGTGCAGTGGGTGAAGTCGGTGGCACTGGACTGCGACGGCGACGCCCTGCTGGTGACCGTCGACCAGGTCGGCGCCGCCTGCCACACCGGCGACCGCACCTGCTTCGACGCCGACCGGCTGGACGCGGTCACCGGCCCCGTGCTCACCCCGCCGAACAACCAGACCGAGGAGTCCCCCGCGTGAGCGTGACCAGCCCGGCCGAAGACACTCAGGAGACCGTCCCCACCGACCTGGGCTTCGGCGGCACCTGGCCGGACCTCGACGGCTTCCGGCGTCTGGCCGCCGACCGCCGTGTCATCCCGGTGGTGCGCCGGTTCCTGGCCGACGGCGAGACCCCGATCGGCGTCTACCGCAAGCTGGCCGGCAACCGGTCCGGCACCTTCCTGCTGGAGTCCGCCGAGCACGGCGGGGTCTGGTCGCGCTACAGCATCGTCGGTGCCGCGAGCCGGGCCACGCTGACCGCCCGCGACGGGGTGGCGCACTGGATCGGTGACCCGCCGGTGGGCGTCCCGACCGGGGGAGACCCGCTGGCCGCCCTGCGCGACACGGTGGAGGCACTGCGGGCCCCCCGCCTGCCGGGCCTGCCTCCGCTGACCGGGGGAATGGTGGGCTACGTCGGCTGGGAAGCGGTGCGTCGCTGGGAGAAGCTGCCCAACCCGCCGCAGGACGAGCTCGAGGTGCCGGAACTGGCCATGAGCCTGGCCACCGACCTGGCCGTGCTCGACCACTCCGACGGCACGCTGCTGCTGATCGCCAACGCGGTGAACTACGACGGGACCGACGAGCGGGTCGACGAGGCCTGGGCCGACGCCGTTTCCCGGCTCGACCGGATGACCCGTCAGCTGGCCGAGCCCGCGCCGAGCACAGTCGCCGTGCACGCCCCCGCGCCGACCGACCTGAAGCCCCGCGAGCGCAGCCGGCGCGACGACTACATCGCCTCGGTCCTGCAGGGCAAGCGCGGCATCGTCGACGGCGAGGTGTTCCAGGTGGTGCTCTCGCAGCGCTTCGACCTGGACTGCCCGGCCGACGCGATCGACGTGTACCGGGTGCTGCGGGCCTCCAACCCCAGCCCCTACATGTACCTCTACCGCACCGAGGACGCGGCCGGCCGTGAACTGGCGGTGGTCGGTTCCAGCCCGGAGGCGCTGGTCAAGGTCACCGACGGCCGGGCGATCACGCACCCGATCGCCGGGACCCGTCCCCGGGGCGCCACCGCCGGTGAGGACAACGACCTGGCCGAGGACCTGCTGGGAGACGCCAAGGAACGCGCCGAGCACCTGATGCTGGTCGACCTGGCCCGCAACGACCTGCAGAAGGTCTGCGTCGCAGGCAGCGTCGAGGTGGTCGACTTCATGGAGGTCGAGCGCTACAGCCACGTCATGCACCTGGTCTCCACCGTGGAGGGCCGGATCGCGGAGGGGAACAGCGCGTACGACGTCCTGCGCGCCACCTTCCCGGCGGGCACCCTCTCCGGCGCTCCGAAGCCCCGCGCGATGCAACTGATCGACGAGCTCGAGCCGGTCCGGCGCGGCCTCTACGGAGGCGTCGTGGGCTACCTCGACGTGGCCGGGGACATGGACTTCGCGATCGCCATCCGTACGGCGCTGCTGCGTGAGGGGGTGGCTCACGTACAGGCCGGCGCGGGCATCGTGGCCGACTCGGTGCCGGAGAGCGAGGACCAGGAGTGCCGGAACAAGGCCGCTGCGGTCCTGCGCGCAGTGGCGGTGGCCGCCACCATCCGTGAGGTCGCCGAAGAGAACCAAACAATGGACGGGGGGCGCCAGTGAGCGCCCACCCCGCCTCTGCGTCGGCGGGCTCCCGTTGGGCGAGCCTCACCGGACGTCGCACGGTGGTGATGACCGGGCTGCTCGGTGCCGGTCTGATCCTGCTGGGGGTCTCCCGCCCCTGGGGCACCGTCCAGGTGGTCAACCTGGCCTCGTTCGGTGACCTGGAGATCAGCGGGGCCACGGCGGCCCCGGCCGGCACGGCGGTGGCGCTCGCCGTGGCCGCCGCCTCACTGGTTCTGACCATTGCCGGCCGGGTCGTGCGTTTCCTCATCCCCTTCGGCGTGCTCGTTGCGGGGGCGGCGCTGGCCTACAGCGGGGTGGCCACCCTCAGCAAGCCCGACGAGGCCGCCGGGAACGCCGTGCGCGACACGCTCAGCCTCGGCGGCGGCGACTTCGTCGACGGCTTCACCTTCACCACCAGCCTGAACGGCTGGGGCTGGATCTACGTCGCCGGCGCCCTGGTGATCGTCCTGGCCGGGCTGCTCGGGGTACTCGGCAGCCGGTCCTGGCCGGTGGGCGGGAAGCGGTTCGAGCGGGAGGCGACCAAGAGCCCGATCGAGGACGAGGGGCGCCCGGCCGTCGGTGGATGGTCCAGTTCCGCGGACGTCTGGGACGCGCAGAACCGCGGCGAGGACCTGACGTCGGACCCGGCCCCGAACGGGTCCGACCGCAGCTGAGCCACCCCGGCACACCCCCTGACCGCCGGCCAGGGGGTGTGCCGCGACGGGCGGCCGGTGAACCGATATCGTCCCTGCAGGCCCGGCTGAATCAGCCGACAGAATGTGGGCCGTTCGAAAGGGGACGCAATGGCGGGCACGAAAGAACACCCGAAGCCTCCGGAGCAGGACTTCCACGACCCGTACGGGCACGGCCACTCGGTCGCCGCCTGGGTCTCGGTCACGGTCGTGATGTTCGGGGCTCTGCTCATGACCATCGCCGTCGCGATCGGCTGGGACATGCTCTGGTTGTTCGTCGTCGGCGCCGTGGTGGCCGTCGTGGCCGGCCCGGTCACCGGCAAGGTCCTCGGCGCGATGGGTTTCGGCGCGCAGCGCTCCACCCACTGAGGGCACCACCGGCCCCCGTGACGCGTTGGCCGGGGTAGAGGCCCGGTGAGAACCCGGCCGGCCGCCCCGGCAGCAGTCGTTCCGGGGGCGGTGGCCGGTCACTTGCCGGGCGGCAACGCGCCGGTAGCCTCCGTTCCGGCCAAGTGCCCCCCAGACCCGTAGCGACCTTGAGGTGACCATGTCGGAGTACGGCTCCACCCCGCCCCGCGACCCGCGAAGAGAGGGCGAGCACGGGCCGGACGAGCAGGACGGCCGTCAGTCCGCGTCCAGGCAGCCGGGTCAGCCCGACCAGACGGGCCAGACGGGTCAGACGGGTCAGACGAGTCAGGGCAGCTACGGCCAGTCGCAGTACGGGCAGAGCGGGCCTACCTACGGCCAGAGCGGTCCGACCTACGGCCAGAGCCAGCCGCCGTACGGTCAGGCGCAGTCTTCGTACGGCCAGGGCCAGTCCGGTTCGGGTGACAGCCAGTACGGCCAGGGTTCATCCTCCTACGGTCAGGGGCAGTCCTCGTCTGGGCAGAATCAGCCGCCTTACGGTCAGTCCCAGTCCTCGTATGGCCAGTCCGGCTCTGGTGGTGACCAGTACGGGCAGGGTTCGTCTGCCTACGGTCAGGGGCAGTCCTCGTCGGGACAGAGTCAGCCGCCTTATGGTCAGTCCCAGTCCTCGTATGGCCAGTCCGGCTCCGGTGGCGACCAGTACGGCCAGGGTTCGTCGGCCTACGGCCAGGGGCAGCCCTCGTCCGGGCAGAGTCAGCCGCCTTACGGTCAGTCCCAGTCCTCGTACGGGCAGTCCGGCTCTGGTGGTGACCAGTACGGGCAGGGCTCGTCCTCCTACGGCCAGCAGCCCGAGCCCGGTTCGCCCGCGCAGCAGTACGGCCAGGGCCAGTACGGGCAGGGTCAGTACGGCCAGGGGCAGCCGCAGTACGGGCAGCAGCCCGCCTACGGCGACAACCCCTACGGCCAGCAGCCCGCCTACGGTTCGTTCGGCCAGCAGCCCTACGGCAACCCGATGGGCGGCGGCATCCCGGCCAACATCGAGTTCTCCAGCATGGGCCGCCGCCTCGGCGCGTTCCTGCTCGACGGCCTCATCCTGGGCGTCGCCGGCGCCCTGCTCGGGGTGATCTGCTTCGGCCTGATGGCCTCCGGCAGCGACCTCGAGAACCCGGACACCCTGCTCGCCTCGGCCGCCTACATGACGTTCTGGGGCCTGGCCTTCGTCGGCTCGCTGGCGTACCAGATCGGCTTCGTGGCCCTACGCGGCGCCACGCCGGGCAAGATGATCCTGGGCATCCGCATCGTCCGCACCGAGGACGGCCGGGTCCCCGGCTGGGTGCCGGCCATCCTGCGCTGGCTCGTGCCGTTCGTCGGCAGCTTCGTCTGCGGCATCGGCCAGCTGGTGGTCTACCTCTCGCCGTTCTTCGACTCCAGCGGCCGCCGCCAGGGCTGGCACGACATGGCCGCCAAGACCGTGGTGATCAAGGTCTGAACCCGGTGAAGGAGCTCTGCGGGGCGGGTCCGTGCCGATGGACGTGAACCCGCCCGCAGACCCGCCCGCACACCAAGCTGACGAGGCACGCCAGGAACCCCGGGCAAACAGCGCCCCCGCCCACCCCCAGCCGTACGCGGCCCTGGCCCGGCCGAAGACCCGCCCCAGGGCCCTGCCTCACCCACGAGCCCTGACCCACCTCCAGGGCCCAGCTCACCCCCGGGCCCGCCCCCTCGCCGTGGCCGCCGTCCTGGCCGCCGCCACCGGCTACCTGGCCGCCGTGGACCCGTCCGAGCCGGGCCACTACCCGGGCTGCCCGATCCTGGCCCTGACCGGCTGGTACTGCCCGGGCTGCGGCGGTCTGCGGGCCATCCACCACCTGACCCGGGGCGACCTGCTCGCGGCGGCATCCTCGAACCTCGTCGTCACCCTCGCGGTGCCGGTCGCCGTCGTCCTCTGGTTCCGCTGGTTCCTGCGCACCCCGAGAACAGCCCCCCGGGAAGCGGGCCCCCCGGAAACGGCCTCCCCGCCAGCCGGCACCCGGGATGTGGGCGCAGTGGAACCCGGCTCCCGGGATGTGGGGAGTTCGGTGCCTGGCACCCGGGATGTGGGTGTCCAGGAACCTGGCTTGCGGGATGTGGGTGTCCCGGAGACTGGCGCCTGGGATGTGGGGAGGTCGGTGCCTGGCTCCCGGGATGTGGGTGCTCTGGAAACTGGCTTCCGAGAAGTGGGTGCCCCGGAGTCTGGCTCCGAGGATGTAGGTGCTCTGGAGTCTGGCTCTCAGAATGTGGGTGTCCCGGAAACTGACGCCTGGGATGTGGGGAGCTCGGTGCCTGGCTCCCGGGATGTGGGTGCTCTGGAAACTGGCTTGCGGGATGTGGGTGCCCAGGAGTCTGGCTCTCAGAATGTGGGCGCCCCGGAAACTGGCGCCTGGGATGTGGGGAGCTCGGCGCCTGACTCCCGGGATGTGGGTGCCCTGGAACCTGGCCTCCGGGAAGCGGGGCCCCCGGAATCTGGCTCTCAGAATGTTGGTGCCTTGAAACCTGGCTCCCGGGATGTTGGTGCCCCAAAATCCGGCTCCTGGGATGTGAGTGCCCTGGAACCAGGCTTCCGGGAAGCGGGCCCCCCGGAATCGGGCTCCCAGAATGTTGGTGCCCCAGAATCTGGCTCCGGGGATATGGGTGTCCGGGAACCCGGCACCCGGGAAGCCCGCCCTCCAGACACTCACGCACCAGAATCCAGCACCCCGAAAACCTGCACGCACCAGGCCAGTGCCCCGGAATCCCCCTTCCCAGAAGCTCCTGTCCCCGCAGCCCGGGCCCTGCGACCCCGGACCCCGAGTCCCACCGTCCCGACGCCCCCGCCTCCCTCCCCAGCCCTCCCGAACGGGCGCCTACCTTCTGGTACCCGGGTGTGGCCGCTGACCCTCCTGGCGCTCGGGCTTATCCTCTTCGCGGTGCTACGGAACCTTCCGGGGCTCGAAGTACTCGCTCCATAGCACAACCTCCGGGGCCGGGACCTGCGGGTCCATGCGCACCGTAGGGGACGGAGCACCCTCCGGGCATCGGTACCATCGACGGGTTGACACCACCGCGTGACGAGCGATTTGACGAGGAGCCTTGTGTGACTGTGCTCGATGAGATCCTCGTCGGGGTCAGAGCTGACCTGGAAGAACGCCAGGCCGCCACGCCGCTGGAGAAGCTCCAGGAACGGGCCGCCCAGCTGCCCTCGGCGAAACCGGCAGAGTCGGTGCTGCGGCACGGCGACACCGTCAAGGTGATCGCCGAGGTGAAACGGTCCAGCCCGAGCAAGGGTTCCCTGGCCGAGATCGGCGACCCGGCGGGCCTGGCCACCGAGTACGAGTCCGGCGGCGCCTCGGTGATCAGCGTGCTCACCGAGAAGCACCGCTTCGGCGGCAGCCTGGAAGACCTGGCCAACGTCCGCGCCGCGGTCGACGTGCCGGTCCTGCGCAAGGACTTCGTCTTCACCAGCTACCAGGTGTGGGAGGCCCGGGCCACCGGCGCCGACGCCATCCTGCTGATCGTCGCCGCACTCGAGCAGGAGGCCCTGGTCTCGCTGATCGAGCGGGTCCAGTCGGTCGGCATGACCCCGCTGGTCGAGGTGCACGACGAGGAAGAGGTCAAGCGGGCGGTGGACGCGGGCGCCACGGTGATCGGGGTCAACGCCCGGAACCTGAAGACCCTCGAGGTCGACCGCAACACCTTCGCCCGGCTCGCCCCCACGATCCCCTCGGGCATCGTGCGGATCGCCGAGTCCGGCGTGCGCGGCCCGCACGACGTGCTCGACTACGCCCGCTCCGGTGCCCACGCGGTGCTGGTCGGCGAGAGCCTGGTGGTCGGCAACAACCCGCGGGGAGCCGTGGCCGACCTGGTCGCCGCGGGCTCGCACCCCGCGCTGCGGGCCGGCCGTTCCTCCTAAGAACAGCGAGAACTGAAAGCGATGACGGACACCACCGGTCCCACCACGCCGACCAGCGAGCGCCTGCGCGACGCCGTCGGCCCCTACTTCGGCCGGTTCGGCGGCCGCTTCGTCCCGGAGGCCCTGGTGGCCGCCCTGGACGAGCTCGACGCCGCGTTCGCCGCCGCCCAGGTCGACCCGGCGTTCATCGCCGAGCTCGAGCAGCTGCACCGCACCTACTCGGGCCGGCCGAGCATCCTCACCGAGGCTCCCCGGTTCGCCGCGCACGCGGGCGGCGCCCGGGTCCTGCTCAAGCGCGAGGACCTGAACCACACCGGCTCGCACAAGATCAACAACGTGCTCGGCCAGGCTCTGCTCACCAAGCGGATGGGCAAGCCGCGGGTGATCGCCGAGACCGGGGCCGGCCAGCACGGCGTGGCCACCGCCACCGCGGCCGCGCTGATGGGCCTGGAGTGCGTGATCTACATGGGCGAGGAGGACACCCGGCGGCAGGCGCTCAACGTCGCCCGGATGCGCCTGCTCGGCGCCGAGGTGGTGCCGGTCACGGCCGGTTCGCGGACCCTGAAGGACGCGATCAACGAGGCGATGCGTGACTGGGTCACCAACGTCGACACCACGCACTACCTGCTCGGCACGGTCGCCGGGCCGCACCCGTTCCCGACCATGGTGCGCGAGTTCCACCGGGTCATCGGGGAGGAGGCCCGCGCCCAGGTCCTCGAGCTCACCGGCCGGCTGCCGGACGTGGTCACCGCCTGCGTCGGTGGCGGCTCCAACGCGATCGGCATCTTCCACGCCTTCCTCGACGACCCGCAGGTCGGGCTGCTCGGCCTCGAGGCCGGCGGCGACGGGATCGAGACCGGCCGGCACGCCAGCTCGATCACCGGTGGTGCGGCCGGGGTGCTGCACGGCAACCGGACGTTCATCCTGCAGGACGACGACGGCCAGACGATCGAGAGCCACTCGATCTCGGCCGGGCTGGACTACCCGGGCGTCGGCCCGGAGCACGCCTGGCTGGCCGAGTCCGGCCGGGCCCGTTACGAACCGGTCACCGACGCGGACGCGATGGAGGCCTTCCAGCTGCTGTGCCGCACCGAGGGCATCATCCCGGCGATCGAGAGCTCGCACGCCCTGGCCGGGGCGATCCGTGAGGGCCGGCGGCTCGGGCCGGAGGGCATCGTGCTGGTCAACCTCTCCGGCCGGGGTGACAAGGACGTGGACACCGCGGCCCGCTGGTTCGGCCTGGTCTCCTCGGACGACCTGGTCGCCTCGGAGGCCGAAAGGGTCGTGGCCGCCGACGAACTGAAGAACGAGGGCAGCAAGTGAGCAGCGTCGCACCGGTCCTCGCCCAGGCCAAGGCCGAGGGGCGGGCCGCCCTGATCGGTTACCTGCCGGTGGG
Source organism: Kineosporia rhizophila (assembly GCF_021277265.1). Taxonomy (GTDB): domain Bacteria; phylum Actinomycetota; class Actinomycetes; order Actinomycetales; family Kineosporiaceae; genus Kineosporia; species Kineosporia rhizophila. The sequence goes on from NZ_JAJSOH010000051.1 coordinate 10,904, forward strand.
CTTCCCCGACCACGACGCCTCGATCGCCGCGATGGTGGCGATGGTCGAGAACGGCGTCGACATCGTCGAGATCGGCGTGCCCTACAGCGATCCGCTGATGGACGGCCCGGTCATCCAGCACGCCGTCGAGGCGTCCCTGGCTGCCGGTGCCCGGCCGCGCGACACGCTCAAGGCCGCTGCGGCGGTGGCCGAGGCCGGCGCCCCCGCGCTGCTGATGTCCTACTGGAACCTGGTCGACCGTTACGGCGTGCCGAAGCTGGCCGCCGACCTGGCCGCCGCCGGGGGAGCGGGCCTGATCACGCCCGACCTGATCCCGGAAGAGGCGGGGGAGTGGGTCGAGGCCTCCGACGAGCACGGCCTGGACCGGGTCTTCCTGGTCGCGCCGTCGTCCACCGACGGCCGGCTGGCGATGACCGCCGCCGCCTGCCGGGGTTTCGTCTACGTGGCCTCGACGATGGGCGTCACCGGGGTGCGCTCCAGCGTGAACGACGCGGCCGAGGTCCTGGTGCGCCGGACCCGGGCCGTCACCGACCTGCCGCTGTGCGTCGGTCTGGGCGTCTCGAACGCCGAACAGGCCGCCCAGGTGGCCGGTTTCGCCGACGGGGTGATCGTCGGGTCAGCCTTCGTGCGGGCCCTGGCCGAGGCCTCCTCGCCGGCCGAGGGCGTACGCGCCGTTGGTGAGCTTTCTGCGAAACTGGCCGAGGGCGTCCGTTCGGGGCGATCCGCCGACTTGTAGACCCACGACCGAGGAGGTAGCGGGATGAACGCCGCACTGCTGACGGCGATCCCGAGTCCGGACCAGGGGGTCTGGCATCTCGGCCCGCTCCCGCTGCGGGGCTACGCGCTGAGCATCCTGATCGGGATCGGCCTGGCCATCTGGACCTGCCAGGTGCGCTGGAAGGCCCGGGGCGGCGACCCGACGGTGGTGCTCGACATCGCCACCTGGGCCGTGCCTTTCGGTGTGGTGGGGGGTCGCCTCTACCACGTGATCACCTCTCCGCAGCAGTATTTCGGCGAGAACGGCGACCCGGTCAAGGCCCTGTACGTCTGGGAGGGCGGCCTGGGCATCTGGGGGGCCGTCGCCCTGGGGGCCCTCGGTGCCTGGATCGCCTGCCGCCGCAGGGGAATCCGGCTTCCTCCGTTCGGTGACGCGCTGGCCCCCGGGCTGCTGTTCGCGCAGGCGTTCGGCCGGCTGGGCAACTGGTTCAACAACGAGCTCTACGGCAAGGCGCTGGACGAGAGCAATCCGTTCGCGCTGAAGATCTACGAGTGGGACAACTCGGCCGGCCGGGCGATCCGCGACTCGATGGGCGAGCCGGTCGTGCAGGGCTACTACCACCCCACGTTCCTGTACGAGGCGCTCTGGAACGTCCTGGCCGCGCTCTTCATCATCTGGGCCGACCGCCGCTTCCGGCTGGGGCACGGCCGGGTGTTCGCGCTCTACGTGATGTCGTACTGCCTGGGACGCGGTTTCATCGAGACCTTGCGCATCGACGAGGCGAACCACATCCTTGGTCTGAGACTGAACGTGTGGACGTCCGTCCTGCTGTTCACCGGCGGTCTCGTCTACCTGCTGATCTCGTCCCGGCTGCGGCCCGGTCGTGACTCCTCCCTGTACTGGCCCGGGCGTGAACCCGCGGTCGGCGGGCAGGACGAGCCGACCGCCACCGCACCGGATCCGGTCCCGGCGGTGGGCGAGAGTTCCGGCAGCGGCACGAAGGACGTCGACGAGAACGGCAAGGGTGCCGTTCCCGAGGCCGAGGCGGTAGCGAAGAAAACCGGCGACTGACCGGATTTTCTCGCGCTTTCACCGGCCCCGCACCGAACGTCTTACGGCGGAACAGCCGTGAAACACGATTGATCGTCAGGTACCTCCCGGATCCGGCATCTCCCCAGGTGGGTGGGGGATGCCGGGTCAGGAAATCCCACGAAGTCGCAGGTTTCACAAAGGTTTCGAAATGCCACACCGACCCGTTACAGTGTCGACAACCCGAGGGCCATAGGCGTCCCCCTGCGCGGATCATCTGGGCGTTCCTCTTCGGCCCCATCGCGGTGATCATCGACATGGCACCGGGTCGTTCACCACGCTTGAAGAGCCCCAGCGACCACGAGGTGCAGATCATGGTCTCCCCCTATCGGCGGTTCTCCGCCCAGCCCGCTCCGGTGGGGCTGTACGACGCCTCGAACGAGCACGACGCCTGTGGTGTCGCGTTCGTCGCCACCATGCGTGGCGAGCCCGGTCACGACATCGTCGAGGCCGCCCTCACGGCGCTGCGTAACCTCGACCACCGCGGCGCCGTCGGCGCCGAGGTCGACACCGGCGACGGCGCGGGCATCATCACCCAGGTCCCCGACGCGTTCTTCCGTGAGCTGCTGCGCGACGACCTTGGGGTGCAGCTCCCGCCGCAGGGCAGCTACGCGGTCGGTACCGGCTTCCTGCCGCAGGACGAGGCCGAGCGGGCCGCCGCCGAGGCGGTCATCGAGCGGATCGCCGCCGAGGAGGGCCTGGCCGTCCTGGCCTGGCGCGACGTCCCGGTCACCCCGGGTCTGGTCGGCGCCGCGGCGGCCTCCTGCCAGCCGGTCTTCCGGCAGATCTTCGTGGCCTCCACCCCCGGTCGGGTGGTCGGCATGGCGCTCGAGCGCCGGGCGTTCCGGCTGCGCAAGCGCGCCGAGATCGAGGCCGAGGTCTACTTCCCCTCGCTGTCCTGCCGCACCATCGTCTACAAGGGCATGCTGACCACCGGCCAGCTCGAGCCCTTCTTCCCGGACCTGTCCGACCGGCGCTACAGCACCGAGCTGGCCATCGTGCACTCCCGGTTCTCCACCAACACCTTCCCGTCCTGGCCGCTGGCGCACCCGTTCCGGATGATGGCGCACAACGGCGAGATCAACACGGTGAAGGGCAACCGCAACTGGATGCGGGCCCGCGAGAGCGCCCTGGCCAGCGACGTCATCCCCGGTGACCTCGAGCAGCTGTTCCCGGTCTGCGACCCGCAGGGCAGCGACACCGCCTCGTTCGACGAGGTGCTGGAACTGCTCCATCTGGGTGGTCGTTCGCTGCCCCACGCGGTGCTGATGATGATCCCCGAGGCGTGGGAGAACCACGCCGAGATGGACCCGGCCCGCCGCGCGTTCTACGAGTTCCACTCCATGTTCATGGAGCCGTGGGACGGCCCGGCCAACGTCTGCTTCACCGACGGCACCCTGATCGGCGCCGTGCTCGACCGCAACGGCCTGCGTCCCGGCCGCTACTGGGTCACCGACGACGGCCTGGTGGTGCTCGCCTCCGAGGCCGGCGTGCTCGACCTCGACCCGGCCACCGTGGTCAAGAAGGGCCGGGTCCAGCCCGGCAAGATGTTCCTGGTCGACACCGACCACGGCCGGATCATCGACGACGAGGAGATCAAGACCACCCTCGCCGGTCAGCACCCGTACGACGAGTGGCTGCACGCCGGCCGGATCCGGCTGAGCGACCTGCCGCCGCGTGAGCACATCGTGCACACCCACAAGTCGGTCGCCCGGCGCCAGCAGACCTTCGGCTTCACCGAGGAGGAGCTCAAGCTCATCGTCGCGCCGATGGCCAAGAGCGGCGCCGAGCCGCTCGGTTCGATGGGTACCGACACCCCGGTGGCCGTGCTGTCCAAGCGTCCGCGGCTGCTGTTCGACTACTTCACCCAGCTCTTCGCCCAGGTCACCAACCCGCCGCTGGACGCGATCCGGGAAGAACTGGTCACCGCGATGAGCGTGTCGATCGGCCCCGAGCGCAACCTGCTGGCCGCCTCCCCGGCGCACTGCCGCAAGCTGGTGCTGCCCTCCCCGGTGATCGACAACGACGCGCTGGCCAAGATCCTGCACGTCAACGACGACGGTGACCTGCCCGGCTACGCCACCGGCACGATCCGCGGCCTGTACCGGGCCGACGGCGGGGGCGAGGCCCTGGCCGAGCGGCTGGCCGAGATCTGCGCCGAGGCCTCGGCGATGGTCGCCGAGGGTGCGCGGTTCATCGTGCTGTCCGACCGCGACAGCACCGCCGACCTCGCCCCGATCCCCTCGCTGCTGCTCACCAGCGCCGTGCACCAGCACATGGTGCGGGAGAAGACCCGTACCCAGATCGGCCTGGTGGTCGAGGCCGGTGACGTGCGCGAGGTGCACCACGTGGCGCTGCTGATCGGTTTCGGCGCCGAGCTGGTGAACCCGTACCTGGCCATGGAGAGCGCCGAGGACCTGGTCCGTAACGGTGTGGTCACCGGGGTCACCCCGGAGAAGGCCGTCCAGAACGTGATCAAGGGCCTGGGCAAGGGGGTGCTGAAGGTGATGTCCAAGATGGGCATCTCCACCGTCGCCTCCTACCGCGGCGCCCAGGTGTTCGAGGCGATCGGCCTCTCGCAGGAACTGGTCGACACCTACTTCGCCGGCGTCACCTCGCAGCTCGGCGGCATCGGCCTGGACGTGGTGGCCGAGGAGAACGCCGCCCGGCACGCCATGGCCTACCCGCCGGACGGTCAGCGCAGCCCGCACAAGCGCCTGCCCACCGGCGGCGAGTACCAGTGGCGGCGGGACGGTGAGGAGCACCTGTTCAACCCGGACACCGTGTTCCGGCTCCAGCACGCCACCCGCAACCGGCGTTTCGACATCTTCAAGGAGTACACCTCCCGGATCGACGAGCAGTCCGAGCGGCTGATGACGCTGCGCGGCCTGTTCCGGTTCAAGACCGACCGCCAGGCCGTTCCGATCGAGGAGGTCGAGCCGGCCTCGGAGATCATCAAGCGGTTCTCCACCGGTGCGATGTCCTACGGGTCGATCTCCCAGGAGGCGCACCAGACCCTGGCGATCGCGATGAACCGGATCGGCGGCAAGTCGAACACCGGTGAGGGCGGCGAGGACGTCGAGCGTCTGCTCGACCCCACCCGGCGCAGCTCGATCAAGCAGGTCGCCTCCGGCCGGTTCGGCGTGACCAGCATGTACCTGACCCACGCCGACGACATCCAGATCAAGATGGCCCAGGGCGCCAAACCCGGTGAGGGCGGCCAGCTCCCGGGCGAGAAGGTCTACCCCTGGGTGGCCCGGACCCGGCACTCCACGCCGGGTGTCGGCCTGATCTCTCCGCCGCCGCACCACGACATCTACTCCATCGAGGACCTCGCCCAGCTGATCCACGACCTGAAGAACTCCAACCCGTCCGCCCGCGTGCACGTCAAGCTGGTGGCCGAGGTCGGGGTGGGTACGGTCGCGGCCGGGGTGAGCAAGGCGCACGCCGACGTCGTCCTGATCTCCGGGCACGACGGCGGTACCGGTGCGGCCCCGCTGACCAGCCTCAAGCACGCCGGCGGCCCGTGGGAGCTCGGCCTGGCCGAGACCCAGCAGACCCTGGTGCTCAACGGCCTGCGCGACCGGATCGTGGTGCAGGCCGACGGCCAGCTCAAGACCGGCCGGGACGTGGTGATCGCGGCCCTGCTGGGCGCCGAGGAGTACGGCTTCGCCACCGCCCCCCTGGTGGTCTCCGGCTGCATCCTCATGCGGGTCTGTCACCTGGACACCTGCCCGGTCGGCATCGCCACCCAGAACCCGGACCTGCGTTCGCGTTTCAGCGGCAAGCCGGAGTTCGTCGAGACCTTCTTCGAGTACATCGCCGAGGAGGTCCGCGAGCACCTGGCGGCGCTCGGCTTCCGCTCGCTCGACGAGGCGATCGGTGCGGTCGAGGCGCTCGACACCACCGCCGCGGTGCAGCACTGGAAGGCCTCGGGTCTTGACATCAGCCCGATGCTGGCGGTGCCCGAGGCGCCCTACGGCCCGTCCCGGCGCCGCACCACGGTGCAGGACCACGGTCTGGAGAAGGCGCTCGACCACACCCTGATCTCGCTGGCCGCCGACGCCCTGGAGCGCTCCGAGCAGGTGCGCTTCGAGGTGCCGGTGCGCAACGTCAACCGCACCGTCGGCACCATGCTCGGTCACGAGGTGACGAAGCGGTTCGGTGAGCACGGTCTGCCCGACGACACCATCGACGTCACCCTGACCGGTTCGGCCGGCCAGTCGTTCGGCGCCTTCCTGCCCCGCGGGGTCACCCTGCGGCTGGTCGGTGACGGCAACGACTACGTGGGCAAGGGCCTGTCCGGCGGCCGGGTGGTGGTCCGCCCGGACAAGGTGGCCAGCTTCTCGGCCGAGCAGAACATCGTGGCCGGCAACGTCATCGGGTTCGGCGCCACCAGCGGCGAGATCTTCCTGCGGGGCCAGGTGGGCGAGCGCTTCTGCGTGCGCAACTCCGGCGCCACTGTGGTCTCCGAGGGCGTGGGCGACCACGGCTGCGAGTACATGACCGGTGGTGTGGTGGTGGTCCTGGGCCGCACCGGGCGCAACTTCGCGGCCGGCATGTCCGGCGGTGAGGCGTTCGTGCTCGACCTGCGCACCAGCCGGGTCAACACCGAGCTGGTCGACCTGCTCCCGGTCGAGGGCGAGCACGCGGACCGGCTGCGCGCCCTGGTGCAGAAGCACCGCGACGAGACCGAGTCGGCGGTGGCCTGGCGGTTGCTGCAGGACTGGGACGCCGCCCTGGCGCGGTTCACCCGGGTCCTGCCGCGCGCCTACGCACGTGTCATGTCGGTCCGTACCCAAGCAGAGGCAGAAGGCCTCGACCTCGACTCCGACGAGGTCTGGTCGCGAATCATGGAGGCTTCCCGTGGCTGACCCGAGGGGTTTCCTCAACACCCGCCAGCGTGAGCTCCCGGCCCGCCGGCCGGTCCCGATCCGTCTCAAGGACTGGAAAGAGGTCTACGAGGCGACCGAGAAGCCGCAGCTGCAGCGCCAGGCCGGGCGCTGCATGGACTGCGGGGTCCCGTTCTGCCACAACGGCTGCCCGCTCGGGAACCTGATCCCGGAGTGGAACGACCTGGTCTGGCGGGACGACTGGCACGAGGCGATCGAGCGGCTGCACGCCACCAACAACTTCCCGGAGTTCACCGGGAAGCTGTGCCCGGCGCCGTGCGAGTCGGCCTGCGTGCTGGGCATCAACCAGCCGCCGGTGACGATCAAGCAGGTCGAGGTCACCACGATCGAGAAGGCATTCGAGGCCGGCTGGGTCCAGCCGCTGCCGCCCGAGCGCCTGACCGGCAAGACGGTGGCGGTGATCGGCTCGGGTCCCTCCGGCCTGGCCGCGGCCCAGCAGCTCACCCGGGCCGGCCACACGGTGGCGGTCTACGAGCGCGCCGACAAGATCGGTGGCCTGCTGCGTTACGGCATCCCCGAGTTCAAGATGGAGAAGCGCCACGTCGACCGCCGGCTGGCGCAGATGGAGGCCGAGGGCACTCGCTTCCGGCCCGGCGTGGACGTCGGTGTCGAGCTCACCGGGCAGCAGCTGCGCGACCGCTACGACGCGGTGGTACTGGCGATCGGGGCCACCGCCGCCCGCGACCTGCCCACCCCCGGGCGTGAGCTGGCCGGCATCCACCAGGCCATGGAGTACCTGCCCCAGGCCAACCGGTCGGCCCTGGGCGAGGAGGTGCCCGGCCAGATCGATGCCAAGGACAAGGACGTCGTGATCATCGGTGGCGGTGACACCGGCGCCGACTGCCTCGGCACCGCCCTGCGCCAGGGGGCCCGGTCGGTCACCCAGCTGGAGATCATGCCGCGCCCGTCCGACGAGCGTCCGTCCAGCCAGCCCTGGCCGACCTACCCGATGACGTTCAAGGTCGCCTCCGCGCACGAGGAGGGCGGCGAGCGCGTCTACGCGATCAGCACCCAGGAGTTCCTCGGCGACGAGGACGGCCGGGTGCGGGCGCTGAAGCTCGTCGAGGTCGAGTTCAAGGACGGCCGGTTCGCCCCGGTCGAGGGCACCGAGCGGGAGATCCCGGCCCAGCTGGTGTTCCTGGCCATGGGCTTCACCGGCCCGCAGAAGGAGGGCCTGCTCGAGCAGCTGGCCGTCGACCTGGACCAGCGCGGCAACGTGGCCCGGGACAACTCGTACATGAGCAGCGTGCCCGGGGTCTTCGTCGCCGGGGACGCCGGCCGGGGCCAGTCGCTGATCGTCTGGGCGATCGCCGAGGGCCGTTCCTGCGCCGCGTCGGTGGACACCTGGCTGTCCGGTTCCACCACGCTGCCCACCGCGATCCCGCCGACCGCCCGGCCGCTCACGGTCTGACGGTGTGATCAAGGTCTGACAAGAGATCTTGGGCACGGCGCCTCCGGGACCCGATCGGGTCCCGGAGGCGCCGTGGTCTGTCCGGAAGATCCACCGATGGACGCTCGTGGGGCACCTGTGCGGGACCGACACGCCCGGGCTCGTCCACCATCCGGTGACACCTGGATGAAGGTCTTTGCGACATCCGCAAGAGGGTGACCACTGCATGAAGCCGTCACCGGGTACAGGGCTAAGCTCAGTGACATGCGCCGCGCCAAAATGGTTTGCACCATGGGCCCGTCTACGCAAGGCCGACTGGTTGAGTTCGTCGAGGCCGGGATGGACATCGCCCGCCTGAACCTCAGCCACGGCTCGTATGCGGACCACGAGAAGATGTACACAGAGATCAGGGCTGCCGCCGAGGCCACCGGCCGCGCGGTCGGTGTCATGGTCGATCTCCAGGGACCCAAGATCCGCCTGGGCCGGTTCGCCGACGGCCCGGTCGAGCTGGTCAACGGAGCCACCTTCACGATCACCACGGACGACATCCAGGGTGACGTGAACCGCTGCTCGACCACCTACAAGGGCCTGCCCGGCGACGTGAAGGCCGGCGACCCGGTCCTGATCGACGACGGCAAGATCTCCCTGAAGGTCACCGAGGTCAAGGGCAACGACGTCGTCCTCGAGGTCGTCGTCGGCGGTACCGCCTCGAACAACAAGGGCATCAACCTGCCCGGCACCACGGTCAGCGTGCCGGCCCTGTCCGACAAGGACGAGGCCGACCTGCGCTGGGCGCTGAAGCTGCGGGCCGACATGATCGCCCTGTCGTTCGTCCAGCGTGGCTCCGACATCGAGGACGTCCGCCGGATCATGGCCGACGAGGGCGTGAAGCTCCCGGTCATCGCCAAGATCGAGAAGCCGCAGGCGATCGACAACCTGGACGAGATCGTCCGGGCCGCCGACGCGATCATGGTGGCCCGGGGCGACCTGGGCGTCGAGCTGCCCCTGGAGGACGTGCCGATCGTCCAGAAGCAGGCCGTCTCGCTGGCCCGCCGCCTCGCCAAGCCGGTCATCGTCGCCACCCAGGTGCTCGAGTCGATGATCGACATGCCGCGCCCGACCCGGGCCGAGGTGTCCGACTGCGCCAACGCCGTCCTCGACGGCGCCGACGCGGTCATGCTGTCCGGCGAGACCAGCGTGGGCAACTACGCCCTCGAGGCGGTCCAGACGATGAGCCGGATCATCACCAGCACCGAGGACCACGGTCTGGAGCGGATCCCGCCGCTGGGCACCCAGCCCTCCACCACCGGTGGTGCGGTCACCCTGGCGGCCGCCACGGCCGGCCGGCTGCTGGGCGTGAAGTACCTGGTCACGTTCACCCAGTCGGGTGACAGTGCGCGCCGGATGGCCCGGCTGCGCTCGGCGATCCCGCTGCTGGCCTTCACCCCCGACCCGGCCGTGCGGGCCCAGCTCACGCTGGTCTGGGGCGTCGAGACGTACCTGACCGACGTGGTCGAGCACACCGACGAGATGGTGATGCAGGTCGACCAGGAGCTGATGAAGTCCGGCAAGTGCTCCGAGGGTGACCTGGTGGTCATCGTCGCCGGGGCGCCTCCGGGCATCCCGGGCTCCCTGAACGCCATGCGGGTGCACCGCATCGGTGACGCCGTCAACGGTGTCGCCCCGGCGTACGTGCGGGCCGGCAAGGCCTGACCGACGCGCAAGGGCCCGCTCCCCGTCGGGGGAGCGGGCCCTTCTGCTTGTGCCGGGTGCGGGATTCGAACCCGCACGCCCTCTCGGACGGAGCATTTTGAGTGCTCTGTGTCTGCCATTCCACCAACCCGGCCGGCCGGCCCTGAGGCCGCACGGGTGAGCTTAGCGCGCGCGGCGGCCCCGTCGGGAACGCCCCGGTACCGCCCGCCCACGTGACGCTGACCATGCCGGAAGGCTGCCCACCTGCTTGCTCTCGGCGGCCCGCGGATAGCTACCCTGAGCACATGACTGCTGGCGACTCCTCCACTGCACCCACTCCGGACGGGTCCGGCCTCCTCGTGCCCGAGCCCGAACCGTCCCACGTCCCCGCGCCGGCGGCCACCAAGGAGCGGACCGTCCTCGTCGCCGAGGACGAGGCCCTGATCCGGCTGGACATCGTCGAGATGCTCCGCGAGAACGGTTTCAACGTCGTGGCCGAGGCCGGCAACGGCGAGGAGGCCGTGCAGCTCGCCGAGCAGCACAAGCCCGACCTGGTCGTGATGGACATCAAGATGCCGGTGCTGGACGGCATCTCCGCGGCCGAGCGCATCGTCGGCGCGCGGATCGCGCCGGTCGTGCTGCTCACCGCCTTCTCCCAGCGCGAGCTGGTCGAGCGCGCCCGGGACGCCGGGGCGATGGCCTACGTGGTCAAGCCGTTCACCGCGGCCGACCTGGTGCCCGCCCTGGAGATCGCGGCGAGCCGGCACTCCGAGCTGTCGGCCCTCGAGGCCGAGGTGGCCGACCTGGCCGAGCGGTTCGAGACCCGCAAGCTGGTCGACCGGGCCAAGGGCCTGTTGCAGACCAAGTACGGCCTGAGCGAGCCCGAGGCGTTCCGCTGGATCCAGAAGACCTCGATGGACAAGCGCCTGACGATGAAGGAAGTGGCCTCGGCAGTGATTGCCTCGGGCACCGATGCCTGATCGTTAAGGCAATCGCCTGACCGCCCGTCGCAGGGTGGCAGAAATTCAACAGCACTGAACACGTGGTGACCGAGTAAGGCAACACGTGTCGTTTTAATCTGGTCCCCGGGATCTGCGGATCCCGGGGACCCTTTGCTTTGCCCGCCCGTTGGGGCGGGTAAATTCATTGGATGAATCGCGCCGCCGCAGCGATCACGCCCGAACGGGCATTGCGGCGTCATAAAACAATGTGTTTCGGGTAGCTCAAACAAAACCTCAAGCCGGACACATTCCGGAAACATGAGATCGGGCGAAACGGATTCTCGCCGAACGACATGCGGCGAAAACGTCATCTTCCCGAGAATCGTTGCCGAGCCTTGACCTTTCGCAAGAACAACCACCCTTCCCACGTCACATCACAGTGGTAATTTCACCGGCCAACACCAGTCGTGAGCGCTCGGCTCCGGCCGTAGGGAAGAGGTAGGACATGGGGAAACCGGTTCGCGCACTTGCCATCGTCGCGGTTGCGGCGCTCGGCATCGCGGCGTGTGGCGGCGGTTCGGACGACGAGAGCAGCGGCTCCGGTGGCGGCGAGACCCTGGTGATCTCCAGTGACCTGCCGCTGCAGGGCGCCTCGGCCGACTCCTCGACCGACACGAACAACCTGATCAAGATCTACCTTGAGTCGATCGGCAACAAGGCCGGCGACTACAAGATCGAGTTCAAGCCGTACGACAACTCGACCGCCGCCAAGGGCAGCTGGGACGACGCGACGTGCACCGCCAACGCGCAGAAGCACGTGCAGGAGGAGAACGAGGTCGCCGTCATGGGCGAGTTCAACTCCGGCTGCTCGAAGCTGCAGGCGCCGGTGCTGAACCAGGCCCCCAACGGCCCGATGCTCCAGGTCTCGCATGCCTCCACCAACCCCGGCCTGACCAAGGCCTGGGAAGAGGGCGAGCCGGAGATGTACGCGCCGAGCGGTAAGAAGAACTTCGCTCGCGTGGTCACCACCGACGACGTCCAGGGCACCGCCGCGGCCGCTTTCGCCGCGGAGACCCTGAAGGTCAAGAAGTGCTACGTCCTCAACGACAACCAGACCTACGGTCAGGGCATCGCGCAGTCGTTCGAGGACGCCGCCAAGGCCGAAGGCATCGAGATCATCGCCAACGAGGCCTACGACGAGAAGGCGCCGAACTACACCGCCCTGTTCCAGAAGATCAAGGCGACCAACCCGGACTGCCTGTACGTCGGTGGCATCTACGACCTCAACGGTGGTCAGCTGCTGAAGGACAAGGTCGCGGTGCTCGGCGACAACGCCACGATCCCGATGATGACCCCGGACGGCTGGACCGGTTACCCGCCGCTGGACAAGCAGCCCGAGGCCGAGGGTCTGTACGCGACCTTCGCCGGCCTGGCCACCGAGGAGCTCGAGAAGCAGGGTGGCGCGGCCGCCGACCTGCTGGAGAAGTTCGAGGCCGAGTACGGTTTCGCCCCGCGCACCAGCTACGCCCTCTACGGTGTGGCCGGTGTCCAGGTGATCGTCAAGGCGATCGAGGCCTCGGACGGCACCAAGAAGGGCGTCCGCGACGCGGTCTTCGAGGGCGAGGGCATCAAGATCCCGGCCGAGGAGTCGGCCACCGGTAAGGAGATCGTGATCGACCCGGCCACCGGCGACACCACGGCCAAGGACATCTCGGTCCTGCAGCACAAGGACGGCGTCCAGGCCTTCCTGCAGGCCCAGGAAGTCTCCTGAGCTAGGCGGTAACCGGGTGGGGGCCTCCAGGACGGAGGCCCCCACCCGGCGTCACATCCACCCCGTGTCCGTACCGAAAAGAGCGATTCATGACGCAACCCGCGGTCGCCGCGTCCGAGGTGAAGCCACGACGGCTGCCTCGGGAGATCGCCATCAACGTAACCGGGCTCGCGCTGCTGGCGGCAGTCGCGATCTGGGTGCTCTACGAACTGGTGCAAGGCCCCCAGCAGTTCACCTCGGCCCTGGTCACCGGCCTGGGCAACGGCGCGCTGTTCGCGCTGATCGCGCTGGGCTACACGATGGTCTACGGCATCATCGAGCTGATCAACTTCTCGCACGGTGACCTCTTCATGCTCGCCACGGTGCTGTCCGGCATCGTCTCGGTGAGCTGGTTCGCCGTCGACTCCTTCACCTTCGGTGCGGTCGCGGCGGTGGCCTTCGCCCTGCTGATCGCCATGGGGGCCGCAGCCATCGTGAACGTGGCGGCCGAACGGGTCGCCTACCGCAGGCTGCGCCGGGCGCCCAAGCTGGCCCCGCTGATCACCGCCGTCGGCCTGAGCTTCATCTACCAGTGGTTCGGCCAGCGTCAGTTCATGACCGGCTCGGCCCCCAAGCAGTGGTCGACCATGTTCGGCAACGACGGCTTCAGCATCGGTGACGTGTTCATCCCGTACACCACGATCGTGGTCATCTCGGTGACCATCCCGCTCCTGTTGCTGATGGTCTACATCGTGCAGCGCACCAAGGCCGGCAAGGCCATGCGCGCCGTGGCCCAGGACCAGGACGCCGCTCGGCTGATGGGTATCGACGTCGACCGCACGATCGTCACCGTGTTCGCACTCGGTGGTGCGCTGGCCGGTGCGGCCGGGCTGCTCTACCTGCAGTCGGTCGGCAGCAGCAGCTACGGGCTGGGCTTCCGGCTCGGTCTGTACGCCTTCACCGCCGCCGTCCTCGGCGGCATCGGCAACCTCCAGGGAGCCGTCCTCGGGGGCTTCGTCCTGGGGATCCTGACCAGCATCAACGACTCCATGCTGTTCGGCCAGCAGTGGTCCATGACGGTGGTCTTCACCGTGCTGATCCTGCTCATGGTGTTCAAGCCCGAGGGCATCCTCGGCACCCGTACGACGGAAAAGGTGTAGCCGATGTCGACGACTGCTCCCGCTCCGTCCTCCAGTCCCGCGGTGCGTCCGCCGGCTCCGAAGACCTCGTTCGCCGCCCGCTTCGGCTGGCCGCTGGGCTTCCTGCTCCTGGGCGTCCTGGTGTTCTCGTTCAACCACTGGGTCCTGCCGGACGCCTCCTCCGACCTGCGTTCGGGCTTCAACGAGTGGCTGCCGATGACCGCGGTCAACGAGGCGGTCATCTGGGCGATCTTCGCCCTCGGCCTGAACATCGTGGTCGGCTACTCCGGTCTGCTCGACCTGGGCTACGTGGCCTTCTGGGGTATCGGCGGCTACGTCGCCGGCTGGCTGATGGCCCCGTTCGCCAACCAGGTCGCCCCGCAGTGGAGCGGCCTGAGCTTCAACTTCTTCGGCCATCCGCTGCCCGGCCAGGACCGCGGTATCCACATCAACTTCTGGCTCGTACTGATCATCGCGGCCCTGGTCTGCGCCCTGGCGGGCGTGATCATCGGGGCCCCGACGCTGCGGCTGAAGAGCGACTACCTGGCCCTGGTCACCCTGGGCTTCGGCGAGATCCTGCCCGAGGTGTTCCGCAACGGCGCCAAGGTCGGCCCGGACGGCGCCTGGAACATCACCAACGGCGTGCAGGGCATCACCAGCATCGACCTGATCCCGATGGGGCCGTTCGCGCTGATCCCCGGCGTCCCCGACACCCTCGGCGTGTTCGACCTGACCTTCAAGTTCCTGGTCTACGCGTTCCTGCTCGGCCTGGCCATGTTCGTCTCGCTGCGCATCCGTGAGGGCCGGCTGGGCCGGGCCTGGCTGGCGATCCGTGAGGACGAGCTGGCGGCGAGCATGATGGGCGTGCCGCTGATGCGGATCAAGCTGTCCGCCTACGCGGTCGGCGCGGCCTTCGGCGGGATCGGCGGTGTCGCCTTCGCCACCCACATCGGCGGGGTCCTGGCCGACCGGTTCAACTTCTCCATCTCGATCATCCTGCTGGCCATGGTCGTGCTCGGCGGCATGGGCAACGTCTGGGGCGTCACGGTCGGCGCGCTGACCCTGGCCTGGATCAACTCCACCGGCCTGGCCCAGCTCGGCAACGTCTGGAACGACGTCACCGGCGCCGAGGTCAACTTCGCCTCGCACAACTTCCTGATCTTCGGCGTGATCCTGGTGCTGTTCATGCTCTTCCGCCGGGAGGGCCTGATTCCCGAGGCCCGTACCCGGCAGGTCCTGCAGGAGCCCGAGCGCGGCGAGATCGAGTCGCTCGGGGCCGAGATGGAAGGCACTTCGGAAGAGACGGCCGCGGAAGGGACCCACAAGAAATGACCACCACCGCGTCCGAGCCCACCACGCCGGCCACCGCCGTCCCGGTGGCTCTGCAGGCCGACCACATCACCGTGCAGTTCGGTGGCCTGACCGCGGTGAACGACGTCTCGTTCACCGTCCCGGAGAAGTCCGTGGTCAGCCTGATCGGCCCGAACGGCGCCGGAAAGACCACGTTCTTCAACGTGCTCACCGGCCTGTACCGGCCGACCACCGGCAACGTGATCCTGAACGGCGCCACGGTCACCGGCCAGCCGGTGCACAAGATCGCCTCCGCGGGCCTGGCCCGCACGTTCCAGAACATCCGGCTGTTCAACCTGATGACGGCCGAGGAGAACGTGATGGTGGCGATGCACAGCCACCTGAAGTCGGGGATCTTCGGCACCGTCCTGCGCACCCCCCGTCAGCGGCGGGAGGAGCGCGAGGCCCGCGACTTCGCCCGGGAACTGCTCGACTACATGGGCATCGGCAAGTCGGCGAACGACTACGCCCGCAACCTGTCCTACGGCGACCAGCGCCGCCTCGAGGTCGCCCGGGCCCTGGCCCTGCGGCCCAAGGTGCTGCTGCTCGACGAGCCCACGGCCGGCATGAACCCACAGGAGTCGGCCCAGTTCGTCGACTTCGTGCACCGCGTCCGCGGCGACCGCGACGTGTCGATCCTGCTGATCGAGCACGACATGAGCGTGGTGATGAAGGTCAGCGAGCGGGTCACCGTGCTCGACCAGGGCCAGAAGATCGCCGAGGGCCTGCCCGCGGAGATCCAGTCGAACCAGCGGGTGATCGAGGCGTACCTGGGCAAGACCGGTACCGAAGAGGGTTACGGAGGCGACCTGTGAGCACTCCCACGGAAGCGGCACCCGCCCAGCCGGGTGCGCGGCGCAGCGGCGAGGACCTCCTCACCGTCAACGACGTGCACGTCTACTACGGCAACATCGCCGCGGTGAAGGGTGTCTCGCTGTCGGTCAAGCCGGGCGAGATCGTCACCCTGATCGGGTCGAACGGCGCGGGCAAGTCCACCACGCTGCGCTCGATCTCGGGTCTGCTGCGCCCGCGCACCGGCACGATCACCTTCGCCGGTGAGTCGCTGGTCGGCGTGCCCGGGCACAAGGTCGTGGCGAAGGGCATATGCCAGTCGCCCGAGGGCCGGCGGATCTTCCCGAAGATGAGCGTGGAGGAGAACCTCGAGCTCGGGGCCTTCCTGCGCAACGACAAGGACGGCATCGAGTCCGACAAGGAGCGGGTCCTGGACCTGTTCCCGCGGCTGAAGGAACGCATCGCTCAGAAGGCCGGCACGATGTCCGGCGGTGAGCAGCAGATGCTGGCCGTCGGCCGGGCGCTGATGGGCAACCCGAAACTGCTGCTGCTGGACGAGCCCTCGATGGGCCTGGCGCCGGTGCTGGTCGACCTGATCTTCGACACCATCCGGCGGATCCGCGACCAGGGCACCACCGTGCTGGTGGTGGAGCAGAACGCGCTCGCCGCGCTGCGCATCGGCGACTACGCGTACGTGCTGGAGTCGGGGCACCTGAAGCAGGAGGGCATCGCCCGCGACCTGCTCAAGGACGACAGCATCGTCAAGGCGTACCTGGGCGGCTGACGTACGGCTGAGTGTCTGACACCGGGCCGGTTCCCCACGGGGGAGCCGGCCCGCTGTCGTTCGGACACAGGCCGGTGCAACTCGTCTCATCCACTGAGATTCCCCGGATTTGATCCGTCTGATTCGGTGCGGTTCGCCATGATGTGCCTCGAGCGTGGTGAGGCCGATCTCCAACTGAGGACGATGGGCTCGCCGACCACGGTCCGGTGCCCCTTTTGGTGGTGCCGTGGGGAATCCGGGGCGGTAATCCCGGCCGTCGGCCAGGAGGCCACCGGTGTCTCGACGTCTGCCCTACTCGCCCCGGCGACCGTTGGAGATCAGAGCAGCCACGGTGGACGACGTCCCCGAACTGCTCGCGCTCTGGGGACAGTCCCGGAGTGCGCTCCCCGAGGGAGCCCAGGCCCGCCTGGAGGCGGCAATCCTGGTGGGGGAGCCCGAAGTCGTGGTGGCGCGACTGAACGAGCGGGCGGTGGCGTTCCTGGTGATGCGCCAGTCTCCGCTGAACGTTCTCAGCGGCGCCACGGCGGTCTGCATGGACGAGTTCTTCGTGGCCGCCGCCGAACGTCGCCACGGGGTAGGCCGGGCGCTGCTGGCGTATGTCGCCGCCCAGGCCGAAAGGCTGGGGGCCGAGCAGATTGTCGCCGGGGTGCCGTCGCCCTCCAAGGATGCCCAACGTTATTTCGCCAAGCTCGGTTTCGTTCCCGTCGTGGTGCGCCGGGCCACCACGCCACCGGCTCTGCTGCGTCGGCTCGCCGGTTCCGACGGGCAGCGCGGCTCGCTGGAAAACCTTCTCTCGCGGCGGCGTTCACTCCGGGCGCGGAGCCGGGTGGTCTGAGGGGTTCCGTTCACCAACTGAAGACGTCGGTGGGCCCGTTTGCTTCCCAGGTGCTCACAAACGTCCATTAGTTTTGGGTTGTCGGCTTTGCGGTTCGGGGTGGGGAGCACGTGCGGTGAGTGACTACGGGCGTCGGCCGGGCCTCTGGGTGGGCGGAACTCTGGCGACGCTGGGATCGGGGCTGCTGTTCTACTGGGCCTTCCACGGCACGGTCTACGCAGTGCTTCGCACGGTGTGGGCCAGCACGATGTGGAAGACGCTGATCGTCCTGGTCGTGCTGGCGGTGGTGTCCGCCGTCGTATCGCCCCGCTCCGGAGGCCGTCTGGGCGTGCTGCTGCTGGTTGCCGTGGTCGCCGCGCCGGTGCTCGGGGTCTGGGGCGGCTACCACCGCAGCCGGCAGCTGTCCGAGTCGATCGAGATCACCGAGGCGGCCCAGGCCGGCTACGAGTGGCGCATCCCGTGGTCGGTGGCCGCCAACTCGGCCCCGAGCCGGGCCGGCAGCGTCACCGGCACGTTCGACGAGAAGTCGACCACCTTCCTGCCCGTCACCGGCGCCTACGTCACCCCGGTCAAGGCCAAGGGCTGGATCAAGGGGTTCGACCAGATCGTGGTGCAGACCCCGGGCGAGAACCGGGTCGACGTCTGCGAGTTCGACGCCCAGGTGCCGGTGCACCGCGGGTGGTTCCAGTACAACCTGCGCCGGGCCCTGTCGTTCGTCGGCGGTGACCTGATGGCCGACCCGGACGACGTGTGGGCCTACTGCGAGCAGGACAAGGGGCAGATGGTCGTCCCGGTCACCCGTTTCACCGGCTTCCCCGAGCAGCACGAGGTCCCGGCCGGGGTGGTGGTTTTCGACGGGCGCAGCGCCGAGCTGCGCAAGCAGGTCAAGGCCGGTGAGCTCCCCGGTCCGGTCTACCCCATGTCGCTGGCGGCCAAGCAGCGCAACGCTTCTCACGCCCTCAACGGCTTCGCCGACCGTCTGTTCCGGCGCTCCGGCTACGAGACGGTCAGCGAGGGCGACGACGGTCCGGACGCCGGCAACGAGTCCGAACTGCTGCTGAAGCGCACCGACACCTCGCGCTGGGACTACGTCACCGCGCTCACCCCGCGGGGAACGTCGAAATCGGTGGTGGGAGTGGCCACTCTGGCCGCCGACGAGGTGCACGCCGGAAAGCTGAACAAGCTCACCGTTCACCGGATGGAAGCGGCCCGGCAGGGCAACGTGGCGCTCTCCAACGCCATCATCGCCGCGTTCCCGCAGCTGAACTGGAACGCCAACCAGCTCAGCCTGCGCGAGGTGGTCCCCACCTCGGCCGGCACCTGGACCGCGTCGATCACCAAGTCCACCACCGTGACCCGGCTGGTCGAGATCGCCGCCGACGGCGCGATGTGCCTCACCGAGGTCTCGGGCCGCGAGATCGAGTGCGTCGACGCGAACGGGGCCTCCACCGGCGGCGACCCGGCCGAAGAGCCCTCCGACGGTGAGACCCCGGTACCGTCCGGCGAGAGCCTGAGCGGCCTGAGCAACCAGGAACTGGCCGAGCTGCAGCAGGAGGTCGCGGCCGAGGTGGCCCGGCGGCTGGCGGCCAGCGAGAACTGAGCCACCCCTCCGCTCCGGCCGGCTTTCGACCTAGCCCAGCCCCACCCCCCCCCGCCCCCCCCCCCCCCCCCCCGCCCCCCCCCCCCCCCCCCCCCCCCCCCCCCCCCCCCCCCC
>NZ_JAJSOH010000052.1 GCF_021277265.1 Kineosporia rhizophila
GACCCCGCAGGGGGGGGGGGGGCGGCGGGCGGGGGGGCCCCCGCCACGACACGGTGCCCGGAACGGGCCAGACGGGCGGCCGTGGCCTGACCGATACCGCTGCTGGCGCCGGTGACCAGGACGATCTTGGACTGCGTGCTCATGGGAACGGATCCTTCGTGCCGGGAACGGTTGGGGACTGACAGCAGTCCAGCCCATCCGCCCCGGCTGAGGGAGGCTGCCGCTGCCTGGGTGCCGCACACCCAGGCAGCGGCAACCTCCCACCCGCACGTCCACACGCTCAGGATCAATCTCAGAAGTTCTGGTCCCCAGAGAAATGGTGAAGAAACATGCCCATGCGAACCACGAGTGCTCTGACCATGACCGTGGCAGGAACCGCCGCGCAGACCCTCGCGACGTTCGAGGTGACGGACCCCGCGACCGGGCGCACCGCGGGCCTGGCGCCGGACGCCACTCGTGAGCAACTCGACGACGCGGTGGCCTCGGCCCGGGCGGCTCAGCCGGGCTGGGCCGCCCTGAGCCTGCCACAGCGACGCACCTATCTGGAGGCGATGGCCGACGCCATCGACGACAGCGCCGGCGAACTGGCCGAGCTCGTGACGGCCGAGCAGGGCAAGCCCCTGCCGCTCGCCCTCGCCGAGGTGGCCGGCCTGAGCCTGTGGCTGCGCCGCACGGCGCCCCTGGACCTGCCCGAGACGGTGAACCAGGACGATGCCGAGCGGCTGTCCGTGACGCGTCGTCTGCCCCTGGGCGTGGTCGCGGCCATCACCCCCTGGAACTACCCCCTGGGGCAGCTGTCGTTCAAGCTGGGCCCGGCCCTGCTCGCGGGCAACACGGTCGTCATCAAACCTTCCGGATTCACGCCCCTGTCCTCGCTGCGGCTGGGCGAGATCCTGAGGGACGTCGTACCGGCCGGGGTGGTCAGCGTGATCACCGGTCGCGGCGGCCTGGGCGCCTGGGTCAGCACGCACCCGGGCTTCGACAAGATCAGCTTCACCGGCTCGACCGCCACCGGCCGTGACGTCATGTCCGGGGCCGGAGCCACGCTCACCCGGGTCACGCTGGAACTGGGAGGCAACGACCCCGCGATCGTGCTGCCGGACGCCGGCCCCGATGAGGTGTCGGAGAAACTGTTCTGGGCGGCGTTCAGCAACGCCGGGCAGATCTGCCTGGCCAGCAAGCGCATCTACGTGCACGCCGACATCTACGAGCAGGTCGCCGAGCGCCTGGTACGACTGGCCGATCAGGTGAGCGTGGGCGACGGGCGCACCGAGGGCGTCCAGATCGGCCCGGTCTCCAACCGCCGTCAGTACGACACCGTGCTCGACCTGCTTCGCGACAGCCTGGAGCAGGGCCACGACATCCTCACCGGGGGCCTGCCCGGCCCCGAACTCATAGCCCAGGGTGGCCTGTTCATCCGCCCCACGATCATCGGCAACCCTCCCGAGAGCGCCCGGATCGTGCAGGAGGAGCAGTTCGGGCCGGTGCTGCCGCTGCTGAGGTACACCGACGTGGACGAGGTGATCGCCCTGGCCAACGCCGGTGAGTACGGCCTGGGCGCATCGGTGTGGTCCGCCGACACCGACGCGGCCCTGGCGGTGGCCCGCCGCATCACCTCCGGCACGGTCTGGGTCAACGAAGTCATGCACCTGTCCCCCCTGGTGCCCTTCGGCGGGCTGGGACAGTCCGGGATCGGGGTCGAGAGCGGCTCGGCCGGTCTCCTGGAGTTCACCGAGCGCCAGACCATCACGCTCAAGCGGTGACCCGCTCATGCCCCTGGCCGGAGAGCTCATCAGCGACTGGACCACGCGCAACCTGGCTCACGCCGTGCGAGCAGCCCTTCCCCAGGCCGACCTGCCCCACCTCAGGACGGCCGCAGGGAGCCTGGAATCTCTGTCGCTGCGGGCACGTTCGGATCTCCTGCGCGACGCCCTGCTGGCGGACGTACCCGGCGGATACCAGGAGATGGCCACCACGGTGCGGGCGGCCCGGGACCGCGCGAGGGTCTTCGAGGGATGGATGATCTGGCCGGTCACGACGGCCCTGGCCGCGCGGGCGGTGGACGACGGCGGGCCCGCGGCCTTCGACGACGCCATGCGGCTACTGGCCGAGCTCACCACCCTGCTGACCTCGGAGTTCGCCCTGCGCATGCTCCTGCGGCACGACCTGGACCGGGCCCTGGCCATCGTTCAGGACTGGACAGTCTCCCCCGACGCCGACGTGAGGCGGCTGGCGTCGGAGGGCACACGCCCCTCGCTGCCAGGGGCCTTGCGAGTCCCTCAGATCACGGGCAGGCCCGGGATCACCGTGCCCGTGCTCGAGGCCCTCTACCGCGACCCGAGCCAGTACGTGAGGCGCTCGGTGGCCAGCCACCTCAACGACCTCAGCCGGGACGCGCCCTCTCTCGGCGTGGCCACCGTCCGCCGGTGGCTGCAGGATCCGCAACCGAGCACCGCCGGGGTCGTTCAACGGTCCCTGCGCACGCTGGTCAAGAAGGGCGACCCCGAAGCGCTGCGGCTGCAGCGCCACAGCTCACCGAAAGGACAACGAAATGACGCTCCAAAAGCAGGAAAGCACAGTCCGCGAGTGGATTGCAGCGCTCAACAGCCATGACTCCCAGCTCGTTCTCCGGTTCTTCGCTGAGGAGGCGGTGCTGTACGAACCCTCCGTCGGAAGGCGTTTCGAGGGCCTGAACGGCATCGAGGACTACTACCGGGACTACTTCATCGGCTACCGCACCCAGACCCAGCTGGTCGGCGTCACCCCGACACCCGATACCCTCCATGTCCAGGTCCACTTCACCGGGGACTTCCCGGGCGGCCAGACCGGCGGGATCTTTGACATCTCGTTCACAGGTCGCCGGATCTCGTTCATCCACGCCGATCTCGCCTGATCCCGACCTTGGCGGCGCGGGCCGGCAGCCTCGTTGTTGCTGCGGATCATGTCCGTGATGGTGGCACTCTGATGAACGCGGCCTCCACCAAGGCGGGAACGCTCACGGTCACGGTGCGCGGCGGGCGGGACAAGAAGCTGCGTACCACCGGCCTGACACTGCAGGTCCCCGACCGGGAGCCCGGACGACAGCGACGAGGACTCGACCCCGACGCCAACCCCCACGGCCTGACCCAAGGCGCCGACCATCGTCCATCGGTGGTCGACGTTCCCTTTCTGCCCCGGTCAGCCGAAGAGCGCGGCGGGAATGTCGGCGTAGAACAGAGCCGGGCCGCCGGAGAGCGAGGCCTTGACGTTGGCGGTCGGCGCGTCACCGATCAGGCGTGTGCGCCCCGCTCACCCCTTCAGGCCGGTGTGGGCCAGTCCCTCGACGAACTGCCGCTGTGCGATGACGAAGACCACCAGGACCGGCAGGGCGGTGAGGGTCGCGGCGGAGAGCTGGGTGCCCCAGGACGGCCCGCCGTAAGCGTCGGTGAACTGGGTCAGAGCCTGCGGCAACGTGAAGTTCTCCGGCGTGGACAGGAACACGATCGGCTCCAGGTACAGGTTCCAGGAATGCAGGAAGGTGAAGATCGCGACCGCGCCCAGGGCCGGCCGGGACAGCGGCAGCACGATCCGCCAGAAGATCGCGAACCGGCCCAGTCCGTCGATCCGCCCGGCCTCCTCCAGTTCGTGCGGCAGCGCGATGAAGAACTGCCGCATGATGAACGTGGCCAGCACACTGGGCGCGCCGAAGACCGGCACCAGGATCAGCGGCCAGTGGGTGTCGATCATGCCCCAGCGGTTGAACATCTGGAACAACGGCACGATGGTCACCTCGCTCGGGATCAGCAGCCCGGTCAGGACCACGACGAACATGGCGTTCTGGCCGCGGAAGCGGATCCGGGCGAAGGCGTACCCGGCCGCCGAGGAGACCGCCAGCGTCCCCACCGTGCACACCAGGGCGATGTACATGCTGTTGAGGTACTGGCGGGCGAAGGGCTGGGCCTCGAACACGGTGCGGTAGGAGTCCAGGCTGAAGCTGGTCGGCAGCAGCGACGGCGGGAACGCCAGGATCTCGCTGACCGGTTTCACCGAACTGGTGACCATCCACCAGGTGGGGAACACGAACGGCACGGCGAGCAGGCAGAGCAGGCCGTAGACCCACACCTTCGCCCGGGGGGACAGTTCAGGACTCATGGAAGACCCACTTCCTGCGCATCTGCCACTGCACGATCGTCAGAGCCAGCACGATGACGAAGAGCAGGAGCGACAGTGTGGCGCCGTAGCCGAGATGGTGGAACTGGAAGGCCTGCTGATACAGGTAGTACACGAGCACGGTGGTGGAACTGCCCGGCCCGCCCTGGGTGAGCACGGCGATCTGGGCGAACACCTGCAGCGAGCCGACCACCGTGATGATCGAGGTGAGCAGGATGGTCGGGCTGATCATCGGCACGGTGATGCTGCGGAACGAACGCCAGCGGCTCGCCCCATCCACCCGCGCCGCCTCGTACAGGTCTCCCGGAACCCCTTGCAGGGCAGCCAGGAAGAGCACCATGTTCAGCCCGACGTTCTTGATCACCTGCACCACCACGACCGAGGCCATCGCGGTCGCGTCCCCGCGCAGCCAGTTCGGCCCGTCCACCCCGACCCCGTCCAGCAGGCCGTTGATGCCGCCGTTGTCCTGTAGCAGGAAGCCCCACACGATGGTCCAGGCGATCATCGAGACCACCACCGGTGAGAAGAACAGCGTCCGGAAGACCACCGTGCCGCGCAGCCTCTGGTTCAGCAGCACGGCCAGCAGCAGGGCCAGCGACAGGTTCAGCACCAGCAGCCCGGCCGAGAACACGGCCGTGGCCACGAGCACCTTGGGCAGATTCGGGTCGTCCGCCAGTTGCCGGTAGTTCTCGCTGCCGGTCCAGGTGAACTCTCCGGCCAGGACGTTCCACTCGTGCAGGCTGTACCAGCCCACCAGGACCAGCGGCACCAGGACAAAGACCACGGTCCCGGCCACCTGCGGTGCGATGAACAGCCACCCGGCGAGGTTCTCGCGTCGGTTGATCGTCCAGAAAATGCTTTTGGACGTCGGTGCTGGGGATTGCTGGGGACGTTCGGTCAGGAGGGTCATCCCTAACCCGCCAACAGCGGGCTGATCTGGGAACAGACGCCGTCCAGCACGCTCTTGACGTCGGCGTCCGGCGTCCACAGCGGGTCCAGCGCGCTGCGCACGGTCTGGGCGATCTGGGCCGCGTCGGTGTGGCTGGGCTTGACCACCCCGTCCTCGATCCCCTCGACCACCACCGACTGCAACTGCTGCGGCGACAGCAGCGGGTTGCTCTCGGCCATCGTCTCGGCCGAGAGCTGGCTGCCCCGGGCCGGCGGGAAGAACTTCGCCAGCTTGGCCGAGTTCTCGGGATTGGTGAAGTAGGCCAGGAACTCGGCCGCCGCCTGGGTGTTCTCGCCCTGCTTCAGCACGCCCAGCCCGGCCTGGCCGACCACCGAGTACTCGCCGGCGGGCCCGGCCGGCAGCGGCACCAGGTCCCACTCGAACGTTCCCTCCTCCAGCAGCGAGGCCCGGGAGATCTGGGTGATCGTCATGGCCGCGTCACCGGCGAAGAAGTCCGCGGTGGTGCCCGGACCGGGCACCGCTTGGTCCTCGAAGACGGCCTCGTGCAGGGCGCTCATCGCCTCCACCATCGGGGCCTGGTTGAACTCGCAGGTCTTTCCGTCCTCGCTCCAGGCCCGGGCGCCCCAGCCGGTCCAGACCGTGGCCAGGTTGCCCCAGTTCTTGAAGTCGAAGTCCCGCACCACGATCCCGGCCTTGCCGGTCTCCTTCTGCACGGCCGCCCCGGCCGCGAAAGCCTGCTCCCAGGTCCAGTCCTCGCCTGGCACCGGCTGTCCCGCCTCCTTCAGCAGGTCGGTGTTGACGAAGACGCCGAACGGGGAGGTGGAGAACGGGTACGCGTACAGCTCCCCCGAGTTCCTCCACAGCGCGGTGGCCGACTCGCTCAGGTCGTCCAGCTCGTAACCCTCGGTCTTCTCAAGCGTCTCGGTCAGCGGGAGCATCGCCCCGGACTGGACGAAGTCGGGGGCCGACTCCTCCAGCACCCAGGCCAGGTCGGGCCCGTTGCCCCCGGCGATCTGGGTGGTCAGGGTGGTGGTGTAGTTCTCGAACGGGATGGGGTCGAACTTCACCGAGACGTCCGGGTGGCTCTGGCGGTAGCCGGCGGCGATCTCCTCGAACAGGGCCAGGTGCTCCTCGTTCGCGGTCCAGATCGTCATCCGCAGGTTCGCCGGGCCGTCGGAGGCGGCCGGCTCGTCACTTCCACAGGCGCTCAGAACCGTTGCACCGGCGAGGATCCCGGCCAGGACGATACGCGTTCTCATCATGCACTCCTTTGTCATGACTGCGTCAACTGGGTCAGTAGCCCGAGACGTCGGGCCAGTGCCGCTCCACCCCGGCCGCGTCCAGGCGGGCCTGGAAGGCGGTCAGCTGGGCGGGGGTGTTGCGCACGGCCCGGGGCGAGGTGTCGTGGTCCAGGCAGAAGGCGGCCAGGTGCCCCGCGACCTCGCCGATGTTCCACTCCACCGGGTGCAGCCGGTAAGCGCCGTTGGTGATGTGGGTGGTGCCGATGTTCTTGCCGGCCGGCAGCAGGTTCTGCATCCGGACCGGGATCAGCGCCCCCAGAGGGATCTGGAAGGGGCAGCAGCCGACGTCGATGTAGGTGTCGCCGCCTGTGGAAGGGTGAAGGTCGATCCGGTACATCCCCACGCCCACCGTGTCCTGGTACTCCACGGCCCCCTTGTCCCCGCGGACGCTGAGCGCCAGATCCTGCTCCACCACGGTGTACTCGGCCCGGATCCGGCGGGACTCGCGGATGTAGGGTGCCATCGCCAGGCCGTCGCTGCTGCCGGTGACATCGGCGCGCAACCGCAGACCTGCATGCCCGGTGCCGCCGTCGGCGCGCGGCGCCTCGGTCTGCAGCCAGTAGAACATCGAACGGGACAGCTGACGGGCCCGGGCGATGTGCTGCTGCGGATCGGCCACGTCGATCACCGGGCTCAGCCAGTAGTCGATCATCGGCCAGTTCACCAGGCAGATGTCGCTGGCGTAGGCGCCGGGGGTGAACATCCGGCGGGCCGCGATCCGACGGAAGGTCCACAGATTCTGGTCGCCGCCGCTGAGCCGCTGATCGGCCACCACCTGCAGCGGGTCGTCGTCCGGATTCGGGGTGAAGTCCCGTGAGCTGCGCCTCAGGGTGCGCGGGTTCGGGGCGTCCAGGGACAGCAGCGGCCCGCCCCAGAACTGCGGAGCGTACGAGCGCCAGAAGTCGTAGCCCTCGGGCTTGTCGATCACCACGTTCCCCGGCACCTCGTCGACCGCGAAACACACCGAGACGGCCTGCATGTTGCCCGGCTGCGCGTCCTCGGGGCCGCTGGGCTCCCCCGTCTCCAGGCGGGACTCGAACCCGGTGACGTACTCGGTGCCGGTCAGCGGCAGCAGGTCGCCGGTCTCGGTGGCGTCCAGGACGTAGTCGGCGCTGATGTCGATGGCCTCGCCGGTGTCCCGGTGCGTCACGGTGACGGCGAGCACCCGGTCACCGTCGGTCTGGGCGGCGGTGGGCCGGTAGGGCTGCAACAGGGTCAGCCGGCCCGAGCCCAGGTACGGGGCCAGCATCTCCTCGATGACCGACACCGCCACCCGCGGCTCATGGCACAGCCGGCTGACGTACCCGGCCCCCGGGTTGAGTTCTACCTGCCTGCGGGCAGCATCGGTGAGGGGGTAGTTGCGGCGGTAGTAGTCGCGGATCCGGTCGCGCAGTTCGCGGTAGGACGCGGTGACGCCGAACCGCTCGACCCAGGTGTGCTCGTCCGGCGGCACGGCCTGGCTGGTCAGCTGACCACCCAGCCAGTCGAACTCCTCGGTCAGTACCACCGCCCGGCCTGAGCGCAGCACCCCCAGGGCTGCGGCGACACCGCCCAGGCCACCACCCACGACCAGCACGTGCGCATGCAGTTCAGGCACCGTTGCCCTGCTTTCTGCTCGTTCTTCTGCGACGTGGCGGAGCCAGCGTGGCTCCCTCCACGAGGGGACAGGGCAGGAGCCGTTGGGGACGCCGGCCCGAACCGTCGATCAGGCCGGTCAGCACCTGTACCGCCTCCCGGCCCATCTGGTGACGGGGGATCTCGAAACCTGTGAACTGCAGGGGCTCTCCCTGCACCGGGCGGGTGGGCTGGCCCAGGGTGAGCACGGACAGGTCGAGTGGCACTGCCAGCCCGCGCCCGGCGGCCAGCCGGGCCAGCGCCACCGCGTCGCTGTACTCCTCCACCAGCACCGCCGTGACGCCTGACGAGGCGATCGACTCCAGCACGGCGGCAAGGTCCGGTCCACGCTCGTGCCGGATCTCGACCCCGGTCGCGGCTGCGCCGGCCTGGAAGCCGCTCATCCGGTCGGCCCAGGACTCCGGCCCGGCGCCCTCGCCGACGTAGGCCATCCGCTCGTGCCCGAGCGCAGCCGCCTGCTGCACCAGTTCGGCCACCGCGGAGGGATAGTCGGCTCCGACGTAGGGAACCGGACCCCCTGCGTCGTCGCGCCGGCCGACCGAGACGAACGGCAGGCCGTCGTGCAGGAGGCGTTGCAGATCTTCGGGGTCCAGTGAGCGGCCGAGCAGGATGCACCCGTCGGCCAGCCGAATCCGGTTGCCCTCGTGGAAGATCCGCCGCCGCCCGTCGACGACCGGGGCGCTGGTCAGCAGCAGCAGGTCGCTGCCCTGGGCCTCGGCCTGCTCCTCGATGCCGACCAGGAACGGGTGATAGAAGTGCGCGCTGCCGACACCGAACACCGGCTCGTAACCGAACACCCCGATGATGCGGTTGTGCTGGGCCGCCAGCCGTCGGGCGATCGGGTCCGCCACGTAGCCGCTGTCCCGGATCGCCTGCAGCACCCGGTCGCGGGTCTCCGGCGCGATCCGCACCTCGCCGTCGGCCCGGCCGTTGAGCACCAGCGAGACGGTGGCCTGACTGACCCCCGTCATCCGGGCGATGTCGCGCTGGGTCAGGCGACGTGTGGAGGCCATCCTGCCCCCTTTCTGTGACTAATGCGCATTAGCAGTGCGCTCTCACAGACTGGACACCCCCGGGGCGAGCCGTCAAGAGTTTGGCCGGATTTGCCGCCGATGAACAAAGAGCTTGATTAATTCGTATTAGCAGCTTGCCGACGACCGTCCCGGACGTCGACGATATGGACTTCCCGCCCGCTGCGTGCGGGCACTCCCAGAGGAGGTCAATGATGACCGGTCTCGATCGCCGCCAGCTCCTGCGCGGCGCCGTCGCGCTCGGCGGCACCGCCGCCGTGGCCGGCCGGGCCCTGCCCACCCAGGCAGCAACGGCCACACCAGCCGCGGGAGCCGCTCCCGCCGGATTCCCCAGCTACGAGTACATCGGGACGCCCTTCACCAAGGCGAACCTGATCTACCCGCCCTCCCGCCAGGAGGTCATCTTCCCCTGCATCCGAGGGGTTTACGACAAGATCGCCAGCCCGCTGGGCCGCTACTACCTCTACTACGCCCCCCACGAGAACCCCGGTGGGATCTGCCTGGCCTACGGCAACACCCTGGACGGGAAGTTCACCGAGTACCCGAACAACCCGATCGTCTCCAACACCTGGCTGCCGCACTACGACACCGTCCCGCACGTCTCCTCCCCGCACGTCACCTGGGACGCCGCCACCCGGCGCTTCCTGTTGTACTTCCACGGCAACAACGCCACCACCCGCCTGGCGACGTCGGCGAACGGTATCGACTTCACCTACCACAGCATCGTTCTCGACACCTCCGACGTACCGGGATCGAGCGAGGCCTCCTACGCCCGGGTCTTCGAGCACACGGTGGCCGGCAAGAACAACAAGTACGTCATGCTCTTCATGGTCAACATCAGCGGGGTGCGGCGGATCTGCTGGGGCTGGTCCGGCGACGGCAGGACCTGGACCCACTCCCCCACCCCACTGATCAACCCCGAGCCCGACGGGGAACCCAATGTCTCCGGCCCCCACCTGCTCAAGCGCAACGGCACCGCCTACGTCGTCTACCACGGCAGCAGCGGGAACATGTACATCACCGACGTCGGCCCGAACTTCGACCGGGAGACCCACCTCGGGGTGTTCCACACCCCACTGGCCACAATCCCCGACCGGGGCCGCTCGGCCGCGCCGTCTTTCGGGACCGACCGCGGAGTCAGCTACATGTTCTACGAGGCCGGCGACCGGCTGAACGCCACCATCGCCGTGGCCCGGGAAGTCAGCGCCGGCACAGCCTGACCTGTGCCGGGTGCCGGTGGCGGCACGGCAGAGCCCACGGACCGATACCGGACCCCCGGAGATCGACCTGGCGCTGTCGCCGGACGAGCCCTACCCGTTCACACCCACCGACCGCCCGGAGGCGTTCCGGCACAACTCACAGAGAAGGGCGGCCTGCGAATCTTGCCCCTGGGCACCCCGCTTTCCTCGAACCCAGAACTTCCAGGATGCGGAACAGGCCGAGGACCCCGCACCACCGCCTACGGTTCCCGGAGCACGGGCCATGATGAACCCGCGTCGAGGGGCGGAGTAGGGTCCGCCCACAGTCAGCCGTTCCACGGCAAGAGGAAGAGATCAGTTGGCAATGTCAGCGGGAACGCGCGAGGCGTTGGCGGGCGCCTTCTACGGCCAGACTTTGCGTCGCCTCAACTTCGACGGCTTGCCATTGCTGTCAGCACGTCTGCCCGACCTCCTCTGGCTGGACCGGTGTTCCTTCGTCGGCACCGATCTGCAGCAGGCCACTCTCGATGGGGGGCACTTCAAGATGTGCGACCTGCGAGGTGCCAATCTGCGGGGCGCTTCCCTGCGTGGCGCCGTCTTCTCGGCGTGTGATCTTCGCCAGGCCGATCTGCGCGGCGCCGACCTGACGCACGTCCGCTTCGGTCGAGTCCTCACCGACAGCGACAACGGTCACACGCTCCTGGCGGGCGCGGTCGCTGATCGCGACGTCGACCTGTCGACGTTCCTCGACGACGAGCAGTCCTAGCTGAACGCCTCGGGACAGGCGTCTCGCACGGTCGATCGGGGGAAGTTCGCGGCGATACGTGGCGGCCGACCGATGACGACGTTCTCCACATCATATACGGATAGGCCGGTGCCCTATCGGACATTTCGATTCACAGTGCCGCTTGCGGCCGCAGCCTCTGACGCCACCCTCGTGGCCGTCACCGGATCGGCGGCTGTCCCGGGCGGCCACGAACACCGCACCATGCTTGAACGCGCAAGCAACGCGTGTCTCGACATGGCAAACCCGGTGCGAGCCGGGGACGCAAAGCCCAGGGACCTCCCCCGCCCCCACGGGAACGGAGGTAGCCCGGTTACCGAAGGACTGATGCATGAACCGCCGATACGCCGCGCTCGCACTCGCCGCCGCCCTGGTCGTACCCGGTGCCGCGGCGAGCGCTGCCTCCGCCTCGGCCCTGTCCGCCTCCTCGGCCGTGAAGTCGGACCGCAACGACGGCCCGAAGCAGGACCGCAGCGGCAAGGACGACAAGAGCACCAAGAACAGCAAGGACGACAAGAGCGGCAAGAAGACCAAGGCCAAGACCGTGATCTACAACGGCACGCTCAGCGCCGTCGACGCGTCAGCCGGCACGCTCACCGTCAAGGTCCGTGGTGGGCGGGACAAGAAGCTGCGCACCACCGGCCTGACCCTGCAGGTCCCCGACAGCGTCAAGATCACCCGCAACGGCAAGAGCGTGAAGCTGGCCGATCTGAAGGTCGGTGACAAGGTCACCGTCCAGACCCGGCAGGCCGCCAAGGTCATCACTCTGGTCCGGGTGACCGCCAAGGGCGTGAAGGCCACCCCGACGCCGGATCCCACCGAGTCGACCGAGCCCACGCCGACCGAGACACCCGAACCCAGCGAGACCCCCGAGCCCGACGCCAGCAGCCCGGACGACAGCGACGACGACTCGACCCCGACGCCCACCCCCACGGCCTGAGCGAAGGCCTGACCCAAGGCGCCGACCATCGTCCACTGGTGGTCGGCGTTCTGGTTTTGCCCCGACCGTCGACGCCGAGTCGCCTGCGCGGTCGTAACGACCTCTGGCTCCTGAACGCCGGCGATCGCGCCTGCGGGTGCCACAACTACCCACGCTGCAGGGGGAAGCGAAACCACATTGAGGACGATTGATGCGGAACCTTTGCATGGAGGTTCCGTTCCGCTCAGCCACCCGCTCCGACGTCGTTGTTCGGGGCGTTGTCGCCGGTGATGTCGCCGCGCTCGACGGTCTCGCCCGGGCGCGCCTCGTCCGCCGGGTAGAGCTCCTCGAACTCCTCGGAGGTGATCGGCCGGGCCTGCTTCGCGGCCGAGCGCACCAGGTCCGGGCCGGCCACGGCGGTCAGCCCGTTCACACGCACCAGCAGGTCGCCGCGCGTCACGGCGTATTCCTGCCGATCCCCGGCGGCCCGCACCCAGCCGTCGCCGTCAGGTGTGCACTGCACCCTCGCGTCTACCGGTTCTGCTCCTGGTACGGGCAGGGCGGCACAGCTCGTCGCGTCGAGCGTGCCGCGCTCGACGGTGAGCCTCAGGTCGTCACCCTTGGTTGAGGCGTAGATCTGCTGGTATCCCGCGTCACCGTAGACCCCGCTACCCCCGGCTGCGGCGGCGTAACCTTCGACCTCGGTCGTGTACATCAGAGCGATGTCGAATCCGGCCGTTCGCCCTGTCTCTCGCTGCTCAGCAGTAGGAGGTGAGCCCTCGTCGGCACAACCCGTCAGGGCCAGGACAAGCCCGGCCAGGACCAAACCACGAGAGTAGATGGCACTTTTCGTCACGATCACGACTCTAGGACCGGCCAGGGAGCACAGCATCCCTCTCAAGAATGACCAGCGCGGGCGGGTTCTGGAACTAAAGACCTATCCCACGCCGCAACCGGGCTGGCCACGTCACGTGCGTCCGCGCTCGGACTGATAGCCGCGACGACCATCGTCCGGCCCAGGGCGGTGTGAACGGCGCCGGCCCAGACCACCAGCAGAACCACCCCAGAAGCGATATCGCGAACGCCCTTGACCTGCGTCAGGGCGCGCGCCCATCACCCAACCGCGCGGCACCAGCCGCGGGCGCCGAGGCGACCGCGCCCACCCCAGCCCGTCCACGAACTCCACCGCCGTCAGCAGATGACGCGCAATCTCCCGAGCCTGCCCATCATCGACCTCATAGTCCCCCAGCGTGATCCGCGGCGGGTATGGCATCACCTCGACCGGCTCGGCCAGCAGATTGAAGTCGACCCGCTGCGCGACCCGGATCAGGACCGTCTCGGTCTCCAGTGCGACCCGCGCGATCGGCCGTTCATGATCGATCGCCTCGGTGTCGACCACTGTGGTGCTCGACCAGAGATGACGGGCATCGTGCTGGATCAGCCGCATGGATTCTCGCCTTTCACCGTGGTTGCGATACAGATTGAGGACGTGTGTCCGCCCGGAAAGCGCTGGCAGCGTCGCGTTCACATGTGACGCGCCAACTGTGCCAGCGCCACCTCGTCCACCACATACGTGCGGTGGCCGTCGATCGTCAGGCGCGCGAAACGTCCATTGGTAGTCCACATCAGGTCGTCCACGACCAGGTCGCCGCCTCTGCGCAGCCAGGTCGCGAACGCGTCGCGGGCCATGACCGCGAGGGTGCGGTTGCCGAACCAGACGGTGACGTCGTCGGTGCGCAGGACCAGCTCCAGAGCCAGGACGCTGGCATCGTCGCTGACCAGGAGGTCCGTGCGGCCGATCCTCATCGCGGCCGCAGCCGTAGTCCCGGGCCGGCGAACCGCAGGCGTTTGCGGAGCTGCCGGCGGGGCGGCTGCCGGTGGGCCAGCACCATCCGCTCCCCCACACGCTCGACCGCCACGACACCCGGCCAGACCAGCAGCAGCCCTTCAAGAATTTCGGGCTGGGCCAGGTGCGGTTCGAAACGGATTGAAACAGCCTCGCTGTCCAGCAGCTTTGCCTCATGGGCCTGGACACCGTGTCGCCGCACGTACACCAGAAGGCTTCGTAACCAGTCCATGTCCCAGGACGGCGGCTCCGATCGCTCCATGGTCAACCCCCGTAAATTGTTCAGCTACAGTCTTTGTCATCGACCTCGTCTGAGGGGAAACGCTTCACCAGGTCCATCGAAAGGGCAACGCTCGGTTTCCGAGCAGGCTCCTTCAGATCGACGATTCACGTAGACACGGGGGTGGCGACGTGCCGGGATCGCAACTGGCCCGCAGCGAGCTGGGCCTGCGGCTGGAGGCCGCGCGCAAGCAGGCAGGCAAGACACAGGCCGACGTGGCCGAGGCCAAACTCTTCGGCCTGACCAAGCTGCGGGAGATCGAACGTGGGATCCAGGGTGATCCTGGGGACGTGTTCTCGCTGTGCCGGTTCTACGAGCTGGACCGGGCCGAGACCGACGAGCTGATCGGGCTCGCGGACATGGCCCGGTCCGAGGCGTTCTGGGAGGACAGCAAGCATGCCGTGCCGGGGTGGCTCGACCTGTATCTCGCGTGCGAGCGACGCTGTTCACGGCTTGCCTACTGGCACCCAGAACTCGTTCCCGGCGTCTTCCAGACGAGCGCCTACGCCGAAGCCGTCATGGATACCGACGGGCCCACCGCCCCAGCCGCGTTGGCCACCCGCCTCAGGCTGCGCAGCGAGCGCCAGACGTCCATGCTCGACCGCACCGATCGCACCGTCGAAGTGATACTCGGCATAGGAACGTTCGAGCTCGAAATCGGCTCAGCCAAGGTTATGGCTGAGCAGAGACGCTTCCTGCACTCCGTCAATGAGCGGCCGGGCATCGACATCCGTGTCATCCCGCGGCGATCCAAGGCTCACGCAGGCTTAGCCGCACGCTTCTCGCTCATGGAGTTCCGTGATGGCGAGCGGCCCTCCGTGGTCTACCTCGAGGCCCTGACCGGTGCCCGCTACCTCGAAGGCCGACGGCACGTCACGGCCTACCATGAGGCGTTCGCGAGACTGCGCGAGCTCAGCGTTCCGATCGAGGAGTTCAAGTAATGAACGAGAGCGGCGGGTGGATCAAAGCCTCGGCCAGCAGCGGCTCGGGTGAGTGCGTCGAGATGCGCAAGGCTGACCAGCAGGTCCAGGTCAGGGACAGCAAGCTCGGAACCTCCAGCCCCATCCACATCCTCAGTCCCGCCGGCTTTGCCACATGGCTCCAGGGAGCCAAGAACGGCGAATACGACTCGCTCCGCTGACCAGGAGACTTCGAGAAGTCCGTCACCTGCCCGGCAACCCCGTTGAGTCACCTGTGCCCCAGCACCGCCTGATGTCAGACCAGCGATCCTGGGGCGCATGCGGGAACGCGGGGCACCTGAACGAGCCAGCTCTTCTCCTCCGGGCCCCCGCCGTAACTTCCTCCAGCCGGGCCCACGGTCGTGAGCATCTCCGACCTCGAGACCGGCCAGCTCCACACCTTCGCCGACTTCGCCGCCGCGGCCGTCCCAAAGAACATCGCTGGCGTCTACACGATCTGGCAAGGCGGCCGCTTCGTCTACGTCGGCATCGGCGGCACCCGCATCCGTTACACCGAGCCCGACGACGAGGCACAGCCGTCCAGACCCGTCGAGGGGCTGCACGGACGGCTGAAGCAGCACCGTAACGGTGACCGCAGCGGCGACAAGTTCTGCATCTACGTCTGCGACCGCTTCGTCCTGCCCTCCCTGACACCCGACGAGATCGAACGCGTCGGCACCGGCGACCTGTCCTTGGACAAGCTCACCCGCGACTGGATCCACGCACACTTGGCCTTCCGATACATCCGTACGCACAGCGGCGACGAGGCGCGGAAGATCGAGAACGAGGTGAAAGCCGGCGCCCTGACTGCCGGAAAGCCGTTCCTCAATCCTTCGCCCTGAACAGATAGCCAGAATGTGCGGCACAGGATCCTCAAACTCCCAGAGCATCAGCGTTCTACTGTGCGGGGTGGACCGGTGAACTGGGCTCTCCACGCCTGTTGCCGGGCCCGTTCAGCCCGTAGCTTCGGCGGCAGATGTTCCACCAGGTTCGCACCGGGCTCATGCGGATGGGGCATCAGTTCGACGAACGAGACCGCAATCGGATTCTCCAGTGGCCCTGGTTCGAAGGCATCATCGACCAGTTCCAGAACCTGCAGCACCTCGTCCAGACGGCCGTCGGCGCACTCGCGGGTGGCCCAGAAAGCGATGCCAGCCAGGAATCCGTGGAGCCTGACGTCCTCGTGATCGCCCCACTCGGTGAGGCCGTCCAGAAGGTCTGCGAGCACGGGGACCCGCGACACCAGGTGCTCGGTGAATGCCTGGTGGTCGGGGTGAGCACGCCACCGGTGGGCCAGCCCGACTGCTTCCCCGAGCGTGAGTCCCAGGGCACCGGCCGGATCCGGGTCTGTCGGCTCGGGCGGCAGGTGGCGGAGAAAGCATTCCTGCAACAGGACGTCCAGTTCTTCGGTGACGCCGTAGTCGTCCTCGATGAGCTCGACGAACGTCACCAGCGGCCGGCGGCCGGTTTCGTCCGGTCGGAACCTGCTGATGAGCTGTTGGCTGTAGGCGGAGAGGAAGGCTTCTGGAGTCGGCTCGCCCAGTCCACGAGCGCGGTGCTGGGCACGTAGCGCTTCGTGCTCGCGCCGCGCGTCCGGAATCCGCTGGAGGACTCTCTGCGCCAGCGCGGTGGCAAGATCGATCACCACCGTAGGCTAACGGTGGCGTTCAGGAGTGCTCCTGACCTTGTCTGGTTGAGGCCGATCGTGGTCTCCAGGTGGTCGATGGTGCACCGTGTGGTCTCGTGCTTGAGAGTTTTCCGGGGCGTGGTTGTCGGTGGGCAGGATCAGGATGGCGGCATCGATTCCCACATGACATTGAGAGGCAGCGAGGGGTTGGCGGCTGCCGCCTCCGCCACTCGTTCGTGGGGGTCGGTGAGTAGTTCTTCGATGATGGGCGGCGGCAGGGCCGCGTGACTGGCGGCTATGGGTCTTGCCTGGGGGTCTGCCAAGCAGGCGAGCAGCGCCGGTACCGACGCATTGCGATGTCGGGCAATCTCGCGAAACGCTTTCTGCACCACTGGCCTGTGTCGGGCAAGGTCTTCCAGTAGTGCCGGTGTTGCGTCGGGATTGGTGGCCACCTTGGCGGCGACTCGAACTCCGTGCCGGTCGACCATGCTGCGCAAGAGGCGTTCCGAGAGGCCCGGGTGAGGAGCGATGGACTTGAGCACCTTGGCATCAGGGTCGGTTGCCAGCGTGTCGCGTAGGGCGGGTGGCAGATCGCGCCGATGGGCTACGAGCGTTCGCACTGCCGGGATCGATGATGCGGCAAGTTCTTCGAGCTCGGCGGGAGATGCTGAGGCGATCCGCGGCAACAGGGTGGAGCTGAGCCGCGTGGCGCTGGCGAGGTGGGTCAGCACGTCGAGCGGGACGACCGGGTTGTGCGCGAGCCTGCGTCGCACTTCGTGTTCGCGGTCGAAAGCCAGGGCGTGGATCAGTTCTCCATCCATCGCCTGTTTCTCGGCGAGACAGGCTCGAACTTCAGGGTGCGGATCTACGACGAGCCGGGCGCAGATTGCCGCGGGCAGGTTGGGGCGACCGGCGAGCAGGCAGCGCAGGTACAGCGAAGGATGGTCGGCGAAATCCGCGAGAGCCTGGTCCGGTGTGCCCGGGTTCTCGATCGCCAGCTGATGCGTCTGCTCCCGGGTGGATTCGTGGGAGCCGTCGCACGAGTCGCCGGGCAGCAGGTCGCAGTCGAGCCGGGGGCACTCGGGATCATGCACGAATGGCGTCTCTTCACGGTCGCAGACCAGGCACCGTTGTGCGGGGGCCATCCCGGCTTCGGTGAGTAGGGCCGCGAGTACGGCCGGCGGTGTCGCTTCGTTGGCCGCTACCGCGCGACGGACCTCAGCGTGCGGGTGCACAGCAAGTCTGGCGGCCGTCTGCGAAGTGGTCCACAGTGCGAGTTCCGCCACGACCCGTACGTCCGAGTCGATGGCCAGCACCTCCACCACATCCGGGGAAAGACCGGGGCAGGCGGCCAGTTCTACGCGGTGCTTGACGTCCGGGGCCCTCGCGAAGGCCTGGGCCCACTCTGACCTCCCCACGCCGTTGGTCAGCAGGGCGAGCGCGACGTAGGGTTGCGTTGTGGGGTCAACGTCGTCGGCGGTGATCCTGCCGGCATGGGCAAGCGAGACAGCGATTTCCTCGGCGCGAGAGGCGAGTGCTATCGCCTGTGCATGACTGAGATCGGGCCGGTGCACGAGGTGCGTAGCGGTCTCGGTATCGGCGACCGCGATCAGGCGGTCGAGGAGCTCGGGCGGCAGGCTGGCGTTGGCAGCAAGTCCGGACAGAACATGGTTCACGGACCCATCCTGCCCGGAACATCGTCGGACGACTCCCGGATTTTTCGGCCGGGGGATGAAGCCCGTGAAAATGTCTGTGCAGCTGCAGATTGAGCTGTGGAACACTGACCGCGGTGAGAAGCATCGTGTCCTTCCGGCTGACCAACGACAGTGGCGGTTCCGCCGCAGCGGTGACTGAGCAGCTGAACCTGACCCCGACGAGTTCCAGCGAAGCAGGCTCGGTGATCTCGTCGCGCACGCCTGAGCGAAAGCGACAACACTCGGTGTGGATTCTCAGCAGCGACTCCGACGAACTGCAGGGAGAAGTGCGCCTGTCAAAGATGCTGGAGCGGCTCCTCGCCCAGCTCGAGCCGGTGGCAGCGACGCTCTGGGAACTGGAACGCGAGGGGTACGAGGCCACCTGGTTCGCGATGCTCGATGTCAAGGACGGAGAGAACGCCACGGAGTTGCACCGCAGCATCCTGCAACGACTGGTCGCGCTGCCCGGTGACCTGTGGCTGGACGTGTACCGCGACGACAGCGACTGATCACGACCGGGTGCTGATCAGTCGTGCCGGCTCCTCGGAATCTCACCGGGGTTCACGATCCAGGCGGGAGAACTTCCCTGCCATCGCACGTTTTGCGCTCGGGGCGCCCTCCTGCCCGGCTCAGCCATTGGCAGGGTAACCTCGACGTACAGACCGTCCTCGACCGTCAGCCTTGCGGAGATGGCGCCCGTCGTGCGCCCTGACGGTAGACCAGGCAATGGTCAGCCCCAACCCGACGGCCCGGTTTGATTGTTGAGATTGTGCCTCGAGGTTGGGGCGTTGGGCGCGCACGGACTCGTCTTCAGGTACGTGGGGTCAACTGCACAGTGAGAACGACGCCCGACGTACTTATCGCGTTCTTTCCCGCCTTCTTCGGTGCCTTGGTGTTAGCGATCGGCTGGAACCGGTAGGTCTTGCCGCCCTTGAGAGCGGGAACAACGAACTGCACCGTCTCGGATGCTTGCTTGGCACTCGGGGTGATGGGGGCAGGAGTCTTCGGACTGGTCACCAGGTCGTCGGAGGCCCCGAGTTTGGTGTCGGCATTGACCTCGACGGTGAACGGGCCGCTGCCCTTGGTGCTGTACCGAAACGACACGGTGACCAACGCATCGTACGTCTTGGCCTGGTCAGGCACGGCCGCCACGAGCGGCTCGACCTCACCGATCCCGCCGGTGACATGTGGATACGGCTTAGTAAAGCGCTCATACGTTGCCTCAGGCCCAGCTACGTAGGTGCGGCTGGCCTGGACAGGGGCGGCCAAGAACACGTTCGGGACAGGCGCACTGCGAACAGCGGCCACGGCCCCGGCGGTACCGCAGCTCACGGCCACCGCTGTAAGGGAGGCGATCAGGGTCGTCTTCCGGTTCATCTGCAGTCTCCCGTTCGGATGAGCGGGTGGCGGGCTTCGTCGAAAGCACGCCACCCGTCAATGCTCCGTGGCCGTCAATGGCTGGTGATCAGTAGATGCTGCGCAGCCCTAGCACGTCCCCCTTGCCCAGGGTGCGGGCCTTCGTTTCACACAGGAAGGAGTTCGTGTACATGGTGAGGTTGTTGTGACCGCTGCCGACGTGGCCCATCCCGAATACGTGACCGGCCTCGTGGGTGCCGACAGAGCGAACATCGTATTTGCTCGAGCAACTGCTGGAAGCGCCGTTGTCGGTGAAGTTCTTGTCCGTGGTGTTGTACCGGACGTCGGACTCGAGCAGGTCGTTCTTGATCCCGGGCGTCGCCACTGACCACCAGCAGGCCTGTGCCACCGTGTCGGACGGCAGATCACCTGCGTCCCAGGTGCTCTGGCCGTCCCTGCTCGTGCAGGAGCCGCTGGCGTTCATGTCTGCCTCGTAGGTGGTGGTCCCCTGGTACTGGGACTTCGCGTCGACCGTGTCTGTGTAGTCGCAGTTGTTGTAGCTCCCGGTGATGTTGTTGATCGCGTCCGCGAACGCGGCCCGGGCCTCGTCCTTGGTCAGGGCACCAGGCATCCCACCATCGCCGACGTACCAGTTGTACGTGCCGTATTCCTTGAGATCATTGGTGCTGTAGGCGCCGTCGGAGCAGGCGCCGGGATCGGCGGCAATACTGATATCACCCCCGCCGGACTGAGGACCGGGTGTCTCTTCGGGATAGTTCACCGTGCCGTCGGCCGCGACCTCGATCTGGAAACCGTCGGACTCACCGTCAGAGATCAGCTCAACCCCTGCCGCCTCACCCGGCGCCGGCACCGTGAGGCCGACATCGCCTTGACGGATCACGAGGCCGACCGCCTCACATTCGATGACCGACGCCCCCTCGGGAAGGTCCTCGACCGTGAGGGTCTCCTCTTCGGACAGGTCGCACTCGTCGACAGTGGGCGCCGCCGCGCTGACCTGCGCAGGCATGACGAGAGCAGTAACAACCAGGGCGAGCGAACCCCCGAGCGTGACCGTGCGTCGGCGTAGCACTCCAGCAGGCTTGAAGACAGACACAGGCAGTACTTCCTTCCTTGGAAGTCGCTCCGGCATAAAGCAATCCATTGCTGCCGGAAGAGGTGGCGAGATCGCGACACCATCTGCCCACGAGATTAGTCAGGTGAACTGATCATGAACACCGCAATGAGAGGAGGGAGAGATAGGCCACAGAAGGTTGCCAAGATGCCACGTTCCGTTACTTAGCCAAGGCTTGGATATCGGCCCAGACCTCTGCAGGCATTTCCTCCTCCGGCACCGCGAAGACCGTGCCGGAGGACTCCTTGGCACCGGAGGCATCCTCATGAACAACGAGGATGGCGTACTGCGGGTCCACCCCGGCGAGCTCGTGCGCATCGAACTTGGTGGTGGAACTGGGTGCCTCTTCCCGGCCAGTGTCGTTGCAGATGTGATCGGTGGCAGTGCCCAGGAGCGGGCCCGGATCATCCGAGGTGGCGGACTGTTCTAGGTACAGGCGATTCCCAAAATCCACTGCTGGGGCGCACGAAGCGCTGCTGTCCGAGCTGGCGCACGCAGTCAAGAGGCCGACGAGAAGGGGGCCTAAAGCGAGGGAGCGCACGATGATCATGAGACTTGGACGTTCAAGCCCCTACGCAGGTTCCCTGAACGTTCCCGCTTCAGTAGCACCCGGCTGGATGGCCTGAGTGCAGCGGGTCACTGCCGCTCGTGCAGAACACGATCCGCGGCCCCAGGATCAGGGAGGCCCGTCCAGTGCTTCGTGATTATGTCTTCCCGGTGACTACGCAGCGTTCCGCAGCACGCAGAGGATGGAAAGCTGATCGAGTCCCTGGGGATTACCTGTCTGTCGAGGTCGCAGGTCAGCGCGTTGACTGCTGATCTGACGCGAGCAGGTGGAAGCGGTTCAGCCCACCTGCCCTCGGCTCGCCCGAGCAGCGAACTCGTCTAACGCCGAGATGATTTCGCCAGCTACCCAGACCCGGTCTCGCTGAGCTGCGCTGGCTGGAGCCAGCACAACTACTTTCACCAGATGGTTGACCGCGTTCAGGGCCGCCGTTCTCGAAACCCCCACAGCCTCCTGTACGAACTGGGCCGTCACCACCGGTTGGCTGACCAGGTGTGGCAGCACGTGCCAAACAGCCGAATCTCTGCGCGCGGTGACCACCTGCGTCCATTGTTCGTAGCAGTCGAGGATGTCGCGATGGAGCCGGCGACCATTGCCGACCGCAGCAAAGGCCGCTTCGGTGAAGCGCTGCACGATGGGGGCCGCATCTCCCGCCCGGAAGGCCGTCAGGGCGTCGAAGTAGGCGGCCGTATCCACCAGCAGGCCCGATGAGACGGGCACCGTCAACCGTCTCGTCGCCCCCGCCCGCTTCAGCATCACATGAACCGGCACACGTCCCACCCGGCCGTTACCGTCGGCGAACGGGTGGATGGTCTCGAACTGGGCGTGGGCGAGCGCGGCGTGCACCAGCACCGGCATGTCGGTGCGCTCGCAGAACTGCATCAGGTCCGACATGGCCGCGGGGAGCCGGTCGTGGTGCGGCGGGATGAACGAGGCGGTGTGCGGACTGAATGGCGAGCCGCCGATCCAGACCTGGGCATCACGAAACCGCCCGGGCTGCGCATCAGCATGCCCGTGCATCAGGACCCGGTGAGCGGCCAACAGCGTCTGTTCGCTGAGATCCTCGGCCATGTCGACAGCGCTGCTCATGGCCTCGACGTTCGCAGCCACCAGGCGGGCGTTCGCTCCAGCCTTTTCCTGCAAGGTGGCCAGGGCCAGAGCTTTGGCTCCGGCGGTGACATTCTCGATCTGCGACGAGGACGCCGATTCGGTTCGCAGCAGCACAGCCGCCAGGGGCACGAACTCGCCGCCGTGGCCTGGCAGGGACAGTTCGGCATCGAAGCGGGCGATCTCCGTCAGAGCGTCGGTGGACTCGGCAATGACGTGGCCGGGCAGCGCAAAGTCGAGATGGGCGATCGCGGCCGGGACGGCGGCTCGGTAGGGACCACGGGAGGCCAGGCGGGCGCGCCTGGACAAGGGCATTCCATTTTCTACCGGCTCCCAGGGGCGTTCCTCATGGCTGACTGCCGGCGAACCCAGCTCATCCACGACGCGCCTCCTCACCCATCACGCTTGGCGTCTTATGCAAGGCTACGGAATTAGACTTGCATAAGAGGCCCGCCTTGTTCCGGCGTCTGAGGGCACCGGGGCCCGGAGTCCAAGACAGGCGACAAACCACCCGGACCCGCCCGCGACCCCCCGGCGACATATCCCCAGGTCGTACATCAGACGGACCTCGTAGTCGGAAAATCGCTTGTCGGCGGTGAGCAGCAGCAGGTCACGCCGCGCGGCCTGAGCGATGAGCATCCGGTCAAACGGATCGTCGTGGTGCCGAGGCAGGGCTCCGGCTGCCAGGCCGTCCTCTACGGTGACCGCCAGCTCGGTAATGCCTTCGTCATCCAGTTCTTCGCGCAACCCCTCCGGCATGTCCAGCTTGCCAAGTGCCGACTTGATCGACATCTCCCAGGCCGAGGCGGCCGATACGAAGACTTCACGATCCGGCTCCGCTATGACCTTGCGCATTGCCGCAGGTAGGCGCTCGTTGTCAGTGAGCCACCACAGAAGAATGTGGGTATCGAGCAGAAGACTCACTGTTGCCCCGGCTCAATGTCGTCATGGAAGGCCGCCATGACTTCAGGGGGCATCTCGTCGAAGTCCTCAGAAATCACTACGCGCCCTTTCCAGGCCCCCGGCCGACGAGTGCCGCGAGGCCGAACCGGAACCAGGCGGGCGACAGGTTTCCCCGCTCGGGCAATGATCACGTCTTCCCCCCTCTCGACAGCTTCCAGAAGCCGGGACAGATGTGTCTTGGCTTCATGAATATTCACCATCTGGGCCACCATCAAAGCTTATGAACTAAGTCTGACTAAGTCCAGCATACCGAGCGCATCACTCCCCGAAGGGTCGCTTCCCCAGATGGCGAAGTGCGGCTCGGGAGGTCTCCT
This sequence comes from Kineosporia rhizophila, assembly GCF_021277265.1. Lineage (GTDB taxonomy): Bacteria > Actinomycetota > Actinomycetes > Actinomycetales > Kineosporiaceae > Kineosporia > Kineosporia rhizophila. The sequence continues at coordinate 23,772 of NZ_JAJSOH010000052.1, forward strand.
GCAGCCCTGGCAAGCGCGCCTCCAAGCAGGACCCGTATCGGCTATTCCGATACGTGAACGAGGATCCCCATTTGACCTGCTCGTGTCAACTCGTCCACTGCGAAGACCCTCTCGGCGCCTACATCAACCTCCCGGTGCGGTTGATCATGACGGCCGATCACGAAACAGGGAGCCGGAGTGCCACCGCGCTTCAACCTGCCGCCTACCTGGCCGCCTCCACCGGTCAGATGCACGCCGCCGACATATTGGCGACCTGTCCCCGCTTGGGCGAAGGCGACAGCAGGATGGCCGGACCGGATCGACGCGCCGCTACGGATGTCTGAGCGCCAGTTAACGCAGCCTCTCCCCCGAACACCCATCCCCCGCCACCCGGTCAGGTCATGAGCACCGCAGTGGCCCTGCTGGCCGTGCAGCCGGGTTGGCAGCTCGATCAACGGGGCAATCTTGTCTTCTCGCCAAGTGCAAGCGCAGCGGCCCGGAGGGTCCTCGGCAGCAGTTCGTCCAGGCCCGGCAAGAAAAGGCGACCGTCCGCGAGGCAGTCACCCTTGCAGCCCTCCTGGGCGAGCTTGGCCCGGTCGTTCTGCCCCGAACCAACCTGGGATTAGAGCCTGGAACCCAACCGGTTCAACCACGAACCACCTTCAGGGAAGCCCGGCGCGGTCGAACTCCTGCTGCAGACGCGGGCGCCGGCGATGCTCGTCACGCAGCTGCGCGACGAGGTCGTCGACCTCGTGAGCATGGTCGGTACCGGCGGCGAGCCGGCGCATGGTGACCAGCCGCCGCGCGCCGGACCGGTAGCGCTTGGCATCGGCCTCGCGCAGATCAGCCGCCACCAGCCGGGCATGGATGGGCAGGACGGCGATCGGGTCAATTTTCTCGTAGGTCTTGAGCAGCTCGTGCCAGGTCCGGCCGTCGCTCAAGGCGAGCTGATTGGCCAGGTCCCAGGCGAGCCGGGGTTCCTTCAGCGTGCTCAGGGCGAACATGACCGCGTCCGACGGCGTGGACGCCAACCTGTCCAGGACGTGCTCGCGATGCTGCGGCCATGCAGTACCGGCCGCTTCACGTAGCCGGGCCGCGGTGGAGTGTTCCGGCCACCGGTCGAAGACGGTTCGGCGGGCTCCCAACCATTCGTGGGGGCGGTGCTGGCTCAGGAGCCGGCACCACAGCTCGCCGCACGCCTGCGACTGGTGGCCAGGGCCGAAGTCCATACCCTGGCGTGCCCAGTCGATGGCCAGGTCGATCTCGCCGATCTCCTCGAGCGCCTCGGCAGTGTCCTCGTACCAGGCCGCGACCTTCCGGTCCCTGGCATGGGTGCGGATGATGGCCTCGACGTCGTGGTCGAACACCGCCAGTCGGCTGTCGTTCCACTCCAGCACGAACCACTCACGACGGTTGCTGCTGTCCCACCGGTCGGCTGGCCGGGGACCCAGCCGGTCGCGGATCGCGTTCAGCCGGGCCCGGTAGGTCTTCATGCCGGTCTCGCCCAGCGCAGGGGCGTAGGCGACAGGGTCGAGCTCGAAGTAGTCGACCTCACCCTCGAACTGGAACTTCATCATCCAGTCCACCAGCCGGGCCGTCGGCACCTTGGCCGCGGCCGCTGTCTTCGGGTGCAGCGCGAGTAGGCGACGACAGGCGTCGCCGATGATTCCGGAGGAGTCGTCGGCCCGGGCGATCACGGTGATGGCTGAGGCCAGAGCCTTGTGAGCGACGGTGTAGACCTCGCCGGGCGCGGTCGTGGGGACGGCGGCCTCGAGGACGTCGACTGCCTGGTGCATCTGACGTCCGTGCTCGCTGGCGGCGCTCCAGCGGTGCAGGTCGGCGCGGGTCCGGATCAGGGGTAGTACGGCATCGGCGAGCGAGGTCATGTGCCCATTCTCCGGGTGGAGCGGGCCTCATCGGGCGCGCCGGCGACCTACCCGCCAGACGTCTTTCTTCCTCGCTGTTGCCAGGTCAAGGGGGGAGCTGACCAAACCGTGCAGGACGGCCAGTGACCGCCAGTATCCTGGCCTCTGCAACCGACCCGGGAGTTCCACCTTGGCTGTCCTGCCGCTGACCGGCGTGGAGATCGTCCTCAGTGACATGGTCGGCCGGGCGTCCCTGATGCGGGCCCGGCGCCTGGTGCGCGCGGGCAAGGTGGGTCAGGTGCGCTCCAAGGCGCCGGGTGGGGTCGTTCGCGGTGTTGTGCGGGACGGCCGACGCGACTTCGAGGCCGTGGCGGTGATCCGCAGGCAGCGCGACGGCGGCGTGGACATCAACGCCTGGTCGTGTACCTGTGACGACGAGTTCTGCCCGCACGCCGCCGCCCTGATCCTGACCCATGAGGGCGTCCTGAACGGCAGCTCTGCCCTCACCCGCCAGCCGGCACCGCCCAAGGTCAGAGCCCCGGCTGCGTGGGAGCTGGCGCTCACCAGCGCCCTCAGCGACAAGGCGAAGCCCGCGACGAGTCGACCGCGGACGGCGACCGACCTGGCCCCGCCCGAGGGGGAGCCACCCGTCGCACTGCAGTTCGAGCTCACCAACGGGCCGCGCTTTCAGCTGTCCGTACGGCTGGTCGTGCCCGGACGTAACGGCACCTGGGTACGGGGAAGTCTGTCCTGGATGTCCCTGGCCTATCCCGAACGCGACCTGCGTACGGTTCCCCGCGACCAGCGTCGTCTGTTGAAAGAACTGCATGCTCTGCCCTCCGCCCATCAGGCGGGCTGGCAGGACAAGTTCCTGTTCCTCGACGCGATCGTGAGCCGCCGGGTCTGGGACCTGCTGCGCGAGGTCGACGAGGCCGGCATCCCCCTGGTGATGGAGGGCCGCGCCGCCGCCCCCGTCCACGTGCACACCGATCCGGTGGCGGCGCGGCTCTATATGCACCGGCAGGAGGCCGGTCTGGTGATCGAGCCCGTGCTGGAGAGCGGCGGGCAGCGCGTCGCCTCTACCTACCTGCCGATATCTGATCCCCCGCACGGAGTGGCCTGGGTACCCGGCCCGGGCGAGGGTCTGCGTCTGGCCCCGCTGGGCGAGCCACCCTCCGAGCTGTTCTGGCAGCTCTCCCGCGGTCCGGTGCCGCCGATCCCTGCGGCCGACGAGGACCGCTTCCTGTCCGCGTTCTACCCCCAGCTGGCCCAGCACGTCGAGGTCGTCAGCGCGGACGAGTCCCTGGTACTGCCGCAGGCGCAGCCGCCGGTACTGGAACTCACGGTGACCCCGCTGGGGGATCACCGGCTGCGGCTGGACTGGGCCTGGTCGTACCGCATCGGCGACACCGAGCGCTACGAGAGCCTGCAGCGTTCGCCAGGACCATCGTCCTCAATTCGCGATACCCCGGCCGAAACCCGGATCCTGGCCGGGATCACCCCACTGCTGAACGATCTCCCGGGGATACTGCAGCTCGTGGGCGATCGACCAGTTCCGTTTTCGCAGAGCACCGTTCAGGGCATGACCAGTGCCCGGCTGATGGGCACGACGATCCCACAACTACGAGAGCTTACGGACGTCCGTGTGCGCCTGGCTGTCGATGGCGGCCAGTTCCCGGAATATCGCCAGAGCGACGAAGAACCGGTCTTCGAGTTCGCCGCGAGCGACGCCTCCGGCGGGGGCGTCCAGGACTGGCTGGATCTCGCCGTGAGCATCACGATCGACGGCCAGCCGGTCCCGTTCGAGGACGTGTTCGTCGCCCTCGCCCGCGGCGACACGGAACTGCTCCTGGCCAACGGCCTGTGGTTCACCCTGGACCGGCCGCAGTTTCACCAGCTCGCAGCGCTCATCGCGGAGTCGCGGGAGATGCTCGACGCGCCGGCCGGGACTGTTCGGCTCAGCTGCTTCCACGTCAGCACGTGGGACGAACTCGAGCAGCTCGGGGTGATCGCCGGGGAGCTGGAGACGTGGCGCGCTTCGATCCAGGCTCTGAGCCGTGCCCAGGAACTGCCCGAAGCGAAGCTTCCGGCCGGTCTCGAAGCCACCCTGCGGCCCTACCAGGAAGACGGTTTTCGCTGGCTGGCAACCCTGTTCGGGCATCGCCTGGGCGGTGTTCTGGCCGACGACATGGGCCTGGGCAAGACGCTGCAGACGCTGGCGCTCTTCCTGCACGCTCGTGAGCAGGGCCTGAGCGATCGTCCGTTCCTGGTGGTGGCGCCGACCAGTGTGGTGCCGAACTGGGAGCAGGAGGCGCACCGCTTCGTCCCCGGTTTCACCGTTGCCACCATCACCTCGACCAACGCCCGCCGCGGCCACGACGTGGCCGCCGCCGTGCAGGGCGCCGACGTGGTGATCACCTCGTACACGCTGTTCCGGCTGGAGTTCGACCAGTACGCCGAGCAGAACTGGGCGGGGCTGGTGCTGGACGAGGCGCAGTCGGTGAAGAACCACCAGGCCACCGGCTACCGCTGTGCCCGCGAACTGCGCGCGGACTTCAAGCTCGCCATCACCGGCACCCCGATGGAGAACAACCTGATGGAGCTGTGGGCGCTGTTCTCCATCACCTCCCCCGGTCTGTTCCCCCGCCCCGAACGGTTCACCGAGCACTACCGCACACCCATCGAACGAGAGCAGGACGCCGACAAACTCGACCAGCTGCGCCGCCGCATCGCCCCTTTGATGCTGCGCCGCACCAAAGACCTCGTGGCCGCTGACCTTCCGGCCCGCCAGGAACAGACGGTCGAACTGGAGCTACTCCCCCGCCACCGCAAGATCTACCAGAAGTACCTCCAGCGCGAACGGCAGAAAGTCCTGGGCCTGCTCGGGGACCTGAACCGCAACCGCTTCGAGATCTTCCGCTCCCTCACCCTTCTGAGGCAGGCCGCCCTGGACGTGAGCCTGATCGACCCGGCCCACGAGGCCGTCCCGAGCACCAAGATCGACGCCCTGCTGGAGCAGCTTCCCGAGATCGCCGCCGAGGGTCACCGCGTTCTCGTGTTCAGCCAGTTCACGCGCTTCCTCAACCGTGCGGCCGCTCGCCTGGACGAGGCCGGCCTCGAATACTCCTACCTGGACGGCAAGACCAGGAACCGGGCCCGCGTCATCGACGGGTTCCGCAAGGGCAGCGCCCCGGTCTTCCTGATCAGCCTGAAGGCCGGCGGTTCCGGTCTCAACCTCACCGAGGCCGACTACGTCTACCTGCTCGACCCCTGGTGGAACCCGGCCGTCGAGGCACAAGCGGTAGACCGCGCGCACCGCATCGGCCAGACCCGCAACGTCATGGTCTACCGCATGGTCGCCCGCAACACGATCGAGGAGAAGGTGATGGCCCTCAAGGCCCGCAAGAGCGCCCTGACCGAAAGCGTGCTGGCCGGCGAGGAGATGGGTTCGAGTGCGCTGACTGCGGAGGACATCCGGCATCTGCTCGACTGAGGCGGCGGTCCCGGCGAACCATCACACCACCCGGGCCTATCGGGGTCGGCCGCACGAACCTCGATACTTGTCCCATGGATCTCGGTGCGGCCAGCCGGTTGGCTCGTGAGTTACTCGAAGAGCACAACCTCCTCGACTGGACCCTCGGCTTCGACCGCGCCAGACGCCGAGCCGGCTCCTGCCGGTTCTCGCAGAAGGTGATCACCCTCAGCATCCCGCTGACGAAGATCCACCCCGAGTCCGAGGTCCGCGACACCATCCTGCACGAGATCGCCCACGCCCTCGTCGGCCCCACCCACGGCCACGACGAGGTCTGGAAAGCCACGACAACTGCCATCGGCGCCACCCCCGAACGCTGCTACTCCGACGACCTGCCCCAACTCCCCGGCCGCTTCACCGGCACCTGCCCGCAGGGCCACCAGGTCGAGCGAGACAAGCGTCCAAGCAGGCCCTCCAGCTGCCTCACCTGCACGCCGACCTTCGACCCCGAACAGCTGATCACCTGGACCATGGGCGACATCTCGATCCCCATGCTCCCCACCTAAGTCGCCCACCTGGTCGAGCTCGCGGACACCAGGAACTCCGTTGCTGCCCAGACTCAGCTGGACATGGACGAGGCCCTGGGCGGTGGGCGCAACCATCCCTCGGTGCTGGCCCTGGCTCAGCAGCTGCGGCCCGGCACTCGTGTCCGCCTGACCGATCGGGCCGGCAAGTACGCCGGCCGCACAGGCGTGGTGGTCTCCTGGGGGCGCACGAAGTACCGGGTCCGGATCGCCGAGGGAGAGCTTCGGGTCCCGCCGGTGATGCTGGTGGCCGACAGCACCCCG
>NZ_JAJSOH010000053.1 GCF_021277265.1 Kineosporia rhizophila
GGCGCGGGTGGAGACCATCCAGGCCGACGCGATCCAGGCCGGGGAGTCGATCCAGTCGGTGGCCGCGGTGATCAACCGGATCAACGAGTACCAGGCCACGATCGCCTCGGCGGTGGAGGAGCAGAGCGCCACCACCCAGGCGATCAACTCCGGGGTGAACGAGGCCGCCAACGGCTCCACCGAGATCGCCGGGTCGATCGCGGCGGCCGCCCAGGCCGCCGCGACCACCGCCGGCTCGATGCAGCAGGGCACCGGCAGTGCCCAGCAGATCGCCTCGCTGCGGCAGGAGCTGAACTCGCTGATCGCGAGCTTCCGGCTGCCTGCCTGACTGTTGCCTGACTGCTGCCCAGCTGGTTCTCAGCCCATCATCATGTGGGCCTGCATCTCGGCCGAGTCCTCCTCGCTGAGCTGCGGCTTGCGCTTGGGCAGCAGGACCAGCGCCACCACGAAGGCGATCGCCACCATGCCCGCGGCCCACCAGAAGGTGTGCCCGAACGCCTCGGCCATCAGGTTCAGCATCTGCTGCACGGCCGCCGGGTCGGGGGCCTGCGCGTCGGTGGCAGCACCGGCGCTCTCCGGGCCCATCGAGCCCGCACCGGGGATCCGGTCGCTGATCGCGGCGGTCAGGATGACCACCATCACCGCGGTGCCGATCGAGGAACCGGTCTGCTGGATGATGTTCAGGGTGGTGCTGGCCTTGGCCACGGCGTTGCGGCGCAGGGTCTGCATGGCCCCGGTCATCAGCGGCATCATCGAGAAGCCCATGCCGACGCCCATCAGGAACAGGTAGCCGGACAGTTCCCAGTAACCCGTGTCGGCGGTGATCCGGGTGAGGCCGACGAACGAGAGCGCCACGCAGAGCAGACCGACCGGGGCGACCCGGCCGACGCCGGTGCGGTCGACCAGGGTGCCGGCGATCGGCATCGCGATCATCGCGCCCACACCCTGCGGGGCGAGCAGCAGACCGGTGTCGAAAGCGCCCTCCAGGCGCACCTGCTGGAGGTACAGCGGCAGCAGGAGCATGCCGCCGAACACCGAGATGATCATCAGCAGCATGGTCACCGAGGAGGCGGCGAACACCTTGTTGGTGAACAGCCGCAGGTCGATCAGCGCGTCGTCGCCGCGGCGCAGGGCGTGGGCCACGAACGCGGCCAGCAGCAGGGCGCCGGCCAGCATCGGGACCAGCACGATGGCGTGCCCGAAACCGCCCTCCTCGGAGGACTCGGCCAGGCCGTAGATGAGCAGGGCCAGACCGGGGGAGAGCAGGGCCAGGCCCAGCCAGTCCAGGCGGTGGCCCGGGGTCGGCACGTCCTTGGGCAGGATCCGGAAGCACATCACCAGCGCCAGGGCGCCGATCGGGGCGTTGATGAAGAAGATCCAGCGCCAGCTGAAGTCCTCGACCAGCCAGCCGCCGAGGATCGGGCCGAGGATCGGGCCGAGCAGCATCGGCACGCCCATCACGGCCATCACCCGGCCGAGCCGCTGCGGGCCGGCCGCGCGGGTCAGGATCGTCATCCCGGCCGGCATCACCATGCCGCCGCCCAGGCCCTGCAGGATCCGGAAGAAGATCAGCGAGGTGTCGTTCCAGGCCAGGCCGGACAGCACCGAGCCGACCACGAACAGGAAGATCGAGGTCATGTACAGGCGCTTGGTGCCGAACCGCTCCGCGCCCCAGCCGGTCAGCGGGATCACGGTGGCCAGGGCCAGGGTGTAGCCGGTGGCCACCCACTGGATCGTGGCCAGGTTCGACTCGAAGTCGTTGACCAGCTGCGGCAGGGCGACGTTGACCACGGTCACGTCGAGGATCGACATGATCGCGCCGAGCACGACGCAGGCCGCCACCAGCAGCAGGCCGCGGTCGAGGGCCTGCGGGTCGGTGGCCGGCTTCGCGGGCCCGGACGGATCCTGGGGGCCGCCGTTCGAGCCGGTGGCCGGGGTGCCGGGTCCCGGGCTCCCTTCCGGGCTGCCGTAGTCGGGTTCGGCCGCGTCACGGCCGGGTTGCGTGGATGACATGAAGGTCCCCGGGTAAAAGTGGAGAAGGATTTCCGGAACACGGTAGCGAAGCGGAAACCTGCTTTCCACTGACTTCCGGCCGTCCGGGCCCTCGTGTCCGCGCTGTTCAGGCCCGGTTCACCCGGCCCGGTCCGGCCCAACCGCTCGGCGATCGCACCGGCCCGGGTCCGGCCGTGCGCCCGGCCACGGGTGTGTGATGGCCCCTGTACCGCGTGGCGGTCCGCCGCGCGGCCGGGGGGAGGGCCGGATGGGGATCAAGGTCGGCGGGATCGAACTGTTCATGGGGCCGTCGGTGCTGGGTGGGCCGGACGACCTGGACTCCGTGGTGCGGGACTTCGTCGGCGGGGCCAAACGCAGCCTGGCCGTCGCCGTGCAGGAACTGGACTCCCGGCCGGTGGCCGAGGCGGTCCTGGCCGCCCGGGCGGCCCGGCTGCAGGTCCGGGTGATCCTGGAGGGCGACTACCTCCTCGAGTCCCGCCCCTCCGGGGACCCGTGGTCGCTCACCGGTGACCACGAGACCAACCGGGTCGTCCACGCGGCCCTGCTGCGGGCCGGGGTGGACGTGGTCACCGACCTGAACCCGGCGATCTTCCACCAGAAGTTCATCGTGCGGGACCCGGGGGAGCCGTCGGCCGCCGTCCTCACCGGGTCGGCCAACTTCACCCGCACCGACACCGGCACCAACGTTCCCGGCCAGGAGGAGTCGGCCGGGGTCACCGGCAACAACCTCAACCACGTGGCGATCCTCTACGGGCGCACGGCGGCCCGGACCTACCTGGCCGAGTTCGAGCGCATGCGGGCCGGCACGTTCGGTGACCGGCACGAGCGGGTGGAACCCCGGCCGGTCGAGTTCCGGCTCGGAAAAGTGCGGGTCAAGCCGGTTTTCGCGCCCCGTCAGGGGCCCGAGATGGAGATCATGAAGCAGATGCTGAAGGCGGCCACCAGCATCGACTGGGCGATGTTCACCTTCGCCAAGTCGTCCGGCATCGACGACACCATGATCCGCCTGGCGCCCGCCCTGGACCGGCTGCGCGGCGTCCTCGACCGCGGCCAGGGGGTGCAGCGCTGGGCGGCCACCGAGCCGCTGAAGGCGGCCGGGGTGGAACTGCACCAGAACCGGCCCGGCACCGGGGTGCGCAAGCTCCACCACAAGCTGATGGTGATCGACGAACGACTGGTGGTGATCGGCAGTTTCAACTACACCGGCCCGGCCACCACCCTGAACGACGAGAACATCATCGTGATCGGGGATCTGGAGGAGACCGACCCGCAGGCCGAGGCCGGGCAGCGCCGGATCGCGGCCTACGCGCTGGCCGAGATCGACCGCATCGTGGCGGATCTGGCCGAACCGGTCTGACCGCGCGGTGGGAGTCGGGACGGGCGCCTTCCCGGACGGGCGAGGCGGTTTCGCTCAACGAATGAGCCAGGCTGGTCCAGTGTCGGCCGAGGTCCGCCGGTCGCCCGGCTGTGCCCAGGTGCGCCCGTCGGTGCCCGCCTCCGATTGTTACGGCCCGGGTCCCTCCGGTGTCGTCCGTTTTTCCGATTCATCACAATCGGGTGACAGGAGGCCCACAGGACTGACATATGGGCCGAAGTAAGGGCAACCTTACTGGCCAGACGCCGTCCGAATGACTAACGTGCACCGAAATCCGCGGGTAGCAGGAAGTTTTCCGCCTACCGCCACGGACCGTTCATCCCGGGCCGGCGTCACGGTCCACCTGTTCTTCTGCTCCAAGCGTCTCTGCCTGCTCAGTAATCCCACCTGATCCGCCCTGATCCGCTGGTCCAGAAAGTGAGTCGTACCCGCATGACCGCTCCACTCGATGTCCCCGGGGGTGCCACCGAAGCCCAGCCGGAGGCCGTCCTCGCCGGTGGCGGGGTGGCCGTCCAGGGGCGCTCGCTCACCCAGATCGCCTGGCTGCGGCTCAAGCGCGACCGCTGGGCCCTGGCCGGCGGCGTCGTCGTGCTCTTCCTGATCCTGCTGGCGATCTTCGCGCCGCTGGTGGTGAAGCTGCTCGGCCACCCCCCGAACGAGTTCCACCCCGACCAGATCGACCCGAACCTGTCCACCCCGATCGGTCCCTGGGGCGGCATCAGCGGCGACTTCCTGCTCGGTGTCGAGCCGCTGAACGGCCGCGACCTGTTCAGCCGGGTGGTCTACGGTGCCCGGATCTCGCTGCTCATCGCGTTTCTCGCGACCGTGCTGTCGGTCCTGATCGGCACCGTGCTGGGGGTCGTGGCCGGCTACTACGGCCGCTGGGTGGACACCCTGATCTCCCGCACGATGGACCTGTTCCTGGCCTTCCCGCTGCTGGTCTTCGCGCTGGCCCTGGCCGGCGTGGTGCCGGACGCCGCGTTCGGTCTCAGCGGCGACGCGCTGCGGATCGCCCTGCTGATCTTCATCATCGGGTTCTTCAACTGGCCCTACATCGGCCGGATCGTCCGGGGGCAGACGCTGTCCCTGCGCGAACGGGAATTCGTCGACGCGGCGCGCAGTCTCGGCGCCCGCACGCCGTACATCCTGTTCCGCGAGCTGCTGCCCAACCTGGCCGCGCCGATCCTGGTCTACGCCACGCTCCTGATCCCGACGAACATCCTGTTCGAGGCCGCGCTGTCGTACCTCGGCGTCGGCGTGCGGGCCCCCACCGCCACGTGGGGCGGCATGCTCTCCGACGCCACCACCTACTACCGGGTCGACCCGGTGTTCATGCTCGTCCCCGGCATCGCGATCTTCGTGACCGTGCTGGCTTTCAACATCCTCGGCGACGGTCTGCGGGACGCCCTCGACCCGCGCGCCCGCTGACTGCGACCAGAGCTCGACGACTAGTGAAGGTGGTCCACAGATGAGAAGAAGGCGCACGATCTGCGCCGTCGCCGCGGCTGCCGCCCTGACCATGGGTCTGGCTGCCTGCGGAGGTGGGGACGACAGTTCGTCCAGCGAGGGTTCCGGCAACGGCTCGGCCGGCGCCGAGTTCGACGCGGCGGTCGACTCGGTCGTCAACGCGTCCGACGCCAAGGGCGGCACCCTGCGCTACGCGAACGAGGGTGAGTGGGACTCGCTGGACACCGGCGACACCTACTACGGCTACTCCTGGAACTTCGCCCGGTACTACTCCCGGACGCTGGTCACCTTCAAGTCGGCCCCGGGCGCCGAGGGCGCCGAGCTGGTGCCGGACCTGGCCACCAGCCTGGGCGAGTCCTCCGACGACGCCAAGACCTGGACGTACACGCTGAAGGACGGCGTGAAGTTCGAGGACGGCAAGCCGATCACCTCCGCGGACATCAAGTACGCGGTCGAGCGGCAGCTCGACAAGGAGACGTTCCCGCACGGGCCGACGTACTTCAACGACTTCCTCGAGGGCGTCAAGGACGGCTTCTCGGTCTACAAGGGTGACACCCTCGACTCGATCGAGACCCCCGACGACAAGACCATCGTCTTCAAGCTGAACCAGCCGTTCAGCGGGTTCGACTACTTCGCCGGCCTGGTGGCCACCGCCCCGGTGCCGAAGGATGCCGACACCGGCTCGAAGTACAAGGAGGAGATCGTCTCCTCCGGTCCGTACAAGTTCTCGGACTACCAGGACGGCAAGAGCTTCACCCTGGTCCGCAACGACCAGTGGGACGAGAGCACCGACGAGGTCCGCCCGGCCCTGCCGGACCAGATCGAGGTCGCGCTCAACGTCAACAAGGAGGACCTCGACCAGCGGCTGATGTCCGGTGACATCGACGTCGCGGTCACTCAGCTCGGTGTCGGCTCCGCCGCCCGCGCCCAGGTCCTGGCCGACCCGGAGCAGAAGAAGCTGGCCGACTCGGCGCCGCTGAACCGCACCTGGTTCACCTCGATCAACAGCGAGGTCGCGCCGTTCGACAAGCTCGAGTGCCGCCAGGCCGTGATCTACGCGGCCGACCGCACCGGTTACCAGACCGCGTTCGGTGGCGAGATCGGCGGCGGTGACGTGGCCACCGCGCTGCTGCCGCAGACCATCCCGGGTGCCCAGAAGATCGACCCGTACCCGGTCAGCGCGCCCACCGGTGACGAGGCCAAGGCCAAGGAGGCGCTGGCCGCCTGCGGTCAGCCGAACGGCTTCGAGACCAGCTACAGCTACCGCGCCGAGCGCCCGGCCGAGAAGGCCGCGGCCGAGTCGATGCAGCAGTCGCTGGCCAAGGTCGGCATCAAGGTGACGCTGAAGCCCTACCCGCAGAGCGACTACTTCGCGCTCTACGCCGGCAAGCCGTCCTTCGCCAAGAAGGAGAAGCTGGGTCTGCTGGCCAACGGCTGGGCGGCCGACTGGCCGGACGGCTACGGCTTCCTCGCCCAGCTGGTCGACAGCCGGGTGATCCGGGAGACCGGTGGCGCCTCGAACCTGAGCGTCCGGGACCCGGAGATCGACAAGATGATCGACGCCGCGGTCAACGAGACCGACGAGACCAAGCGTCAGCAGACCTGGGCCGACATCGACGCCAAGGTCATGGAGGGCGCCTGGGTGTACCCGGGTGTCTGGGCGAAGGTTCTGCTCTACCGGCCGGAGACGCTGACCAACGTGTTCGTCAGCAGCGGTTACGACGGCTACGACTACTCCGCGCTCGGCGTGGCGCAGGACTGAAAGGCAGTACCGAGAAAATGATGCACCGACGGCGGCGACCGGAAAGGACTGAGCAGTGACCGCGTTCATCGCACGGCGTCTGGCCGCCGCCGTCGTCATCCTCGGCCTGGTCAGCTTCATCACCTTCGCGATCTTCTTCCTGGTGCCGAGGCTGGCCGGGGCGAGTGCCGACGACCTGGCCTCGCGCTACGTGGGCAAGTCGGCCAGTGCCGAGCAGGTCCACGAACGTGCCGTGCAGCTGGGTTTCACCGACCCGGTGCACGAGCAGTACCTGGCCTTCGTGAAGGGGATCTTCGCGGGCCGGGAGTACGACCTGGGCGGCCCCGCACCGCTCGACTGTCCCGCCCCCTGCCTGGGGTTCTCGTTCATCGACCAGAACGCGGTGCTGCCGGACCTGCTCGACCGGCTGCCGGTGACGCTGTCGCTGGCCGCCGGCGCGGCGGTGATCTGGGTGCTGCTCGGTGTCGGCGTGGGCGTGCTCTCGGCGCTGCGCCGGGGCACGGTGTTCGACCGCGCGGCGATGGCGGTGGCCCTGGCCGGGGTCTCGCTGCCGGTGTTCTTCACCGGTCTGCTCGCCCTGTCGGTGTTCAGCTACACGCTCGACATCTTCCCCCCGGGCGGCAGTTTCACCCCGATCACCGAGAACCCGTTCGACTGGGCCTACTCGCTGGTCCTGCCCTGGTGCACGCTGGCCTTCCTCTACGCGGCCGGCTACGCCCGGCTGACCCGGGCGGGCATGCTCGAGACGATGAACGAGGACTACATCCGCACCGCCCGGGCCAAGGGCCTGGCCGAGCGTACGGTGGTGCTCAAGCACGCCCTGCGTTCCACGCTGACCCCGGTGCTCACCATCTTCGGCCTCGACCTGGGCCTGCTGATCGGCGGCGCGATCCTCACCGAGTCGACCTTCTCGCTGCCCGGTCTGGGCACCTACACGGTGCAGGCGATCTCCAGCAACGACCTGCCCAAGGTCCTCGGGGTGACCATGCTGGCGGCCACCTTCGTGGTGCTCGCCAACCTGGTCGTCGACATCCTCTACGCGGTGGTCGACCCGAGGGTGAGGCTCTGAACCATGGAACAGGAACTGATCGACATGCCCGCCGAGGCACCGAAACCCGAGCGCCGGCGTCCGTTCCTCGACGTCCAGGACCTGCGGATCCACTTCCCGACCGACGACGGTCTGGTGAAGTCGGTCGACGGGCTGTCGTTCTCGCTGGAACGCGGCCGGACCCTGGGCATCGTCGGTGAGTCCGGCTCGGGCAAGAGCGTGTCCAGCATGGGCATCATGGGCCTGCACCGCACCACGAACGCCCGGGTCTCCGGCGAGATCTGGCTGGACGGCGACGAGCTGGTCTCGGCCAGCGCCGACTTCGTGCGCCGGCTGCGCGGCCGCAAGATGGCGATGATCTTCCAGGACCCGCTGTCCTCACTGCACCCGTACTACAAAGTCGGCGCCCAGATCATCGAGGCGTACCGGCTGTACAACGACGTCAGCAAGAAGGCCGCCCGGCAGCACGCGATCGACCTGCTGGGCCGGGTCGGCATCCCCGAGCCGACCTCGCGGGTGGACGACTACCCGCACCAGTTCTCCGGCGGTATGCGCCAGCGCGCGATGATCGCGATGGCGCTGGCCTGCGACCCGGAGCTGCTGATCGCCGACGAGCCGACCACCGCGCTGGACGTGACCGTGCAGGCCGGGATCCTCGAGCTGATCCGCAGCCTGCAGCAGGAGTTCAACTCCGCGGTCATCATGATCACCCACGACCTCGGCGTGATCGCCGAGGTGGCCGACGACGTGCTGGTCATGTACGGCGGCAAGGCGGTCGAGCACGCGCCGGTGAAGGACATCTTCAAGGCCCCCGAGCACCCCTACACCTGGGGCCTGCTCAGCTCGATGCCGCGGATGGACCGGGTCCGGGCCGAGCGTCTGCTGCCGGTCCCGGGCAGCCCGCCCAGCCTGATCAACCTGCCGTCCGGCTGCGCCTTCAACCCGCGCTGCCGCTACGACGACCAGACCGACGGCCGGGCCCTCACCGAGGTGCCCGAACTGAAGGCGGCCCCGGGCAAGCCCGGGCACAGCGTGGCCTGTCACCTGCCCGCCGAAGTACGGCGGAAGATCTGGTCGGAGGAGGTGTCACCGAGACTGTGAGCACCACGGTTTCCGAGAGCCCCTCCGAAGAGGGCAACGTCGGCAAGTTCGAGAACAACGAGGTGCTGCTCGAGGTCAAGGGCCTCAAGCGGCACTTCCCGGTCAACCGCGGAGCGGTGTTCCGCCGTCAGGTGGCCGCGGTCAAGGCCGTGGACGGCCTCGACTTCGCCGTGCGCCAGGGCGAGACCCTGGGCCTGGTGGGCGAGTCCGGCTGCGGCAAGACCACCACCGGGCGGCTGCTGACCCGGCTGGAGGAGCCCACCGAGGGCTCGATCACGCTCGAGGGCAAGGACATCGCGCACCTGTCCCGGGGGGCCCTGCGCCCGCTGCGGCGCGACGTGCAGATGATCTTCCAGGACCCGTACTCGTCGCTGAACCCGCGGCACACCGTGGGCTCGATCGTCGGGGCGCCGTTCCGGCTGCACAAGACCCTGCCGAAGGACAAGATCAAGCCGGCCGTGCAGGACCTGCTCAAGCTGGTCGGGCTCAACCCGGAGCACTACAACCGCTACCCGCACGAGTTCTCCGGCGGTCAGCGCCAGCGCATCGGGGTGGCCCGGGCGATCGCCCTGCGGCCCAAGCTGGTGATCGCCGACGAGCCGGTCTCCGCGCTCGACGTGTCCATCCAGGCCCAGGTGATCAACCTGCTGGAGGACCTGCAGAACGAGTTCGGCCTGACCTACGTGGTGATCGCGCACGACCTGTCGGTGGTGCGGCACATCTCCGACCGGGTCGCGGTGATGTACCTGGGCAAGATCGTCGAGATCGCCGACCGGGACGCGCTGTACGAGCGGCCGATGCACCCGTACACGCACGCCCTGCTCTCGGCCGTGCCGGTGCCCGACCCGGACGTACGTGCCGACCGGGAGCGGATCCGGCTGCGCGGTGAGGCACCGAGCCCGCTGAACCCGCCCTCGGGCTGCCGGTTCCACACCCGGTGCTGGAAGGCGCAGGAGATCTGCAAGGTCCAGGAGCCGCCGCTGGAGCACAAGGCCCCCGACCAGCAGGTGGCCTGTCACTTCCCGGAGAACGCGCCTACGGACCGGCTGAAGGCCCACCCCGTCCGCCCTGCCGAATAAGGGTTCCTGCGCTGCGGACCAGGGCGGCGTTCCCGGTGACGGGTTCGCCGTCCGGTCCGGTCAGGGTGTCTTCCAGGCCGATCCGGGTGTCCAGGCCGCGGGCGGCGGCGTGCCGCAACACCGGCCAGCACGCCGCCTGCTCACCGTGCAGCAGCACGGGCACTCCGAGCGCTTCGGGTCGGCCGAGCTGTCCAAGAATTTCATCGGCCTCGGAAACCGCGTTCTCCGGCCGTACGCCGATGATCTCGACCAGCACGCGGAGCAGACCGGGCAAGGGCTCGCTCAGCAGTTGCTTCGCGTCGCGGGTGGTCCAGACTCCTGCCTCCACGCCGATTCCGGTGTTGTGCAGGATCCCGGCCAGTTCGAGCGCGCTGGGCTCGGACAGGTTCACCGACGCGAAGTCGGGGCGCTCGGCCGAGCGCAGCACGACCCAGCCGCGCACCAGCTCGGCCCGCGTCTGCACGTCCCGCGCGGTGATCCACAGCCCGGTCGAGACCCCCACCGGAACACCGGGGCAGGCCTCGCGAACGGCGGTCACCGCCGCTGCAACGTCCACCGCCAGCAGAGACTCCCGGCCGTCGTCGCCCCGTGGATGCAGGTGCACGGCATCGGCCCCGGCCTCCACCGCCTCCTTGGCTGCCCGAGCCAGCTGCGAAGGGCTGACGGGGAGCCCGGGATGCTCCGACGCGGTGCGCGAGCCGTTCAGACAGACCTTGAGCATCACTGGTCCACCAGCAGGGCATCCCGGACGAGCAGGGCGCTGGCCCGGTCGGGCGCGGCAATCATGGGTAGAGCGTTGCCGCCGCCGACCTGGAACGGGTTTCCGTCCATACCGATCACCACCCCGCCGGCCGCCTCGTGCAGCTGCACCCCGGCCGCGTGGTCCCAGGGCGCTTCCCAGGGCAGCAGCATGACGGTGTGCCGGCCGGCGGCCAGGTCGACGTAGTTGAGCCCGGCGTAGTCGAAGAACGTGGACGAGACCCCGGTGGCGAACAGCGCGTGGAAGTTGGGCCGCTGCGGCTCGGGCCACCAGCGCGGGCGGGGGAGCACCAGATCCAGATGACGGAGCTGGTCGGCGGCGGGGGCCACCCGGAGTGGTTCGCCGTCGACGAAGGCGCCCCGCGCGCTGCCCGTCGCCATGAACCCGAGCACGGGGGCGTGGATCCAGGAGGCCAGCAGCCGGCCCTGCTGGGCCAGCCCGACCATGATCGAGAACCGGGGCGAACCGGTGGCGAAGGCCTCGGTGCCGTCCACCGGGTCGATCACCCAGACCGGGTCCGGGCCCTGGAGCAGATCAAGGACGTCCGGGTCGGCGTGGACGCCTTCCTCACCGACCACTTTCGAACCAGGGACGATCCGGGTCAGTTCCCGGGTCAGGTACTCCTCGGCGCGTTTGTCGGCCACGGTGACCAGGTCGCCCGGAGCCTTCTCCTCGATGTCGCCGGTGGCCAACGCCCCGAACAGCGGCACCACCACCTCGGTGGCGGTGCGGCGGACGACTTCCTCGACTGCGGCGATCCCCGTCTCGTCCAGCATGCCCCCATGCTCGCAAACCCGACGCGACCGCGTCCGGTGCTCACGAGCGTCCACAAGCTCTTACCCACAAAAAACGCTGCGGCCCCGGCTCGAGAGCCAGGGCCGCAGCGCCTGCGGTTCAGGTGGTTCAGGTCAGCGGGAAAGGCCCGACACCGAAGAGAACTCGCCGGCCAGGCTGACCGCCGCCTCTTCACGCTCTTCCTCCGGCGAGACCGGTTTACGGCTGCGACCACCGAGCAGGCCGATCACCGCGACGATGCCGAACGCGGCGCCGCCCAGGACGAAGATCAGCACGTAGGCGCCCTCGGTGGGCAGGCCGGTGGTGTCGTCGAGCATCGCGGTGAGCAGGCTGACGGTGAGCGCACTGGCCACCGCGCTGCCGACCGAGCGCATGATCGAGTTCACGCTGTTGGCCACCCCGGTCTCGGCCGGCGGCACGGCCTGCACCAGCAGGGCCGGCAGGGTGGCGAAGCCGAAGGTGACGGCGACCTGGACGAGGATGCCGAACAGGATCATCTGCCAGGTCTGCTCGTGCCACAGCGCCATCCCGGCGAAGCCGACCAGGCCGAAGGTGGCGCCGATGGTCAGGGCCCGGTTGCCGCCCATCCGGTGCACCAGCCCGCCGATCAGCGGGGAGACCAGCACCCCGACCACACCGCCGGGCAGCAGGTACACGGCGCTGGCGGCCAGGACGTCGGCGCCGAAGCCGTAACCGGTGATCCGGTCCGGGGTCTGGACGAAGTCGGTGATGCCCAGGAACGAGGCGAACATGCCGAAGCCGATCAGCAGACCGGCCAGGTTGGCCCGCGCGACGCCGCCCTCGGCCAGCAGACGGGGCGAGGCGAGCGGCTGCTTCAGCCGGCCCTCGACCACGAGCCAGACGGCCAGGACCACGACCGAGGCGACGAACAGGCCGATGGTCAGCGGCGAACCCCAACCCCAGCTCCGGCCCTGCGAGATGGGCAGGAGCAGCAGCACCAGACCGGCGCCGAGGATGCCCGCACCGAGCCAGTCGACGCTGGTGGTGTGACCGTCGGGACGCCGGCGGGGCAGCGTGAACCAGGCGATCACCAGTGCGATCACGGTGATCGCGAGACCGAACCAGAACGGCCGGCGGTAGCTGGCCTCGCCCTGGGTGAGCAGCCCGGTGACCAGCAGGCCGACCACGCCGCCGACCCCGAGGGTGGCGCTGACCAGGGCCATCGACTGGGTCAGGCGCTGCGGCGGGACCTCCTGGCGCAGCACGCCCATCGAGAGCGGGAACAGGCCGTAGGAGGCGCCCTGCAGCACCCGCGCCAGGATCAGCAGGGGCAGCGAGCTGGTGAACAGAGCGAGCAGGATGCCCACCAGAACGGTGACCAGGATGCCGAGCATCACCGGACGACGGCCGTACACGTCGCCCATCCGCCCGAGCACGGGGGTGGCCACGGCGGCGGCCAGCAGGTTGGCGGTGAGCACCCAGCCGGCCGCGGTGAGGTCGGCGTCGAGCTGCTGGGCGATCCGGGACAGGACGGGGACGACCAGGGTCTGCAGCAGCGAGACGGTCATCACCGCCATGGCCAGACCGGCGATCAGCAGGCCCTGACGGGGGTGGGCTTCGGGGGTGGACGGTGGGGGGCTCGACGATTCGACCGCGGCCATGACGGTGTTACTCCGCATTCTCTTGCTGTGTTCTCGTTCAACCGGGCAACAGCGTCGGTGCCGCTCCCATGATGGGGGTTCGTTGCGAACGGCAACTAACTGGCGGTTGAGCGCTGGAAGGACGGCCGGGTATTCCCGGTCCGGCCCACCGAACGGGTGACGTGCTCGGTCGGGGGCCCGGATCGGCGGGGTTGCTGCGGATTTGGGTACCTGATCCGGGGCGGACGGGGCTGATCCCCGAGGCGCTGCCCGTCGAGTCGGCAACCTGTCGGTGCTACCCCCTAGAGTCTGCGGTGGCCGTTGAAGAGCACCCCCGGCAAGATCAGCAAGAGGTGGAAGATCTGTGACAGTCAGCGTCGAACAGCGCATCGCCGACGAGCTGCAGGTGCAGCCCTGGCAGGTGGTCGCCGCGGTGGGGCTGCTCGACGACGGCGCGACCGTGCCGTTCGTGGCCCGCTACCGTAAAGAGGTCACCGGTACCCTCGACGACGCGCAGCTGCGCACGCTGCAGGAGCGGCTGGGCTACCTGCGCGAGCTGGAGAAGCGGCGCGAGGCGATCCTGGAGTCGATCGCGAGTCAGGGCAAGCTGACGCCCGAGCTCGAGACGCAGGTGCGCGAGGCGGAGTCCAAGTCCCGCCTGGAAGACATCTACCTGCCCTACAAGCCCAAGCGCCGCACCAAGGCCCAGATCGCCCGCGAGGCCGGCCTGGAGCCACTCGCCACCGGGCTGCTGGCCGACTCCACGCAGGATCCGCGGGTGGTCGCCGAGCAGTACGTCGACGCCGAGAAGGGCGTGGCCGACGTGTCGGCCGCGCTCGAGGGGGCCCGCTCGATCCTGGTCGAGAAGTTCAGTGAGGACGCCGACCTGATCGGTGGCCTGCGCGAGCGGATGTGGAACCGGGGGCAGCTGGCCGCCACCGTGCGCGAGGGCAAGGAGGCCGCGGGCGCGAAGTACTCCGACTACTTCGCCCTCACCGAGCCGTTCACCAAGCTGCCCTCGCACCGGGTGCTGGCCATGTTCCGCGGTGAGAAGGAGGAGATCCTCGACCTCACCTTCGAGGCCGACGACGCCCCGCCGCCGGCCCCGGGCGAGCTGAGCGCCTCCGAGCAGACGATCGCGCACCGGTTCGAGGTCAGCAACCAGGGCCGCCCGGGCGACAAGTTCCTGATCGACGCGGTGCGCTGGGCCTGGCGCACCCGGATCTCGGTGAGCCTCGGCCTGGACGTGCGCGGTCAGCTGCGCGCGGCCGCCGAGGAGGAGGCGATCCGGGTGTTCGCCGCCAACCTGCGTGACCTGCTGCTGGCCGCCCCGGCCGGCAACCGCGCCACGATGGGCCTCGACCCGGGCATCCGTACCGGCGTCAAGGTGGCCGTGGTCGACGGCACCGGCAAGGTGGTGGCCACCAGCACGGTCTACCCGCACGAGCCGCGCCGCCAGTGGTCGGAGTCGCTCGACGTGCTGGAGAAGCTCTGCCGGGCGCACAACGTCGACCTGATCGCGATCGGCAACGGCACCGCCTCCCGGGAGACCGACAAGCTGGCCGGTGAGCTGATCGCCCGGGTGAAGGACCAGTCGCTCACCAAGGTCGTGGTCTCCGAGGCTGGCGCCTCGGTCTACTCGGCCTCCGCCTACGCCTCGGCCGAGCTGCCCGACCTCGACGTCAGCCTGCGCGGGGCGGTCTCGATCGCCCGCCGCCTGCAGGACCCGCTGGCCGAGCTGGTGAAGATCGACCCGAAGTCGATCGGGGTCGGCCAGTACCAGCACGACCTGCCCGAGTCCTCCCTGGCCCGCTCGCTCGACGGCGTGGTGGAGGACTGCGTGAACGCGGTCGGCGTCGACGTGAACACCGCCTCGGCCCCGCTGCTGCGCCAGGTCTCGGGCATCGGTGAGACGGTGGCCCGCAACATCGTGTCCTACCGCGACGAGAACGGTCCCTTCCGCAGCCGGGCCGCCCTGCGCAAGGTCCCGATGCTGGGCGCCAAGGCGTTCGAGCAGTCGGCCGGCTTCCTGCGCATCCAGGGCGGCGAGGACCCGCTCGACGCCTCGGGGGTGCACCCGGAGGCCTATCCGCTGGTGCGGCGCATCCTGACCAAGGCCGAGGTCGACCTGCCCGCGCTGATCGGCAACACGGCGCTGATCCGCAAGCTGCGGCCCGACGAGTTCGCCGACGAGACCTTCGGTCTGCCCACCGTGCAGGACATCCTGGCCGAGCTGGACAAGCCCGGCCGCGACCCGCGGCCGGCATTCAAGGCGGCGGTCTTCGCCGACGGCGTCAACACGGTGGCCGACCTGAAGCCGGCCATGGTGCTCGAGGGTGTGGTCACCAACGTGGCCGCGTTCGGTGCCTTCGTCGACATCGGCGTGCACCAGGACGGCCTGGTCCACGTCAGCGCCCTGTCGCACAAGTTCGTGAAGGATCCGCGCGAGGTGGTCAAGCCCGGCGACGTGGTCAAGGTGAAGGTCATGGAGGTGGACGTCGAGCGCAAGCGGATCTCGCTCACCCTCCGCCTGGACGACGAGGTCGGGGCGCCCAACGGTGGCCGGGGTGAACGCGGCTCCCGCGGCGGCGAGCGGGCCGGCGGTGACCGGGGTAGCCGTGGCGACCGCGGGCCCCGGCCGGGCGGCGGTCAGCGCGGCGGTGGCCAGGGTTCCGGTGGCCAGGGCCGTGGCGGCCAAGGCGGTCAAGGTGGCCAGAACCGCGGTAACCGAGGTGGTTCGGGTGGACGCGGTGGTGCCTCGGTGCCGGACACGGCGCTCGCCGATGCGCTCCGGCGGGCCGGCCTGCTGAACGAGTAAGGCCAGCTGAACGAGTAAGGCCAGCTGAACGAGTAAGGCCAGCTGAACGAGTCGCCTACTCCCTGAGCCCTTCGAACCCAGTGGCTCAGGGAGTAGGCAGCTCACGCAGCAGCAGCGCCCTGACCTGGTCGAGCAACTGCTCGGCGGTGAGCTCGAACGGCTCCAGGCTGCGCTCCGCCCGGGCCAGCACCACGGCCCCCTCGGTGGCGGCCAGCAGGAGCGTGGCGAAGCCGGGAGCCGTCTCCGCGGAAAGGCCGCCGCGTTCGAGTAGCTGGGCCAGCCGGGTGCGCCAGCCGCGGAACACCTCGGCCGCGTCGTCCAGCAGACGTTTGGAGTCGGCCGCGACGGTCACCGCGACCACTGCGCAACCGGTCGCGCAGTCCGAGCGGGACAGCAGCAGGCGCCAGGCGTGCAGGAAGCGCTCGGTGACCTGCAGGGCCGAGTCGCCGTCCCAGCGCTCCAGCCAGTCCCGGGTACGTTGCCCGGCCAGGCCGAGCGCCTCCGAGACCACCTGCTCCTTGCCGTCGGGGAACGAGTGGTACATCGAGCCCCGGGCGGCCCCCGAGGCGGCCAGGATCTCGTTCAGCGAAGTGGCCTGCAGACCGCGGCGGGCCAGCAGTCCGGCCGTTCCCTCCACGATCCTGACCCGGGTACTGGCCGGAGGCACCTGATCTGTCGCCGCCATCCCGTCATGGAAGCACAGCTGTCCGGGGTTGAAGCCGAAACGCGCCAAGGACCGGGGGTCAGCTCAGGCTCCGGGCCTGGGCGCGCACCGCCGTCCCGTTGGTCAGGGTGACCCGGAACTCTGCGAAGCCCCCCTCTACGAACAGCCTCGCCAGCCGGCCCGCCGCCTTGCCCACGGCTTCGAGGTCGGCCGTGCTGGTGCCGGGCAGGGAGGCCGCAGCCTGGGCGATGCGCTCGGCGTCGGCGGGCAGCGGCACCGTCCGGGTCTCGCCGAGCACCTGCCCCCAGCCGCCGCCCAGGCTGATCGTGAGGGCCGGGACCGGGCCGTCGCGGTGGGCCAGCATCGTCAGGGGCACGCCGGGCCGGGCCAGGGCCTCCACCAGAAATGCAGTGTCGCAACGGGTCACGACGTCGAGGTCGCTCGCTCCGGCGAGAAGTTCGGAGACCTTGAGGCTGACCTTGTCGCCGCTGCTCAGGCTGGGGGTGTCAGGTGAGGAACCGGCCCCCGGCACAGACAGTCGCAGTGTCACCGGAAACCCGATCTGAGCGGCCGCCAGCGCCACCGCGGTGGCCGCCGCCTCGTCCCCACGGTCCTTGTCGGGCAGCGGGACCACGGCATGACGCAGGACGTCGACACCGGCCTGGTCGAGTACGGCCTTCGCGGCGTGCTCGGCGAGAAGCCGGCTGGCCGGACGACGTCCGGGCTCCAGCGCCGCCACCGCGGCGATCTTGGCCAGGCGTTGCGGATCCGGCGCCGGTGAACGCAACTGGGCCATCGCGGCCAGGGCCGAGGACAGGCCGGACACCGCCCCCACCGGTTCCTGGCCGGGCATCCCGGCCACGACCAGCACGTCGACGTCCTCCCGGGCGCCGCCGAGCCGGGCGCCCTCCCGGGTGGCCAGCCACTCGGCCGAGTCCTCGGGGTGCAGGCCGGGCGGTTCGTCCTGCACATAGAGGACGGCGCCCACTCCCGGATCGGCGGCGACGGTCGCGGTGATCTCGGTGAGGGTCGAGGAATCGGCCCACAGATGGGTGGTGTGGTTGAGCGGGTTGGTCGCGACGGCGGAGCGGGGGAGCCGCGCGGTCAGGTTCCTGCGCGTGGTCTCGCTCAGCTCGGCGAGTTCGACGCCGGCGTCCCCGGCCAGGTCCTCGGCGAGCGCGGCGTCTCCGGCCGAAGAGGTGACCACGGCGATGCCCTTGCTGGTGCGCCGCACCCGGGCCAGGGCCCGCGTCGTCTCCAGAAGCTGGTGCACCTCCCGGCAGGGCACCGCCCCGGCCTCGGTGAGAAGCGCGTCCAGCACCTGGTCGGGCGCCCGTCGGCGACCGGTGCGCAGTACCGCCAGCCGTACGTCGGCCCGAGCGCAGTCGGCCAGCGCCGTCGCCAGCCGAGCGCCGTCGGGGATCTGCTCGAGGTAGAGCGCTACCGCCCGAACCCCTTCTGTCGCAGCGAGAATGCTCAGGGCGGCCGGTGTGTCGACGACTGCCGCGTTGCCGAGCGAGACCACGGTGTGCAGGCCCTGAGCCTGCCGATGAGCCAGCGCCAGCAGGCCCGCGCCCCCGCTCTCGGTGACCAGGGCGATGCCGTCGTCCAGTCGGTCGGAGTTCTGGGCGGGCAGCATGACCGGCTCGCCCCACAGCGGGGCCCGGCTGCGGGCGCTGACCAGACCACTGGTGTTGGGCCCGAGCACCGGCAGCCCGAAACGCCTGGCCGCCGCCACCAGTCGCTGCTCGGCCCCCAGATCACCGCTCTCACGGAAGCCCCCGGCGAACACCACCGCCCCACCGCAGCCCAGCCGCCCGGCCTCGGCGAGGTAGTCCGGCACGGTCGCCGCAGTGGTGGCCACGACCACCGCGTCGGCTGTCTCGCCGAGCACCTCCAGTGCCCCGGCCAGATCAGGACGGCACGGCACTCCCAGGATCTCGCCGCGGCGCGGATGAACTCCCACCAGTCCGCCCGCGAACCCCGCCCGCTGCAGGTTGAGCAGGGTCTGGGCGGCGTAGGAACCGGGCCGGTCGGTGGCTCCCACCACGACGATCGAGCGCGGTGCGATCAGGCGACGCAAGGCTGGATTGGTTGCCGGGGTGGCTGCAGGGTCGGCAGTGACAGCTGTGTCTGGTGCGCTGCCGACCCCGTCCGTGGCTACCACGCAGGCAAGTATTGGCCGTTCCGGGCCTTCGAGGGGGCGCTTTCCGCGTCTTTATCCGCGATCGACTGCGAGCGCGGGCACCTCGTGAGTCGACTCCTGTCGCCGAACGGTCAGTTCGGCCGCGATGGCGAGCAGGGCCAGGGCGATCACCACCACCCCGAACACCATCGTGGTGGGCTTCAGGCCGAACTGCGGCACGGCCAGCCCGGCGATCACGGCAGCCCCACCGAAAGCGCCGTAGCTGGGCACGAACACGGCGGACAGGAGCTCGGCCCGTTCCTGCGGCCGGGCCAGCTGGGCCACCGAGCCGAGGGCGCCCACGAAACCGGCCCCGAAGCCGTAGCCGGTGATCACCAGACCGGTGAAGAACAGGGGCAGCGAGGTCACGGTGACCGCGAGCAGCACCGTCGTCATGCCGGCCACCAGCACGACCGAGGACGACAGCATGGTGGCCCGGGCCGGCCGGGCTCGGGCGAGGAAGGCGGCCAGCGATCCCGAGCCGGCCATCGCCGTGACCACGATCCCGCCGATCACGTGGTTGTCCACCCCGAAGACCCCGACGGCGAGAGAACCGCCGAGCGAGAGCACCAGTCCGCCGATCGACCAGGTCGCGATCAGCACCGGCAGGGCGTTGCGGAAGGCCCGGCGGGCGGCCGGCGGGACCGAGGCAGTGGGACGCAGGCTGGCCAGGGCGCCCGGACGACGCTCGGACGGGGCCGGGAGCACCACGGCGCAGGCGGCCAGCAGCACGATGAGCAGGATCGTGAGCACGTCGAAGACCAGCGTGCGGGGCATCGGGGCGAACTGCACCAGCAGGCCGGACAGCAGGGCCCCGGAGGCCAGGCCGAAGGTGGGGGAGGCGACGTTGAGCCCGGCCGCCAGTGACGGACGCTCGGGCGGGGCCAGGTCGGAGATCGCGGCGCTGAGCGCGCCCAGGCCCACCCCCGTGGCCAGGCCCTGCAGCCCGCGCCCGACGATCAGGTCGGCCACGTCGTCGGCCACCAGGAAGACGGCCAGCGAAGCGATCTCCAGGGCGATCGCCGCGACGATGACCGGCCGGCGGCCGACGAAGTCGGACAGACCGCCGACCACGAGCAGGGTGAGCAGCAGCACCGCCGCGTAGACCGCGAACACCACGGTGAGCATGAGCGCCCCGAAGTCCCATTCCTGCTGGTAGACGACGTACAGCGGGGAAGGGGCGCTGGCTGCGGCGAGGAACACCACCGCGGTCACGGCGACGAGCCAGAACCCGGCTGCCCGGCGGGACTGCGTGATCATCGGACTCCACCTGACGGTTCGAAGACAATGGAACCGTTGCAGGGTAGGCCCATCGTTCGGCAATTGTCGAACGATGGGTCGATCCGGACTACGCTGACGTCATGACCACGTTCGAGCACCCCGATGTCGCGGACCTGAACCTGCCCGCGGTGCTCTTCGCCCTGAGTGACCCGGTGCGCCTGGAGATCGTGGGCCAGCTCGCCCGGTGGGAGACGGGGGAGCCGCCACTGGTGTGTGCCTCGGTGGGCCCGGAGATGCCGAAGTCGACCCGCTCGCACCATCTGAAAGTGCTGCGCGAGGCGGGGGTCACGTATTCGGTGCAGGCCGGCCGCGAACGCCAGCTCTCGCTCCGGCGCGCCGACCTGGACCAGCGCTGGCCCGGCCTGCTGAACGCAGTTCTGGCGGGCTGAGAACGGGCGCGCTACTTGCGCCCGGCTTTTTCTTTGACCGGTTTCTCGCTGACCACCGCAGCGGAGCCACCCCCACGCCGCGTCGGCTCCGCCGCCGCGACGAGGCGCTTGCCCGGCAGGAACTGGATACCCGTGGCCGCGCCGATCTCCGCCGTCTCTTTCAGCGAGTGCCCCAGCCCGGTCAGCGCCGGGCCCAGCTCCCCACCCGTGATACCGGGCTCGGCGTCGCTCGTGGCCCCGTTCCGCGAGGACAGACGCGGCGCGGCGATGGCGTCGACCAGGGAGAGCTTGCGGTCGAGCGTGCCGGTGGCCACCTGGAGCACCGTGGTGATGATCGTGGCGCCGCCGGGGGAGCCGAGGGCCAGGTAGGGCTTGCCGCCCTTGGTGATGATGGTCGGGGCCATCGACGAGCGCGGTCGCTTGCCCGGGCCCGGCAGGTTGGGGTCGGGCACCCCGGCGGTGAGCGGGGCGAAGTTGAAGTCGGTGAGCTCGTTGTTGAGCAGGAAGCCGTAGCCGGGCACGGTGATGCCCGAGCCGCCGGTCTGCTCGATGGTCAGCGTGTAGGCCGCGACGTTGCCCCACTTGTCGGCCACCGTGAGATGGGTGGTGCCGTGGTCGTCGCGGGGCGCCTCCTGCTTCACGAACGGCAGCTCGCAGTCGCCGTAGCGGCCGTCGGGCCGGCCGAACGGGACCGGGCGGGTGGCGGCCTTCTGCTCGTCGAACAGCTGGCAGGCGCGCTCGTCGGCGAAGCCCTGGGAGAGCAGCTGCTGCGTGGGCGTGCCGCCGAAGTCACCGACCCAGCGGTTGCGGTCGGCGAAGGCGGTGGCCGAGGCCTCGGCCAGGCGGTGCAGGTACTGCACGTCGGACTGCTTGCTCAGCGGCTTGCCCGGGTAGGCCTCGAGCAGGTTCAGCGCCTCGCCGACCGCGATCCCGCCGGACGAGGGGGTGGGCATGCCGTAGACCGAGAGGTTCTTGTACTTGCCGACGGTGGGCCGGCGGGTGAGCGCTTGGTAGGCCTTCAGGTCGTTGGCGGTGATCTGCCCGGCGAGGACCTGCGAGCCGTCGGTGGTCTGCGGCGCCCGCGCCGTCTGCACCACGGCCTTGCCGAGTTCGCCCTGGTAGAGCGCCTTGACCCCCTGGCTGCGGAGGACGCCGTAGGCCTTGGCCAGGTCGGGGTTGCGGAAGGTGTCGCCGATCTCGGGCGCCTTGCCGCCGGGCAGGAACAACGCGGCGGTGGCGGGGAACTTGGCGAAGCGCTGGGCGTTGGTGGCGGTCTGGGAGTGGAACGTCTCGTCGACCACGAAGCCCTGCTCGGCCAGCTTCTGGGCGGGGGCGAGCAGTTCGTTCAGGCTGCGGCTGCCGAGCTTGCCGGCGGCCTTGTGCCACAGCGCGGGAGTGCCCGGGACGCCGACCGACAGGCCCGAGCTGACCACCGTGGCGAAGTCGAGCGGGGTGCCGTCTTCTTTCTGGAAGACCGTGGGGCTGAAGCTCTTCGGCGCCGTCTCGCGCCCGTCGATGGTGGTGACCTTCTTGGACTTGGCGCTGTAGTAGACCAGGAACCCGCCACCGCCGATGCCGGCCGAGTAGGGCTCGGTGACGCCCAGCGCCGCCGCCGTGGCGATCGCCGCGTCGGCCGCGTTACCGCCCTTGCGCAGCACCTCGAGCCCGACCTTGGTGGCATACGGATCGACCGAGGAGACGGCGCCGCCGTAGCCGATCGCCTCCGCCTGCTTCTCCGGCGGGGTCGGATCCTGCGCTGTGGCCGGCACGGTGGCGCCGGCGATCGTGCTCTCCGGCGCAGTGAGACCGGTGACCGTGCCCAGGGCCGGGGCCGCGGTGGGCCCACTGGTGGGCTCAACCGGGCTCGCCGCAGAAGCTGCAGAGGCCGAGGTGGCCAGCGGGGCGCAGACCGCGAGCG
Source organism: Kineosporia rhizophila (assembly GCF_021277265.1). GTDB lineage: Bacteria > Actinomycetota > Actinomycetes > Actinomycetales > Kineosporiaceae > Kineosporia > Kineosporia rhizophila. The sequence continues at coordinate 22,257 of NZ_JAJSOH010000053.1, forward strand.
CTCCGAGCACGGCCAGGCCACGGGTGCGACCGCGACGTGCACTCGGCCGGGCGGCTTCGGGCAAGGACGGTCGGGACCGGCGTGGCATCGGCTCTCCCTGGCTCGGGGCTCCGGCGGAGCACGGATTCAGGCATGTTATCCGGATTCGGCGCCGGGCCGGAGAGGGCTGTGGACAACTTTTCCGTAGGGGTTCGGAACCCGGCTCGAGACCCGACTCGAGACTCGACGGACGGTCGCGATCACCGCTGAGGCGACCGCAACCGTCCTCAATTCGATCTTCAGACCGGCACGGCCTCGTTCAGTTCCTCGGCGTCCGGCACCCGCTGCCGGGCGATCAGTGCCATCCCGATGTTCACGGCGGCCAGCACTGCGGCGATCAGCAGGCCGCGGTGGAAGGCGTCGACCAGGGCCTCCTGCGGGCTGGCCCCCTCCGTCAGACGGCTCTCGGCCAGCGACGTCGACAGCGTGTTCACCACCGCCAGACCGAGCACACCGCCGACCTGGTAGCCCGCCGACACCAGTCCGGAGGCGGTTCCGGCATCGGCGTGCGAGACCTCCGAGACCGCCGAGATCTGGCCCGGCACACCGACCCACATGATGCCGAAGCCGAAGAGCAGGAACCCGGGCAGCAGTTCGACCACGTACGAGCCGGAAGCGCCTGCGCCGGTGAGCAGCAGCAGACCGCCCACGCTCATCGCCGCACCCGCCAGGTGCACCGGGCGGGTACCGATCCGGGTGACCACGCTGGAGGCCGACATCGCCCCGACGATCGCGGCCAGGCCCATCGGCAGGAACTGCATGCCGGTCTGGATCGCCGACTCGCCCCGCACCTGCTGCAGGAAGATCGCGGCCAGGAAGAACATCGAGGTGAAAGCCGCGCCGTTGAGCCCGAGGGCGACGGTGGACGCGCTCAGCGAGCGGGAGCGGAACATCCGCAGCGGCACCAGCGGGTCGGCCGAACGCGACTCGGCGAAGACGAAACCGGCCAGCAGCACCACCGCGGCGGCCAGGGAACCCATCACCTCGACGTCGGACCAGCCCAGCGTCTCGGCCCGGATCACCCCGTAGATCAGGGCGAGCACGCCAGTGGTGGCCAGGATCGCCCCGAGAGCGTCGAAAGTGCGCGCAGTTCCGGTGCTCTCGGCCTTGCTCTCCCGCACGATGAACGGCGTCAGGGCCACCACCAGCACGGTGATCGGAACATTCACGAAGAACACCCAGCGCCAGCTCGCGCCGTCCACCAGGAAGCCACCGGCGACCACGCCGAGCGTGCCGCCCAGTCCGGCCAGACCACCCCAGATGCCCAGGGCGATGTTGCGGTCGCGGCCCGGGGCGAAGGTCACGGTCAGAATGGAAAGCGCTGCGGGAGAGAGCATTGCGCCGCCCAGACCCTGCACGGCGCGGAAGGCGATCAGCATGCCCTGCGAGTCGGCCAGGCCACCGGCCAGCGAGGCCACGCCGAACAGGGCCAGACCGGCCATGAACAGCCGCCGCCGGCCGATCAGGTCGGCGGCCCGCCCGCCGAGCAGCAGGAATCCGCCGAACGCGAGCACGTAGGCACTGACCACCCACTGCAGGTTGTCCACGGAGAAGCCGAGATCGGCCTGCAGGTCGGGCAGGGCGACGTTCACGATCGTGACGTCGAGAACCACCATGAACTGGGCCAGGGCCAGCACGGTGAGGGTCGACCAGGGACTACGCCTCATGGCGTCGCTACCTCTCGAAGAAGGACTGTACGGCGTACATGTACGACATACATGTACCGCGTACAGGAGGCGTCTCGCAAGCCCCGGCCCGTACTCGTCCTGTACTCGCCCTGTACGAGGTACAGTCGAGAACGTGGCTGGTAAGCGGAGTGCGGCGTCCAAGGAACGGCTGAGCCGGGAGGCGATCGTGACCTCGGCGCTGGCCCTGGCCGACCGCGAGGGGCTGGACGCGGTCACGATCCGTCGCCTGGCCACCGACCACGGCGTCACCCCGATGGCCCTCTACTGGCACTTCAAGGACAAGGACGTGCTGCTCGACGGGGTGATCGAGCAGGTGCTCGAGGAGGTCGTGCTGCCCTCGTACCCGGCCGGCGACACGCCCGCGTGGGACGTGCGGCTGCACGACTGCTTCGCCGCGATCCTCGAGGCCCTCAGCCGGCACCCCGAGGTCGCCGACCTGGTGCACAAGCGGTTCCTGGGCTCCTCGGCCGGGCTGAACATCGGCGAGTTCGCCTTCTCGGCCCTGCGCGACGGCGGTTTCAGCCGCACCGAGATGGCCACGATCGGGGTGCAGGCGCTGCACAACCTGGTCGTCCTGGTCACGATGGAACCGGGGGAGCGGGCGCTGCGCGACAGCGAGGAGGAGATCGCCCTGCGCACCCGGCAGAAGAAGGCGGTGCTGCAGACGCTGGCCCCGGAGCGCTACCCGAACATCATCATCTGTGCCGAGGACCTGGTGGACAGGCCGGTCGACGAGGCCGGCTACCGCGACCTGGGCCTGGACATCCTGATCGAGGGCATCCGGGCCCGGGCCGCGAAACTGGCCCGCCCGTAGGCAGAAACGCTCAGGCCAGGACGTCCGGCAGGGGCTCGTGGTGCACCACCGTGAGCCCGGTGACGGCACGGGTCAGCACCACGTACAACCGGCGCAGACCGGTGCGCTCGTCCGGTTCCTCGGCGGCGATCCGGGTGGGTTCGAGCACGACCACCCAGTCGTACTCCAGACCCTTGGCCGTGGTGGCGGGCACGACGCTGACCCGGATGCTCAGTGGATCAGCGTTCTCGTCGGCCGGAGCGTCGAGCTCGCTGCCGTGCGGGCCGAGCACCGAGTGCTCGATCCCGGCCTCGCGCAGCTCCTCGGCCGCGGTCGGCACCAGCGAGTCGGGCACGATCAACCCGATCGAGCCGAGCTCGTCCAGGCAGCGGCGCACGGCGGTGAGCACGTCGGGCCACCGCTGCGCGGCCGACTCGCTGGTCACGATCTGCAGGCTGCCGGGCGAATCACGAACGGACGTCGGTGCGTTCAGTCCCGGGGCGATGCTGGGCAGCAGTCTGGCCGCGTACCGGATCACCGCGTCGGGCACGCGGAATCCGCGGTCGAGCTCGTCGATCACGGCGCCGCTCTGCCCCAGGTGCTCCAGCGTCACCTCCCACGAGGGGGTGGCCCAGGGCGTGGTGCCCTGCGCGATGTCGCCGAGCACCGTCATCGAACCGGTGGAGCAGCGCCGCCCGACGGCCCGCAGCTGCATCGGCGAAAGGTCCTGCGCCTCGTCCAGCACCACGTGCCCCATACTGGCCGAGCGGCGGGTGAGGTCGGTCAGCTCGTCCAGCAGTACCGCGTCGGCCGAGCTCCACTTCGCCGAACCGGCCGTGCGGGAGGGCTTCTCCCACAGCAGCAGCTTCTGCTCCTCGGCGGTGAGAATGCCCTCGGCGTGCCGGGCCAGCACCTCAGGATCCGAGAACAACGAGTGCAGAAGCTTCTTCGGATCCACAGTGGGCCACACCGAGTCGGCGTACTTCTTCACCTCGCGGCTGCGCGCCACCGAATCCTGCACCCGGTCGTCCGGGGAGTCGCCGGCCTCTTCCATCAGGACCAGCACGGCGTGTGCAATACGCTGCGGCAGCATGTCCTTGGCGGCCGAGTAGCGCACGCCGCGGTTCTGCAACTCCTCGACGATCTCGGCCAGCTGATACGCCGGCACCCGCCAGCGGTGCGCCCCGCGGGGAAGGATCATCGACTCAGTGGGCCGGACCACTCCGGACCAGACCGCCCGCCGCAGCACCTCGGCCATCCGGGCATCGCCCTTCAGCCCGGCGACCTGAGGGGTGTCGGAACCCTTGACGGTGAGCAGGGTCTCGGCCCCGCCCGGTGAGGTGACCACGAGCTGCTCGACCGTCGCGTGCCGAACCTGTGCCTCTCCCAGGCTGGGCAGCACCGCGTTCACGTGCTCCAGGAACGACTCGTTGGGCCCCACCACCAGCACGCCGGAACGGGCCAGGCGCTCGCGGAACGCGTACAGCAGCCAGGCCGCGCGGTGCAGGCCCACGGCGGTCTTACCGGTGCCCGGCGCTCCTTGGATACAGACCGACGTGTCCAGGTCGGCCCGGACGATGACGTCCTGCTCGGGCTGGATGGTGGCGACGATGTCGCGCATCGGCCCGGCGCGCGGTCGTTCGATCTCGTGGGCCAGGATCTGGCTCTTTGTCTCGGACTGGTCGCTGAGCTGTTCGCTGAGCTGCTCGTCCTCGTAGGCGGTGATCGAACCGTGCTCGATGCCGAACCGGCGGCGCCGGAGCACGCCCATCCGGTCGTTGCGACTGGCCTGGTAGAAGGCGGTGGCCACGCTAGCCCGCCAGTCGATCACCACCGGGTCGCCGTTCGGGTCCGCCACGTGCCGGCGGCCGATGTACCAGCGGTTGCCGTCGTCGTGGTCGGTCCGGCCGAAGAACAGGGTGGTGCCCGGATCGTCGATCAGGGCCTGTGCCCGGTGGTAGAGAGCTGCGCTCAGGTACTCCGCGGAGACCGCGTTACCGCCCTGCACATCGAGCGAAAGCACCTGCTGCCGCATGGTTTCGAGGTCGGCGCGGGCCCGGGCGAGATACTCCTGCTCCGAGCCGAGGACGTCATCAATCGCAGCAGACACAAGGGGCTACGTTACTCTTCGGGCCCGGAACCGTCGAACGAATTAACGCCGCGCCGCGTTCTTGGTGCGTTTCGTGGCCACCGCCGAGGCCGGGTCGTCAGGCCAGGGGTGCTTCGGGTAGCGCCCCCGCATCTCGGCCCTTACCCCCGGATAGGCGTTCTGCCAGAACGACTCCAGATCGGACGTAACGGCCAGGGGCCGCCCGGCGGGCGAGAGCAGATGAAGGACGATCGGCACGCGTCCGCCGGCAATGCGCGGCACTGCGGGCCAACCGAAAACCTCTTGGAGCTTCACAGCAAGGACGGGGTCGGATGGGTCGCTCACGTCGGTGGAGTAGGTGAGGGTCACGGTCGAACCACTAGGGACGTCGATCCGCTCCGGCGCGAGTTCGTCCAGTTGGGTGATGGCTCGGTGATCGAGAAGGAGGCGCAGCGCCTGCACCAGGTCGATGCGCTGGAGGTCGGCACGGTTGCGGGCAGTGGTCAGCCATTCCTCGGCGCGGGCCAGCAGAGCTGCGTCCGAGACGTCCGGCCACGAGCCCGACGCTGCGAAGGCGCGGTGCAGCAGGGCCAGCCGAGCCCGTAGCTTCTGGGCGGCCGGCGTCCACCGCAGCAGACCCAGCCCCTCCTTCCGTAGGCCCTCCTGCAGAGCTGCGTGCACCAGGTGCGGCGCCGGATTCTTGAGCGGCCGCTCGGCCAGCACGATCGCCCCCAGCAGATCGCGCTGCCGGGCCACCACGTCTCCCTTCAGCCAGACCACCTCGTCCTGGGTGCGCAGGAGCTCTTCGCCCACTTCCATGGCCGTGCTCTCGTCGATCGCCGCAGCCATCCGGATGCGCGCCGACTGTGCCCCGGCCTGCCGCTGAGCCACCGCGACCGCGAGCCATCCGATGCCGGTCAGCCCCGAGCCGGGGGAGAGCTCGGCCCCGGTACCTCCAGACATGAGATAGCCGCCGGTGCGGCGCAACCGGGCGATACGTTCGGGAAAAGCCAGACCAATGACGATGCCCGCGGCCAGATCGTCGGACACGCGGGCCGTCGATCCCGACGACTGCTCGACCGGAATCGCAGCCTGCAAACGCCGTACCTCGTCCCGCCAACGTCCGGACGCCCCGTCCCCACTCCGCAGGCGGCGCAGTGCGGCCGCCAGATCGTCCGTACCCCCGCCCAGCGAATCGTCGGCGAGCAACGCCACGATCTCCGCCGTCCGTCGGGGCCCGACCAACTCCGCTCCGTCGAGCAGTGCCCTGGCCAACCTAGGGTGCACCCCCGCTGACGTGAGCCGAGCGCCTCGGCGCGTCACTCGTCCATTTGTATCGATCGCTCCCAACGCCCGCAGCGTCTGCTGAGCGACGGTCAGCGCAGAGGCCGGGGGCTGCGACGGCAGCGGCAGCCCGGCCGGATCAGGTGTACCCCAGACCGCCAGCGACAGGGCGAAACCAGTGAGGTCGGCAATGGCCACCTCGGGCTCCGGGTGGGCCGCCAGACGCTCATGATCGGCGGCCGACCAGCAACGGTAGACGCGCCCGGGAGCCTCCCGCCCGGCCCGCCCGGCCCTCTGGTGAGCCGACGAACGAGACACCCGCACCGTGGCCAGTCCACTCAGCCCACGCGCCAGGTCGGTACGGGGTACGCGGGCCAGACCGGCATCCACCACGATCCGCACGCCCGGCACGGTCAGGCTGCTCTCGGCCACGGACGTGGCCAGCACCACCCGCCGCGCAGCCCCGACCGCGCCCGGCCTCAGCACGGCATCCTGATCGCGGGCGCTGAGCCGTCCGTGCAGCCGTTGCACCTGAACGCCACTCAGCCGCCGGGCCACTCCCTCGATCTCACCCGCCCCCGGCAGGAAGACCAGCACGTCCCCCTGGGCCTCGCCCAGCGCCCGCCGCACCACCGAGGCCACGTGGTCGAGCAGGCGGGGGTCGACCCGAAGGCCGTGTGGCGGGTCGACGGGGCCGGTGGGGGGACACCAGACGGGTTCAACGGGATACAGCGGAGCGTCGGCGCCAATCACCGGTGCCGATGCGGCGGGGCTAGTGGAGCCGAGCAGGTCACCGGCGTCGAGCAGGTCACCTGAGTCGAGCAAGCCGCCGGAGCTGAGCAAGTCTTCGGAGCCTGTGGAGCCTGTGGAGCCTGTGGAGCCTGTGGAGCTGCCGGAGCTGCCGGAGCTGCCGGAGCTGCCGGAGCTGCCGGAGCTGCCGGAGCTGCCG
>NZ_JAJSOH010000054.1 GCF_021277265.1 Kineosporia rhizophila
TCATGCACTCACCTCCCCCGTTGTCCCAGTTGATCCTCCGCAACGGTCCACATGAAACACCATTTCTTGAGAAACGGCACATGGGTGGAAACCCCCAGGGACATTCCAACAGAGATGTCTCCCGTGGACCGTTGCATTTTGGGTCGTCCCAAGGCAGTCTGGACCGCATCACCGATCGGACGGATCTACTTACGGAACGCGATCAAGGTGAACCCGAGGACGCAGGAAGTCGATGCACCGCGATCACGGCAGGGGATGCCCATGAACGCGCCAAGCACCAACGCTCAGCACCGCAGTGAGGCCGGTTTCTGCACGCTCTGTGGACTGACCTGGCCCTGTTACAGCGTGCGGCCGGCCGCCGACAGGGCCGCCGCGCTGCTGCCGCCCTTAGAGCGAATAAGAGCTCTGGTTGGGGAGCAGCGCACCTCCTAAAACAGCTCAGTGCCTGGCTACCGCTCCATTTCACCGGCGGGGCCGCTGCGGGGCACTGAGCGCACCTCCGGTCCCCGCCGCGAGTTCGGGATTCGCGGCGGGGACCGGTTTCCAAGCCTTGTGCACGTAGAGCCTTGAGGGAGGCGAGTAAAGATGCTCAGCCCCTTGGAAGCCAAACGGCGTGTGACCGAGCGACTGCAGGCGATCGGGGTGCCGCCCCTGATGGTTGAGCGGCTGGATGTGCGGCTGGTGGTCTACATCCCGCCCGCTGTAGTTCCGGCGGATGTCGATGTTCCGGGGGAGCTGCGGGAGATCGTGGGTATCGTCGGCGCCGAGTGGATGCCGGCGCCGCAGGACCGAGCCGGTATTTACGTGTACCTCACGGCCAACTCTGGAGCTTCGGCTCCGATGCCGCGGCCTCGCCTCGCCAGGGGGCGGGTTCCTCACGGTTACACCGATGCTCAGTGGTCTCCCTGAGTACTGGCACCTGCAGCGCTCGAGCTGCCTGACTCCCGTTCCGCCGCACTGGGCGGGCCGTCCCTGCGCACATCCCTCCGTGAAGCAGGGGCGAGTTGCGAAAGACCCAGGCCGGACCGGCACCCGGCCGACCGCGGCCTGGGCACTGATCGGGGCTGGTGGCCCGTACCGCAGGCTCGGCCGGCCACCAGCCCCGCCAGGAACCAAACCTCACCCGCCCCTTCCGGGCGCTACGGAGACATCCGGATGATGAAGGAGAGCGCAATGGTCGACCTCGACCGCTGGTACAAGGCTAAAAGGTCCGGCACCTGCAAGGCCTGCGTGGAGGTGTTCCACCAGGTCGGCGGAGCCACCCTCGTGCGTGACAGCAAGGACCCCGACGGACCCCGGCTGCGGTTCACCTTCGAGCACTGGCGAAACGCCATCGCTGCGCTGAAGGGCGAGGGCCTCACCCTTGAGGACGCCGTGGCGGTGGAGCACCAGGAGAACGGCAACACGCTGATGTGGCATCGAGAGGACCCGATGGGGCCCGTCCTGTCGTTCACGCTCCCGGAGTGGGATGCCTTTCTGGACGGCGTGGTGAGCGGTGAGTTCGACCGTGACTACCTCACTCCCCAGGACGGCCGGGTGCACGCCCGTCAGAGCGTCCTGGCCTGACGCGCCGTCTGCAGGAGGAGCCCCAAGCATGTTCACGGGGGTCGGAATCACCATCCACCGCGGCGACAGCGCTGACATGACGCTGCGGTTCAAGCCTCGCCGACAAATGGTGCGTGTCACTCTGCTTGGGAGTGAGATCACCTCAATCTACGGGGACTCGCTCGCGCAACACCTGGCCAGCTGGAGGGCTGAGGAGAGCCGGTGCCATACGTGGCACACGGTGCAGATCGTTGCCGGTCAGGGTGAGGTTCACGTCGCTGTGGCCGGCGCGTGTGAACCTCAGCTTCTTACTGAGGCCGAGCGTCGGAACCTCACCGAGCTCGCGGCGCGGCCCCGGACGGGCCGCCCTGTCGACCGGGCCCGGCGGGCCAGCACAGCCGCCCAGCGTCGAAGACCAACCCGGGCGGCTCGCACGGTGCACATGCACCTCACAGGCCAGGGGTAGGTAGCACCCCTGGAACAGGCGCCGGGACGGGTGACAGTCACCCGCCGACACCCTCCACCCGTCCCGGCGACCCCACCCAATGGTTGACCAACAAAATATTCAAGGTTCTTCAAAGGGAGTGCGCGTGCATTTTCGATCGTGGACCATAGCTGCTGGTACCGCCATCGTGGCGGGATCAGCAGTCTCGGTAGCTGCTTCCGAGGCCCGCAAGGTCCGCTGCCAGGTCACCTACGCAGCTCGCGACCTCCAGTTGCGGCTGCTGCAGCAGACGCTGGCCGACGATGAACTGCGCACGGAGATTTTCCCCGGCGTCAGCAGGGTGCATGTGGGCATCAACGGCTGGGTGATGTACCACCAGCTGATGTTGCGCTCAGGCGCGGAGTCCTGGGAGCGGTTCGAGGCTAATGCCCGCGAGCTGCTGGGTACGCCGGCGGGACAGGCTTACTGGGAAGCGGCCAGGCCGCGCTTCCAGCACGCCAAGACCAGCCGCTTTGACCAGCGGTTCGTGCGCACTCTGCAGGCCGCAGCCGAATGTGGGTCCCACGCCAGCATGGCTCACGCTCGCAAGTAGGCGCTCGGGCAGGGCCTCCCACCGCCACCGTCGCCTCCCTCACGCACGGACGCCAAGGATCACCCATCTGTACCCGGCCAGTCCTCGGCGCAGCACGCCCCCCAACCTCGAATCCCAGCAAGGTCTGCCCTCATGACTGAACAACCGCAACCGGTTTCACCGCAACCGGTCTCCCCTTTGCCGGCCCTCGTGGGCACTCCGGATCCGAGCAGCGCCAGGTCCTGTGCGGTGCAGGCACATGACCTGGTCACCGTGGGCGAGTGGAACGGCCAGCTCTCGCGTTCGCTGCGCATGGCCCTTCGCCTGTCCATCGTGGCGTTCGCCGGGAAACTGGGCATCGCCGTAAGGACCGTCAGTAACTGGGAAGCCCGAGGGCTCGACATCGTGCCTCTGCCCGACATGCAGGCCCTTCTCGACACCCTTCTGACCCGCGCCGATACCGCAGCACGAGCCCGTTTCATCGTCCTGTGTCGGGGCCAGACGTCCATCATCCTCATTCGCCAGACCCCGATCGACACTAAGGCCGCTGCGGAAGGCCGACCCCGTCCCACGCAGATGCACGTGGTTACGGGAGCAGCCTGACCCCTCCCCAGCGAATTCCGAACACCCACTGCCACGTCTTCCAGGGAGGGTACCGATGAGCCACATATACGACCGCCCGGTGCCGAGCATGCTTGCGCCGCAGCTTCTACCAGCGAAGGCCGCCCACCAGGAAGAGCAGGAAACCGGGTGTCGGAAGCCTGGCCAGTCACCTACCAGGTCACTGGCCCCGGGACAACCGTCGAACCCACGATTCAATGTCCAGCACAGCACCGGGGGGTCGGGCACCGCGGAGACGGGGTGGATCACCCTGACACTCCTCCCCCCGGAAGGAGAGTGGCCCAATGCCGCCGCGGCGGCTGAAGGACACCTCACCGACCAGATGAGCCGGGGCACCCAGGTCGAGGTGCAGGTGCGCATGGATCTCGTGACCGTCTGGCAAGGCAACCGAACCCTTGCCGTCCTGCAACGCTCCGTCCTGGCTGCGTGGCTATGGCAGGCGAGACCCCCGTCACCGCTCGGCATCGACGACATCGTCCTGTCCTACGAAGGCCCGGCCTGCCTGAGCATCACCATCGACGGGCGCCGGCCCTGCCACATCAAGCACAAGCAGCTGCTGCGTCTAGCTCACCTCGTCGGCAACCCCCGCGTCCCAGCCCATGCCGGCCGCAGGCCCCTGTGCTCCCCGACCCAAGCCTGATCGTCCGATACCGGATCAAGAAGCCCAACGACCTCTGCCCCAGAAGGGGTCTGGACGAATTGGCGCGATCTGTCGAAACGTCCCTCAGGTGCCTTCTTGAGGGTGCCTAATTTTGGTTATGAGACAACAAATTTCAAATTTCTGACGGGAGGTCCAGCCATGGAGGGCCAGGAAGACGTATCCCAGGCGGTTATGGGAATCTCATCCGAATCGAACATGAAGCGGATCCTGTGGCTGCACTCCACTGATCGCTGGTACTTCGGCGATTTCCTGCGTCATGCGGCGTGGTTGGCGTGGTTACGAACGGCCTTCCCCGCAGCCACCATCGATCTGGCTTCCCACCCGGCGTACCTGCCCCTGTACCGGGACGATCGCTTCGCCCAGCACCTGGATTCGCGGACCTTCCGGGACATCGGACCCTACTTGGACGCTCACTACGACCTGGTTGTTGTGCCGGGCCCGTTCGAGCCGGAGGATCTTGGTGGCCTGACCGGCATCGCCGACCGAATGCTGCTGACCTGGGACTCTGGCTGGGAGCTGCGCGCCGGCTGCCGGGTAGAAGCGCGTGGCACCACGGACGAGCTGAACTACTTCCGATCCGCGCGCCCACAGCCCAACGGCCGGGCAGTCCTGCCCACTGCGCCGGTCTTCCGACCGGCTGAGGTCGAGGCCTCGCAGGATGCTCTGTCCCGGTTGTTCCCGGGGCAGGCCCCGGTGATTGTGTACAACCCGACCGCCTCGAACGCGTTCACCCGCGCCACCTGGGCACCGAAGGAGGTGGACAACGCTCTGCAGGCGCACGAGCACGGGCGCATCCTGAACCGGCTGCTGCTGCTGTTTCCTGGGCACCTGTTTCTGGTCGGCTCGGCCCTCAAGCCGGGCGATGAGACGAACGCCGTGATGATCGAGACGGTGGTTCGGGAGGCCGGCTCGGACCGGGTGGCCGGGATCGACGACCTTCGCCTGCCGTCGGCGCGCAGCCTGCGGGGGTTCGCGTCTGTGCTGTCCTTGCCGCGGATCTGTTCCAGCGTGGGCTCAGGCACCGGGACCAACACCCACCTGGCCGCGCTGCTGGGTGTGCCGAGCCTGTCCATCGAGCGCGGCGCCGATGCCCTGATGCTCGCGAACTGGGCTCGCGGTAGCGAGTTTCAGATGGGGTCCTTTCGCTGGCGCAATCCGGCGCCGTGCACCGCCGTGCACACCCTCAACTGGTCGACGCGCACCGATGAGGAGCTGGAGGCGGTGGCTTCCTCCTTCGTGGCCCACCATGCTCTGCACCACGGCACCACCCGCACCACACTCTTTCCCGACCTCGGAACTGTGGAAGTACCCCTGGCACGGTTTCGGGCTGCCTGGCCCGAGCATCCTGCCCGTGCCCTGCACGCCGGGCAGGAACTGCTGAGCGTGATGCGGCCCCTGGCTCGGGAGCACTACGGGTACTTCGGTGACGAGGCCGCCTACCTGGCCTTGCGGCATGATGTGCCGGCCGACGCGCGGCACTGGCTGAGCAGCCTGGCCGCGGCCATGACCCACCCGGAACCGGGTGTGCGGCGTGCTGGGTTCCAGTTGTTTGAGGACTCCAACCTGCACAAGCTCTGTACCCACCTGAACACCCTCACCACCAGTGGGCCCGTTCCAGCAGCTCTGGCAGCGAGCGCCTCATGACCCTGACCGGATCCACCCCGCTCATCCTGGCCCAGGACACGACCAGCCTCGACAGCACCAGTGCCGTCAGCATCGACAGTGCCGTCAGCCTGGTCAGCTCTGGTAGAACCGCAAGCCAGGTCCCTGCCTTCACCAGCTTGTTCCAGCAGGTCCGTGGCTGCGTCGCCCAGGCCCTGCCCCAGGTGGGCCTGACCCCGCTCGGCCCGCTCCAGCGCTGCCCGACCCTGATGGACCGGCCCTTGCGGCAGGTGGTCCGCACGGCTGTGACCTCTACCCCGAGCAGGCCTGGCTCGCCGCAATCCGAGTGCCCGGACGAGGTGGGGGAGGTGGACGAGGTGGCGGTGAAGGTGGCGCTGGACCCTGACCAGGCCACCCGGGAGGCCTTTGCGTGGGAGCACGCGCGCGCCCGCCTCCTGCACAGCGTCGCCGAGGAGTTGGTGCGTGAAGGGACGATGTCGCGCAATCCGGTCGTGCCGGTACTTCACCCGGAGCCGATCGACCTGGGCCGGGCCTGTGTGTCGGTGTCCCGGTTCGTTCCCAGCACCGGCCGGGCGCTGGGAGTCCGGGCCTGGGCCGAGACCCTGGGTCTGTTGCACACGCTCGGCTCCACACCGCGGGCCCTGGCCCTGCTGCGTGAACATCGGGCCACCAACCTCCTGTTCGGGCTGCGAGCTCAGGCCCTCCTGGAGGCCCTGAGCCGGCCTGGCCATCCCTTCCACGCCCAGCGTGGGCTGGGGTTGCGGTTTGCCCAGGTGCTGCAGGAACGGGCCGGCCGAGCGCTGGCGCTGGACCCGCACCCGCTCCTGGTGCACCGCGACTTTCATCCCTTGAATTGCATCAACGCACCCGGCGGGCCGGTGGCGATCGACTTCCAGGACGCCGGCTGGGGCAACCGGTCCGATGATTTCGCCTGGCTGCACCTGGCCGTTCGACGGTTCCAAGGCCCACCGGCGTTGCTGGAGCACGCCCGCCGCGCCTACGCCTCGGCCACCGGCGGCGCCTGCCCCAGCCTGGAGCAGATCGAGGCCTCCGGCCAGGTGCTGGAAATGCTCTTCCTCGGCTTCTCCCTCATGAACGCCGACCGGGGCCCGGCCTACCTCAATGAATGCCTCACCGAACTGCCGATTTTGAACGACCCACGCGCGGTGACCAGGCCGTGGCAGATGCTCAACAACCCCACGATCTTGACCCCGGGCCTGGTGATCTGAATGACCCCGACCACCCCCAGCACCTACGACCAGCACGCTGCTACGGGACCGAGCGCCGACGCGGTGTCGGCGCGTTCACGCTGCGACGCGCGGGCGATCCGCGCCGCGGCGGCTCGCCTCGGGCTGGCGCTGATCAGCGCCGAACCGGTGTCCCTGGGCCGCACGGGGATCTACCGAGTGATCGTGCGAACGAACCACATCGACGGCATCGACGGCATCGATGGTGATGGGGGAGCAGCTCAGCCCCAGATCAGCGTGCTGGCTGCCCGGGTGACCCGCGACAGCGACGCTCTGACCCCGCCGGCCGAGATGCACCAGCTGGTCTGGCAGTTGCACGAGCTCGGAGCGGCCGTGGCCGCACCGAGCCACCCGCAGGCCGTGACCACCGCTGACGGGCAGGTCGGGTTCTGGGAATGGATGGACCACACCCCGCTCACTCCGGCCCAGTGGGGAGCACTGACCGCATCTCTGCACCGCACCGGCGCCCACCTGCGCCACCGGCGCGCCTACGATCCGGGCCGCGTCTTTCAGGACCGCCTGCGCCGCATTCACGACCTGACCCGCACCCACGGCCACCCTCTGGACGGTGCTCGCGCTTTGGCCTGCTCCTTCGAGGACGCTCTCACCACCGCGCTGCAGGACGCCCGCGACGCCGCAGCGGCAGCCAGCGACTGTGGCGCCGTGGGGATCGTGCACGGCGACAACCAGCCGGCCAACGTGATGCACGGGCGAGGCGGGCGAGCCCTGAACGACTTCGAGCGCATCATTTACGGCCCGTGGGCCCTGGACCTGGCGGGTCTGGTGCTGGGGATCCAGCACTACGGCTACCCGCCCAGCGCGGGGGAGCAGTTCCTGGCCGGCTACGGCGCGGGCGCTCCCAGCCTGCAGGAGGCTCGCCCCTACGCGCGGGTGCGGGAGCTGTCCGGGATCGCCGTGGCCATGATCCACGCCGGTGACAGCCCGCAGATGGGCGAACAGATGCACGTCCGCAGCGCGGCCATCACCCAGCCCGGCCACGGCGAGGTGCCCTGGACGTACCTGAGCCCACCCCGAACCAGCCACCTGACGTTTCACCGCACCAGCCCCTGACCAACCAACTGATCACCAGCTGACCGGCTCGGCAGACGGGGAGAGGCCCTGTGAAGACGTTCATCGGTAAGAGCGGTTTCGCCTTCTTGGAGGAACGGGAAACACGCCTGAAGCAGCGGTGGTTCCACTATTCGCCGCCGGAGACGTTCGCCCACACCACCTTCCGTAGCCCGGACTGGCTGCTGTGGCGCGAGGGACAGCACGAGGCGGCGGTCGCCGCCATGTACGCCAAGACCACGGACGGCGTCCGGGAGAACGACCGCACGCAGATCTGGGCCCGCAACGGGGTCCGCGCCAGCCGCCTGCAGGTCGTGGACGCCCTCTCCCTGGCCGACCCGGGCAGCCCGCTGAACTACCTGCTGACCTACCTGGCCGTCACCCACCCCCACGAAGACCGCATCATCATCGACGCCGACTCCTGCACCGCGCAGGGGATCGCCCTGCCCGACGTCGACTTCCTCATCCACGACGACGATCTGGTGATGACCAAGTACGAGGGCACGCCCGGGGTGATGTACCGCGACCTGTACGTCAACGCCGCGCCCGAGCACCCCGGCCAGGACGACGACCGCCCCGCCTTCCGCCGCTACGCCGACCTCGCCGATCAGCTCCTGGCCCAGCGCCAGGCCCTCACCTACACCGGCCCCTGGGCCGGCCAGGCCCTCATCGAGCGCCTCCAGCCCCGCTGACACCCCGCCCCCTTTTAGCCCTTGCGGCACCCGTCAGGCAGCCTGCGCCACAAACGAAACGAGCGACGCCATGAACGCAGCCACCACCAGCCCACGGCGGGTTTTCCTGCTGGGGTGCCCCCGCTCGCGCACCACGGTCAGCCAGAACCTGATCAGTGCGGCCTGCAACCTCGCCACGATGAAGAGCACCAACTGGTACCTCGGCCACCCGGCGACCGTCATCCTCAACGGCCCGATCGGCTGGACCCGGCAGGTGGCCCGCCCCCGGGCGATGGACCGGGTGCGCGAGCACGTACGCGCCACGGTCGGCGCCGACCTGCCGGATGACTTCCGCCTGGAGCAGGCCCTGGACCTGCTCGCCACGGGCACGGGCACGGGGGCGGTCGGCTGGCTGGAGAAGACCCCGATCAACGTGCTGGCGATCCCCGAGATCGAGGCCGAGGTCCCCGGCGCCTCCTTCATCCACCTCCTGCGCGATCCGGCCGGCGTGGTCACCTCGCTGCTGCGCCGTGCCCGCGACAACCCCGACATGTTCGGCGCCGACTTCCAGAGCGTCCAGAGCAACGACGAGGCCCTCTGGCGGGCCTGCACCGAAGCGACCCTGGCCCAGCACGGCAAGCCCCGGCACATCGTCGTGCCTAGCGAGACCTTCGTCGACGACCCCGAGACCCAGGCCCAGCGCGTCGCGGCCTTCCTGGACGTGCCCTACCTGCCCCCGGCCAACCCGGCCCGCATCCGCGCAGCCGCAGCCCTGCCCCCGTCCCAGCGGCAGTGGAAGAAAGACGCGGTCGGCCCCGTCCGCCGCATCGACCACCACGACGACATCCCCCTACAGCCCCTGGAACCCGCGACCACGGCGCTGTGGGAGACAGCCCAGAAGACGCTGGAGATCAGCGCCTGACCCCTGCTCTGCAGGAACCACCCACGAGGAGCCCATCACGACGCCTGCCCCCTGAGCCGGCGTCTGGCCGAGGTCAGATCAGGGAGAGGAAGAGATGATGCACCGCACGGATGCCCACATCAGCGCTCACATGGACGCGTTGGCCAGCATCGACACCGCGCGCCTGGCCCGCTGGGGCCAGCACCTGGCGACGATCCTCACCAGTGGCGGGCGGCTCCTGATTGCCGGGAACGGTGGCTCAGCCGCCGAAGCCCAGCACCTCAGCGCCGAACTCGTCGGCCGCTATCGCCACGAGCGCAGGCCCCTGCCGGTCATGGCGCTGCACGCCGACACCTCCACCCTGACCGCAATCAGCAACGACTACGGCTACGAGCAGTCCTTCGCCCGCCAGGTCAGCGCCCACGGCCGGCCCGCAGACGTCCTGCTGACCCTGAGCACCTCCGGCCGCAGCCCGAACATCCTGACCGCCATCGCCGCGGCCCGCGCCCAGGGCCTGAGCACCTGGGCCCTGACCGGGCCCGGCCCCAACCCCACCGCCGCCACCAGCGACGAATCGATCTGCATCACCGGATCGACCGCCCACGTCCAGGAATGCCACCTGGTCGCCGTGCACCTCCTGTGCGAAGCCATCGACGCCGCCCTCGAGGTAACCGCTGCCATCATCCCCACGAGCGCGCTCGTCGCCCCCACCGATGCGAGACCCGCGCGGCCAGCGCCAGAGCGAGACCAAAATGCCTCTCCGGAAACGGGTTTTGCGAGTTCCAGTGCGCCGGTGAGGCAGGCGGGGTCTCAGAACCTGGTGGTCCTCGGCGATTCCCTCCTGGACGAGACCCTCACCGGTGACGTCCACCGGATCTCCCCCGAAGCGCCCGTCCCCGTGGTCACCCGCCCCGGCCGCGAGCTTTCGCCGGGAGGTGCCGCGCTGGCCGCTGTTCTGGCCGCCGGGGACGGGCACACCGTCACCCTCATCACCGCCCTGAGCAGCGACGAACACGCCCTCACGATCCAGAACGCACTGAGCCGGGCCGGCGTGAGCATCATCAATCTCGGCACCCAGGCCCCCACCCCGGTCAAGACCCGCATCCGCTCCGGCGGCCAGACCATGCTCATGCTCGACCATGCCCACCCCACCTCGCCCCCCACCTGCCCAGCCGGCCCCCTGCCCGAGGCCGCCCGCGCAGCGCTGGAGAGCGCATCGGCGATTCTGGTCAGCGACTACGGCCGCGGCCTCAGCACCCACCCCGGCATCCGCCACCACCTGGCCGGCCTGGTCGAGCACACCCCGATCGTCTGGGATCCCCACCCCCGCGGCGCAGCACCCGTCCCCGGGACCGCCGTCGTCACCCCCAACCGCCGTGAAGCCGCCCACTTCACCGCCAGCCACCCTGACCCGAACAGCAGCGGCCCAACCAGTGACGATCTGACCAGCAACGATCTGGCCAGCGACATCGCCCGAGCCCGGCACCTGACCCAGCTCTGGCAGACCCGGCACGTAGCGCTCACCCGGGGCCCCGACGGCGCTGTCCTGATCAGCGCAGCCACCACCGACCCCCTGGCCGTGCCCGCACCACCAGCACCCGGCGCTCATGCCTACATCGCCGATACCTGCGGTGCCGGAGACCGCTTCGCCGGCTACCTCAGCACCGAGCTCGCCGTCCGAACCCTGCCCTCGCTCGCCGTCACCCGCGCCGTGCACGCCGCATCACGCTTCGTCCAGCGCACCCCTGCGCAACACCGGCCCATCGCGCCCGGCGATCCGCTCGGGGACACCGCCGAGGACGCGGACAGACAGGTGGCTGCGCTGGTCCAGGCTCAAGGCGGAACCGTCGTGGCCACCGGCGGCTGCTTCGACCTGCTGCACCGCGGCCACGTCGCCATGCTCCAGCACGCCCGCACCCTGGGTGACTGCCTCGTGGTCTGCATCAACAGCGACGCCTCCGTGGCCCGCCTCAAAGGCCACCCCCGCCCCCTCGTACCCGCCCCCGACCGGGCCGCGGTACTCCAGGCCCTGACCTGCGTCGACGCCGTCCTCGTCTTCGAAGAGGACACCCCGCAGAACATCCTGGCCCAGCTCCAGCCTGACATCTTCGTCAAGGGCGGCGACTACACCCTGGACGAGCTTCCCGAACGAGCCACCGTCGAAGCCCACGGAGGCCAGGTCGTCCTCGTGCCCTACCTCGACGGCCGCTCCACCACCTCCCTCATCACCCGCGCCACCACCAGCACCATCCCCGCAGACGCCCCCAGCCGATGAAAGTCACCTCGTCGAACCCCACTTCGCCAACGGGCCACTGCACGACCGACCTGGAACGCCCCACCCCGCGCGGAGGTCCTTCACCCATGCCTCACCGCACCCCCAACGACCAGCGCTCGCCGAACAACGACGGCAAGGCTGACGACGATGGCAAGGCTGATGACGTCTACGACCTGGTCATCATCGGCAGCGGGCCCATCGCCGCCGTCGTGGCCCGGCAATACCGCGACCGCCACCCGCACGCGCGCGTGGCCATGATCGAGGCCGGAGCGAAGCTGAGCCGACGCGCAGGCGAGCACCTGATCACCACCGACCCGGCCCGGCTCGATGCGACCTACCACCAGCTGATGAACGCCGCCCGCCAGATCGCCCGCGGCGAGCCGTCCACCGAACCAGCTACACCCCCGGACACGACGCCCCCGCCGTGGTCGCCCGCGCGCGGCGGCCTGGTCCCAGCTCACTTCGCCGGCCACGACATGCGCCAGTTCCCCGGCGCCGTCATGGCCTGGAACGTCGGCGGCGCAGGCATCCACTGGACCGCCGCCTGCCCATGGCCGGCAGGCCCCGAACTCGTCCGCAGCATCGCCCCCGCCCTCTGGAACGAGCACCTCGCCGCAGCCCAGCACCAGCTGCGCGTCTCGGTCGACGGATACACCACCAACCCCTTCACACAGCCGATCCTCACCGCCCTGGCAGCAGTCCTGCCCAGCCCCGATCCGCACCGCAGCGTGCAGACCATGCCCATGGCCGGCATCACCGGCCCACCCGGGCCGATCACGCGCACCGCGCCCCTGGACATCCTGCCCGAACTCGACCCCACCCACCCCCACGCCATCACCCTCCTGACCAACACCCTGTGCACCCGGATCGTGACCGAAAACCACCGAGCCGTAGGCGTGCTCGTCCGGGACCTCACCGGCACCCACAGCGCCGATAGCGCCGACAACGGCTCACGCGGCGGCGCCAGGGGGCCGGGGGACATCGAGCGAGAGCGGGAGATCGGTGCACGGGCCGTGGTGGTGGCAGCGGACGCGCTACGCACGCCCCAGCTCCTGTGGGCCTCCGGGCTCGGAGGGCCGGCCCTGGGGCGCTACCTGAACGAGCACGCCTGCCTGTCCGCGGCCGTCCCCGTGGACCCCACCCGACTGCAGATCACCGGCCACCGGCCACCGCAGGCGCCCGTGGGCGAACCGTTCATCGGCGCCTACTGGTACCCCTCCCGCGGACCCGACCAGCCGACCCACGTGCAGCTGATGGAGACCAACGGCCCGGACGGGCACATGATGCGGATCTCGGTCTACACCCCCACCCAGATCCGGCCCGAGAATCACCTCGAGTTCTCCCCAACCGGCCTCGACTCCAGCGCAATGCCCAGCATCCGGGCCCACTTCAGCTACACCGCAGCAGACCTGGCCCTGATCGAGCAGGGCCGCGACCTGCAGCGCCTCGCCGCCCACGCGATCAGCAGCTGCGACATCGCCTCTGGTGAACCCGCCCCACCCGGCTCGTCGCTGCACTACACCGGCACCGCACGCATGGGCCCCGCCGACGACGGAACCTCCGTCTGCGACACCACCGGCCGCGTCTGGGACCTGGCCAACCTGTACCTGGCCGGCAACGCCGTCGTACCCACCGCCCTGACCTGCAATTCCACCCTCACCAGCGCCGCCCTGGCCGTAGGAACCGGCCGAGCCGCCGCAGCCGCCCGGCCACCAGCCAGCTGACCTACACCCAAGCCCCAGCCCCCGTCTCTTACCCAGGAGAACAGCATGGACACTGTTCTGATCACCGGAGCCTCCGGCTTCCTCGGCGGTTGCATCCGCCGCGCCTACGCCCGCACCCGCGGCCCCGCAGCGGTGCGATGCCTGGTCCGCACCCACGCCCAGGCACAACCCCTGAAAGAGCAAGGCTTCCAGGTCATCATCGGGGACATCACCGACCCCCACCTGCCCCAGCTGCTGGTCGATGAGTGTGACGTCGTGGTGCACGCCGCAGCCTTCATGAACCCCGGCACCCGCGCCGAGGTGCTCGCCGTCAACGTCGAGGCCACCGACCGCCTCGCCCAAGCCGCCGCTGAGGCCGACGTGAGCCGATTCATCTTCCTCAGCAGCATCGAGGCCTACGGCGACTTCGCCGACCGCATCCTCACCGAAGACCAGCCCTACCTACCCGTTCCGCATCCCTACGCCGAGTCGAAAATGCTGGGGGAGAAGGTCATCGCCGAGCGCTTCCAGGCCACCGGCAGCGACGCCTACACCCACCTGCGACCCGGCATGGTCTACGGCCCTCACTCCCACTACTGGACCCACCGCTACCTGCACATGGCCCGCACCGGCCGTATCCCCGTTCTCGGCAAGGGCGGCCGCATTTACCCCGTCTACGAAAGCGACCTGGTCGCCGCCGTCCTCGCCGCCGCGGAACGGCCACTGGCGGCCGGTGAGGCCTTCAACCTCGTGAACGACGAGAACCTGACCTGGTGGGATTGGGCCCGTGCCCACCACACCCTGACCGGCCACGGCCGCCCTCGCCGCCGCGCTGTCCTGCCACTGAAGATCGCCGATCAGATCAATCGAGCGACCGGCCGGCCACGGAACCCAGCCTTCCGTTCTGAACTACGCCAAGCCAGCATCCCTCACGACAAGGCCAGCCTCCTCCTGCACTGGAATCCCCGGCCCTTCGCCACAGCCATCCCCAATTGCCGCACCGAAAGCAGATGTGCGACCCCACCGTGTCCGGTGTCTGCACGCCCACAGCCGGTCCGCGGCTCTCGCCTGTAGGAACTGATGCGGCCAGACGCCGGGTAGAAGGCTGGCCTGACTCGGCGGCTAGAGGACAGCCTCTCCCCGCAGTCGCAAGTTACCCAGTGTCCACCAGCGCGCCATCTCCTACCGGCGTGGTGCAATAGTGTCATGTCTACTCCAAAATAATTGTGAGAGAACGCTTTTCATGAACGCAAACTGAACTTGACTCTTGTCTGGTGGTTCTCGCGGGGTCACTCTTGCAGGTATCCGGAGTGAATCGCCGGTTCGTCGGGGGGAGTCATCCCCGCAGCTTCTGAACGCGCTCGAGCACGGGCTTACGTCTTGCCGCTGTGCTGGACGCCGCCCATCATGCATCCCCCACGCATAGGAGGACTCGGTGCTTA
Organism: Kineosporia rhizophila; assembly: GCF_021277265.1. Lineage (GTDB taxonomy): Bacteria > Actinomycetota > Actinomycetes > Actinomycetales > Kineosporiaceae > Kineosporia > Kineosporia rhizophila. Next base: position 14,774 of record NZ_JAJSOH010000054.1, read on the forward strand.
GTCGTACACCTCAGGTGGAACCGATCACCGGCAGGGCCGGTCGGCAACCCACCACTGGTGTGGTTCATGCCCCCACCGATCCGGACGGCGTCACGCTGGCTCGCACGATCGACGAGGAGCTGGCGCTGGCAGCTGCCCAGCAGTTGGTTCTGGCTCTGGGAGCGAAGGAAGGCTCCGAGGTCGCCCGGCGTACCCCGCAGCGGATGGTCGAGGCCCTGACCCAGATGCTGACCGTCGAGCCCTGGTCGTTCACCACGTTCCCGAACACCCGCGGGCAGCACGAACTGGTCGTGGTGCGCGCCATCCCGTTCACCTCGCTGTGCGAGCACCACGTCCTGCCGTTCCAGGGGACCGCGCACGTGGGCTACCTACCCGCTGAACGCCTGCCAGGCCTGTCGAAGATCGCCCGCACGGTGCAGACCTTCGCCCGGGGACTGCAGGTGCAGGAGGACCTCGGCCAGGAGATCGCCGCCTTCCTCACCGAGCGCCTGGCCTGCGCCGGGGTTGCCGTCGTCCTGACCGCCACCCACGCCTGCATGTCCTGCCGCGGCGTGCGCGTCAGCGGCACCAGCACCATCACCCTCGCCACCCGGGGCCTGCTCAGCCATGACAACGCGTTGCTGGACCGGTTCCTGACCTTGTGCTCCCTGCCCGCTGCGAACCTGCCCGACAGCACCGAGACGAACGGAGACCTCCTGTGATGCCTCCCAGCACTCCCACTGGCACCCGTCCCAGCTACGGCGGCCAGCTGGCACCCACCCCATCGCCCCCGGCCGCCCCCACGGCCACAGTGCGAGGCACGTCTGCAGCCGATCTGGCTGCGCAACGTCAGGTGGAGCGGCAGCTCGGTGTTGATACCGGAGCTGATCGGCCTATCGGCCACGCGGTGGCGATCGTCTCGGGTGGTCTGGACAGCACCACGCTGGCCTACTGGCTGGCCGAGCGCTCGGCCCGGCTGACGCTGATCTCGGTGAACTACGGGCAGCGGCACAGCAAGGAACTGGCCTTCGCAGCCCGCACGGGCGCAGTCCTCGGTGCGGAGCACCATGTCGTCGACCTGACCTCGGTCACTGCGCTGCTGAACGGGTCGGCGCTGACCGACGCCCAGGTGGCGGTGCCGGACGGGCACTACACCGACCAGACGATGGCGGCCACGGTGGTGCCCAACCGCAACGCGCTGCTGCTGGACCTCGGCACGGCCGCTGCCACGGCCGCCGGGGCGGACACCGTGGCGTTCGGTGCGCACGGCGGTGACCACGCGATCTACCCGGACTGCCGCCCGCAGTTCCTCACCGCCTACGGGCAGATGGCGAAGGTGGCCGGAGAAGGGTTCCTGGCCGACGACTTCCAGGTCATCGCCCCGTTCATGTCGATCACCAAGGCCGACATCGTCACCCTCGGCAGCCTTCTCGGCGTGCCGTTCGCGGACACCTGGTCCTGCTACCGAGGCCAGGACCTGCACTGCGGGACCTGCGGGACCTGCGTGGAGCGCCGCGAAGCTTTCGAGCTGGCCAAGGTCGCCGACCCCACCCGCTACCAGAACGACGAGGCGGTGGAGGAGTAGATGTTCCGGATCGCCAAGACGTTCGAGTTTCAGAGCGCCCACCAGCTTGCCGACCTGCCCGAAGGGCACAAGTGCGCCCGCCTGCACGGGCACAGCTACGCCAGCGAAATCGTCCTGGCCAGCCAGATGCTCCAGCCCCCGGGGTTCGTGCTGGACTTCGCTGACCTGGCCCCGCTGGAGGCATGGCTGAAAGAGACGTTCGATCACCGCCTGCTGAATGATGTCCTCGGCGCCGACGGACCGGCTCCGACCAGCGAGAACCTGGCCCGCTACATCTACGACTGGGCCGCCGACAACCTGCCCCTGCCTCAGGGCGCCTACATCGAGCGCGTCAGGATCAGCGAGACCGCACGGACCTGGGCCGAGTACACACCACGCCAGCCACCGCCCGAGGACCTGGCCCACCAACAGGCCGAACCACAGGCCCAGCACCCGTCCCGGCCAGCCGCATGAGCCGGGACCACGACCACCACCATTTTCCTAGTGAAGCGGCTGCGGGCAAGCCGGCCGAGGTGGCGACGGTTCCTGTGGCGGAGCTCTTCTATTCCTTCCAGGGCGAAGGCCCGAACCTGGGGCGGCGTGCGCTCTTCGCGCGGTTCATGGGCTGCAACCTCACCTGCGGGTATGCCGGCCGACCGAGTGATACGCAGCAGCGACCGGTCGGGAGCATGGCCTGCGACACCGAGTACACCTGGCGACCAACCCCCGCCCAGGGACACACCGGCACCAGCGACCAGCACGACCACGACCCTCCTGGGCCGGTGGTGAAGGCGCCACCGCGGGTGCAGCACCTGACGAGAGCCCAGATGTGGCGGGCCCTGGTGCAGCTGGACCCGGCCGCCACCACGCCGGGCATCGCACCGGTCGATCTGGTCGTGGTGACCGGCGGCGAGCCGATGATGCGCCAGGACGTGATTCACGACCTGGCCCTGCGCGCGGCGGCTACCGGCCGGAGCGTAGAGATCGAGACGAACGCCACCATCGCCCCCGGCCCGGCCCTGCTCACGGCCGGAGTGTGGTTCAACGCCAGCCCGAAACTGGCCAACTCGGCCGTCCCCGAGCGTAAGCGGATCAAGGCCGAGGCCATCACCGCGTTGCAGCGCAGCGGCCGCACCCGCTGGAAATTCGTCGTCACCAGCCCGGACGACCTTCAGGAAATCGACCAGCTGCAGCGCCAGTTCGGGCTCAGCGAGGTGTGGCTAAGCCCCGAGGGCACCAACGCGCAGGCCATCGCCCAGCGCATGCCCTGGATGGCGCAGGCCGCCCTGGCCCGCGGCTGGCACCTGACCACCCGTGAGCACGTCCTGATCTGGGGCAACGAACATGGCCGCTGACACCGGCAACCCCTCAGGCCACGGTGCGGGCGCCGGGCGCGGTGCTCGCACCGGCGACCGGCCGCCGAGCCCGGCCAGGGCAAAGGGAAGGCCTGGACGGGGCCGTCTTTCTCAGGAGTGCCAACCGCGCGTGTGGGGTAGCGGTTGTGATGGTCGCGGTCCTGAGAGCGTTCCTGCCGTCCAAGCTGATGCCAGCGTAACGGGTCTTGGGCGCTCTGCTCACTCCCTGATGCCGTTCGTCGCTGATTCCGCACATCTGAAGCGGGCGGCCCGGACGTGCATGCGGGCCCGGTCAGCGCCCGGCATCGACGGCTTGTCGTGGGCGGGTTTCCGCCAAGACCTGCCTGCTCGCTTGAGCGAGCTCGGTGAGGAGATCCGGACGGGCCGGTGGCAGCCGCAGCCGCTGCGGATCGTGGACATCACGACGTACACCGGCAAGGTGTTCCCGGCCGCGATCCCGACGGTCCGCGACCGCGTCGTGCACCGGGCCATCCGCACGGCGGTGGAACCGATCCTGGAACGGGAGCTGCTGGCCGAGTGGGTCTCGTGCTACCGGCCGGGCCGCAACCGGATCACCGCACTACGCCAGGCCGATCAGCACCTACGCGCAGGCCTGCGCTGGGCCGCGGACGTCGATGTCGCCGACGCCTCCGGTGGAGGCGAGGCCCGGCAGCTGACGAACTGGCTGGCCCAGCACGTCAGCGACGGCACGTTTCTGCAGCTCTTCCACCGGGCCGTCGCCGCGTTCCCGTCCCCGCTCATCTCCGGGACCGGCCTGTGGCCCGTGCTGTTCCACCTGCGCATGGCCCAGGCCGATGCCCACCTGCACGACCTGCCCGTGATCCGGTTCGCGGACAACTACCTGGTCTTCGCCGAAACCTTGCACCAGGCCCACCAAGCCATGGACCGCATCACCGCAGCCCTGGCACACATCGGCCTGACACCGAACCCCCGCAAGAGCAAGGTCCGCGCACCCCATCAGACCAACGCCGAAGACCTCTTCCTGCTGGACGGCTGAACTCCCCGGCACCCCCCACCCCGGAAGGAGACCCCTTTGCCCCAGCCCACCCGGCTGCAGGCCGGCTGCACTCCCACCCATCTCACCCACCATGGGCCGTCAGAACCGTCCCCGAACGACTTCGACCCGGTGACGTGGATGCTGATCCCGGGCGGCACCTGCCTGTACGGGGACGCGCAACGACCGCGCCCGGTGCCCGACCTGCTCGTGGCCCAGGTACCGCTGACCGTCGCGGGCACCGGGATGCCGGCCACCGAGCTGACCCACGATCAGGCCACACGCGCGGCCGAGGCAGTGGGAGGTCGCCTTCCCAGGGCAGTGGAGTGGGAGTGGATCGCTGCCGGCCCGCACCGGCGCCGTTTCCCCTGGGGCCACGAACCCTGGCACCCAGGCCTCGCCCTCCTGACCAACCCCACCACCAGCACCGATCCCGGTGCTGGCCCGAACCAGAGCGGGACCGACCAGCAGACGCCGACGGGGCCCTTGCCCGCTGGTCGGTTTCCGCAGGGAGCCACGCCCGAGGGCCTGCTGGACCTGGCCGGGAACGTCTGGGAATGGACGTGCACCCCGGTCATGGGGGAGGGCTCCATCATCCGCGGCGGCTCGTACGCAAGCCCACCGCTGTATGCCCAGACCACCTTCATCAACGCGGCCCCCAACAACCTGCGCAGCCCCGGCATCGGCGTCAGACCCGTCAGGCCCGCCATCTGACGCCCACGGCCGCGCCTTCGACCTGCCCTCATGCCCGAGCCACCGGAAGGAACACGTGATGCACCCCGACGCGATCACCGCTCCAACCACCAGTGCCACCATCGGTCCAGCCTTCAGTCCGGCCCTCAACCCGGACACCACCGACCATGCGCTCCAGCCGTTGCTGGAAGCTGCGGTCGGGGGAGACCTCCAGGCCATCCGCAGTCTTGCCGACCAGCTCTGGCACCAGCCGGCGCCCGAGCCCGGCGCCGATGCCCACCGGCCGGTGGGACGCGCGGACTCTTTGATGTTGTCGTCGCTGCTGCTGGTGGTGACGTGCACCCAGCGCAAGGCAACAGAGACCGAGCTGATCCCGGCGATCGAGCGATACGAGGGCTCTTGCGTCCCGCAGGTGCGCGAGTTGCTGCACCGGCGGCCGGGGTTGATGTCGCGGGTGCGATTCCTCTCGGCCGAACACGGCTGGCTGAAAGCCACCACCCCCATTGCGCCCTACGACCGGCGCCTGAGCCGCGAGCGTGCCCACCAGCTCACGCCCTCGGTGTGGGCATCGGCCGGGCCCGAGCTGACCCGGCCGACGCTCAGCGAGGTCCTGCTGATCGCAGAACCGCTCTACCTGAGCCTGCTGACAGAGCTGCTGAACGCCCCGGTCCGCCCGCGCATCCACTGGCTCTGGGACGTCCACGACGCCTGGACCTCAGCGGAAACTGTGCTGAGCGAGTGGGGATGGTGACCATGCCACACACGCAGCCCTCTCGCCCCCAGCCCCCGCAGACGTCGAACACCGAGCCCACCGTGAGCTACCCAGCCCACGATCAGCTTCCCGACCCGTCCGCAGGGCAGGTCTTCGGCCCCCAGATCGGCCCGCTGAGCCAAGCCCGACCAGGATCCCTGGCCGCTGCCGTGCACGCCCAGGGCAACGACCACCGCCGGCTCACGGCCGAGTTTGAGCACCGCACCGGTATCGGCTGGCACCAGCCGACCCCCACCGCAGCCCTCACCGCCCTCCCGGAGCTCCCGGCCCCCGCAGCATTGTCGGCCTCGGGTACCCGATCCGGTGGTCGGGCCGCACCTGCGCGGGTCAGCGTCCTGCTCCCGGCCCGCAACAGTGCAGGAACGCTGCCGCTGGTCCTGGACGCCCTTCAGGCACAGTCAGCCGCAGACCATTTCGAGGTCATCGCGGTGGACGACGCCTCGGACGACGCCACGGCGCAGGTGCTGCGGAAGCACCCGCGTGTGGACCGGGCCGTGCGGCTGGCCGACCGGATCGGCTGCGCCGCGGTCCGCAACGTCGCGGCGTACCTGGCCACCGGTGACCTGCTGCTGTCGATGGACGCCGACATGGTGCTCCCGGCCCACGTAATCGGCGACTTCGCCGCCCGCTCCCGCCCCAATGCCGTGCTCATCGGGTTCCGGCACAACCTGCGCGCCGACCATGCCGGTACGCCGAACATCGGTGCGGCGGGCTGGCTGGCCTCGCCACCGGCCGGAACCCCGAACCTGGCGGCCGATCACCGCGTCCGTTGGACGCCCCCGGCCGGCGTCCCGATGTTCTACAGCGGCCAGGTCTACGAGAAGGCATTCGACGGATACCCCCTCGATCACACCGCGGACCTGGCGATGCTCGGGCACGGGCGGATGTACTACGACTGGGATCTCCCTCGCATGCTGGTCACCTGCCTGGCCGCCATGCCCCGCGCGGCGTTCTTCGACGTCGGGGGGTTCGACGACGCCTTCACCGGCCCCGGCTGGGGATGCGAGGACACCCACCTGGGAGCGGCGCTGATCAGCGCCGGCTGCACGATCGTCCCGCTGCGCCAGGCCGTCGGCTGGCACCTGGACCCACCCGACGCCGAGCACACCTGGAAGAACAAGCTCGCCGGATTCAGCCAGCGCCTGCAAAGCATGCAGGACCTGTTCCACCAGCCCCCACCCACCGGGCGCAGCGCCGACCTGACCCAGCGCGCCCAGCAGTTCCTGCGCGGGGCGGTGACCCTGCGATGACACCCCACCCCGAACCCACCGAACCGATGGGCCCCCTTGAGATGATGGGCACTCCCGAAGCCGCACGCACCGGACCAGCTGAGGCAGCCGGGCACGCGCCGTCACGGACGTTCGCCATCTGCGGTGACCTCATCCATGACCCGGCCACCGGCCTGACCCACCACCTTCAGCCTGAGCAGATCACGGCCCTTGCGCACGCGGGTGAGCCTGCCGGCGGCCGGTGCGGGCAGCCCACGGTGCGGCGCATCCGCCTGCCGGAGCATCTGGTGGAGGACGCACCGGTGGTGGGCCCGGCGCAGCGGGACCGGCGCCTGCCGGCCAGCGTATGCTGGTCACCGATCGTGCGGTGCAACCTCAGCTGCCCGCAGTGTCTGGACGACACCAGCGTCATCGAGGCCGGACACGCCGACCGGGTAAGGGTCGCGGGCATTCTCGGTGGCGCCGGGGTGCTGGGCGTGGACATCTCCGGCGGTGAGCCGCTGCTCCTGCGCGATCTGCCCGAGCTGCTGGACCTCCTGATCGAGGCAGGTCAGTGCGCGGTCTCGGTGACCACGAACGCCTGGCACCTGGAACGTCTGGCCGCCCGGCTCGCGCCGAGGGTGGATGCTATCCGCGTCAGCCTGGACGGTCCCGACGCCGCCCGGCACGACGCCATCCGCGGCGCCACCTCCTTCGAACGGGCCGCGGCCGGTATCCGGCAGGCCGCAGCCCTCGGCATCCGCGTGCAGGTCCAGACCGTCCTGATGCGCAGCACCAGAGCACACCTTCAGGAGATGACCGACCTGGCCCGCGAGCTCGGCGCCGCAGGGCTGACCGTGCTGCAGATGCTGCCCCTGGGCGCCGGAGCGAACCTGCGCCACGAACTGCTCAGCGACGACGAGGCCAGCGCCACGACCGCAGCGCTGAACGTTCCTGCCGGCCTGCGGGTGAGGCTGCGCACCCGCGACCTGGCCGGAGGGTTTTCCATCGTGCGAGCGGACGGAAACCTCTGGCGCAACCACCCCGACGCCCAGGGCATCGGCAGCCTGCTGCCCCTGCTCAGCCGCGACGACCTGCAGCTGACCGGAAGGGACGGCAACGCGTGAGCACCGACCCCACCCCACCCCGCCCTCACGAGCGTGAACCCGGTCCAGCACCCGGTCCAGCATCGAGCCCAGCTCTTCAGCAGGAGCACCACGAGCAGACCGCCGTCCGGCGGTTTTTTCAGCACCAGCGGATCCTGCGCATGAGCCACGAGGCCTACAGCACCGCCATCACCCTGCTCGCCGCCGCCACCGCCGAGCTGCACCCGGCCGCGGTGGTCGGCATCGCCAACGGCGGTATGACACCCGCCCGAGACCTGGCCGAGCACCTGCGCGTGCCGGTGCACCAAGTGAACGCCCGTCACAACATCAGCAACGAGACCCATCTGCAGGCCACCGGCCACGTGAGCTACGACCTGGCCCCGCTGGAGACCACCCTGAGCGAACCTCTGCTCCCGAGCCGAGACGAGCGGCCGGGCACCGTCCTGGTGGTGGACGACATCTGCGGCACCGGAGCCACCTTCACCGCCGTGCTCCCCGCCCTGCTGACCCGTCTGCGGCCCCATGCCGGTGCCGGGCTTCAGGCGCGCACGGTGTCGTTGTGCCGCAACGTCGGAGCGACCGAAGGACCCGACTGGTGGACCTGGCTGGTGGACGACTGGGTCCTGTTCCCCTGGGAGACACCACCAGCCACCCCGTCCCCGGTCCCGATCCAGGACCTGCAACAGCCCCGAGAACTCAACCCCCAGCAGATTGCCCGGACCAGCACCGACCTCACACCCACCACCGGCCGCCGCGACGACAGCAGCGACGAGGAGGCACCGTGAGCCATACCCACCCCCAGGCTCCGGCGCTCAGTCCTCAGCCCACGCCCGCCGACGAACCGGGTGCTTGCGTGGCGTTCGTGCTGGTCTCCTGGCATCCGAACGTGCCCGCCGGCATGGAACGAGCCACCCACGCCCACGCCGCCGCCCTCATCGGCCTCGGCGCACGCGCAGTCATCATCACCGCGGACCGCCGCGCCCCGCACGTCTGGGACGGCATCCCCATCGAGCACCTGAGCAGCCTCAACGTTGATTTCCCCTGCGACGACACCACGCTGCGGGACGCGGCCCTGCAAGCGCAGGAGGCGATCACCGAGCAACTGCAGGCCATCATCGGCGCTCACCAGGTCAGCGCCGTCGTCTACATCGACGCCCTGTGGGGCCTGGGCCTGATCATGCCCACCAGCCCAACTTCCACCGGGACCAGCACCCCCCATCACGACCAGCAGGAAGACCCAGAAGACCGAGAAGACCAGGCAGCGCAGGCCGATCGTCGCGTCCGGCACGTCCTGGCGGCCCACGTGGTCGGACACGACATCGACCTACGCGCCAGCCTGGCCCGAGAACCCCACACGGTCATCGCACCCTCGGCGGTCGTCCTGCACCAAGCCCGCGCCCGCGGCTACGACACCAGCCACTGGCAAGTCGTGCCCAACCCCCTGACCCAGCCCACAGCACCGGAACCTCAAGCGCCAGCCCCGGACCGCCAGGACGACCTCAGAGAGCACCTGCGCACGGCCGGCCCGGTGCGGGTCCTCGCCCGGCTGGGCGCGGAAAAAGGCGTCGCTGATCTTTTGCAACCCCTGAGCGAAACCCCCGGCGAGCTTGGCTGGCTCCTGCACCGAGACCGCCAAGAAACTCATCCTTCGAGCATCGGGGTGCCGGTGGTGGACGTAGCGCTGGCTGCCGCTCCCTTCGAGGTGACGGCAGGAGCCCAGGACGAGGTGCGAGCCAGGTGCGAGCGTCTGGCCCACCAGGCCGGACCCAGCGTGGCGATCAGGCCAGGGATGCCGTGGCACCAGACAGGCGCATGGCTGGCCGGGGCGAGCGTGGTGGTGGTGCCCTCACTGGCCGAGACATTCGGCATGGTGGCACTGGAAGCCATGTCCGGCGGAACCCCGGTCGTGGCCTACGACGTCGGCAACCTGCCGTCACTGATTGGGGACGCCGGTGTCAGCGTCCCCCGCGACCAGGGGCCCATCGGGCTGTGGCGCGCGGCACAAGAGCTGCTGCAGGAGCCGGTACGCTACCGCGCAGCATCACGGGCCGGATACTACCGATCACGGGACTATGGGCCCGCCCTAGTCGCACGCCAACTCCTGAAGGTGGTGAGCTGATGGGCGGAAAAGTCCTGCCCTCAAGCCCTTCCGAGCCCGCGCCCAAGCCCGACGCTCCCGGTCAGAACCTTGCTGCCCCGAGCGCTCCAGCCCTCACAGCGCCTGCAGTCCTGTCCAAGCCCGGCGGCGGGGTGCCGCTCCTGCTGGTCGACGGGCACCAACTGCTGTGGCGAGGCACGTTCGGGTTCCCGGCCGAGATCCGCTCCCGCGACAAAACCCGCAATCTGACCGGCCTGTTCGCATTCTTCGCGCTCCTGCGCATCGCTGTCCGGGACAATTTCACCAACCTCGGCGTCACAGCCCCGGAGGTCGTCGTGGTTTTCGACGGCCAGTTCGGCAGTCGTGACCGGCAAGAAGCCGACGCCGGCTACAAGGCCCAGCGCCCCACCGACGAGCAGGCGCTTTCACCCATCCTGTTCCTGGCCGACGTCCAACGTGGCCTGACCGCCTGCGGTTTGCCGTGGGTGGAGCTCGAGAACCACGAGGCCGACGACGTCATCGCCTCTCTCACCCACAACGCCACCCGGGGCAACACCACCACACGCGAGCTACCTGACCGGCCCGTCGTGATCATGTCGGCCGACCACGACTTCTACCAGCTCGTCACCCCTCAGGTCCTTGTTCTGCACCCAGCCAGCCGACCCGCCCGTCGATGGATAGACCCCGCAGCCGTCCACACCCACCACGGGGTAGACCCCGTGCAATGGCCCGACTTCCGCGCGCTCACCGGCGACCCGGCCGACAACATTCCCGGAGTCAAGGGCATCGGAGGCAAGACCGCCGCGGCGCTCCTGGCCGACGGCATGACCCTGGACAAGCTTCCCGACTCCGGCCGGCTGACCAGCCCGCGCGCCCGGGCCGTCACCACCCAGTTCGCCGAAGCCCTCACATGGCGCGACATGATCCGCGTCCGCACCGATATCGAGGTCCCCCTCAACCTCACTGGCACTTCCAGCGCCCTGCTACCCACCCCGGCAGCCGTCCTGGAACGGATCGACGCTTGGTGATGCCAGCACCTCACACCCACCTGAGAGGCAGCACCATCAACCCCGGCCCGGTAGCGCAAGACACCAGTGTGCTTATGGCAGTTATGGCACACCCCGACGACGCAGAACTGTGGATGGGCGCAACGATCGCCCAGCACGCCCACGACGGTGGGCGAGCCATCATCGTCCTGGCCCACGACGCCGGCGAACCGCGCCTGAGCGAAGGCAGGACCGGCGCCGAGATCCTCGGTGCCGATGTCGTCCTGGTGCCCACGCTCACCGTCACCAGCCTGGCCCAGGCGCTCACCGAAGCCCGGCCAGACGTGCTGGTCACCCATCCACTGAACGACATCCACCCCGGGCACAGAGACTGCGCCCACCTCGTGCAACGAGCACTTCCCGACGTGGTCATCGCCACCGGCCACCCTCGCCGGCTCTACCACTGCGACGGATACAACAACCTGGACATGAACGGAAAAGCCATCGACCTGCCCGCCATCGTGGACGCCACCAGCCACTGGCCCACAAAGATCGCCGCGCTACAGGCACACACGTCACAGCCCATCGCCGAGCACTTCGGACCTATGGCCGAGGCGCTCGGACGTCTGCACGGCGCCCGTATCGAGACTGCCTACGGCGAAGCCTTCCGTTCCCTTCCCCTCCTGGGGCGGCTTCCAGCAGCAGGCCACCTGTAGCCTTTGGTGTACCTCCGGCGCCGACCAATTCCTCCTCGACCTGGGGCGAAGACGACTTCCGTAGGAAGGTCACCAGTCCCCGGCCCGCCGTAGCCCACGCGCCGTAGGCGAGCGGTTCATCTGTGACTAATCGTGCAAGATCGCTAGGAGGGGACGACCCCGGGGCTGTCCCCGCCTCCTGCGCAAAGGCTGGGTTGTTCAGCGGATC
>NZ_JAJSOH010000055.1 GCF_021277265.1 Kineosporia rhizophila
CAAGGGCGTCGACCTCGGTCGGCCGGCCCGGGAGCCGGGGCTGTTCGCCCTCGCGCCCCCGCCGCAGCCCCTCCAGGTGCGCCGGGCGCTGCTCGGGCGGGACGATCAGGCTGCTCAGCTCGCGCCCGTAGGCCTCGGCCCGGCTGTAGCCGAACATCCTCTCGGCCGCGGCGTTCCACTCGGTCACGTAACCGGCCGGGGCGATACCGACCACCGCGTCGCTGGCCCCGGCGATGATCGCGCTGAGCCGCTGCCCGGCCTGGCGCCGGGCGGTGACGTTCTCGACGGCGGCGACGAACTGCTCGGGCCGGCCGGTGTCACCGTCGCGCATCACGGTCACCGACAACTGCACCCAGACCGGGTAGCCGTGGGCGTGGACATAGCGCTTCTCCAGGCTGTACTGGTCGATCTCGCCGCCCAGGAGCCGGTGCACCAGGCCCAGGTCACCGGCCAGGTCGTCGGGGTGGGTGACCTCCTGGAAGGTCATTCCCAGCAGCTGGTCCGCCGAGTACCCGAGGATCCGGCACAGGGCCCGGTTGACCCGCTGGAAGCGCCCTTCCAGGCTGACCAGGGCCAGGCCGGTCGGCGCCACCTCGAGCATGGTGCGCCACAGCTTCTCGGCCCGCTCCAGGCGGGCGGCGGTGGCCCGTTCGGCGGTGACGTCCCGCTTGATCCGGGCGTAGCCGGCGACCTGGCCGGTCGCGTCGCGCAACGCGATCACCAGGGCCACGGCGACCCCGTCGGGGACCGAGGGCAGGGGCACCTCACCGGACCAGGCGCCGTCCCGCTCGATCGTGCGCAGGTCGGCCTCGTCCGGGAGACCGACCTGGTGGCTCAGGACCCCGGCGAGCTCGGCCCGGGACCGGCCGAACATCGTCTCCGCAGCGCGGTTGCAGTCCACCACCCGGCCGGAGGTGTCCATCAGGACCACCGCGTCCGGGAACGCGTCGAAGACCTGGCTGCGCAGATCCGCGGTCAGCTCACCGCCCGGCCCACGTGATTGCTCCATGCCTGGGTCATCGCCCCGGGGCCGGGCGGACTTGACTGCTGCGACGGTCAAGCCGGGCGCCCCGGCGGCCGAGAAGAAGGATCCGTGGAGCCCGCCTCGGGCGCGGTGCGTGACGGACCAGGAGCAGCCGGCTGTGACTTTCTCATTGACCACCTCGGCCGATCCCACCGGCTTCGAGAGTGCCGCCACGCTCATCCTCGAGGACCTGCGCGACCGGGTGGGACTGGAGACCTGGCACGTGTCCCGGCGGGACGGGACCGATCAGGTCGTCCTGGCCGCGGTGGACGCCCGGCTGGGCCTGGCGGCGGGGCAGGTGCTCCCCTGGGCCGACAGCGTCTGCGCACTGGTGATCGACGGGTTGGCCCCGATGTGCGCCCCCGACGTGTCCGAGGTCGCGACCATCAGCGAACTCGTGCGGCGTACCGGTCTACAGGCCCGCTCGTGCGTCACGGTGCCGGTGTCGGCGCCGGACGGCCTGATGCTGGGCACGCTGTGCGGGCTGGGCAGCACCCGGCACCCGGAACTGCCCGACGTGGTCGGCGTGGTGCACCGGCAGGCCCAGATCCTCGGCGTGCTGCTGGCCCACGAGCTGCAGCTGGCCGAGGAGGTGCGGCGCGCCGAGCGCAGCGAGCAGGCCGCCCACCAGGACGTGCTGACCTCGATCGGCAACCGGCGGGCCTGGGACGTGGCGCTGTCGCGGGAGGAGCACCGGGCCGCCCGGTTCGGCACCACCGCCACGATCGTCATCTTCGACCTGAACGGGCTGAAGCAGATCAACGACACCGAGGGGCACGAGGCCGGCGACCAGCTCCTGGTCCGGGCCGCCGCCGAGCTGTCGGCCCGGCTGCGCAGCTCCGACACCGTGGCCCGGCTGGGCGGCGACGAGTTCGGCGTCCTGCTGCCGCAGACTCCGCTGGCGCAGGCCCGGCGCGTGGTCGCCGACGTGATCGACCGGCTGGCCGAGGTGGGGGTCAGCGTCTCGGTCGGGATGGCCCAGCGCAGTGCCAGCGAAGGACTGCTGGACGCCTGGCGCAAGGCCGACGCCGAGATGTACGTGGACAAGAAGCGGGCCAAGGAGAAGGGCGGCCCGATCCCCGTCCAGCGCTCGGGGGCCGGCCCGAAGACCCAGAAGTCCCTGCCGCACCCGCTGCAGAACGTCGATGCGGTGCTGGAGCTGCTGAAGGAGCAGCTGCGCATGGACGTGGTGTTCGTGAACCGCTTCGAGGGCGACAACCGGCAGTTCCGCAACCTGGTCACCTCGATCGACCTGCCGATCCGGGAGGGTTTCGTCGAGCCGGCGCAGGGCAGCTACTGCCGGATGATCGCCGACGGCTCCCTGCCGGCCGTCACCCGCAGCACCCGGCAGAACCCGCTGCTGCGCGACCTGCCGGTGACCGACCGCCTGAACATCGGCTCGTACCTGGGTGTCCCCCTGCACAACAGCGACGGCGGCCTCTACGGCACGCTGTGCGCCTTCTCCACCACCGAGAGCCCGGAGCTGGGCGAACGCGACGCCCAGGTGCTGCGCGGTGTGGGCGACGTGGTGATGCGGCTGGTGGAGTCGGAGGACACCCGCGACGACCGGCGGCACCGGTTCCTGCGTGACCTCGACCGGCTGCTGGCCCAGGGCGGGCCCTCGGCGGTCTACCAGGCCATCCACGACCTGGAGGACCTGAGCCCGGTCGGCTACGAGGCGCTCAGCCGGTTCCCCGGCGGCGGCCCGACCCCGGGCGAGTGGTTCACCATGGCCGCGACCTACGGGGTGGGCCCGCAGCTGGAGCTGAAGGCGCTGCAGGCGGCCGCCGCCGGGCTGGCCGACATGGCCGGCTTCCTGTCGCTGAACACCTCGCCCAGCACTCTGCTCACCCCCGAGTTCAACCGGCTGATGAACGAGCTGCCGCTGGACCGGGTGGTGCTGGAGATGACCGAGCACGAGGCGATCGAGGACTACGACTCGGTCAACTCGAGCCTGAAGGCGTTGCGGCGCAAGGGCCTGCGGGTGGCGGTGGACGACGCCGGGGCCGGCTTCGCCAGCATGCACCACATCCTCGCCCTGGTCCCGGACTTCATCAAGCTCGACATCAGCCTGGTGCGCGGCATCGACCGCCAGCCCTCCAAGCAGGCCCTGGCCGCCTCGCTGCAGGCCTTCGGGGTGAAGACCGGGGCCGCACTGATCGCCGAGGGCATCGAGAACGCCAGCGAGCTGACCTGCCTGCGTCAGCTCAGCATCCAGTACGGGCAGGGCTACCACCTGAGCCAGCCCGGTGCCCTGCCGCACCTCGACCGGACCACGGCCTGATCGCACTCGGGAGAACTCCCGAGGCCTGCGCGGGGACAATTGCCGCCCGTCGAGCGTTCGTGATCGTGCGGGCGAGCCGCCCGCATCGTGTCCGACGCCTGAGCGCAGGAGAGATTACGTGGTCTTCAAGAAGATGCTGGGTGCCCTCGGGATCGGTGGTCCGAGCGTCGACACCGTGCTGTCGGCCCCCGGTGCCCAGCCCGGTGGGGTGCTGACCGGGCAGGTCAACCTGGTCGGGGGCAACTCCGACGTGGAGATCGAGCACGTCTCGCTCAGCCTGGTCACCCGGATGGAGATCGAGTCCGGCGACAGCGATCACAGCGCCGTGGGCGAGTTCCACAAGGTCGCCGTGAGCGGCCCGATGCGCCTGGCCGAGGGTCAGCAGACCTCGCTGCCCTTCCAGATCGTGCTGCCCTGGGAGACGCCGATCACCGCCGTCTACAACCAGCCGCTGCGCGGCATGGTGATGGGCGTGCGCACCGAGGTCTCGATCGCCCGCGCCGTGGACAAGGGCGACCTCGACCCGATCCAGGTGCACCCGCTGCCGGTGCAGCAGCGCATCCTCGACGCCTTCACCCAGCTCGGCTTCGTGTTCAAGTCGGCCGACCTGGAGTACGGCCAGGTCTACGGCGTGCACCAGACGCTGCCGTTCTACCAGGAGATCGAGTTCTTCCCGCCGCAGCAGTTCGCCGGCACCATCAACGAGGTCGAGCTGACCCTCGTCACCAACCCGCAGACCGTCCAGGTCATCCTGGAGTTCGACAAGCGCGGCGGGCTCTTCCGCTCCGGCCAGGACAGCTTCGGCCGGTACACGGTGGCCCACGCCGACGCCGACACCACTGACTGGGTGCGCGTGGTC
Organism: Kineosporia rhizophila; assembly: GCF_021277265.1. Lineage (GTDB taxonomy): Bacteria > Actinomycetota > Actinomycetes > Actinomycetales > Kineosporiaceae > Kineosporia > Kineosporia rhizophila. The sequence goes on from NZ_JAJSOH010000055.1 coordinate 4,168, forward strand.
GAGGGCTGGGTGCAGCAGGCCCTCACCCAGCGGCAGTCGATGTTCGGCGGCCACGGCGGCGGGTTCGGCGGTGGTTTCGGCCAGGGCGGTTTCCAGCAGGGTGGTTTCGGCCAGGGCGGCTACGGCCACTCGGGCCACCACGGCGGCCACCGCTCCGGCGGCTCGGGCATGGCCGGGATGGCCATGGGCGCGGTCGGCGGCCTGGCGGCCGGCTACGTCGCGAGCGAGATGCTCGAAGAGGTCTTCGAGGGTGACGAAGGCGACGAGGGCGGCGACGAGGAGGCCTGATCCTCCCCGAACCCCCGTTTGAAGACGTCCTTGGGCGGCTACCCCGGTAGCCGCACCACGGTCGGTGGCTGGGGAACCGGGTGGGACTGCGGTCTCACCCGGTTCCCGGGCCCAGAGCGGCGCTCAGGTCTTCCAGAAGAACATCGATCACCGACTCCTCGGTGACCGTGGTGCGGGTCTGCCGGAGCCGGGCGGTGAGCTCGGTGTCCCAGGGCACGTCGCTGACCCGCCCGGCGTCGGGACCGCTCGGCCGCCGGGCGTAGGCCTGGTCGTAGTCGGCGGCCGTCATGCGCCAGGGCACGGCCCCGACCTTGGCCACCAGGTGCGCGGCAATGCGCAGGCCGTCGCCGTCGAAGTCGCCGTGGTAGCGGATCGGCAGGCCTGACGCGGCCATCCGGCGCAGCAGCAGCACGCCGGCGGCGCTGGGCCAGCCGGACCCGCAGACCAGGGCCGGGCACCGGGTGCCGAACCGTCTCAGTGCGGCGGCCATGACGCTGGGGTTCTCCACCACGTGGACGATCCCGGTGTCCCACTCGGCCACGCCCAGGTTGCGTACCTGCTGCAGAGTGAGGACGGCGGCCTCACCGGCTGCGGCCGCGGCCCTCAGGACGGCCGGCGCCGAACCTCCGCCCCGGGCCGCCAGTCCGGCCACCAGCACGGTGGATGACAGTTCGTCGGTGTCCACGCCGGCCCGGGACCACAGCCCACGTGAGCTCAGCTCCGGGCCGTAGCGGTAGGCGAGCCCTCTCAGCACGACGGTGGCCAGCCGGTGTCCTTCGTCGAGGGCGTGCGGATCGTGCAGGACCCGGTCGGCCAGGATCGGCAGCGGCAACCCCTCAACCGGCAGGGCGTCCAGCACGCTCAGCGCCTGCGAGACCAGCGCCTGCGTGGCCGGGACCGATCCGCCCACCAACCCGCTCGCCTGTAGGTAGGAAACCCACTCCAGCAGAGCCGGTTCGGCCTGAACCGGCGGGCACGACCGCAGCTGCGCCCACAACTGACGCCGCTCGTCCTGGGCCTGGGAACGCTCGCTGCGGCGGTCACCGATCGGGCCCACCACCTGCTCGACCACGACGCGCAGTTCGGCGCCGCCGATCTCGGCCACTGCGGCCTCGATCCGCGACAGCGCGAGCGAACGGCCTGGAGCGGGGACCCGCTCCAACCCCAAAAGGTCCGCCACCGCCGTCCGTTCGTTCTCGTTCCAGTCTTTCCCGATCCGGACCGAGCTGACCGGCTGCCCTGAGGAGAGCCGTTCGTGCAGCGCCTGCCAGAGCGGGCGCAACGACGGCGCCTGGGCCCATTCAGTCATCGGCGTCGGGGCGCAGCTCGGCGCCGTCCCAGGTGAACCGCACACTGGTCACGGCGTCATCCTGGTCCAGGCCGCTGCCGGTCTCCAGCTGGTGCACGGCGATGCCGTCGAGTTCCCGGTAGGTGCCCCACTCGTGGTCGGAGGTCAGCACCAGGTCCAGGTCGAGGGCGGCCAGCAGGGCGAACACCTGCCCCCGGTTGACCGTGTCGACTCCCACGAAAACCTCGTCCAACAGGATGATCCGGGGGCTGAGCGGCACCGCCTGGTAGTGCGCGGCGATGGCGGCGAACAGGGGCAGGTGCAGGGCGATGGCCTTCTCCCCGCCGGACAGCGCACCGTGCAGCTTGCTGGTCAGCTTCTCCCAGCCCAGCCCCTTGCCCCGTTCGACGTCGACCTGGAAGTGGTGCCAGGCGGTGTAGTCGAAGACCTCGGCGAGCTGTTCCTCCCAGCTGGCCGCCGTGTTCGCCGCCCGGGCCTGCTCGATCCGCTGGCGGAAGAACACGTGCAGGGCCTGCCGGTCGTCCTCGGAGAGCCGGACCGGGTCCTTCAGCAGCAGGTCCCGCCTGGCCCGGGTACCGGCCGGCAGCTGCGGGTCGATCTGCCAGGTCAGGCGGACCGCGACGCTGGAGGCGGTGCGCACCATGGCCAGCCGCTCGTTCATGGTGTCGACCAGTTCCCCGGCCTGCCGGATCCGGGCGGCCAGGTGCCGCCGGGTGTCACCGGTCAGGGTGCGGTCGAAGAGCTGGTGCTCGGCCCCGGTGATGTCGTCCTGGCTGCCCTCCAGTTCGGTCCGCAGCCGGTGCAGCAGGGTGGCGGCGCTGGTCCGGACCCCGCCGATCGAGGCGCTGAGCACCGCGACCTCGTGCTCGGTGACCATCTCCAGGTCGGCCCGCCGGGCCAGGGTGTCCTGCTGGGCGTGCAACGTCTCCATCAGGTTGCTCTGGGCCGCGGTGAGATGGCGATGCTCGTAGGGGATCGTGGGCCACGCGGCCGCCACCGCCCGGGCCGCCTCCAGCGCCGCCCGGGATCCCTCGCGCTCGCCCAGGTCGAGCTCGAGTCCCGCATCCTGCACGAGATGCCCACCCAGGAGCGCGTGCACGCCGTCGGCGGCCTGGTCCCGCACCCCGAGGGCATCCTGGTGCAGCTCCAGATCCCGCTCGCGGGCGTTGCGGAGCCGGCCCTCCTCCCCCACCAGCTCACGTTGGGTCCGGCTCGAGTGCTCTTGCTCGCGCAGGGCGGTCTTGCGCAGCTGCCGGGCGGCCTGGACCTCGACCAGGACCTGCTCGTAGGTGGAACCGATCGCCTGCTCAACGGCTTTGCGGCGGTGGGTCAGCGCCTCGGCCTCGGTCTGGGCGGTCTCCGCCTCCTGCCGGCTGTGTCCGGCGGTTCGCTCGGCGTTCGCGCACTGGCCGGCGAACAGGTTCACCGCGTCGGCGGCCGTTCCGGCGAGCAGGTGGGCGGACGCCCAGGTCTCGGCCGCCGTGCTCAGTTCGGCCAGCGCCAGCTCCAGTTCGGCCAGCGCCGCCTCCTCGGCCGACAGCCTCCGCTCGGAGGCCTGGCTCATCAGGGTGCGCAGGGCCTGCCCGGCGGCGACCTCCTCCTCGGCCAGCCGGTCCTGCGCCCGGATCACGGTGTCCTCGGCCGTGGTGAGCGCGGCCTGGGCCTGCCACACCCCGTTCTGCGCCTCGGCGACCCGCTCGAACCCGGGCCGGGCCCGCACCTCGGCCGCGAGCAGGCTCTCCCGCTCGGACAACTCGTCCAGGGCCTGCCCGACCTCGTCCAGCTGGGCTGCCAGAACCTCGAGCTGCTCGGTCAGTTCGGCGATACGCTGCCGGCGGGCCCGCTGCCGGGCGGTGGCCCCGATGAAGCCCGCCTCAGGCTTGCTCCAGGAGCCCTGCAGGGCGGCCAGCCGCCAGCTGCCGTCGGCGCCGATCGCCGCATCCGCGCTCGCGGGCAGGGTATTGCCGTAGGCGACGGCGGCCAGCACACCGTTGATCACTGCGGGCGCGACGGCCGGGTCGGTCTCGGGGGCGAGGACGTCGGCGAGGCTGGGGCCCCGCACCGCTGGGCGGCTGCTGCGGGCGAAGACGTCGTGCCCCTCGACGGAGAGCGTCTGCCCGGTGGGGGTGATCCAGGCGTCCAGCAGCCCGCTGGCCTCGAGCGCGGCCTCGATCCCGGCCTGGACGGAGGCGGGGACCTGGCTCTGGAAGGTGATCAGCTGCCACAGCGGGGCGCCGGAGCGGCCCTGGCGGGAGGCCGTGCGGGTCAGGGGTGCCGTCGGGGGCAGATGCACCTCGCTGCTGATCTTCTCCAGATCGGCCTGGATCTGCGCGTGTTCGGCCGCGGCCCGCCTCTGGAGGCCGACCAGGCCCGAGCGTTCGGCCGCGATCCCGGCCACCACCCCGTCCCGGGCCTGGGAGACCAGTTCTCGCACCTGGGTCTCGTCGGCCTCGGCCGCGCTGAGCACCGCGGGGTCGAGCTGTAGGAGCCGGCATTCGTTGGCCCACCGCAGAAGTCGTTCGCTCTGCTCGGCCAGCGCGGCCCGGAAGTCGTCCTCGGCCCGTTCCAGCACCGCCCGCACTTCCTGGCGCCGGGTGAGGGCCTCGTCCTTGGCCGTCTCGGCCTGCTCGCGACGCTGTACGGCGCGCTGGTGACCGGCCAGCGCCGCACGGATCTCGGCGATCTCCTGGCGCCGGGTGCCGACCGAGACGGTGATCAGCCGGCGGGCGGCCGCCGCGTCCACCGTGGCCCCGGGGGCCGGGACGCGGGCGCTCAGGTTGACCCGCTCCGCGGTCCGGGTCAGGGCTTCGAGGCTCTGCTGAAGCTCCCGCGTCGCCGAATCGAGGATCTCCTGCCGCTGCCGGGTCCGCTCCCGTAGGCCCCGCAGCTCGGCCCGGTCTCTCTCGGCCGTGCGGGCGAGGCGCTCGGCCCGGGCCCGGGCCTGCTCGTCGCGGGTGCGCAGATCGTCCAGCTCCCGGCCCTCGCGGTAGGCCTCACTGCTGGTCAGGCCCTCGATCCGGGCTTCCTGAGCGGCGATCTGCTCGGCCAGCACCCGGCCCCGTTCGTCGGCCTCCTGCAGGTCGGCCACCACCCGCTCGTAGTCGGCGGCGCTCTCGCGCGCCTTCTGGCTGGCATTCTCCAGCGCGGTGGTGGCCGAGATCAGCCCGGCGGCCGCAGCCCGCAGCACTCTGCGACTGTAGGTCTGGGCCTGCCGGGCAACCGTTCGCGCCGCCTCCACGATCTCAGCGAGGCGCCGCAGCTCTTCCCGCTGGCGGTCCAGCCGCTCGAAACCCTCTGCGAGTTCGGCGATGTCACCCTGGTCGAGCGGGGGTAGCGCCCGGGAGAGCAGGGTGGACAGGAGGCCCGGGTCCAGCCGCTGGGAGAGTTTCGGCGTGCGCAGTTGCAGCAGCGCCGTGATCAGGGCGTCGTACCGGGCCTCGTTCATGCTCTCGAACAGCTTGCCGCGCAGCGCGTTACGGTACTCCCCCGCATTGGGGTGCACCGTCCCGCGCGAGTGCAGCGCCGCTTCCAGGGCGGCCTTGGTCAGCGGCTGGCCGGCCGGGTTCAGCAGGTGCAGGTCGACCCCGACGCGCTGGTCGGTGGTGAACCAGTCGGAGTTGACGGTGCTGGTGCGGGTGGTGGCCGAGAGCCGCACCCCGCAGGTGAACCACTCCCCCTCGCCGAGAGCCAGTTCCAGCCAGGCGTACCCGACCCGGGTCACCGCCCCGCCGGCGCCCTCACCCATCAGGTTCCAGTGCATCGCCCGGTCGCCGGTGCCGAACGTGGAGAGCCGGTTGGCCCGCAGGCTGGCGTCGAACAGGAACGGCAGCAACAGTTCCAGCGCCTTGGACTTGCCCGAGCCGTTCGGGCCGCGGACCAGCAGGCGGCCCTGGTGGAACTCGAAGACCTCGTCGTAGTAGCGCCAGATGTTCAGGATGCCCGCGCGGACCGGGCGCCAGCGTGGCGTGCGCCCGGCACCGGCGGGCTCGGGCCGGTGCCGGTGCTGGTCCAGGTTCTGAACGCTCACGTGGGCGTCCTCTCGGATTCGGGTGCGGTCAGCTCCACCACGTAGCGGGCGGCCGCGGGCAGCGAGGTGACCAGGCCGCCGGTCTGCTCGGCCAGCCCGAAATCCGCCAGCAGCTGCACCGCCTGGGCGGTCAGGGCCTGCGGGCCGGCATCGCCGCGGTAGCTCATCGCCCAGCCGGGGAAGTCGGCCAGGACCTGCCGGGTGACGGCGGTCAGCTCGGCCGTGGACCGGGTCCGGCCCGGCGGCTGCAGCTCGTCGAGCAGCCGCAGGGCGGTCACCTTGGCGTGCGAGGTGCCCTCGGGGAACGTCTCGTCGGTGGCGATCGCGTCCGGGTCGACGAGCAGATAGCCCTCGGCCCGTTCCTCCAGCACGAAGCCGGCCTGCTCGGCGGCGCGGCGCAGGATCTGCCGGCCCGTGGGTGAGGCGAGATAGTCCAGCTGCTCGGCGCTCAGGTCGCGGCGGTAGACCACCGGCTCGTCGAACATCAGCCGCAGGATCGAGTGCCGCAACCACAGATTGCGCTGCACCGCCGAGACCTCGCCGCCCTCGCTCGTCCCGGTGCCGTAACGGGTCTCGGCCACCAGCGAGCGCAGGAGCTCCTCGAAGCGGGCCGGCACCTGCCCGGCCGGCACGGCCAGGGTCGAGGCCCCGCGGGGGGCGGACATCAGCCGGATCAGCAACGTGACGTCCACCTCGTACAGCACTTTCGCCGCGCGGCCCTCCAGATAGCTGTCGGTCGCCCCGTCGACCGCGGTCACCGCCCCGAAACGCTCCAGCAGCCGCAGAACGTCGACGAGGGCCCGCCGCTCGGCCTGCCGGCTGGAGTCGAAGGCTCCGACGGCCTCGTCCAGGGCGCAGGCCTGGGTGACCCGATCGGCCAGCAGCCCGATCGTGGTGACCGGAGTGTTCAGCAGCTCCGCCGCGACCAGGCAGAGCAGCACGTACCGGCGCCGGTCGAACGGCTGGCGGCCGCTGCGGGGGCGGCGGGCCGGGCGGGTGGCGTCGCCGCGGACCCCGACCTTCACCAGTCGCGCGTAGCCCAGCCGGGGCTCGACCAGGACGGTCCAGCCGCAGTGGTGGTCGAACCACTTCTGCAGCGGGGCCTGCCGGCGCCGGACCAGGTCGAAGGCCGGCTGGTCGGTGCGCTGGGTGATCAGCGGGTTGCGCAGCAGCAGCCGCACCCCCCGGGCCACCTCGTCCTGCTCGGCGCCGGCCAGCTGGTTGTGGAGTTTGCTCACGCCCCGACCTCACTGCTGCGGGCGCCGCGGGCACCCGTCCTGGTGTCGATCCGGACCAGGTAGTCGGGACCGGTCAGGACCCCGTGCGAGGTGCGGATCACGGCGGGAGGCCCCGGTTCGGCCGGCCAGAGGGTGATTTCGATCTGACCGTCGCCGGAGTGGTGACGTCTGGTGCCCTGCGCGTCGGGAGCGGCGCCGAGGGCGCCTCCGATCAGGTCCAGGAGCCGCTGGAAGGTCTGGTGGTCGAGCTGCCCGATCCGGCTGAGCCGGACCGGCCCGTCGGTGGCCAGGGCCTGCCGGGCCGCCTCCAGCTCGGCCCGCTCGGCGCGGGCCCGCTGCGCCCGCGCCCGTTTCACCGCGGCCACGTCACGCACCTTGCCCGTACGCCCGAACCGTTCGGTGCGACCGCTCGTGCGGATCAGCGCCGACACCGGGACCGGGGGCGCCTCGGCCCACGCCGTGCCGGGCGGGACGAGTTCCGGATCGGAGTGCTGCAGATGGGCGTGCCGCGCCGACCCCAGACCGAAAGCCGCCGACCAGAGCCGGTGCGCATCGTTCTCAGTCGGGGCCGCCGCGAACCACCGGGCCAGTTCCCGCAGGTCTTCGGCCGCCCCGGAGGAACGGCGGCGACTCTCGTTCAGCCGGTCCAGCGCCTGCAGAAGAGTCACGATCGCCCGCCGGGCCACGGTGTGCAGCTGCTCGGCCCGGGCCGGGCTGCCGTCGTCCGGGCGGAACCAGGCCCGCAGACCTTCCCAGCGAGTGCGGCGGTGGTGCAGCCATTCCGGCCCGGGATCGTCGGCGGCGCTGAGCCGGGGCAGCTCCGCGCCCGCGAGCGCTCGCTGCCGCAGCCGGACGATGTCGTGACGCTCCACCTCGTCCACCGCCTCGGCGATGATCCGCACCCGCAGGTCCAGGTCACCCAGGAAGTCGTTCAGGTAGACCACGGTGGCCTGCTTGACCTCGTGGAAGGTCTGCTGGTCGGTGCCCTCGACCCGGAGCAGACGCTGCAGCTGGGCGTTGAACTGGGTGGTGTTGCTGCGCAGGCCGTCCAGGTGCCCCTCCAGTTCCTGAAGGGTGGTGAAGACCCTGCGGTCGTCCGTGGACGGGTCGGCCGCCAGCCGGGCCAGGTCGCCCAGTCGCAGGGCGATCGCCTCCAGCACGGCGGTCTGCAGAGCACCGGCCGAGGCGAGCACCGCGGCGGCGTGCTCCAGCCCGGCCAGGGCCGCCTCACCGTGCCGGGTCAGCGAGTACAGCAGGTTGCGGCGCTCGTACTCGTCGGCCGTGCGGTAGTTGCCGGCGTGGTTCTGCGACGCCTCGAGCAGGCGCCACTAGCGCAGTTGCCGCAGCACGTCGAAGAGCGTGTCCTCGTCGGTCAGCGGGACCCAGCCCAGGCCGGACAGCCGCCGGCCGACCTCGTCCAGCCCGAGCGCCGTCTCCAGCCGCTCGTTCGCCTCGCCGAAGACCTGCAGGACGGCCGTGTACACCTCGCTGCGCTCGCCCGTGGTGAACCGGAACAGGTCGGAAGGCAGCGAGGCGGCCCCCGCCCGCCCGGTACCCCACGCGTCGCCCTCAGCGTTCATTGGGCAACACCGTACGTGATCGGCCGGAAAGGGACCGGGGTTGTGATCAAGTTCTACGGGGAGCCCCGCCGGGAGGGAACCCGGCGGGGCGGGAACTGCTGCCTCAGGGAATGACGGTGTTGGTACCGGTGCCGCCGGAGAGCGTGTCCTCGCCCGGCCCGCCGGAGATGTAGTCGTCACCGCTGTTGCCGTAGATCACGTCGTCGCCACTGTTGCCGTACATGGTGTCGTTCTGCCGGCCGCCGTAGAGCATGTCGTTGCCCTGGGCCCCGGTGATGTGGTCGTCGCCGTCGTTGCCGTAGATGATGTCGTCGCCCGCGCCACCGTCGAGCCGGTCGTCGCCCGGCCCGCCCTGGATCTCGTCGTTCCCGTCGCCGGCCCAGGCCTGGGCCGCGCCACCGGTGAAGGTGAGGATGTCGCGGCCGCCGCCGGAGGAAACCGAGGCGCCGGTGCCCGCGGTGATGGTGTCGGTGCCGTCGTCGCTGTCGACGTCGGCGTCCTGGGCCGCGGACTGCCCGGTGGTGTAGGAGTTGTTGCCGCCACCGAGGTGGATGTGGGTGAACTGCACGTCGGTGTGGTTGGTGAACGTCACGGCGTCGTTGCCGTCGGCCAGCGAGACCTGGCCGATCGGGTCGTTGGCCGAACTGCTGTCGCCCAGGGTGTTGTCGAGAACGCAGGTGACCCGGGTCAGGTCGGCGTTGTCGGGGTAGGAGCAGTGGTCGCCGGTCAGGATCTGGGCCGTGTCGTCGAGGGTGTAGACGAAGGTGGCCTGGTCGGCGCTCTTCTCGACGCTCAGCTTCAGCTGCTGGTGCAGGCCGCTGCCCGAGAAGTAGTTGAGCTGGTAGTGCTTTCCGCCGGCCCCGACCACCTCGGCGTGGGCCATCGACCCCTCGGCGTGGGCCGGGCCGGCCAGCAGCACCGGGACCAGTGCGGCGGATCCCAGGCCGGCGGCTCCCACCAGCGCTGACCAGCGGCTTCGACGCGAAATCATGTGATTCCCCTCCAGATTCGGTGGTGTTGACGGTTTCCACCGTGCCAGAGGCGCCGAGTTAGTGAAGGACGTTTGCAAAGCCCCAAAGGGACTTCCCGATCAGGCAGAGAATCGGAAAGTCCCTGCGGGACAACGTGGACATGGCCGGACCCTATCGAGGCCCCGGCCGGGCAGACTCAGGTGTTCGAGGTCAGCTGCCTGAGCAGGTTCAGGGCCTCGGTGTCGGGCGACCCGGCCGGCGCGGTGCAGGTGACCAGAACCTGCTCGGGAGTCTGCATCGCCCGCAACGACTGCTGGGTCACGGTCAGGGCGCCGACCAGCGGATGGTCCAGGGCGTAGTCGGCGCTGGCGCACGGCTGCACCCGGTGATCGCCCCACAGCCGGGCGAATTCGGGTGAGCGCATCGACAGGTTCCCGACCAGCGCGGCCAGGAGCGGGTCTTCGGGATGCTCACCGGCGGCCAGCCGCAGGTTGCCGACCACGGCCCGGCACTTCGCCGGCCAGTCGGTGTAGAGGCCGCGCACGTGTGGATCGAGGAACACCAGCTCGGCCATGTTGGGGCGCGCGCCCGGGACGGCGGGGGCGAGCGGGTCCAGATGCCCGGCCAGCAGGGCGTGGCCCAACCGGTTCCAGCCCAGCACATCGCTGCGCCGGCCCAGCACGATGCCCGGCACGTCGCCGAGCATGGCCAGCAGATCGGCCAGCGAGGAGTCCAGACGCTCCACCGGCGGTCGTCGCGGCCGGAGGGTCCGCCGGGATCCCCCGGCCAGGGTGCGCAGGTGCTGACGCTCTGCGTCGCTCAGCTCGAGCGCGTTCGAGATCGCCTCGAGCACCTCGGGAGAGGCGTTCCGGGAGTGGCCCTGCTCGAGCCGCGTGTAGTACGACGAACTGACGCCGGCCAGCAGGGCCAGCTCCTCGCGGCGCAGGCCGGGAACCCGCCGCCGCTCACCGTAGGTGGGCAGACCGACGTCTTCAGGACTGATCCGCGCCCGCCAGGCCTGCAGCGTCTCGCCCAGCGGGCCGGGAGAACCAGTGGTCACCACCCCAGTGTGCCTGCCTCGCCCGCGGGCTGCCTGTCCCTGCCGGGGATAGCCACCACACAGCCTGGCTACCGGTGCGGCCCGCCGCAGATAGTCGATGACGCCCGGACATCCGGGCCGACTCGGAAGAAGGATCATGTCCACACGTTTCACCCGCAAGAGCATCGTGGCGGCCGGCACCCTGCTCGGTGTCGGCACTCTGCTGGCCGACCCGGCCGCCGCCGTCTCCCCTCCGCTCACGAAAGCCGCTGTGCAGGTGCATTTCGACCTGGCCGGCGGGCAGATGCCCGAGAACGTCGTCCTGGACCGCAACGGCAGCGTCGCCGTCACCCTCGCCGGGGCCCGGCAGGTGGCCCGGGTCACCGGCCAGGGCCAGGTGCGCATCCTGGCCACCCTCCCGGCCCCCAAGGACACCGAGGCCAAGACGCCGCTGCTGGGCTTCCCCGTCACCACCGGCCTGATCCGTGACGGAGACACGTTCTACGTCGCCTACGCAACCGGAACGAAGGCTGAGACCGGCATCTGGACGTTCACGGAGGGCCGCACCCCACGCAAGCTCGCCGACCTTCCGGCCGCGGGCCTGCCCAACGGCATGGCGATGGACCGCCGCACGGGGAACCTCTACGTGACGGACTCCGCCCAGGGCGCCGTGTACTCCGTTGCCACCACCGGAAAGAACGCGGGCCGGACCCGAACCTTCAGCACCAGTAAGGATCTGGCCTCCACCGGATTCTTCGGCGTGAACGGCGCCAAGGTCCGCGACGGTCGCCTGTACGTGTCCAACCTCGACCAGGGCACCGTGCTCTCGACACCTCTGTCCGGTTCCCGGGCGGGGACTTTCGAGACGATCGCCACCGGCCTGAAGGGCATCGACGACTTCGCCTTCACCGGCCAGGGCCGGCAGTTCATCGCCGGTCTGGTCACCGAGAACAAGGTGGTGCTGGTCAACGGAAACGGCACCAAGAAGACGGTCCTCACCGAGGTCGACGGCCTTTCCAACCCGTCCGCGGTGGCCGTGCGGGGCACGACCGTCTACGTCACCAGCGCCGCGTACACCACCCAGAAGGACCCGAACCTGCTCACCGCCCAACTGATCAAGAACTGAATCTGAGGACGTCGGTGGGCACCCACCCAGGGTGCCCACCGACGTCCTCAAGCAGTTGGGTTCCAGGTTCTACAGGCGCAGCGCGGTCCGGATCAGGTCGGCGAGCGCCCGTGAGCGGCTGTGCGGGGGCCAGGCGATCACCGTGGTGATCTGCGGGGCGTCCACCACCGGCACCGCCACCACGTCGTCCCGCAACTGGGAACGGCAGGAGTCGGGCGAGACCATCAGCGTGCGGCCCAGCGAGATCAGCTGCAGCAACTGCGCGTGGTTCTGCGCCTCGGGCCCCGGGCCCGCCGGATAGGTGCCGTCCGGACCGGGCCAGCGCGGCAGGGGCAGGTCGGGCACGGCCGTGAGTTCGTGCGACCTGAGGTCGGTACGCGTGGTCAGCGGATGCCCGGCCGGCAGGATCGCGACCTGCCCCTCGGTGCGCAGCTCTTCGAAGTCGAAACCGGTTGTCTCATCCATCGGCCGGTGCAGGATCGCCACGTCGGCCCGGCCGTTGCGCAGGAGCCGCACCTGCTCGCCGGGACCGCACAGAGCAACGTCCACGGGGATCGATCCGGGCTCGGCGGAGTAAGCGTGCAGCAACTTGGCCAGCAGTTCACTCGAGGCGCCGGCCTTGACCGCCAGCACAAGACCGGGCTCTCCCGCAGCCGCCCTTCGGGCCCGGTGCTCGGCCGCCTCCACCGCGTCCAGCGCGATCCGGGCCTCGCGCAGCAGCACCGCACCGGCCTCGGTGAGCACGACCGAGCGGTTGGTGCGCTCGAGCAGCGTCAGCCCCAGCCGGCGCTCGAGCTGGATGATCGCGCGCGACAGGGGCGGCTGAGCGATGCCCAGGCGCTGCGCGGCCCGGCCGAAATGCAGTTCCTCCGCCACGGCGACGAAGTACCTGAGCTCCCGGGTCTCCATCACCCGAGGCTACAACGATACCCGTGGAGTATCGCTCCTGATCGAGGTGGTCTTGGACGAGGAGCGGCGGCCGGCGGCAGCATCGGGGCATGAACATTGCAGTCCTTGGCACCGGAAAAGTCGGCTCAGCGCTGGGCACTCGACTGGCGGCCGCCGGTCACCAGGTGGTCTACGGCTCTCGCAGCCGCGCCGGTGAACCCGGTGTGGTCGGCCAACGCGAAGCCGTCGCCTCCGCCGACGTGGTGATCACCGCGATCCCCGGCACCAGCGTGGTCAGCACCCTGGAAGAGATCGGCGAGCAGACCCTCTCCGACAAGATCGTGCTGGATCCTTCGGCCGCCTTCTCGCCCCAGATGACCATGGCCTACCCCGGCGACAGCGTGGGGCAGCAGGTACAGGCCCGGTTCCCGCAGCTTCGGGTGGTCAAGACCCTCAACACGATGAACTTCACGATCATGGTCGACCCGCTGGCCTCGCTGCCGAGGGCGACCGCCTTCGTCAGCGGTGACGACGAGGCCGCCAAGAAGGTCGTGCGGGGCCTGCTCGGCGACCTGGGCTGGCCCGACGAGGCGGTCCTGGACCTGGGCGGGATCGACACCGCGCTGGCCACCGAGCACGTGGCCCCGCTGTTCTTCGCCACGGTCCGGGCCCTGGGCACCGCCAAGTTCAACATCTCCGTCACCACCCAGGCCTGATCCGGGGCCTATCGCGTGAGTTCGACCTGGCCGGAGATCGGCGGGCCGTTCGAGGTGAGCGCCACGCCCGAGGCCGACCAGGCGCTCAGAGTCCAGGCGTAGTAGCCCTGCGGCACCTTCCGGCCCGCGGCGGTGGTTCCGTCCCAGACCAGGTCACGGATGCTGCCGTCGGCGGTCTCGGCCGTGCTGAGGACCCGCACGGTGCGCCCGGTCCGCTGCGAGATGAGCTTCAGTCCCGCTCTTCTGACCGGCTCGGTGGTGTCGAACTCGGGCGACCAGGTGTCGCGCACCTTGTCGCCGTCGGGGCTGAACCCCAGGGTGCGGACCGTTCCGATCAGGCGCGGCCGGGAGGGCACGGGGTAGGGAAGGCGCTCGACGGTCAGGTCGGGTGCGGCGGCCTTGCCGTTGTCGAGCAACCGGGCGAGCCTCGGCCCGTCGAGAGCCAGCGAAAGGGTGCGGCCCGGCAAGGGAATCGGGGTGCTTTCCGGCGCGGACAGATCGAGGACGCCTGCCTGCCCGTCCGCCACCCAGGCCAGGGTGCCTTCCCCGACGGCCAGGTCGACCTTCTCCGCGGAGGTAATGCCGGTTGGGACAGTACGGCGGGCTTGGGAAGAGAGGTCCTGCACGAAGGCCTCAGAGGCATCGCAGCTGAGCCAGGCTGCGGTGCCTGCCCACACGGCAACCGGCAGAGCCCGGGAGCAGGACTGCTCGAAGAGCCGCACCGGGCGTGGCTTCTCGACGTCGACACTCCACACCTGGCTCTTCCGACCGGCCGTGCTGGCGTACACGACGTTGGAGCCGAAAATGTCGCTGTGCCCGGAGAGCCGGGCCGCCCTGGGCAACAGGTGCAGCAACTCCCCGTCCGCGCGGTTCACCTGCCCGCCGATCAAGGTGTACGGGCCGGAGATCTTCACTTCTGACAGAGTCTGGAACTGCCTGCCGTACTTGCCCTTCACCGGCGCCTGCTCGATCGATGTGGTCCGTCGGCCGCGCTCAAGGACGTCCCATTGCATCCCGTGCTCGGGGCTGCCGACCAGACCTCGCGCTGCGGAGAACGAGGCCGGCAGGGTGTCTACTGCCTCGAAGAATATTCCGACGGCCGCAGGCAGTCGCCTCCGCGCGCCCAAGCCGGAATCGTCCACGGCCCGGGCCCAGACCGCGCCGCGCGAGCGGCTTCCGGCGGACTGGTCGCTGTAGTAGAGCGTGCCGGCGTTCAGATCCCAGCCGCCGATCGTGTACTTGGGCGCGTCGAAAGTAGCGGCCAGAGAGGGGACGCCGTCCGGGCCGATGCGATAGACCCCTGGCTCGGGCCCTCGGCCGGTCGCGGTCACAAAGTCGTCCCCCACCGCGGCGAGGCCTGCGGACCCGGCCGGGAGCTCGATGTCCGTTACCCCGTCGCGGTCGATCGTCCTCAAGGTGACCCGGACGTCCCCGGCCGGTACCAGGTATCCCACCGTCCCGCTGTCGGTCACCACCAGACTGTCCAGGTAGGCAGCGTCATTGCGTTCGGCATGAACCGTCGGCGTTCCTCCTGAGCGCGGCATCACCCACACCTTGCCGTCCCCGCTCCAGGCCACCGCGTTCGCACTCACCTCCAGATCGTCGAAGTACCTGACCGTGACGGGAACGGCCAGCGGCACGGTCTCCGGCAGACCGGTCCCCAGGGGAACCGACAAGATCTGCAGCCGCTGTTCCTGCTCGGGGTCGACGGGTGAGACTGCGATGACGACGTCGGTCCCCTGGACGTCCCAGTCCATCGGGCCGAGAGAAGCCTCGGGCTTCCAGAACTCCGCGCTGCCGGGCCACGTCCAGCCACCGTCGGGCCCGGGCGCCGTCGCCACCGGCGACGTGATCAACCGGCTCGATCCGAAGGGATAGGTGGCGAACGGATCCGGCATGCTCACCCAGGTCGGCCCGGTCAGTGCGTAGTTCCGGCCCGAGACCAGGCCGTCGCCCATCGTGTCACCGGTCAGCAGATCGGTGCGGAAGAGCCGGCTCGATCCGCTGTTCGATCCGTAGCTGTACCTGCTCCAGGTCAGCTCCCCGCCGACCACCGGGCCCGGCTCGAACATCTGCCGGAACGCCGGCCTCGTGTCGACCTCGGCCCGGGCAGCCAGGGACTCTCCCCACGCCCCCGTTCTCACCAGATCCGGATCGGCCGCTCCGGCACCCTCCTGCAGCACCGCCGCACCACTGGCCGAAGCACCGATCAGGGTGACGTCAGCCGGGCGGGAGTGCAGTGGAACGCTGATCGCCTCTGCGGTCGACCGGGCCTGGGCGTTCACCGGAATCAGCAAGGTCAGCAAGAGAGTCAGCGCGACCAGACGCGTACGGCCGAGACGAGCAAGCACAGCGGTCCCCCGAGCAGCTGGCAGGCATGTGAACCTGAAGCCTGCCGGTCCCGGTACCCGGGGCGCACGTCACCGCCTGTGGGGACGTCAGTTCGGTCGGCGGCGTTCCAGTTCCTCGCCGAAGGCAGCCACGATCGCCTTCCACAGCCGCGGTTGGGCGGTGGCCGCCACGTTCTCGGCCAGGCGCGCCCCGAGGGTGACCGCGAACTCGGCGCTGAAGTCGTCCAGACCGTTCTGAGCCTTCGAAACAGTCTGTCCCTGAAGCGATACCACCTTGATTTCCTGGGTGGTCTCCGACGGCTTCTCGGCCGGGATCGGCAGCACCGGCCCGGCGTGCACCACCGTCAGGAACTTCGTCGTCCGGGTCAGCGCCACGTACAGCAGCCGCAGCCCGTGAGTGCTCTCGGAGACGATCGACTCCGGCTCGACCACCACGACGGCCTCGAACTCCAGGCCCTTGGCGTCGGTCGCCCCCACCAGGTTGATGCTCTTGCCCAGCGATCCGGCGCGCGTGTCCTGGTACTGAACATCGTCCTGGTTGAGCATCTCGACCACGGCCGCCCGGTGCTCGTCCGCGCAGATGATGCCCACGAACAGCCCCCGCGCCGCGTACTCGCAGGCCGCCCGCACCGCTTCGGCCCCCAACTCCCCCACCGGCACCCGCCGCAGGTCGGGCTCGGCCGGCCCGAGCCGGATCACCGAAAGCGGCTCCACCGCCGGCGCCGCATGCGGAAGCAGTTGCGCCGCCAGCGCATACACCTGCTGCGGCACCCGGTAGCCCAGCGTCAGCGGCACGATCGATTCCGGATGCCGGACCCGCAGCGCCTCGACCACGTCGTCCCAGGTGTCCCGGGCCCACGGGCCGGTCGACTGGGCGAGATCGCCCAGCACCGTGTACGAACCGGTCCGGCTGCGCCGGCGCACCGAACGCAACTGCATCGGCGACAGGTCCTGGGCCTCGTCCAGGACGATGTGGCCGAACTGCGGAACGCTGCCGTTCAGCAACAGGTCGGTCTCGTCGAGCAGAGCCACGTCGGCCAGGCTCCAGCCCTCGTCGGACACCCGGTCGGAGGCCGGGCGGAACAGCATCTGCACCTCGGCCGCGGTGAAGTCCTGCCCCGCCGCGGCCAGCAGCCGGTCGCGGGAACCGAACAGGTCGCGCAGGAACATCTGCGGTGTGAGCGAGGGCCAGACCCGTTGCAGGGCAGCGTCCACCGCCGGGTCGGGCACCTCGACACCGCGACGGGCCCGGACTGCCGCGGTCGCCGAGATCCAGCTGCGCATGGCCGCCCGGCCCGCGCCGTAGCTGCGGGCCTGGTTGACCGAACGCCGCAGCGCGTCCTCGACCTCGGGCCGGGAGAACGACGCCACCGGATCACCGGCCGGGCCCACGTCGAGCCGGCCGGCCCGTTCCGGCAGGCGGATCCGCTGCACCAGCCCCCGCATCAGCAGCTGCTGCATCCGCAGCTCGCCCTTGATCCGGACGACCTCGGCGCTCTCCTGGCGCCCGGTGCCCTTCTGCAGCCCCAGGCCCCGCAGGTCGCGATGCTCGACCTGGTGGTCGCCCAGCCCGGGCAGCACCTGGCGGATGTAGCGGGTGAAGGTCGGGTTCGGCCCCACCACCAGCACGTCCGAGGGCGCCAGGGTCTCGCTGTGGTTGTACAGCAGCCACGACACCCGGTGCAGGCCGACGACGGTCTTGCCGGTGCCGGGCCCGCCCTGGACGATCAGGAGCTGCTCGAGCGGGGCCCGCACCAGTTCGTACTGCAGGGCGTGGATGGTCTGGACGATGTCGCGCATCTCGCCCGAGCGCGCGGCGTCCAGCTCCCGCAGCACCGCGTCGTCGATGCCCTCGTGCTCGAGGGCCGTGAGCTCACCCACGCGGGCCGCGAGGTCCGCATAGACCACGTCGTCGAAACTGAGGATGCGATTGCGCTCGGTCGCGAACGTCCGTTTGCGCACGAGTCCCTGGGGGTCGTCGTGGCTGGCCTCGTAGAAGGGCGCCGCCATCGGCGCCTTCCAGTTGATGACCAGCGGCTCACCGTCCTGGTCGCTGATCAGCCACTTGCCCACGTAGTAGGTCTCGCCGCTCTCCCGGTCGAACCGCCCCAGGGCCACGGCGTCGTCGGGGCCACCGATCCGCTCGGCCAGCGCCCGGGCCTCCTTGGCCACGGCGACGGACGTCTTGCCGCCCAGCGAGGCGCTCGCCGCACCTCCCAGCGACTGCCGCTTGAGTTCGCGGGCGTCCCAGGCCGCGTCGAAGTACTTCTGTTCCAGCGCGATCTCGTCCTGATCGGCAGAGCCCACGCTCATTCCTCAGACCCTCCCGCAGCGACCGAGCACACAGCCACATGATGTGACAGATGGTGCGCCCGAGGTGGGAGAAAAGGTCACGAAAGGATCAAGGCACCCCCACCCCTCCGGGCCAAGCTTGCGCGAAAGTCCGGAAAGGTTGCTCACAAGTTCGTGATACTTCAATCACATGGCCGGCTCGCTCAGTCTCCGCCGCGCCCGGTAGAGCCCGGGGGCGATGCCGTGGACCCGCTTGAAGGCATGACTGAACGACGACTCGGTGGAATAGCCGAGCGAGCGGGACAGGGCCGCGATCGTCACATCCTCGTCACGCAGAGCTCGCTCCGCCAGGCGCATACGCCAGTGGGTGAGGAAGGCCAGCGGGGGCGTGCCGGCCGCCTCGCGGAAGCGCTCGGCGAAGGTGGTGCGGGACATCGCGACCGTGCGGGCCAGGTCTTCCAGGGTCCAGCTGCGCTGGGGGTCGGCCTGCATCTGGTGCACGGCCGGGGCCAGGCTCGGGGTGGCGAGCACCCGCAGCCAGCCGGGCGGTACACCGGCGGGGTCGGCCAGGTAGCCCCGCATCACCTCGACGAACAGCAGACTCGCGTACTGCCGGGCGGCGAAGTCGGAACCGCCCTGGTCATGCCCCATTTCGGTGAGCAGGCGATCGAGCAGCCAGTGCAGGGTGGCGGCCTGGCCGTCGGTGGCCTTGACGTGGGTGACCGGCTCCAGAGCGGCCAGCAGCAGATCCTCCCCCGTACGGTTGAGCGCGATGTGGCTGCCGACCACCGCCACGTCGGGCGTGGAGCTCAGGTGCACGGTGCTGCCGCCGTGGAACCGGAACAGGGCCTCGCCGTCGGTGGGAGTCAGCTCGGGGCCGCTGGACATGATCTGCTTCAGGTCACCGCGCACCACCGCCACGTCACCCTCGGTGAGCAGAATGCTCTGACCGGTGCTGGGCACCCGCAGCCAGAACTGCCCCCGGGCCGGGGCCACGAGCATCAGCGGGGCGTGCGCCTGCAGGTTCAGCGACCACTGCCCCTCGGCCAGGATCGCCCGGGCCATCACGCACCGGGCATCGATCATCGCGAGAGCTGCTGACAGCGGGTCACCGGACACAACCGTACTTTCGCGCAAGTGCGCCGAACTCTCAAACAAGGTGCCCGATGATCACGGGTGGCAGCCTGGACAGGACCCCACCAGCACCGAAGAAAGCCAGAGGCGCATGCCCACCATCACCACCCCCGACGGCGTCGAGCTCTACTACACCGAGCACGGCACCGGGCAGCCCGTCGTCTTCAGCCACGGCTGGCCGCTGAACGGCGACGCCTGGGCGCTGGAGCTCAAGGTCTTCGCCGACGCGGGCTTCCGCGCGATCGCCCACGACCGTCGTGGCCACGGGCGTTCCAGCTCGACCACCACGGGCAACGACATCGACACCTACGCCCGCGACGTCGCCGCCCTGATCGAGGCCCTCGACCTGCGCGACGTCATCGTCGTCGGCCACTCCACCGGCGGTGGCGAGGTCGTGCGCTACGCCGCCCAGTACGCCGCCGGCCGCGTGGCCAAGGTCGCCACCATCGGCGCCGTCCCGCCGGTCATGGTGGCCAAGGAGTCCAACCCCGACGGTGTTCCGATCGAGGTCTTCGACGGCATCCGCGACAACGTGCTGAGCGACCGCTCGCAGTTCTGGAAGGACCTGTCCGAGAGCTTCTTCGGCGCCAACCACGGCCGTCCGGTCTCGCAGGGCGCCAAGGACGACTTCTGGCGGATGGGCATGCAGGCCGACCTGGTCTCGGCCTACGACTGCGTGAAGGCGTTCTCCGAGACCGACTTCACCGAGGACCTGAAGGCCCTCGACGTGCCGATCTTCATCGCGCACGGCGACGACGACCAGATCGTGCCCCTGGCCAACGCGGCCGAGAAGGCGATCAAGCTGGTCAAGCAGGGCACCCTGAAGATCTACGAAGGCGCCCCGCACGGCGTGCACGGCGACTGGCAGCTGCAGTGGCACAAGGACCTGCTGGCCTGGATCGCCGGCTGACCTGAACTGAGGACGATCGGCGCGGCCCCCTCAGGGGGGACCGCGCCGATCGCTCGTTGCGGGTTCCGTACGAGATCAGGAACCCAGCACCCGCAACGCCAGATCGACCGTGGAATGCAACTGCCCCCGGCTTGCCCCCGCCGCGGCGTGAACGGCATTGCCCTCGCTGACCACCATCACGTACCGGGCCAGGGCCGCCGCATCGGTGTCGGCCGGCAGGTCACCCTCCTCCACCGCCTGGCCGAGTCTCTGTGCCAGAGCCTCTTCACCCGAGCGCCGGCTCGCGGCCAGGAACTCAGCAATCTGCTCGTTGCCGCTACTGGCCGACAGACCCCCCTGGATGGAAAGACAGCCGGCAGGACGATCGGGACGAGTCAGCGCGTCAGCGTTCGCCCGAAGGAAGCTTTCCACCACCTGGTAGGCAGTCGGCTGCTGCAGAGCCTCCCGGGCA
>NZ_JAJSOH010000056.1 GCF_021277265.1 Kineosporia rhizophila
CGGCCCCCGGCTCCCGGAGGGGGCGGTGGCGCGGGAGCGCCGGCGGCCCCCAAACCAGCCCCGTGGCGGGGGCCCCGACCGTCCGGGACGCCCGCCACGGGTGGAGGGGTGGTGGTGCTCAGGCGCTGGTGGTGCGACGACGCGTGGTGGTGCGCTTGGCGGCGGTCGGGGCCGGGGTGGCCTTGGTCGCCGTGCGGCTGGCCGTGGTCGCCGTCTTCTTGGCGGCCGTCTTGCGCGCGGTGGTGGTCTTCGCCGCGGTGGTCTTGGCGGCGGTGGTCTTCGCCGGGGTGGCAGCCGTCTTCGTGGCCGTGGTCTTGCGCGCGGCGGGAGCCTTGGTCGCGGTCTTCTTCGCGGCCGTGGTGGTCTTCGCCGGGGTGGCCTTGGTGGCGGTGGTGGTCTTCTTCGCCGCCGTGGTGCGGGTGGTGGCCGCCGTGGTCTTGGCCGGAGTGGCCTTGGTGGCGGTCTTCTTCGCGGCCGTGGTCTTGGCGGCGGTGGTCTTGGTGGCGGCAGCCTTGGTGGCGCGGCTCGGGGCAGCGGCCTTGGCGGCAGCGGCGACACCACGGGTGGTGGCGGCGCGGGTGGAACCGGCAACCGGCTTCGGCAGGGTGCGCGGCTCGGCCACGTAGGCCTTGAAGGACGTGCCGGCGCGGAAACGCGGGACGGACGTCTTCTTGATGCGGACCTTCTCGCCGGTGCGCGGGTTACGGCCGGTGCGCGCGTTGCGGACGGCCTTCTCGAAGGAACCGAAACCGCTGATGGTCACCTTCTCGCCGCGGACCACGGCGCGGGTGATCGTGTCGATCACGGCGTCCAGCGCGTCGGCCGCGGCCTGACGGCCACCCAGGCGCTCCTGGAGAATCTCGACGATATCTGCCTTGTTCACTTCATCCTCCGGTACATGGAAGCGAGACGGATGCCCGCTGTCGAAGATGAAGGTAAACGCAATCCGGCCTATAAATCCAATACAGAGTGAGGTTTTGTCGTTGTGTCTCAACGCAAAAGCGCCCTGTAAACGGCCCTCGGCGGCCCTTCCCGACCCCCTTCCGGGAGTCGGCAAGGACCGCCGAGTTTCTCGAGAATCATTACCGCACAATCAATTACGGCAATGAATGATGATTCCGGTTGCGGCCGAGGAGGTCCTCAGCGGGCCGGCAGGGTGCGCGGCAGGAAGTGTGGCCGATTCGACTCGAAAGCAGTCACGTCCTCGACGTGCCGGAGGGTCAGCCCGATGTCGTCCAGGCCCTCCAGAAGCCGCCAGCGGGTGTAGTCGTCGACCTCGAACGGCACCGTCAGGTCGCCGCAGACGGCGGTCCGGGCCTCCAGGTCGACCGTCACCTCAGTGCCCGGGCGGCTTTCCAGCGCCGCCCACAGCTTCTCGATCCCGGCCTGCTCGACGATCCCGGTGAGCAGGCCCGCCTTTCCGGAGTTCCCCCGGAAGATGTCGGCGAAGCGGGACGACAGGACGACCCGGAAGCCGTAGTCGTTGAGGGCCCAGACGGCGTGCTCACGGGAGGACCCGGTGCCGAAGTCGGGGCCCGCCACGAGCACCGAACCGGCCTTGTAGGCGTCCTGGTTCAGGACGAACTCCGGGTCCTGGCGCCAGGCGGAGAACAGACCGTCCTCGAACCCGCTGCGCGTCACCCGCTTGAGGTACACCGCCGGGATGATCTGGTCGGTGTCCACGTTCGAGCGGCGCAGCGGGACCCCGATACCGGTGTGGGTGCTGAACTTCTCCATGGTTTCGCTGTTCCTTAGCTGTGAGGTCTTGAGGGGTGGGCGTCAGCTGCCGAGGTTCACCGGGCGGCGGAAGCGCCCTCCTGGGAGGCGACCTCGAACCCGGGAGAGGTCAGGTCCGCCGGAGAAGACAACGTGCCCCGGACCGCGGTGGCGGCGGCCACCGCGGGCGAGACCAGGTGCGTACGGCCGCCCTTGCCCTGGCGGCCCTCGAAGTTACGGTTCGACGTCGAGGCGCTGCGCTCGCCCGGGGCCAGCTGGTCCGGGTTCATGCCCAGGCACATCGAGCAGCCCGCCTGCCGCCACTCGGCGCCGAACTCGGTGAACACCTTGTCCAGCCCCTCGGACTCGGCCTGCAGCCGGACCCGGGCCGAGCCGGGCACGACCAGAACCCGCACCGCCTCCGCCTTCTGCCGGCCCTGGAGCACGGCCGCGGCGGTCCGCAGGTCCTCGATCCGGCCGTTGGTGCACGAGCCGATGAACACCGTGTCGACGGCGATCTCACGCAGCGGGGTGCCCGCGGTCAGGTCCATGTAGGCCAGGGCCCGCTCGGCGGCGCCGCGCTCGTCCGGGTCGGCGATCTGGGCCGGGTCCGGCACGTTCGCCGAGAGCGGAGAGCCCTGACCGGGATTCGTGCCCCAGGTGACGAAGGGCTCCAGGTCGGGTGCGGACAGGTACACCTCGGTGTCGAAGGTGGCGTCGTCGTCGGTGTGCAAGGTGCGCCAGTACTCGACCGCCGCGTCCCAGTCCTCGCCCTCGGGGGCGTGCCGGCGGCCCTTCACGTACTCGAAGGTGGTCTCGTCGGGGGCGATCATGCCCGCCCGGGCGCCCGCTTCGATGGACATGTTGCAGATCGTCATCCGGGCCTCCATGGACAGCGCCCGGATAGCCGAACCGCGGTACTCCAGGACGTAGCCCTGGCCACCGCCGGTGCCGATCTTCGCGATCACCGCGAGAATGATGTCCTTGGCACTGGTTCCGGCGGGCAGATCGCCGTCCACGTTGATCGCCATGGTCCTGAACGGCTTCAGCGGCAGGGTCTGGGTGGCCAGGACGTGCTCCACCTCGCTGGTGCCGATACCGAAAGCCAGGGCCCCGAAGGCGCCGTGGGTCGAGGTGTGCGAATCGCCGCAGACCACGGTCATACCCGGCTGGGTCAGCCCGAGCTGGGGCCCGACCACGTGCACGATGCCCTGGTCGATGTCACCCAGCGGGTGCAGCCGGACACCGAACTCGGCGCAGTTGCGGCGCAGCGTCTCGATCTGGGTGCGGCTGACCGGGTCGGCGATCGGCCGGTCGATGTTCAGGGTCGGGGTGTTGTGGTCCTCGGTGGCGATGGTGAGGTCGAGGCGGCGGACCCCGCGCCCGGCCATCCGCAGGCCGTCGAACGCCTGCGGGCTGGTGACCTCGTGGAGCAGGTGGAGGTCGATGTAGAGCAGGTCGGGCTCGCCGTTCTCGCCCGCGCGCACGACGTGCGCCTGCCAAACCTTCTCCGCCAGCGTGCGGCCCACGTTGATCAGCCTCCATCCGGGTTCGGTGCCCGTTGCGATTGCGGCGGGCACCTGAACAGTGCCCGCCGGTGCGATCCCGGTTCTCCCGGGCCCGGTGCTGGCCGGACTTGCGTCTCGCTTCGTGAGACGACAGTATCGCTCCATGGACAAGAGTAGCGGAGTCGGCGTCCTGGACAAGGCAGCCGTGCTGCTCGACGCCCTCGAGGCGGGTCCCGCCACGCTGGCCCAGCTGGTCACCGCGACCGGTCTGGCCCGGCCCACCGCGCACCGCCTGGCGGTCGCGCTCGAGCACCACCGGCTGGTCAGCCGTGACCTGCAGGGCCGTTTCGTGCTCGGGCCCCGGCTGGGCGAACTGGCCGCCGCGGCCGGGGAGGACCGGCTGCTGGCCGCCGCCGGGCCGGTCCTGGCCGCCCTGCGCGACCACACCGGCGAGAGCGCCCAGCTGTTCCGCCGTCAGGGCGACCAGCGCATCTGCGTGGCCGCGGCGGAAAGGCCGGTCGGGCTGCGCGATTCGATCCCGGTCGGCTCGGCCCTGTCGATGCACGCCGGTTCCGCCGCCCAGACCCTGCTGGCCTGGGAGGAGCCGGACCGCCTGCACCGCGGGCTGAACGGCGCCAAGTTCACCGCCAGCACCCTTTCGGCGGTACGTCGCCGGGGCTGGGCGCAGAGCATCGCCGAACGCGAACCCGGCGTCGCCTCCGTGTCCGCGCCGGTCCGCGGCCCGTCCGGCCGGGTGGTGGCCGCCGTCTCGATCTCCGGCCCGATCGAACGTTTCACCCGTCAGCCGGGTCGTCAGCACGCCACCGCCGTGGTCGCGGCCGCCGGCCGGCTCACCGAGGTGCTGCGCCGAGGTCAGGTCCAGGCCTGATTCACCGCTGGGTCACGGTGAATTGAAGGACGTAGCGGGCCGGGTACCGCTGGCTGCGTGAACTGAGTTGGGGGCCAGGTTCGTGCGCCCGGCGGTCACCTTTGAGCGGCAGTCGGTCTCGCGGAAGACGGCGTTTGTGGACGTCGGTGGCCGGGTTTCCCTGGCCAGTCTCGCCCACCAGGTTTCCCTGCCCGACCTCGCCCACCGGGTTTCTCTGACCAGCCTCCGCAGCCGGTTCCCCTGCCTGGCCTCAGCCACCAGGTCTCCCTGACCAGCCTCCGCACCAGGTTTCCCCTCGCCGGCCTCAGCCACCAAGTTTCCCTGGCCGGTTGCCCTGGCTGGCGTTCACAGCCCGGTTCCCCTGGCCGGTTTCCACAGCCCGGTTTCCATGACAGGCGCCCACGGCTCGGTTTCTCTGGTTGGCGTCCATACCCGGGTTCCCTGGCCGGCGTCCCCAGTCCGGTTTCTCTGGCCGGCCTCCACAGCCGGGTTCCTCTGGCCGGTTCCCTGGCCGGCGCCCACAACCCGGTTTCCCTGGCCAGCCTCCACAGCCGCGTTCCTCTGGCCGGTTTCTCTGGCCGGCCTCCACAGCCAAGTTCCCCTGGCCAGCCTCCACAACCGCGTTCCCCTGGCCAGCCTCCATAGCCGCGTTCCCCTGGCCCAGTTCCCCTGGCCAGCCTCCGCAGCCCGATTCCCCTGGCCAGCCTCCATAGCCGCGTTCCCCTGGCCCAGTTCCCCTGGCCAGCCTCCGCAGCCCGATTCCCCTGGCCAGCCTCCGCAGCCGCGTTCCCCTGGCCCGGTTCCCTGGCCGGCGTCCCCAGCCCGATTCCCTGGCCGGCCTCCGCAACCGGGTTGCCCTGGCTGGCCTCCGCAGCCCGGTTTCCCTGACCGGTTTCCCTGGCCGCCTTCCCTTGCCGGCGTCCGCAGCCCGGTTTCCCTGGCCGGCCTCCGCACCCCGGTTCCTCTGGCCGGTTTCCCGACTGACCTCCGTACCCCGGTTCCTCTGGCCGGCTTCCGGGCTGGCCTCCGCAGCCCGGTTGCCCTAGCCGGTTCCCGGGCCGTCCTCCGCAGCCAGGTTCCCTTTGCCGGCTCGGGCAGCCGGTCTCAGCGGCCCGTCTCGGCAGCCGCGGAAAGGCTGGGGAGCAGGAATTTGTGCGTCGGTCGCCGTAGATGGTCTGTCTGACCTGCCTCTGGATCAGTCACCTATCTCAGACGGCCTGGACGCACAGGGCCGCGGCGAATGGCGTCTGCGGCAGGTCCGGGCCGTCATCGGGCGCTTTTTACTTTTCCGCCACCGATCCCGGGGGCCGGCCAAGCCCGGGTCGACGATGTGTACATCGGGTACACCGCGTACCAGGTGTACGCGATGTACACCTCGCGCAGGCCCATTTGCGGGCTGCTGAACGACCTGCCCCTGAGCCGGTCCTGAGCTGGGCCGGGTCGTTTCAGGCTCGGGACCGCCCGGTGACGGGGCTCTTGGTTCGAGGCCCGCGACCGCCTGCCCAGGCGGCTCTTCGTCCCGCAAACCTTCGAGCCCGTCTTCCCCACTGCGGAAGACGGGCTCGAAGGTGCGAGAAGGGTTCAGGAGGCTCCGGCCTCGCCGCTGAACTCGGCGGCCTCGTCCTGGGCCGAGGTCACCAGCGCGTCGATCTTGATGGCGCCGTTGCCGTCCTCGATCAGGCGGCGCAGCAGGACCAGCTCGATGCGGGCCAAGTCGGGCTCGTCGAGCTGCTCGAGCACCTGACCCACGGTCGCGTCGTCGCCGAGCACGGACCGCACCAGGGCCTCGGCCGCGGCCGGGTCGATCGCGACCGGGGTCTGCGCGTAGGGGGCAGCAGCGGCGGCGACGAAGGCGGACACGTCGGTCTGCGGGGTGAGCAGCTGGGCGACCGCACGGTAGAAGGCCGCGCCGACGATCTCACCGAAGGCGTTCCAGCCGGGCTCGTCCAGCGCCTTGATCCGCTCGGGGTAGGCGTTCAGATCGCCTGCCAGCAACTCCCGGACCATCTGGCCGATCTGCGCCGTCATGAACTTTCCCTCCATCGATTCCACTGGTGCTCCCGCATGGTGCTCCCACCCCCGAGCATCCAAAGGGGTTCTCGCAGGCCGGCGTGAGATTACCGGACATGACTACGGCCCTCGACCAGAAGTGGTCGAGGGCCGTATCTCGGTGTAGCCCCGACGGGATTCGAACCCGCGCTACCGCCTTGAGAGGGCGACGTGCTAGGCCACTACACAACGGGGCCTTGTTGCTTGCTGACCAGGTCAGCTATTCGATTCTAGCCGATCTCCCGGCTGTCTATCGAATCGGCTGGTTTGTCCGGCCGGTGAGCGAAATGCTCACCTTGAGACCACCTTACCGAGCTGGGGTACCAGGACTCGAACCTAGACTAACTGAACCAGAATCAGTCGTGCTGCCAATTACACCATACCCCATGGGGGTAACCGCCCGAGTGTTAGATCCTCTCCGAGGAGGCGGATCTACCGCTTGGGCGGCTGCCCACGGAGAACATTAGCGGTAGGTGACCGCGGGCCCAAATCCGCACGCCGCGTGGCCCCTGGCGCATGGAGTCGGAGGGTGGGGAAAGCAGGTGTGCAGGGGCCAGGAAGAGGCGAGCAGACCAGGGCCGGGGCGACAGACGGGACCGAGCCCGGCCGCTGGGGCGTCGCCATGAGCGGTTGGCAAGGTGCAGGAGTGCGCTGGTCGGACCGGGGTAGCCAGGAGGGGCGGGCGATCCGCACCGCCTCGCAATGGTTGGGCAGGCGGGGTCATGCAAGGGCAATCTGCCGCTCGGCCTTGGGCATCTGAGCCAAGCCACGCGTCACCGATAAGGGCCGGTCGGAACTGCGGTGGCGCTCGTCTCTCGCGGCCAGACGCGGACTGGCCCGGATCTGCACCCCTCGATGAAGGCACTCTGCGCTGGGCCACGGGGGGCAGATCGGCTGCGGTGGCTCATCCGGCCGGGCCGCAGGAGAGACACCCGGAAGGACCAGTGCGGAGAGGCGCGCGGGTGCGGGGAGATCGCCTGGGCGCCGGTGATCGGAGCTGGCGACCGCCGTTGCTGGCTGGCTCCGTCCCCGCGATTACGGCGGCGCTGAGGGCCGCAGGTCACACCGCCCACCGGGGCTGCGAGTGAGCAGGACCACGCTCGGAGAAAGCGGGTCAGCACTGAGCAGGGCGTGCAGGGCACGGGGCGGGCAGGAGGCAGAGCCTGCATGCACCAGTTTCTGCACCCACAAGTGCTCCAGCTAACACCTCCCGCCGGCCCGGCCCCCTCCCCCAAGTCACTCGAACAGGACGTAGGTCACACCCTGTCCCACGAATTTCCCTTACTTTGCGTCAGCCCCCTGCCCGGCCTCCCGCACGACCCGGCTTCCCAGCGCCTTCCGGAGACCACGGAATGTGGCCGACATCTCCAGGGGGCAATATGACTACGGGTAAGGTGTCGGACACAGGTTCGTCCGGACTTCCGCTCTTGGCGCATCGGCGGTTCAGCTACGCTCCGAATCACAGGGGCGTGATCACCGGGGGACGGGGATGTTCACAGTTCAAGCACTGTTTTCTGGGTCCGGCGGCATGCCGGCTGCGGGCTGATGGCAGGCGTCCGGGAGACCGGGCCGGCCGGCGAGGGTGAACCGAATCCCGCTCGGACCGGGCCCGCCGCCCCCGACCGCAGGGGGTGACGGATGGCGGTCCTCGGCATCCGGTTCACCGAGCTGTCCCCGCTCGCGCTCCTGTCGGGCCCGGGTCGCTCGGAGTCACGACGTGTCCCTCCGGCCCGGCCGCGGGCGACCTCGCTGCGTATCGTCGGGGTCAGCCTGACCCTGGTGGCGTTCGGCGCGCTGGTCTGGCTGTGCCCGGTCACCCAGGAGGTGGGCGGGCGCGGCGAGCTGCTGCGGCTGGACTGGTACAGCGTGGCCGCGCTGGCCGCGGCCTGCGAGATCGTGGTCCAGATGGTGCAGGTCAACGGGCACCGGCAGGTCCGCGCCATCTCGATGAACGAGATCGCCACCGTGCTCGGCCTGTTCTTCGCCTCCCCCGGCGGCTTCCTGGCCGGGCGCCTGGTCGGGGTGCTGGTCGCCCTGGTCCTCTGGCGCCGGCAGGGCCCGGTCAAGGTGTTCTTCAACGCCTCCATGGTGTTCGCCGAGTCGGTGCTCGCCCTGATGCTGTTCAACCTGATCCGCGGCGGCGACGTGGCGATCGACTACCGGGCCTGGATCGCCGCCCTGGTCGCCACCGTGTGCGGCGGGCTGCTCTCGGCCCTGGCCGTCACCGTGGTGATCGCCGTGGTCGACGGTGAGACCAAGCGCCGTGACTTCCTGGTCGAGGCCGGGCGTGGGGCCGCCACCTCGGCCCTGGTCACCTGCATCGCCCTGGTCGCCGTGCACGCGCTGGCGGCCAGCAGCCAGGCCGCGGTGCCCCTGCTGATCTCGATGGTGCTGCTGCTGGTGGTCTACCGCAGCTACTCCAGCCTGTCCGAGCGCCACCTCAGCCTGGAGCGGCTCTACCGGTTCAGCCACGCGGTGAGCAGCACGCCCGAGGTCAACGAGATCCTCACCGGGGTGCTCCAGCACGCCCGTGAGGTGCTGCGGGCCGACTACGCCGAGATCGTCTTCGTCTCCTCCGAGGCCGGGCACCAGCCCCTGCGGATCGACAGCCGGGGCTCCAACGACAAGCTGCGCCGGGCCCGGCTGGGCGAGCCCGCGGCCAACGACCCGAGCTGGGCCGGGGTGGTGAACAGCGGCGGCCCGCTGCTGATCCCCCGGGGCGACCGCAGCCACCGCGCCCTGCTGGCCGACCGCGACCTGCGCGACGCGGTGCTGGTCCCGCTGCGCGGTGAGGCGGGCATCGTGGGCACGATCCTGGTCGGCGACCGGATCAGCGACGTGCGCTCGTTCGACACCGACGACGTGCAGCTGCTGATGACGGTGGCCAACCACGCCAGCATGGCCCTGCAGAACGGCCAGCTGGTCGACCGGCTCCGGCACGACGCCCTGCACGACAAGCTCACCGGCCTGCCCAACCGCAATCTGCTGCAGCAGGAGATGGTGGTGGCGCTGGGCGACCTGCGCACCGACCGCTCCCCCGGCCTGACCGTGATGAACCTCGACCTGGTCAACTTCAAGCAGGTCAACGACACGTTCGGGCTCCCCCTGGGCGACCGGCTGCTGCAGGAGGTGGGCCAGCGACTGCACGCCGCGCTGAAGAACCGGGGGGTGCTGGCCCGCACCGGCGGCGACGAGTTCACGGTGCTGCTGCCCGGGGTGGACACGGTGGCCATGGCCCTGGAGATCGCCGGCCAGATGCGCTTCGGGCTGGAACGGCCGGTCAGCATCCAGGGGGTCGACGTGGAGGTGGGCGTCTCGATCGGGATCGCGGTGGCCCCGCTGCACGGCTCCGACGGGCACACCCTGCTGAAACGGGCCGAGGGGGCGATGTACTACGCCAAGAACTCCGGCTCGGGCCTGCACGTGTACGAGAAGGGCCTGGACGCGAACGAGACGCCGGAGCGGCTGGCGCTGACCGCCGAGCTGCGGCAGGGCATCTCGGCCGGGCAGCTCGAGGTGTATGTGCAGCCCCAGGCCGACCTGCGCACCGGCATGGTGCTCGGGGTGGAGGCGCTGGTGCGCTGGCGCCACCCCCGGCACGGGCTGCTGTTCCCCGACACGTTCATCCCTCTGGCCGAACGCAACGGCCTGATCCCCCAGCTCACCGACGCGGTGCTGGAGCAGGCGGTGGCGGCCTGCGGGCGCTGGCGGCGCTCGGGGCACCGGCTCACGATCAGCGTGAACCTCTCGGCCCGCAGCAATCTCAACGACAGCCTGATCACCCAGGTGCAGACCCTGCTGGCCCGGCACGCGGTGCCGGCCGACTCGCTGACCCTGGAGATCACCGAGAGCTCGGTGATCCGCGACCCGGCCCGCACCCGGGTGGTGCTGGACCGGCTGCACGAGCTCGGGGTGGGCCTGTCGATCGACGACTTCGGCACCGGCTACTCGTCCCTGTCGTACCTGCGCCAGCTCCCGGTGCAGGAGGTGAAGATCGACAAGAGCTTCGTGATGGGCATGCTGACCGAGCCGGGCGACCTGGCGATCGTGCGCTCGATCGTCGACCTGGGCACCAACCTCGACCTGGCGGTGGTGGCCGAAGGGGTGGAGGACGCGGCCACCTGGGCCGAGCTGGAACGCATGGGCTGCACCAACATGCAGGGCTTCTACCTGGCCCCGCCGATGCCCCTGGCCGGTTTCATCGCCTGGCTGGCGGCCCGGGAGGGACACCTGGCCGAGGCTCGCTGAGAGCCGAAGAACTTGAGGACGCCGGTGGGCACCGAAGCGGTGAACGTCCCCAGAGCCAGAGATCAGTGAGACCACACCACAGACCAAGGACGCGGGTGGGCACCCAAGGGGCCCACCCGCGTCTTCAGTCTGTGAACCAGTCGATCAGTCGCGCGAGACGACCGGGTTGCTCAGCACACCCATGCCCTCGATCTCCACCTCGACCCGGTCACCCGCGTTCAGCGGGCCCACGCCGGCCGGCGTACCGGTGAGGATCACGTCGCCGGGCAGCAGCGTGAACGCGGCCGAGACGTAGGCCACGATCTCGGGGATCTTGTGGATCAGCGAGGACGTGCGCCCGTCCTGCTTGGTCTCGCCGTTCACCCGGGTGGTGATCCGCACGTCGGTGGCGTCGGCGTCCAGCACCAGGTAGGGCCCGAGCGGGCAGAAGGTGTCGAACCCCTTGGCCCGGGCCCACTGCCGGTCGGACTTCTGCAGGTCGCGGGCGGTGACGTCGTTGGCCACGGTGTAGCCGAGCACGACCTCGTTCACCCGCTCAACCGGCACGTCCTTGCAGAGCTTGCCGATCACGATCGCCAGCTCGCCCTCGTAGTGCACGTTCGTGGACTGGCGGGGCAGCACGATCGGGTCGCCCGGGCCGATCACCGAGGTGTTCGGCTTGAGGAACAGCAGCGGCTCCTCGGGCGGGGCCTCCCCCGGCGTGGTGGCCATCTCGGCCACGTGGTCGGCGTAGTTCTTGCCGACCCCGATCACCTTGCTGCGGGGGATGACCGGCGCCAGCAGGCGGACCGCGTCGTCGAACCGGACCTTCTCACCGGTCATCTGGACGGTCTGGTACAGCGGGTCGCCGCTGATGACGTGCAGCGAACCGGAGCCCGGCTCGCCCTCCACGACCGCGTACCGGGGGTCGTCGCCGGTGGTGAATCTCGCGATGAGCATGGTCAGACCCTATTCCAGGCCGGGAGATACTGGACGGGTGAGTGAGGTGATGCAGGCGGGCGAATGGCAGCCCCGGGCCCGGGAACACGAACAGCGGGCCGACGGGCTCACCGCTGGTCACCGCGCGCGCAAGGCCACCCGCGAGCGCCACGCCATCGACGACTTCCTGTTCGAGTACTACAACACCCGCCCCTCGGTGATGCGCCGCTGGCATCCGGGGGTGGGCGTGCGCCTGGAGATCGCCGGAGAAACCCCGCACACCGGCTGGCGCTGGTACCGCACCGAGGCCGACGGCACCGTGGGTTTCGATGCGGCGCAGTTCATGGCCGACCGCGGCGACTCGGTCCGGTTCATCCACCGGCTGCTCACCGCCGTGGCCGCCCGCCCCGCCTTCACCGGCTGCTTCGGCCTGCACGAGTGGGCCATGGTCTACCGGCAGGACGAGCACCGGCATCCGCTCCCCCTGCGGCTGGGGCAGGCCGGCACCGACGCGGTGGTCGAGGCGCACCCGATCCGCTGCAGCCACTTCGACGCGTTCCGGTTCTTCACCCCGGCGGCGGTGGGGCGCAACCGGTTACAGCCCACCCGCGAGAGTCAGGTCGAGCTGGACCAACCGGGCTGTCTGCACGCGGGGATGGACAGTCACAAGTGGGCCATCAAGCTCGGCCCCGCGGTGCCCGGCGAGCTGGCGCTCGACTGCTTCGAGCTGGCCCGCGAGATCCGCCTGCTCGACATGCAGGCCTCCCCGTACGACTTCTCGTCGTACGGGGAGCCCGCCGTCGCGATCGAGACTCCCGAGGGTAAGGCCGAGTACGTGACCCGGCAGCGGCAGTTCGCCGAGCGCTCGCAGATGCTGCGGGGCCGGCTGATCGGGGTGCTGGAACGGTTGCTCGAGAACTGATTCCAACTGACGACGTAGGTGGGCACCTTGGGTGCCCACCTACTGGGGGCACCTCCCGGCCCTCTAGGGCTGGGGGACCGCAAGCTCTAAAGCCGTGGCTGGGCACCCATCGACTGCAACCCGTAGACGAAACTCTCCAGCAGGGCGTGCCAACTGGCCTCGACCATGTTCGGCCCGACCCCCACGGTCTGCCAGACCGCGCCCGAGCCGGTGGTCTCGACCAGCACGCGGGTGATCGCGTCGCTGGCTGATTCCCCGTCCAGGATGCGGACCTTGAAGTCGGTCAGCTTCATCCGGTCGAGCTCGGGGTAGACCGGCAGCAGGGCCTGACGCAGCGCGTGGTCCAGAGCACTGACCGGCCCATTGCCCTCGGCCGTGGCCACCGAGCGTTTCCCGCCGGCGGTCAGCTTCACCGTGGCCTCACACACCGCCTCGCCCGACCCGCCGCGGAACTCGGTGATGACCCGCCAGCTCTCGACCTCGCAGAACGCCGGGCGGGCGCCGTGCACCTCTTCCTGCAGCAGCAGCGAGAACGAGGCGTCGGCCGCCTCGAACGTGTACCCCCGGGCCTCCAGCTCCTTCACCCGGGCGGTCACCCGCCCGGCCAGCTCGCGATCGCTGGACAGGTCGAACCCGAGTTCCCGGCCCTTCAGCTCGATCGAGGCCCGGCCGGCCATGTCCGACACCAGCATCCGCATGTCGTTGCCCACCTGCGCCGGGTCGATGTGCTGGTACAGGTCGGGATCCACCTTGATCGCGCTGGCGTGCAGGCCGGCCTTGTGGGCGAAGGCCGAGGCGCCGACGTAGGGCTGGCGGTGGTACGGCAGCACGTTCGCGATCTCGTTGACCGCGTGGGCGATCCGTGTGACGTCGCGGATCCGCCCGTCCGGCAGCACGTTGCGGCCCAGCTTCAGTTCCAGGTCGGCGACCACCGTGATCAGATCGGCGTTGCCGGTGCGCTCCCCGTAGCCGTTCAGCGTGCCCTGCACCTGCATTGCTCCGGCGTCCACCGCAGCCAGTGAGTTGGCCACTGCGCAGCCGGTGTCGTTGTGGCAGTGGATCCCCAGCGGCGCACCGGTGGTCGTGGTGACGTGGTGCACCACGTCGGCCACCTGGTTGGGCAGCATCCCGCCGTTGGTGTCGCAAAGCACCACTGCCTCGGCGCCCGCCTCGGCCGCCGCCCGCACCACTTCCAGGGCGTAGGCGCGGTCGAAGTGGTAACCGTCGAAGAAGTGCTCGGCGTCGAGGAACACCCGGCGGCCCTGATCGCGTAGGTAGCGCACGGTCTCAGTGACCATCGCCAGGTTCTCCTCGGCGGTGGTGCGCAGAGCCCGCTCCACGTGCCGGATGTCGCTCTTGGCCACCAGCGTCACGGCCGGTGCCAAGGAGTCGACCAGGGCCTGCACCTGCGGGTCGGCGTGCACGGCGAGACCGGCCTTACGGGTGGCGCCGAACGCAGTGAGCACCGCCTGCTTCAGGTTCAGCTCGGTGGCCGCCCGCCGGAAGAACTCGGTGTCTTTGGGAATCGCGCCCGGCCAGCCACCCTCGATGAAGCCGACCCCCAGATCGTCCAGATGCCCAGCGATCGCCAGCTTGTCCTGCACCGAGAGGCTGAGCCCCTCCTGCTGGGCGCCGTCGCGCAGGGTGGTGTCGTACACCTGGAAGGTGCTGGGTAGGCCGGTGTTCTCCATCGTTGCTCGCTCGCCTTAGCTCGTGGGGTGCTGGATTCGCCTGCTGACCGGTGTCCGCGCATGAAAAAAGACCCCCCGCGTGGGTGCGGAAGGTCTGCGCGTCGACGGTGCCCTAGCCCTGGGCGGTGCCGACGCGCCTGCGAATAATCAGGCCGGTGTGATGCATGCTGCTGGCGATTCTGCCACACCGACGGGCAGCCGATCCGAAAAGCCAACCAAAAAACTGTGGACGCCGGTGGGCACCTTGGGGGCCCACCGACGTCCTCAAGTTCGAATCGGCCTGCTACCGCAGTGAGGTGATCACCGTGCTCTTCACCTTCTTGCCCAGCGGCACGATGTGGTAGCTCGCGGTCTGCGGGTTCTGCACGCCGAAGCGGGCGTTCACGGCCCACAGGGTGTGGTGCACGTACATCGCGGTCGAGGGCACGTCGAGCTGCGGCGAGGTCAGCGTCTTGCGCCAGGTGGCGCGCCATCCCTGCTTACGGCTGTGGTGCAGCTTGAGCTGCTCGACGGCGTTCTGGCTGTTGCCCCGGACCACGAAAAGGGTGTGCCCCTTTCGCACCAGACCGTCCCCGCCGGTGATCCCCGGCCCCCGCCGGACGGTCAGCTGCTGGGCCACGCCGGTGTCGTAGTTGACCCGCCAGAGGCCCCCGGCGGTGCTGTTGTTCAGCAACAGCGAACCGTCCCAGAGGGTCTCGATGCCGTTGGCGCCGTTGCGGTCGGCCGGAGTGGTCGGCCACTGTCCCTTCAGGGGGATGTAGTTGATCTGGCCGGTGCGGGCGCCGGTGGCGTCGCGCAGGGCGATCCGGGTGAGCCGGTCCACCCGGGAGTCGGTGACCCAGACCGCGTTCGGCTCGACCGTGAGGTCGTTCAGGAACACCGCCCCGGGGATCTCGATGCGGTGCTTGATCGCCCCGCTGGCGGTGTCGACCGCCAGCACGATGCCGGTGGTGCCGTCCTGGGCGGCGGCCCACAACAGGCCGGAACGCGGGTCCCACTCCAGCCCGCGCACCGAGCGACCGGGAACTCCGGCGGTGAGCTGACGGCTCTCACCGGTCTTCAGGCTCCCGGTCCAGATCCGGCCGTCCGCCAGGGAGCCCGCGTAGAAGGTACGTTCCGGTCCGGAAGCCACACCCTCGGGCCGGAACCCGTCGGGGAGGCTGATCGGACCGACGTTCTTGTGACCCGAGGCCGCGATGGGCGTCGAGCCCGCCGGGGAGACCGCCTGGGTCGCGGCGGAGGACTCCCCGACGAGTGCGGGGGAAGCGAGCAGGGCCAGTCCGATCACCGCCGCGCCGGCGGTGGAGCGGACGCGCCCGAGATACGTGAACCTTCTCGTTGTCATACCGCAAAGCCTCAGCGATTCGGCCATAGCGGCGACTCAGGGACACACCGCACGTTCGGCCTACCGACAGGTCACCCACAGCTGGGGCGTTCCCGGGGAATAGCTGAGACTGTGGAAACCCCTGTCCCAGTAGTCACTTGCGAAACTGAAGACGCCCGTGGCCACCACCGGGGGCCACGGGCGCCGTTCGTCGAAAAGGTGGTTCAGACCAGGCGGTGCATCCAGCCGTGGGTGTCTTCGGCGCGGCCGTACTGCACGTCGAGCAGCTTCTGGCGGATCTTCATGCTGACCTCGCCGGTGGGGATCTCCAGCTCGCCGCCCTCCCAGCTGAGCCGGCCCAGCGGGGTGATCACGGCTGCGGTGCCGCAGGCGAAGACCTCGCTGATCTCGCCCGAGGCCACCCCCTCGCGCCACTCGTCGATGCTGATCGGGCGCTCGGAGACCTTCAGGCCCAGCTCGGTGGCCAGGGTGAGGATCGAGGCGCGGGTGATGCCCTCGAGGATGGTGCCGGAGACCGGCGGGGTGATCAGCGTGCCGTCCTTCCCGACGAAGTAGATGTTCATCCCGCCGAGCTCCTCCACCCACTTGTGCTCGGAGGCGTCGAGGAAGCAGACCTGCTCGCAGCCGTGGGCCTGGGCCTCCAGCTGGGCGGCCAGGCTGGCCGCGTAGTTGCCGCCGCACTTGGCCGCGCCGGTGCCGCCGGCCGCGGCCCGGGTGTAGGTGGAGGACAGCCAGATCGAGACCGGCTTGATGCCGCCGGAGAAGTACGGGCCGACCGGCGAGGCGATCAGCAGGTAGCGCACCTCCTTGGCCGGGCGGACGCCGAGGAAGACCTCGGAGGCGTACATGAACGGCCGCAGGTACAGGCTGCTCTCACCGCTGGCGTGGCTGGGCACCCACTCCTGGTCGGTGCTGACCAGGAGCTCGAGGGACTTCAGGAAGTCGGGGGTGGACAGCTCGGGCAGGGCCAGACGGCGGGCCGACCGGGCCAGCCGCTCGGCGTTGGCCTCGGGGCGGAACGTCCAGACCGAGCCGTCGGCGTGCCGGTAGGCCTTGAGCCCCTCGAAGATCTCCTGGGCGTAGTGCAGGACGGCCGACGCCGGATCCATCTGGATCGGGCCGTAGGGCACCACCCCGGCGTCGTGCCAGCCCTCGGCCTCGTTCCAGTCGATCGAGACCATGTGGTCGGTGAAGAACTTGCCGAAGCCGGGCTGGGCGTGGATCTCGGCGCGGCGCTCGGGGGTGACCGGGGTGGGGTTCAGCGTGGTGCTGAACTCCAGCGGCGTGTGCGGCGCGGCCGGCGCGTCCTGCGGGTCGACGACGTCGGTGGTGTCGAGCGTCTCGGTGGTGCCGACAATCTTGGCGTTCATCGCGGTACTCCCTCGCAAACCCGGCCCGGACGTGGCGGAACCGGTAAGAAATCTACGGACGACGGTAGCAGCGCAGATCGCGCGCGAACGGGTGCCGGTAGGCCGCTCTCGGCCAAGGGCACCCCGGCCGGTCTGCGCCGGTCTGTTACGGGGTGGACGGTGGGGATGCGCCGGTTCGTGGGGCCAGGTGCGGCTGGACCGTCGCATGGTGTGGGCGGCCGTGGGCCCTGCCGTCCAGTTGTGGGCGGCCGTCGGTTGTGGGCGGCCGTCGGTTGTGGGCACTTGCCGGATGGGGGCGGTCGACGGGCCTGGCCGCCGGTCGGGGGCGCTGCCGACGCTTGTGGCGGTCGCCGGGACCGGCTGCCGACGGGTGGCAAAACGCGCGGCGGCCGGTCGGGGTTCACCCGACCGGCCGCCGTCTGCGTGTGTGCTGGCGGACTCCGCGGTCAGGCGAGCCGCGAGGCGATCGCCTCGCCGATCTCGGCCGTGGTCCGTACTCGGTTCTCGCGCGCGGTCAGGTCCTCGGCGACGGCCTGCTCGACCTTCTGGGCGGCCTTGTCCAGCCCGAGGTGCTCGAGCAGCATGCCGACCGACAGGATGGTGGCGGTCGGGTCGGCCTTCTGCTGACCGGCGATGTCCGGCGCGGAGCCGTGGACCGGCTCGAACATGCTCGGCGCGGTGCGGTCGGGGTTGACGTTGCCGGAGGCGGCCAGGCCGATGCCCCCGGCGATCGCGCCGGCGATGTCGGTGATGATGTCGCCGAACAGGTTGTCGGTGACGATCACGTCGAAGCGGCCCGGGTTCTGCACCATGAAGATGGTGGCCGCGTCGACGTGCAGGTAGTCGGTGGTGACGTCGGGGAACTCGGCGTTGACCCGCTCGACCGTGCGCCGCCACAGGTGCCCGGCGTGGACCAGGACGTTGTGCTTGTGCACCAGGGTGAGGTGCTTGCGCGGGCGGGCCGCGGCGCGCCGGAAGGCGTCGCGCACCACCCGCTCGATGCCGAAGGCCGTGTTGATGCTGACCTCGGTGGCGATCTCGTGCGGGGTACCCGTGCGCACCGCGCCGCCGTTGCCGACGTACGGGCCCTCGGTGCCCTCACGGACCACGACGAAGTCGAGCCCGTTCTCGAGGACGGCCGGGGCCAGGGGCGAGGTGACGCCCGGGTACAACCGCGCCGGCCGCAGGTTCACGTAGTGGTCCAGCTCGAA
Organism: Kineosporia rhizophila; assembly: GCF_021277265.1. Taxonomy (GTDB): domain Bacteria; phylum Actinomycetota; class Actinomycetes; order Actinomycetales; family Kineosporiaceae; genus Kineosporia; species Kineosporia rhizophila. Next base: position 17,868 of record NZ_JAJSOH010000056.1, read on the forward strand.
CCGCAGGCGCAGCAGGAGGCCCCGCTCCAGAACACCGCTGGGCACGGCGGGGTCGCCGATCGCGCCGAGCAGGATGACGTCGTGCTGCCGGATCTCGGCCAGCACGGAGTCGGGCAGCGTCTCGCCGCTGGCGTGCCAGCGGCGGGCACCGAGGTCGTACTCGGTGGTCTCGAAGGACACCTCGGAACCGACCGCCGCGTTCAGGACCTTCAGGCCCTCCGCGACGACCTCGGGACCGATGCCGTCGCCGGGGATGACGGCCAGACGGACGGACGAGGGGACGGTCGGGGTGCTCATGTCGCCGATGTTATCGGGTCGGGTCCGGATCCTGGTACTCGAATCTCAGCATATGAACAAGGACTCCTATTGGCGGACAACCCGCCCAGCCCGGCCCTGTCCCCGGCGGCAGGCAACTCACCCAGCCCAGTCCTTCTCCCGGAGGCGGGCAACTCGCCCAGTCCGGCCCTTCTCCCGGCGGTGGGCAACTCGCCCAGTCCGGCCCTGTCCCCGGCGGCAGGCAACCCGCCCAGGCCGGCCCTGTCCCCGGCGGCAGGCAACCCGCCCAGGCCGGCCCTGTCCCCGGCGGCGGACAACCCGCCCAGCCCCAGCCCTTCTCCCGGCGGCGGGCAACTCGCCCAGTCCCAGCCCTTCTCCCGGCGACGGACAACCCGCCCAGTCCGGCCCTACTCCCGGCGACGGACAACCCGCCCAGTCCGGCCCTTCTCCTAACGGCGGACAACTCACCCAGACCGGGCCCTATCTCTCGACCCCAGCACGTCTGCCGTCCATCCGCCTTCCTTCCCTCAAATTGGCACCGCCTGTTATCGCCCGGCAGGGGGCAGCGTGCGAATTTGTTGTTGCTATGGCGCCGCGCATTCCTACGTTGGGGGTTCTCCCCACTGCTGGCGCGTTTCACCTGGCCGGTGATCGCGGGCTGAATAGGGTGACGCCCATGGGATTCCGGATGGAAGCCGTCGGCGTGGTGGTGGCCGACCTGCAGAAGTCGATGGCGTTCTACCAGCGCCTCGGGTGCACCTTCGAGCCCGGCGGCCACCCGGGGGTGCGCACCGCCGACCTCGGCGGCCTGCGGCTCCTGCTCTACACCGAGGACCTGCTGCGCGAGCTGAGCTGGGACATCGACCAGGACGCACCGCGCACCGGGGTCACCCTGGGGGTGCGCTGCGACACCGCCGCCGAGCTGGACGAGCTGTACGGCTGGCTGGACGAGGACGGGTTCGGTTTCCGCGAGCCGCTCGACGCCCCCTGGAACCGGCGGCACGCCACCGTGCAGGACCCGGACGGGACGCACATCGACCTCTACGCCCCGCTGGGCTGAACAGACTCTGGGCTGAACGGGGCTCTGGGCTGAACGGGCGAAGCCCCCGAGGACGGATGTCCTCGGGGGCTTCGGCCTTGGTCGCGAACCGACCAGGCGACCGGCTCAGCGACCGGGTCAGCGGCCGGCGGAGCCCTCGACGTAGTCCGAGTCGGTGGACTTGACCCAGCTCATCAGCTTGCGCAGCTCGCGGCCGGTGGCCTCGATCGGGTGCGCCTCGCCCTTGGCGCGCAGGGCCTTGAACTCCGGCGCACCGGCGTCCTGGTCGTTGATGAAGCGCTCGGCGAACGCCCCGGACTTGATGTCGGCGAGCACGGCCTGCATGTTCTCCTTGACCCGCTCGTCGATCACCCGCGGGCCGGAGACGTAGTCGCCGTACTCGGCGGTGTCGGAGACGCTCCAGCGCTGCTTGGCGATGCCGCCCTCGTACATCAGGTCGACGATCAGCTTCAGCTCGTGCAGGCACTCGAAGTAGGCGACCTCGGGCTGGTAGCCGGCCTCGGTCAGGGTCTCGAAGCCGTACTGGACCAGCTGCGACATGCCGCCGCAGAGCACCGCCTGCTCACCGAACAGGTCGGTCTCGGTCTCCTCGGTGAAGGTGGTCTGGATGCCACCCGCGCGCAGGCCGCCGATCGCCTTGGCGTACGACAGGGCCAGGTCCCAGGCCTTGCCGGTGGCGTCGGTCTCGACCGCCACGATCACCGGGACGCCCCGGCCGTCGACGTACTCGCGGCGCACCAGGTGGCCCGGGCCCTTCGGGGCGACCATGCAGACGTCCACGCCGGCCGGGGGCTTGATGTAGCCGAAGCGGATGTTGAAGCCGTGGCCGAAGAACAGCGCGTCGCCCTCGGCCAGGTGCGGCTCGATGGACTCGGTGTACACGTGACGCTGGACGTGGTCGGGGGTGAGCAGCATGACCACGTTGGCCTCCTGCACCGCCTCGGCGACGCTGACCACGCGCACGCCCTCGGCCTCCGCCTTGGCCCGGCTCTTGCTGCCCTCGGCCAGGCCGACGCGGACGTCGACGCCGGAGTCGCGCAGGCTCAGCGCGTGGGCGTGGCCCTGGCTGCCGTAGCCGATCACGGCGACCGAGCGGCCGGCGATCAGCGAGAGGTCGGCGTCGGCGTCGTAGTACATCTTTGCTGCCACGGTGCGGGTTCTCCTTGGAATTCGGTGTGGGGGTACGAGGCTACTCAGGCCGAGCGCAGGGCCCGGTCGGTGATCGAGCGGTTGCCGCGGCCGATGCCGATCAGGCCGGACTGGGCGAGTTCGCGGATGCCGAACGGCTCGAGCACCTTCAGCAGCGCCGCGAGTTTGTCCGGGCTGCCGGTGGCCTCGACGGTGACCGCGTCCGGGGCCACGTCCACGACGTGCCCGCGGAACAGCTCGACGGTCTCCAGCACGTGACTGCGGGTGGTGGCGTCGGCGCGGACCTTGACCAGCAGCATCTCGCGCTGCACGGAGGCGCCGGGCTCGAGCTCGACGATCTTGATCACGTTGATCAGCTTGTTGAGCTGCTTGGTGACCTGCTCCAGCGGGAGCTCGTCGACGTCCACCACCACCGTCATCCGGGACACGCCCGCGTGCTCGGTGGGGCCGACGGCCAGCGAGTGGATGTTGAAGCCGCGGCGGGCGAACAGGCCGGCGACCCGGGTCAGGACGCCCGGCCGGTCCTCGACCAGCACGGACAGGGTGTGCTTGTGCGTCACGGTCTCAGTCCTCAGTTCTCGCGCTCTTCGAAGTCCGGGGCGGTGTCACGGGCGATCTGGATGGCGTCGTTGCTGACCCCGGCCGGGACCATCGGCCAGACCATGGCGTCGCGGTGCACCACGAAGTCGATCACGACCGGGACGTCGTTGATCTCCATCGCCTTCTTGATCGTGGCGTCCACGTCCTCCGGGCTCTCGCAGCGCAGGCCCACGCAGCCGTAGGCCTCGGCCAGCTTGACGAAGTCGGGGATCCGGCTGCCGACCGAGGTGTGCAGGTCGGTGTTGGAGAACCGGCCGTTGTAGAACAGGTTCTGCCACTGCCGGACCATGCCCAGGCTGGAGTTGTTGATCACCGCCACCTTGATCGGGATCTGGTTGATCACGCAGGTGGCCAGCTCCTGGTTGGTCATCTGGAAGCAGCCGTCGCCGTCGATCGCCCAGACCACGGTGTCCGGGGCGCCGGCCTTGGCGCCCATCGCGGCCGGCACGGCGAAGCCCATCGTGCCCAGGCCGCCGGAGTTGATCCAGGTGTGCGGGTTCTCGTACTGGATGAACTGGGCGGCCCACATCTGGTGCTGGCCGACCCCGGCCACGTAGATCGACTCCGGGCCGGAGATCGCGCCGATCCGGGAGATCACGTCCTGCGGGGAGACCTCGCCCTCGGGGGCCGGGGTGTGGCCCAGCGGGTAGGTCTCGCGCCAGCCGTCGAGCTGGGTCCACCAGGTGCTCAGGTCGGCCCGGTGACCGGCCTTGTGCTCGGCCTCGACGGCCAGCACCAGCTCGGCCAGGACCTCCTTGGCGTCGCCCACGATCGGCACGTCGGCGATCCGGTTCTTGCCGATCTCGGCCGGGTCGATGTCGGCGTGCACGACCTTGGCGTGCGGGGCGAAGGAGTCGAGGTTGCCGGTGACCCGGTCGTCGAAACGCGCGGCCAGGCTGACGATCAGGTCGGCCTTCTGCAGCGCGGTGACCGCCGCGACGGTGCCGTGCATGCCCGGCATCCCCAGGTTCTGGGGGTGCGAGTCGGGCAGGGCGCCCAGGGCCATCAGGGTGGTGACCACCGGGGCCCCGGTCTCCTCGGCCAGCCGCAGCAGTTCCGGGCTGGCGTGCGCCTTGAGCACGCCGCCGCCCACGTACAGCACCGGGCGCTCGGAGGTGGTGAGCAGCCGGGCGGCCTCGCGGATCTGCTTGTTGTGGGGCCGGGTGACGGCCCGGTAGCCGGGCAGGTCGAGCTTCGGCGGCCAGGAGAAGGTGGTCTGGGCCTGCAGCGCGTCCTTGCTCACGTCGACCAGTACCGGGCCGGGCCGGCCGGTGGAGGCGATGTGGAACGCCTCGGCCACCGCGCGCGGGATCTCCGCCGCGTCGGTGACCAGCATGTTGTGCTTGGTGATCGGCATGGTGATGCCGACGATGTCCGCCTCCTGGAACCCGTCGGTCCCGATCAGCTTGCTGTTGACCTGGCCGGTGATGGCCACGATCGGCACCGAGTCCATGTAGGCGTCGGCGATCGCGGTGACCAGGTTGGTGGCGCCCGGGCCGGAGGTGGCCATGCAGACCCCGACCCGGCCGGTGGCCTGGGCGTAGCCCTCGGCCGCGTGCCCGGCGCCCTGCTCGTGGCGGACCAGGATGTGCCGGATCTTCTCGGAGTCCATCAGCGGGTCGTAGAGCGGGAGGATGGCCCCGCCCGGGATCCCGAAAACCGTTTCTACACCGACCGACTCGAGCGCCCGGACGAGGCTCTGGGCCCCGGTCATCGGCTCGTTGACGACCTGCGGGGCCGCCGGGGTGACGGCGGTGCGGTTGCCGTTGGACTCGGTGTGGGACTGGCCGGGCATCAGGGGGTTCCTTCGCTCGTCGGATCAGTGCTGTGCATGCGGCGTCTCGGCTGGAGACAGGCTCGTCCGTGCCGGCCGGTGAACAGCGTGCGACCTTCGGCAGGGACGAAAAGACCCCTCGGCCCGATGGGCACAAGGGGTCGCGCGCTCGCGGGTCTTCATGACCTCAGCGGGCGCGCCGTCCAAGTACGAGAGTCTTACGCACGCTCACACGTTGCCTCCGGATGACGGGGATGTCAATCGCGACGCCGGATGTCTCACGAGCTGAGACGTGACGACCGCTCCTCGGGCACCACGAGAACCGGGGTGTCCCCGGCCGTCCCCGGATGATCGTTTGTGCCTGCTTCGCCCGGATTTTCGGGGGTGGCCGACTCGTCCAGGTCGATCGGGCCGCGCTGCAGGAGTTGCCGTACCCCGGCCGCGGGCAGCGCCCGGGACAGGCCGTACCCCTGCCCGGCCTGCACCCCCAGGTCGCGCAGGGCGCGGGCGGTGGCCTTGTCCTCCATGCCCTCGGCGACCACCGTGAGGTCGAGCCCGCGGGCCATCGCCACCACCGCCTCCAGCAGCCGGGCCGCCCGTGGGTCGGTGCCCAGGCCGGCCAGCAGCGAGCGGTCGATCTTGACCGAGTTGACCGGGATCCGGCGCAGGTACGACAGCGAGGAGTAGCCGGTGCCGAAGTCGTCGATGGCCAGCCGGATCCCGGCGTCCCGCAGGGCCTGCAGGGCGGCCGGGGCCGGGCCGGAGTGGCCCACCAGCTGACTCTCGGTCAGCTCGAGCACCAGCCGTGAGGGCGGCAGGCCGGTGGCCTCGAGCATGCCGGTGACCAGGTCGACGAAGGCGGGCGAGACCAGCTGGGCGACCGACATGTTGACGCTCACCGACACCTCCAGGCCGCGCCGGGCCCAGCCCGCCGCCTGGGTCACGGCCTGGCGCAGCACCCACTCCCCCAGCTCGGTGATCGCGCCGGTGTCCTCGGCCACCTCGACCAGCTCGGCCGGGCTGACCACGTCGTCCAGGCCGTCCGGCAGCGCCCCCTGGTCCGGGTCGTGCTCGGGCAGCCGCAGCAGCGCCTCGACCCCCTGCACGTGCCCGTCGGACAGCCGCACGATGGGCTGGTAGGCCACCGAGAGCCGGCCCCGCTCGAGGGCGTCGCGCAGGCCGATCGCCAGGTCCACCCGGCGCCGCACCCGCTGCTCCAGCTCGGGCCGCCAGCGCTCGTGGCGGGCGCGGCCGTCGGACTTGGCGCCGTACATGGCCAGGTCGGCCCGGTGCACCAGAGTGGCAGCGGCCTGGTCGTCGGGCCCGACCGGATCGTCGCTGTGGGCCACGCCCACGCTGAGCCCCAGCTGCACGGTGCGCCCACCGACCCGGAACGGCGGGGGGGCGGCCCCCGCCACGGGCTGCGCGGGGGCGGCCC
>NZ_JAJSOH010000057.1 GCF_021277265.1 Kineosporia rhizophila
ATACACCGCCGAACGCCTACCCGACTACATGGTCCCCACCGCGTTCGTCATCCTCGACACCCTGCCCATCACCCCCAACGGCAAACTCGACCGCCGCGCCCTCCCCGCTCCCGATCTCACCGCCAGCACCAGGAACAGTCGGACCCCGACCACAGCAACCGAAACCGCGCTCGCCCAGATCTTCACCGACGTCCTCAAACTCGACGGCAACATCTCGATCGACGACGACTTCTTCGACCTCGGCGGACACTCCCTCCTGGCCAGCAGGCTGGCAGCGCGGGCGAGCACCGTGCTCGGTGTCGAACTGACTCTGCGCGACGTGTTCGAAGCCCCGACGGTGAAGGCGCTGGCTGCCAGGGCGCAGAATCTTGGCACCTCGAACCTGGCCGTCCCGTCCGTCAGCGAAGTAGTGCGTCCCGAGCAGCTTTCGGCCTCGTACGGACAGCAGGCGCTCTGGCTGAGCGAGCAGATCGACTCCTCCGGCTTCTATCGGACCGGCGAGATCCTTGAGTTCCAGCAGCCGGCTGACGTCCCGGCCCTCTGGCGGGCGGTGCGGCGGCTGCAGGAGAGGCACGAGTCGCTGCGCACCACCTTCTCGATGGACGAGACGGGAACGCTGCGACAGATCCTGCTCACAGAGATCCCCGAGTCGGCGGCCCTGCGCATCGTCAACGCGTCCGACAGTTCACCGGCGACCCTGGTGGCGCAGTTGTTCGCCGAACCGCTGGACCTGTCCACCGAGTTCGGCCTGCGTTTCACCCTGGTCCGGACCAAGGACCACGAGTTGCTGGTCGCGCACGGCCATCACATGGTCACGGACGAGCAGTCCGGCCGGCCCCTGATTCGCGACCTCGATGTGCTGTACCGGCAGGAACTCGGCCTGCCCACCTCCACGTTGCCCGAACTCCCCGTCCAGTACGGAGATTTTGCTACCTGGCACCGCCTCGTTCTGGGCGAGCGTGAAGACCCGCAATCGCGCTTCGCAGCGGATCTGGCCTACTGGCGGGATGTTCTCGGTGGTCTTCCCGCCGAAACCCCCCTACCCTTGGACCAACCGCGTGATTCCGCCTCGGCGCGCACCCTTACCTCAGCGCGGGCCGACTTGTCCGCCCAGGAGTCGGACGAGCTGGGCGCCCTGTTGGCCGACCTCGCCATAACTCCCCTCCAGGCCCTGATCTCGGCCTTCGCGCTGGCTCTGTGGAACGACGGGGCCGGTCACGTCGTCCCGGTCGGGACCCCGGTGAACCTGCGTGACGACCCGGCTCTGACCGAGCTGATCGGCTACTTCGTCAACACCGTGGTGATCCGGGCCGAGGTGGACGAGAGCCGTTCCTGGACCGAGCTTCTGCGTTCCTCCCGAGACCGGACGATCGCCGCCCTGGAACACAAGCTGGTGCCCTTCGAGAGCGTGGTGGAGCACCTTTCCCCGCCGCGTCGCCCGGGGGTGACACCGCTCTTCCAGACCATGGCCGTGTTCTTCGACGCTCCCCCGCAGTCCACCGACGAAGGACGTTTGCTCCAGCCCTTCCAGCCGGAGGGCGAGCCGGACGAGGACACCGCCGAGGCGCTGTTCGACCTGGTGATCGGGATCGACCGGGCCGCCGACGGCCACTTCGAACTGGTGCTCGAAGGCGTCCGTGAATTGTTCGCCGAGGCCTCGATCACCCGGATCGTCGAGACCACCCGGGCCTTCCTGCAGTGGGGTACCCGCCACCCGCAACTGCCGATCGAGCATCTCGTGCAGTTGGTCCGCTCCGGTCGCACACCGCACACCCCAGCCCTTCCCGAGATCGCCGCGACGGTGCCCCTGCCTGGTTTCGTCCCGGCCGAGGGCCACCTCTGGCAGGCCGCGGCCGACCAGTTGTCGCTGGATCAGAAGGTCGAACTGCAGGTGGACGACGCCGGTCGCGGCCAGCTGGCCACTGGCGCCCAGAGCGATCCCGAGTTCCTCGACACCCTGGCCGAACTCGCCCAGGGCCTGGTGGCCGGCTACCGAAACGGCACCGTTCTCCAGGTCGCCACACCGACCCGGGAACCGCTGAAGGACCTGCCCGGTCTGCTGAACGATCCCTATTGGAACGACTGGGTCGACGAGGTCGCCGACGCCGAACCACTGACGCTGGCACCGGGCGAAGCTTCGCAGGCAACAGCGAGCGCTGCCGTACTGGAGGCCGTTTCATCTGCCAGGACCCGAGCGCTCGCCGTTGCCGCCGTAAGTCGGGCGCTTTCGGTGGACGACGAGGGCGACCTGGTGATCGAGTTCGAGGAGCCCGGTGACCGGCGCTTCATCGCGGTCGTCGACGAGCAGTCCCTGGCCCAGGTCCGTGCCGCCACTTCGTCCGAGGACGCGGTGGCCGCTCTGGAACCGTTGCTGGACTGGGACCCGGCGCGGGCCGACCAGTACGCAGCTCTGCTCGCGGATCCGGCTCTGGCCCGCTTCTTCGACGACGTGCCAGCCGCCACCGTCCGTGTTGGCGTCTTCGAGACCAACGCCGTTTTCCTGCAGCCGGAATCGACCGAGCCCTCCGTACGTATCCTGATTGCCCACAACGGCGAGCGGGAGCGACAGGTCACCGTTCACGTCAGCGGCACGGGCGATCTGGACCCGAAGGAGATCGCTGACCGCCTGGCCGAAAGTGGCCTCGCGCTGCCGGTGAGAACGGCGACCGTACGGCCGAGCCTGCAGCGCGTCAGCCGTCTTCCCCTGTCGGGTAACGAGATTGCTCGCATCCGGGAACGCTACGGCGCCGACGCCGAGATCCTGCCCCTCTCGCCGTTGCAGAGCGGGCTGCTCTACCACATCCTCCGCGCCCGTGAGACCGGCGACCACAACGCCTACATCTCCCAGATCTGCTACGACCTGAAGGGTTCCGTCAACGAGGACCGGATGGGCGAGGCGATCCGCGCCGCGCTGCACCGGCACCCGAACGTCCGCGCTGCCTTCGTCTCCGGCGCCGAGGGCGAGGTGCAGGTCATCCCGGCGTTGCGGCAGCTGCCCCTGCGGGTGGTGCGACGTGCTGACTACGACGACTTCGCCGCCTGCCTGGACTCCGAGCGCGAGCAGCCGTTCGAGCACGAGGAACCGCCGCTGCTGCGCTTCGCCCTGATCGAACGGGGAGCTCAGGCCTGGAGCCTGGCCATGACGGCCGAGCACATCCTGATGGACGGCTGGTCGCTGTACGCCTTCCTGGGTGAGGTGCTCGACCTCTACACCGATCCGGCCTACGCCGAGCGGGTCGCCCCGGCCTCGTTCCGTAGCTATCTCGACTGGGTCGCCGACCGTGACCCACAGGCCGCCGACCAGGCCTGGAGCACCTATCTGGCCGACCTGGCGAGCCCGTCGATCCTGTGGCCGGCCGGCGGGGACCTGACCGCCACCCAGGCGGACACCGGCGACCTGTTCCGTGACCTCGACCCGTCCTCGGCGGCAGTCGTCTTCGAGGCTGCCCGCTCGGCCGGGACCACGGTGGGAACGGTGCTGCAGGTGGCCTGGGCGATCACCCTGGGCCGGCTGACCGGCAGCGGCGACGTGGTCTTCGGCAACAACGTCTCGGGCCGGCCGCCGGAGTTGCCCGACGCTGAGCGGATCATCGGTCTGCTGTTCAACACGCTGCCCTTCCGGGTACGGCTGAACCCCTTCGAAACCGTGGACGCGTTGCTCCGGCGGGTGCAGCAGGAACAGTCGGCGGTGGTCGAGTATTCGTACACGGCTCTGACCGACATCCAGAAGGCCGCGGGCCTGGGCACCCTGTTCGACACCCTGTTCGTGGTGCAGAACCTGGGCTTCGACGGTGAGGACGAGGGGGCGGACTCGGAGTTCGGCGTCACCGGGGACTCCTCGAACGATGCCACCCACTACCCCGTTACTTTCGCGGTCAACCCCTGGGAGGGGGACTCCTCCAGCGGGGTGGGCGTGCGCCTGTCCTACCGGCGCGACGCCTTCGACGACGAGGCGGCCGGGCGCCTGGTGGAGCGATTCGTCCAGGTGCTGACCTTCGTGGCCGGAAACCTCGACGTACCCGTGGCCCAGGTGCCGGCCCTGCTGCCGGACGAGCCGGAACGGGCGCTGGGGCACACCGAGGACGCGTACCGGCCGGTCGAGGAGGTGACCGTGGGGGAACTGCTCAACCGCCAGGTCGCGCGCTCGGCCGCAGAGATTGCGCTGGTCGCCGGGGAGCGCCGCTACACCTTCAGCGAGTTCGCCGTCGAGGTGAACCGGTACGCGCGACTGCTGCTCGAAGAAGGAGTCCGCCCCGAACACCGGGTGGCTCTCCTGCTGCCACGCGACGAGCGCATGATCATCGCGATGTTCGCAGTCTTCGCGGTGGGCGCCGCCTACGTGCCGATCGACGCCGAACACCCCGACGAGCGCATCCAGTACATGCTGGACGACACCCGTCCCACAGTCACTTTCGTCACCGACCGGGACGCCTCGCGGCTGGGGGCGGCCGGGTGCGTGCTCAATCTCGACGACCCCCGGGTCACCGGCCGTCTGGCCGGCCTGGACGCCGGGGCGATCACCGCGGCCGAGCGTGGGGGCGAGGTGTCGCTCGACCACCTGGCCTACGTCATCTTCACCTCCGGCTCGACCGGCCGGCCCAAGGGTGTGGCGGTGGGCTACCGCGGTCTGACGAACATGTACGTCAACCACGTGGAGAAGATCTTCGACCGGGTTACCCAGCATCAGGGCGGGCGGCGGATGCGGATCGCCCACACCACCTCGTTCTCCTTCGACGCCTCCTGGGAGCAGCTGTTCTGGCTCCTGAACGGCGACGAGGTGCACGTCATCGACGAGGAACTGCGCCGCGAGCCGCGCCGCCTGCTGGAGCACTACGACCGTGAGCGGATCGACGGTTTCGACGTGACCCCCTCCTACGGGCAGTTGCTCGTGGACGAGGGCCTGCTGGAACGGGACCGGCCCTCAGGACGATCGGTGTCGGCCGAGGCGGCCGGGGTGGTGTTCGTGTCGCTCGGCGGCGAGGCCGTGCCGGAGCGGCTGTGGCAGCAACTGCGCGAGGCCCCCGGGGTGGAGTCGTACAACCTGTACGGCCCGACCGAGTACACGATCAACGCCCTGGGCGCCGACCTGGCCGACAGCCCGACCTCCAGCGTGGGCCGGCCGATCTTCAACACCCGGGCGTACATCCTCGACGAGAACCTGCAGCTGGCTCTGCCGGGAGTGCCGGGTGAGCTGTACCTGGCGGGAGCTGGTACGGCCCGGGGCTACTGGGACCGTCCGGGTCTGAGCGCTGAACGCTTCGTGGCCTGCCCGTGGGAGCCCGGTGAGCGGATGTACCGCACCGGCGACCTGGCCCGCTGGACCCCCGAGGGCAACATCGACTACCTGGGCCGCACCGATGACCAGGTGAAGATCCGGGGCTACCGGATCGAGCCGGGCGAGGTGGCCGACGTGCTCAGCGCCGACCCCGCGGTGGCCCGGGCCGCCGTGGTGGTGCGCCGGGACGAGTCCGGCTCGCCGCAGCTGTTCGGCTACCTGGTGCCGGCCGGTGACTCGCTCGACATCGACCGGGTGCGTGCCCGGGCCCGGGAGTCGCTGCCCGACTACATGGTTCCGGCCGGCCTGGCCGCGGTGCCCGACATCCCCCTGACCGTCAACGGCAAGGTCGACGCGCGGGCCCTGCCGGTGATCGAGATCAGCGGCACCGACTTCGTCGAGCCCGAGACCCCGCAGGAGAAGGTGGTCGCCGAGGCCGTGGCCGACCTGGTCGGGGCCGGGCGGGTGTCTGCCACCGCGAACTTCTTCGAGGTGGGCGGCAACTCGCTGCTGGCGATGCGGCTGATCGCCCGGCTGCACCGCGACACCGGCCGGGACCTGATGGTCAAGGACGTCTTCGCCCGCCAGACCGTGAAGGAGCTGGCCGGTCTGCTCTCGGCCGACACCGAGGCCGGAACCAGCGTGTCCTCGGCCATTCTCGTGCCGCTGCGGGAGCCCACCCAGAACCGGGTCCTGTTCTGCATCCACGAGTACAACGGCTTCGCCAGCATCTACTCGCGCCTGCTGCCCGGAGTGCCGGCCGAATGGGGCGTCTACGGTCTGCAGGACCCGGTGCACGGTGGCAGCGACGTGGTCATCGACGACTTCGAGCACCTGACCGCGCTCTACGTCGATGCCGTCCAGTCGGTGCAGCCCAGCGGGCCCTACGACATCCTCGGCTGGTCGTACGGCGGGCACATCGCCTTCGGCGTGGTTCAGGAGCTCATCCGGCGGGGCGAGGAGGTCGCCACCCTGACCGTGGTCGACGCCATCCCCACCGCGGACGGGCCCCTGCGCGACGACGAGAACATCCTGCCCGCCGACGCCTCCCCCGAACGGATCGTCAACGACCCGACCCTGCACGCCCGCTTCCTGGAGCTGTTCCTGGCCCGCGAGGCGCGGCTGCTGCAGCTGGAGGACGACGAACTGGACGACCTCGGGGCCCAGCAGAAGCGGGCCTGGGCGGTCTCCGGCATGCGCTCGGAGATGATGACGACGCGGCCCACCACCGGTGTCTTCGAGGGGCCGGCGCTGCTGGTGGCGGCCACCGAAGGCCGGCCGGAGCTGGCCTACGGCAAGCAGCTCGAGGCGATGTGGCGGCCCTTCCTGCCCCAGGTCCGGCGGGTCGAGGTGGATGCCACGCACCGCGCCCTGCTGGACGAGGGGTCACTCGGAGGCTGGCTCCCCGCCGCCCGGAACTTCCTGCTGGAAAACCGAACCCGGAACCAAGGAGAACGACAGTGAGTGTCACCAACGACCAGGCCCTGGCCGACATCGCGGAACTGCTGAACATCGCCCCCGCCGAACTGGACGCCGAACTGGACCTGCGCGACCAGGGCGTGGACTCGATCCGGATCATGGAGCTGGTCGAGCGGTGGCGCCAGGCCGGCGTGGAGAAGGTCGACTTCATCGCCCTGGCCGAGGACCAGCGGGTCTCCCGCTGGCTCGAGGTGCTCGGCGACCTGCAGAAACCGTAACCAGAAAGTTTGCTTAGCCTTACCTAACTTCCAATAGAGTGGGGCCGTTCATGCCACGCATCGCCAGGGGACCGTTCCCTGACGTACCAGGAGGACCTCGATGATCAAGACCCTCACCCGCAGACGGGTGGCCACCCCGGTCGCCGTGCTGGTGTCCCTGCTCGCCCTCGTCGCCTGCGGATCCGACGACGACGGCGGGCCGGAGTCGGGTGAGGCCGCCGCGGCCACGGCCGGGGCTCCGGCCACCGACCTGATGCCGGCCGGGGAGGGCACCACCCAGTACCCGCTGACCCTCGAGTCCCCCTGGGGCGAGACGGTTCTGGAGAAGCGACCGGAACGGGTCGCGATCGTCACCGGCGCCAACGACCTGGACAACACCCTGGCCCTGGGAGTCACCCCGGTCTTCGCCGACAAGTACATGGCCGAGTACGAGTGGGCGGTCGACGCCGGCGCGAACGACGTCGAGAACCTCGGTGAGATCACCGACGTCATCCCGTTCGAGGACGTCGCCGCCAGCGAGCCGGACCTGCTGATCGCGATCCAGACCGACGAGGCGTTCGTGGCCGACAGCTACGACAAGCTCTCGCAGATCGCCCCGGTGCTGGTCGCCGAGAAGACCAGCTGGGACGTCACCTGGCAGGAGTCGGTCGAGCTGATCGGCCAGACCCTCGACCTGTCCGCCGCGGCCGACAAGGTGGTCACCGAGGTCGAGGGCAAGGTCGCCGAGCAGAAGGCCGCCCACCCCGAGTTCGCGGGCAAGTCCATCTCGTTCGTCGAGTGGCACGCCGGCATGGAGTCGCTGACCTTCCGCTCGTTCGAGGGCTCGGCCACCGCCGACGTCTTCGGCGACCTGGGCTTCGTCCCCTCGGCCGCGGCCTCCAAGTTCTCCCGCGACAGCATCATGGTCAGCAAGGAGAACTACGGTGAGCTGGACGCCGACGTGCTGATGCTCGCGGCCTCCAAGGAACTCAGCGAGGACATCCAGACCGAACCCGTGTTCAAGGCGATCCCGGCCGTCGCCGAGGGGCACTTCACCCTTCTCGACACCGAGAAGGAGCCTTCCGCCGGCTGGGCGATGAGCTGGCCGTCGGCCCTGAGCCTGCCCTGGATCACCGAGCTGGTCACCCCGCAGCTGGCGGAAGTCGCCAAGTAACGCAGTAACCCAACCACCCCCGACGGGGGACGTCCGTACACGCGTGGTCACGGACGTCCCCCGTTTTGTCTTTTTACAGTCGCGCCAAGGAGTCTTCATGAGCGCCCCCCTGCCTCCCCTCGGCCCTCACGTGCTGATGCTCTTCCTCCTGCAGATCAGCCTGCTGCTGACGGTCGCCATCGTGCTGGGCCGCCTGGCCGTGCGTTTCGGCCTGCCCGCGCTGGTCGGCGAGCTGATGACCGGCGTGCTGCTCGGCCCGTCCCTGCTCGGGGCCACCGTGCCCGGCCTGTGGGACGAGGTGCTGCCGGCCGGGGCCGACCAGTTGCATCTGGTGGACGCCGTCGGGCAGATCGGTCTGCTGCTGCTGGTCGGCGTCACCGGGGTTCAGGTGGACGTGGCGATGCTGCGTCGCCGGGGTGTCACCGGCCTGAAGGTGAGCCTGGCCGGGCTGCTGCTGCCACTGGCCCTCGGTATCGGCGCCGGGTTCGCCGTGCCCGCGTCCTTCCTGACCGACGGCACCGAGCGCAGCACCTTCGCCCTGTTCCTGGGCGTCGCCATGTGCGTCACCGCGATCCCGGTGATCGCCAAGACCCTGGCCGACCTGGGCCTGCTGCACCGCAACATCGGGCAGCTGACGCTGGCCGCGGGCACCGTCGACGACGCCGTGGGCTGGTTCCTGCTCTCGGTGGTCTCGGCCGCCGCGACCACCGGCGTGCGCCTCGGGACCGTCACCTGGTCGGTCGTCTACCTGCTCGGTTTCCTGTTCGTGGCGTTGCTTCTCGGACGGCCGCTGGTGGCCTGGGCGCTGCGGCTGGCCGGGCGGTCCCAGGACGCCGGGCCCCGGATCACCGTGAGTGTGGTGGTCATCCTGATCGGGGCCACCGCCACCCAGTCGATGGGGATGGAGGCGATGTTCGGCGCCTTCGTCGCCGGCATCCTGATCAGCCTGGCCCGCAACAACGAACCTGAGGACGAGCGTCCCGGACGATCGCTGTGGCGTGACCTCACGCCGTTGCGCACGGTCACCCTGTCGGTGCTCGCACCGATCTTCCTGGCCACCGCCGGGCTGCGGGTCGACCTCACCGCCCTGACCGACCCGGCCGTGGCCCTCACCGCCGTTCTCCTGCTGGGCCTGGCCATCATCGGCAAGTTCGCAGGCGCCTATCTCGGCGCGCGCAGCAGTCGGATGTCGCACTGGGAAGGCATCGCCCTGGGGGCGGGGATGAACAGCCGGGGCGTGGTCGAGGTGGTGATCGCCACCACCGGCCTGCGTCTGGGCGTCCTGTCCAGCGCGACCTACACCGTCATCGTTCTGATCGCCGTGGTCACCTCGGTGATCAGCCCGCCGATCCTGCGTCTGGCGATGTCCCGGGTGGATGTCACCTCCGAAGAACGTGAGCGCCAGGAGGCCATGGCGACAGGGCCGGCCTGACCTCGCGGGGCTGTTCGGTCGGCCTCGACGTTGGCGGGGCGGGGGTATCTCTCCTTCCTGACCTGCACGGGCTGACCGCGCCGCGATCCCAGCAGTCTCACCAGCCTGGCCTCGCTGGACGCGGCGCCCTCTTCGCAACTGTGACTCCATCTAGAAGGTTGGCTCTCCGTATTCGGGGTACACGCCGGTCGGCTCACCCCAGGGAGCGTGCTTGGGCCGAGCCAGAGGCGGGCGCAGCGCGGCGGCGACCTTGGCTGCTTGCTTGGCTGCTTGCTTGGCTGCTTGCTTGAGTGCGGCTCGGCGTTGGCGGTCTTGCTGGTCGGCCTGCCATTGCAAGGCTCGGGCCCAGCGGCGGGTGCGGCGGGTGGTGCGTTCACCGGAGGGCATGAGGTCGATGCGCGTCAGGCTCTCGGGTTGTGCGGGGTAGTCCGGGGTGCGGGTGGGCAGGGTCCAGCCCGGCACGCCTGGCAGTAGGGGTGGCGGGCTGGGGTGATCGGTGCCGTCGGGCGTGGTCCAGATGATGGTGCCGGGCGGGTATGGCTCGTCGGGGCGGGCTGGCCGGGCGTGCCAGTGGGCGAAGGTCTTGAGGCGATGGTGGCCCCGGCACGCTGGGTGCATGTTGCAGGCGCAGGAGAGCCCACCCTGCCGAAAAGGCCTGAGATGGTCCAGATCACAGCGACTGGCGGGCGTGGTGCAGCCGGGGAAGGTGCACACCAGATAGCGGGCAGCGACCTGATTGGTGAGGGTGCGGCCAGGCCGGTAGCGACTGGTCTGGGGCTGGTCGTGGTCCAGGCCGATCGGGCACGGCGACGTCCCCGTGGGGCTGGTAGGTCTACCGGGACTGCCGCCGCTTGTCGGGTGGGCTCGACGCGCGGTGCTGCTCACGTCGTCGGCGCTGTCGGCGCTGTCGGCGCTGTCGGCGCTGTCGGCGCTGTCGGCGCTGTCGGCGCTGTCGGCGCTGGAAGTATCTGCTTGGGCTTGGCCGGCTGAGCTGTACTTCTTACCGCCAGGTGTGCCTGCTGGCTCGTTGTCTTTGCCGTTGTCCTGCTGATGATTACAGGCTCCGGGCAGCACCATGAGGGTGACCTTACCCGGCGCCACAGCCAGACGACGGGCCTGCTCGGCACTGATCACCCCATGCCCCTGCAGCAGGCCGGGGACCTGGTCCAGGCCCAGCAACGTGGCATCGGTAATCGTGACGACCAGGTGTACGCCGCGGCCCTTGACCCGGGGCAGGTCGGGGACTCGCCACCAGGCCGGCATCAAGCCCTCCGGCACCGGCGAGAATCCCAAAGCCTTGATGGCACGGTGGCGCTCGGTAGTAGTCGCCTGCAGGTCTTCTTCCAGACGGCGTCGGAAAGCCTCCGGAACTGCTTCAGAAGGCGGGCTTTCGGCAACGGAGCAGGTAGCTTTTCCGGTTCGACGATCCTGTTCGCGCTCGTCGGCCGGGTCTGAAGCGGCTTCCTGGCCGGACTCCTGTTCCCACTCCTGGCTCTGCTCCTGGTCGTGGGTTTGCTCCCTATCACCCTCCGGGCCGGCCTCGTGACTGGGCTCGTGGCTGGGCTGACGGGCGAACGGGCTGCCGGTCTCATCGGTGGGTTCCTCGTCGCAAGCTTCGTTACGCGGATCTGGCACCAGTGGAATGTGAACCCCCTCTGACAAGGCCTGGATCAGCATCGCCAGCACATCCGCACGCCGCTGATCATGAGTACGGCCGTCCGGCTCGCCGTCCTGTTCCGCCAGGTCCCGAGCCGCATCGGCTGCGGCGTCCAGGAAACCGTCGAGCAACTGCCCGGTCTCGGCCGAGACCATCGCGGTGACCAGAGCCATGCCATCGGGCTGGGCCTGCACCTGCACACCTCGGCCCCGCAGGGCCTGGGCATGACGGGCAGCACCACCGTCCGGATCCAGCTGCAACAGCAACTGCCTGATCAGGCGCTCCAGTTCCCCGTACGTCAGATCCGGCGCCTGAGCCGCCACCATGACCTCCAGCAGCAGCCACGCCTCATTCCCGGGCCTCAACTGCGGGTATCTCTCTTGCCCCCCGTGCAGCAGACGGGTCACCAGACGGGCCCGGTCTACGTCGATACGGCCCTGTTCCAGTTGGGCGAAGATCCGGGGCAGGTCATGCACCAGGCCGACGGCTACCTCTACATCTGCGGCTGCCGTGCGTGGATGACGGTTCAGCTCCGGCGCCAACCGGGAGGACACCAGCTTGCGCGAAGAGATCACGCACGCTGAACTCTTGATCGGGCTTCCACTTCCAGACCCCGGGCACCCTCCTGCTTCACCGTGCCGCTCAGCCCGGCAACAATCTTCAGCCCCGCAACAATCCTCAGCCCGGCAGCGATGCTCAGCATCATCATGCCCCTCAGCCTCAGGCAAGTGCTGTCCTTCCCCGTCCTCCAAGCCTTCCCCGCTCGATTCACCTCCCTCGCACTTCTGATTCGCGCTGCCAGACCGCATATTTCGCCTGCGCCTGCCTTCTGGCTCCTGCCCGCCCTGAGCACCACGCCGACGGGCCACCGGCATTGCCTCGGCTGCCGCGACCAGCGAACGCATTTGGGACGCTTGCAGACGCCGAATCAGCAGTTCGCTCGCCATCAGACCGGCTACCCACGCATCGCAACCGGCCACGGAACGAGGAGCAGCGACCGACGGAGGCGTTCCAGCAGTACCAGCAGCCGCGACTGAGTCGGGCGATTCCTCGGGTCTGCCGAGCGCGTCCAACTCCTCCATCAGCCACTCGAAAACACCGATGGCCGGCCCCGGAACACGCTCCTCAAAACAACCTTCCGCCAGCGCCCCCACCCCGGACACCCCCCGTCAGGACCAGTTCTGCGCGGCCCCCACCGCGACAAAACGAGACTAAACGGCACCACCGACAAGATGGGATCGAAGCAGCTCAGAGCGGGCGGGCGACGCTTTCACATCAGCCAGGCGACGCTGCCCCGATCAGTGGCCGGATGGCGTCATGTCCTCGCCGTGGCAACGGCCTCACGGAGCCGTCAGATTCAAAAAGCCTTACAGCCCGAACGGCGCGAACACGAAACCACTCACAGCAGAATCCATGTCCGTCAGCCGCAGGTGACCTCCTCCCAGAGCTCGCGGATCGACCGCTCCTGGGGCGAGACACCGGCCGCCTCAGCCATGAGTAGCAGCGCGGTGGAGGTGAGGTGCTCGGTCATGGCCACGGCGGCCTGCTCCGGATCGTGGGCCTGGACGGCGACGACGATGGGCCGGTGCTCGGCGCAGATCGCGGTATGGGTGCGGTGGGTCGGTTCGCCGAGCAGGCTGGTGGTGTCGCGAAGCCCGGCGACGATCTGCGCCGACCGCCGGTTGCCCCCGCCCAGCAGGATCAGCTCGTGCAACCGCCGGTCCTGCGCCCAGAACTCCTCGTCGCCGTCGGCCCGCTCCATGGCGCTCATGCACTCCAGCAGCGCATCGGGTGAATCAGGGGCAGCGGCGCAGCGGCGGGCGGCGGGCACCTCGAGGGCCAGGCGGACAGCGAAGATCTCGGCCAGATCGCGCGGCTGGGGCAGGAGCACCCGGAAGCCGCGATTGCGGCTGATCTCGACCAGACCGGCCTCGGCGAGGCGCAGCATGGCCTCGCGCACCGGGCTGCGGGAGAAGCCCAGAGCCTCCGACAACTGGTACACCGAGTAGACCTCACCGGGAACGTAGCGACGGGCCCGGATGCCACGCCGTACCTCTGCGACAACTTGGTCGGCCAGTGATGCCATGCGTAACATGTTACTCATGGCCAGCATCGCCCCCGCCCCGATCACCACCGACGTCGCTTCGGCCCTGCGCAAAGCGGGTCTGGAAGTACGCGACGACGCGGGCACCAAGGCGATGTACGCCACCGACGCCTCGCTGTACCGCATCCCCCCGCTGGCCGTGGTGCGCCCCCGGCACGCCGACGAGGTGGCGACCACCCTCGAGATCGCCCGCTCGCTGGGCGTGCCGCTGACCTCACGCGGCGGGGGCACCTCGATCGCCGGCAACGCGATCGGCCGCGGCATCGTGATCGACTTCAGCCGCCACCTGAACCGGGTTCTCGAGGTCGATCCGGCCACCCGCACCGCGCGGGTCGAGCCCGGCACCGTGCACGCCGTGCTGCAGAAGGCCGTGCTCCCTCACGGCATCCGGTTCGGCCCCGATCCGTCCAGCCACCCGCGCTGCACGATCGGCGGCATGATCGGCAACAACGCGTGCGGCAACCGGGCCCTGGGCTACGGCCGCACCTCCGACAACGTGCTGGCGATGACCCACCTGCTGGCCTCGGGCCAGATGCTGCGCACCGGCTACTCCCCCGACGGCACTCCGTTCGCCGAGGGTCCCGAGACCCTGCTGCAGGAACTGCATGCGGCGGCGGGCCGCCACCTCAAGGCCGCCCGCACCGAGTTCGACCAGTTCGGCCGCCAGCTGTCCGGCTACGCCGTGCAGCACCTCCTGCCCGAGCGCTTCGACCTCGGCCAGGCCCTGGTCGGCTCCGAGGGCACGCTCGGCATCCTCACCGAGACCACGGTGCGGCTGGTGAAAGACCCGGCGCACCGGGTGGTGGTGGCGATCGGTTTCACCGACATCGTCGCCGCCGGCGAGGCCGCACCCACCGTGGTCACGTTCCGGCCGACCGCCTGCGAGGGCATGGACGAGCGTCTGGTCGAGGTGCTGCGGGCCCGCCGCGGCGACAGTGCCATCCCGCCGATGCCCAAGGGCGGCGCCTGGCTGCTGGTCGAGATCGCCGGTGACGACCAGGCCGAGGTGCTGGAGCGGGCGCACGCCCTGGCCGGTGCCGGGCTCGGGCTGCAGTCACTGGTGGTGCAGGACGCGGTCACCCAGGCCCGGCTCTGGCGCATCCGCGAAGACGGCGCGGGCCTGGCCGGCCGTGCCCCCTCGGGCAAGCCGGCCTGGCCCGGCCTGGAAGACGCTGCCGTGCCCCCCGCCAAACTCGGCGCCTACCTGGCCCGTTTCGACGAACTGGTGGCCGGGTACGGCATGACCAGCGCGCCCTACGGGCACTTCGGCGACGGCTGCATGCACGTGCGCCTCGACTACCCGCTCGACCGCCCCGACGGCCTGGTCGTGCTGCGCGAGTTCCTCACCGCCGCAGCCGGTCTGGTGGCCGAGTTCGGCGGCTCGATCTCCGGCGAGCACGGCGACGGCCGGGCCCGCGGCGAGCTGCTGTCACTGATGTACTCCTCCGACGCGATCTCGTTGTTCGGTGCGGTGAAGCAGGCCTTCGACCCGCAGAACGTGCTCAACCCGGGCGTTCTCGTCGATCCTGATCCGTTCGACGCCGACGTGCGCGCGGCCGGCGTCAGCTACCGCAAGGACCTGGCGTTCAGCTACGCCCACGACGACGGCGACCTTTCCCAGGCTCTGCACCGGTGCACGGGCGTGGGCAAGTGCCGCGCCGACAACTCCGCCGCCGGCGGCGTGATGTGTCCGTCCTACCTAGCCACCCGCGAAGAGAAGGACTCCACCCGCGGCCGGGCCCGGGTGCTGCAGGACGTGGTGCGCGGCGACCTGTCCTGGAACCACCCCTCGGTCGCCGACTCGCTCGACCTGTGCCTGTCGTGCAAGGGCTGCGCCTCCGACTGCCCCACCGGCATCGACATGGCCACCTACAAGTCAGAGGCTTTGCACCAGAAGTACAAAGGACGTTTGCGGCCTCGATCGCACTACACGCTGGGTTGGTTGCCCCGATGGGCCCGTCTGGCCGGTCGTGTCCCCCGGCTGGCCAATCTGGGCATGACCCTGCCCGGCCTGAACAAGCTGGCCCTGTTCGGCGCCGGAGTCGACTCCCGGCGTTCGGTGCCGGAATTCGCCCGCACTCCGTTCCGCCGCTGGTGGTCCCGACAGGACACCAAGACCGGTGGCACCCCGGTCATGCTCTTCGTGGACTCGTTCTCGGACGCCTTCTCCCCCGCCGTGGCCGAGGCCACCGTGCAGGTCCTGCGGGAGGCAGGCTACGAACCCCGGCTGCCTTCGGCCGGAACCTGCTGCGGGCTCACCTGGATCACCACCGGCCAGCTCGACGCCGCTCGTAAGATCCTCGGCTCCACCGTCACCGAACTGGCGGCGGCCGCCCGGGCAGGCATCCCGATCGTGGGCATCGAGCCCTCGTGCACCGCCGTGCTGCGCACCGACGCCGTGGAACTGCTGGACACCGAAGACGCCCACCTGGTGGCCGATTCCACCAAGACCCTGGCCGAACTGCTCACCGCCACCGAGGGTTGGAACCCGCCCGATCTGACCGGCACCACCATCATCGCCCAGCCGCACTGCCACCACCACGCCGTGCTGGGCTGGAACACCGACAAGGCCCTGCTGGCCCGCACCAACGCCGACATCCAGACGCTGGCCGGCTGCTGCGGCCTGGCCGGCAACTTCGGCGTGGAGATCGGGCACTACGAGGTCTCGCTGGCGGTGGCCGACCAGCACCTGATGCCCGCGCTGAAGGCCAAGCCCGACGCGGTGGTACTGGCCGACGGCTTCTCCTGCCGCACGCAGGTCTCCGACCTGGCCGACCGCCCCTCGGTGCACCTGGCCCAACTACTCACCCGCCGCAAGGACTGAATCTGAGCCGGCCGGCAGGACCACTGACAGCGGCCTGACGACCACTCACGCGTACAACGTTCCCTTGCGGTCCGTGCCCTTCCTAGCGTCGAGACAAACGACCTCAGGAGGGGCACATGCGCAAGGGTGTGAGAATCGCTGTCTGGATCGGGGCAGCAGTGGTGGCGGTTCTGGTCGCCGGGGCAGGGGCACTGGCCTACACGTACCGGCCGATCTCTCAGGCCGAGGCGGACGCCGCCATCCAGGAGCGCCTGCGGAAATCGGTCGCTGAGAACGAGTCGGTGTCCGCAGCGCTCTTCACGACGTATTCCGGCAAGGACGAGCGGCTCCGTCAGTACGTGGCGGGGACCCTGGCCGCCGATTCTTCCGAACCGGCCCGGGTGGACAGCCAGTTCCACTCGGCCAGCGTGGGCAAGACGATGCTGGCCACGGTCTTCGGTCAGCTCGTCGACGAGGGACGGGTGCAGTTCGGCGACCCGGTCTCGAAGTTCGTCCAGGCGTCCGTGCTCGAGGGCCTTTTCGTGGTCGACGGGGTGGACCACTCCGGCGAGGTCACGACCGGTCAGCTGCTCAGCCACACCTCCGGTGCGGCGGACTACTTCGAGGGTCCCGTCCTCACCGGGCCGTCCATGATCGACATCATCACCCAGGACCCGGACCGGCTGTTCAGCCCGCAGGACCTGCTGGCGTTCTCACGCGAGCATCAGGCCCCGGTCGCCGCGCCGGGTGAGAAGTTCGCCTACTCGGACACCGGGTACGTGCTGGCCGGGCTGGCGCTGGAGGCGATCGAGCAGACCCTCTACGAGCAGATCCTGCAGGAGCGGATCTTCTCGCCCCTGGGCATGCGTGACAGCTTCGTCCTCACCGAGTACGGCACCGAGAACGGGACGCTCGCGGTGACCGCACGCGGGGTGGATCTGAGCGATCGCAACGCCCTGTCGGTCGACTGGGCCGGCGGTGGTGTCGTGACCACCACGGCAGATCTGGTGACCTTCCTGCGCGCACTCACCTCAGAGGGACTCTGCTCGGGCGAGACGCTGGCCCGCCTGACCTCTTTCGAGCACCAGTACGACACCGGGATCCACTACGGGATGGGCGTGATGCAGTTCCGCTTCAGCGAGCTGTCCCCGCTGCTCTTCTCGATGAGCGACGCGCACGGGGCGGTGGGCGCGACCGGCACCTACGCCCTGTACGACCCCGACTCCGACACCATCTACGTCGCGAACTACGGCTCTCTAGAATTCGGCCAGAAGGCCATCGAGGAGCTCGTGCAGTTGCGCCTGATTGTCGAGCGCGTGTCGGAGTGAGCAGCCAACCGGGGCACGGAGGAGCGGACGGATGGTGAACCTGGTGTGTTCGGACGACGTCCGGCAGCGCCTGGAACGCGAACTCGCCGCCCTCGGCCTCTCCCTGGGCCCGGAGGACCGCTGGGTCCTGGTCGAGCGGGGACACCCGATCCCCGAAGGCGTGCCGGCCATCGTCTTCGATCCGCTCGACTACATGGACGTGGTGCGTGTACTCGCCGCCGGGGTGCGGGCGGGCGGCACTTTCGCCCGCACCCTGATCGGGCAGCGCAACGATGCCTTCGTCGTCCTCACCGCCCGGGAGGTGCTCGTGGTGGAGGCCTCGGCCGACGGGATCTTCGCCGTCACCGCCGCCGGGCGGCTGCGGGTCCGCGCCACCCTGCAACAGGTCGAGTCGGACTGGGCCGCCCTCGGTTTCGTCCGCGCCAACCGTTCCCAGCTCGTCAACCTGGCCCACGTCAAAGAGATCGTGCCCTGGTTCAACTCACGCTACGTGCTCCGGATCGCCGGTGGTAGCGAGGTGGAGGTCTCCAAGGTGTACGCCCGGCAGCTCCGCAGCACGCTCGGGCTCTAGGAAGGAGAGGCTCGTGGATTTTCGCGCGATCGGCAGGTCCGGGGCTCTCGGCCTGGTCATCGGGGCGGTGCTCGTCCTGATCGGGGAGGCTGACGCGACCCTTCCCGAACGCCTGCTGACCCTCCTGCTGGCCGGGACGGCCGGGCTGGCCATCGGCGCCGTGACCGAGTGGCTGACCTCTCTGCTGCCGGCCCGGATCGCTCGCACCGGAACCTATTTCCTGATCAGCGCGGGCATCGCGGTCACCATCTCGGCGCTCGTCACCGTAGCCCTGGTCCTGCTCAGCCCGGAGCCGATGGGAGACGGCGGATGGCCGGTCCCCCTGGTCGTCGTCGCCATCGTGAGCGCCGGCAACGTGGCCGACTTCGTCCTGCACCGACGAGCGCAGCGCCGGCTGCGGGCCTTCCAGTCCGGCCTCGAGGATCCGCCGCCACCCGGCTGAGCTGCCACTCCGGCCCATCCAGCCGGTCCGGCCCATCCGGCCCATCCGGCCCGTCCAGCCGGTCCAGCCGGTCCAGCCGGTCCAGCCGGTTCACTGCGGCTCAGCGCCGGCCCACCCACAGCAGGTACTCGCGCACGTGCAGCTCGATGAACTCCTCGTCGAGCGGGCGGTGGCTGACCAGGTAGCGGTAGTAGATCGGCGAGCCCAGCATCTCGGCGGCGTGGGCCAGCGGCAGGTCGTGCCGGGCCTCGCCGCGGGCCACGGCGGTGGCCAGGGCCTGCTCCACGATCGCCCGGCGGCGGATCAGCCACTCGGTGGCCACCTCGCTGACCTCGGGGGCGTTGCGGTCGGCGTTGACCAGGTAGCGGAAGGCCGGGCCGACCGGGGTGTCACGCAGCACCAGCACCAGGTTGCGGGCCAGGTGCTCGACGTCGGCGCGCAGCGAGACGTGCTGCGGGGCCGGAGCCAGCTGGTCCATCTGCACCGCGATGGTGGCCAGGATCAGCGCCTCCTTGCTGGGCCAGCGCCGGTATACGGTGGCCGAGCTGACTCCGCAGCGGGCCACCACCGCACGGATGGTGAACTGCTCGACGCCCTCTTCCGAGAGCACCTCGATGGCCGCCCGCAGGATCGCCTCGGTGGTCTCCGGGCTGATCGGGCGCCCGCCCGCCCCACCGCCCGACCGCCCGAGCGTCGGCGCGCTGGGCAGATCAGGCAGCGGGGCCTCGTCGAGGATCGGCTGTTCAGGACTGGGCAACGGAATCCTCGTTCTGCTCGACATTCGGCGTTGCTGAGTGGTGCACGGTTGCCGAGCGGTGCCCGGCGAAGTCTCCGGCGGCCTGCCGCAGGGCGGCCAGGGTCGCCTCGACCGCCTGCGAGGAGGCCGCCCGCGGCGACCTGATCGCACTGATCGTACGGGTTGCCACCGGTTCGATCGGGACCCCGACCACCTCGTCGCCGGTGATGATCGGCAGCACCACCTCCGGTACCAGGGCCACCCCGATCCGGGCCGCGACGCTGCGGGCGATCACCAGATGATCGTCGGTCTGGACTGTGATGTCGGGCACGAAACCGGTGCTTTCACACAGCCGCAACAGATGCGAGCGGCACTGTGGGCATCCCGCAATCCAGTACTCCCCGGCGAGGTCGGACAACTGCACCGAGCTCGCGCCGGCCAGCCGGTGCCCGGCCGGAACGGCCGCGTGCAGCCGTTCCTCCATCAGCACCACCCGTTCGCCGGGCGCCGACGCGGGCCCGGCCGGGTCGTCTGGGTAGTCGAACACCACGGCCAGGTCGCATTCCTCGTCGGCGAGCCGGGTCAGCGCCGCCGGCGGCTCCAGGTCGACCACCGAGAAGGTCAGCCCCGGCTGACTCTCGCGCAGACTGCGCAGCGCCGCCGGCAGGATCGTGGCCGCTGCGCTGGGGAAGCAGGCGATCCGCACCGACCCGCGGGCCAGGCCGACCACCGTGGTGACCTCCACCTCCGCGCGCCGGATCGATTCCAGCACAGGACGGATGTGGCCGGCTGCGGCGCGGCCGGCCTCGGTCAGGCGCACGCCCGAGGAGGTGCGCACCAGCAGCGGGGCACCGACCCGTCGCTCCAGGGCGGCGAAGGCCTGGGAGACGGCGGGCTGGCTCATCCCCAGGGCCCGGGCGGCACCGGAGAGGGAACCGGTGCTGAGGACTTCCTCCAGCACCCGGAAGTCACGGACGTCGAACATGCCGTTCAGCGTGTCAGCCATAAGCGTTGCTTAGAAGCTCCTTCGCTCCGTTACACAGAACTGTTACATGAAGAAACAGAACCGCTGTTTTCGTTTCTTAGGCTCTTGCCCTGACGATCTAGCATGTCAGAAGCTTTCGGGGTACATAGTTGAACCTAGAACAAGCCGGAGATACGAAAGGGACGTTGTGCTAACTGTCGGAACCACCGCGCCGGACCCGGTCCGCCACGCATCGTCCCTGGTTATGGGCCGTCCGGGATCGGGAGGCCGACGGTGAGCGGTTCGTCGCTGCGTGTTGGCGTCGACGTGGGCGGCACTTTCACCGACGTGGTGCTGCGCGACGACGCGACCGGCCAGTGGTGGGTGCACAAGCTCCCCACCAGCACCCACGACCCGGCCGAGGCGATCCTGCGCGGTGTGCTCTCGGTCACCGCCGCCGCCGGCCGGGAGGCGAGCGGGCTGGGCACCCTGCTGCACGGCACCACCGTGGCCACCAACATGCTGATCGAGCGCGACGGCTCGCGGGTCGGGGTGGTGACCACCGAAGGCTTCGGCGACGTTCTCCACATCGCCCGCAAGAAGCGTCCTCTGAACTTCTCCAGCTACCTCGACGTGCCCTGGCAGTCCGACCCGATCGCCCGCCGCGGTCTGCGCGAGGAGGTCCGCGAGCGCATCGACACCCGCACCGGCTCCGTGCTCGAAGCGCTGGACGAAGACGGTGTGCGCGCCGCCGGGCGGCGCCTGCGCGAGCAGGGCGTGCAGGCCGTGGCGGTCTGCTTCCTGGCCTCGTTCGCCAACCCTGAGCACGAGCGGCGGGCCCGGGAACTGCTGGAGGACGAACTGCCCGGCGTGTTCGTGACCACCAGCACCGAGTGCACCCCGCTCTACCGGGAGTACGAACGCTTCAACACCGCCGCGGTGAACGCCTACGTCGGACCCCGCACCGGCACCTACCTGGACAAGCTGACGGAAGCCGTTGCTGCGGAAGGTATTCGCGCGGGGGTGCGGCTGATGTCTTCCGGGGGCGGCACGATCTCGGCCGAGGTGGCCGCCCGGCAGCCCGTGCAGCTGCTGATGAGCGGGCCGGCCGCCGGAGTGATCGCCGGACGCCGCACCGGGCAGGACATAGGCCGGCCGAACGTGATCACCCTTGACGTGGGCGGCACTTCGACGGACATCGGTGTGGTCCCCGGCGGCGATCTGCGCTACAAGCACCTGCTCGACACCCGGATCTGCGGTGAGGCCCTGATGGTCTCGATGCTCGATGTGGAGACGATCGGGGCCGGCGGAGGCAGCATCGCCTCGGTGAAGCAGGCGGGTGGCTCGTCGGTGCTCTCGGTCGGTCCCCGCAGTGCGGGCGCCTACCCCGGTCCGGCCTGCTACGGACGCGGCGGCGCCGAGCCCACGGCTTCCGATGCGATGGCCGTGCTCGGCTGGCTGCGCCCGGAAACCTTTGCCGGGGGCACAATGCAGCTGGACGTGGAGGCGGCTCGCCGGGCCGTGGCCACGCTGGGCTTCGACGAGGTGCAGACCGCAGCCGCAGGCATCGTCACCGTGCTGGTCAACGCCATGGCTTCGGCCACCCGGATCCTGTCCGAACGCAAGGGCCTGGACCCGCGCGACTACGCCCTGGTGGCCCAGGGTGGTGCCGGACCGGCCTTCGGCTGCGCGGTGGCCGAGGCGCTGGGCGCCGACTGCGTGCTGGTACCCGCGCACCCGGGCCTGGCCTCGGCCTTCGGTCTGCTCGGCAGCGACCTGCGCTACGAGGTGCAGGCGACGGTGTGGCAGCGCAGCGGGGACGCCGATCTGCCCGTGCTCGCGAGTGCCCTGGCGGAACTGGAGGCTCGGGCGAGCGCGTCGCTGGCGGCCGACCACGTGCCGGACGAACTGCGGGCGATCGAGCGCTCGGCCGATGTTCGGTACGCCGGACAGGGTTACGAGCTGCGGGTGCCGGCCCCGGACGGCGAGGTGGACGCGGCCTGGCTCGACGGGCTGGCCAAGGCCTTCCACCTGCGCCATCAGCAGACCTACGGGCGCAGCTTCCCCGAACAGGAAGTACAGGTGGTGAACGTGTGCGTGGTCGGCGTGGGCAAGGTGGCCGCAGGCCCGCAGCCGGTCTCAGCCGAAGCACACCGACCCGCCCGCCCACCCGGGGTAACACGACACGCCGGAGCCGAGGTTGAGCCGAGTGCAGTGCCAGACCAACAGAGGACGCCCGCCCCGGCCACCACGACCGACGCCACGTGGTGGGTGGGCGGCTCCGCGGTCACCCTGCCCACCGCCGTCCACCATCGCGACGCCCTGCGCCCCGGCGACCTGATCACCGGCCCGGCCCTGGTCGAGCAGATGGATTCCACCGTCGTCGTCCCGCCCGGCTTCGCCGGTCCGGTGCACCCCGATGGCACACTCGAACTGCGGCTCTCCCCCGGCCGGACCGTCCAGAAGGGGGAGCGCGCGTGAACAAGAACCCGGTTCCGGCCGTTCCGACCGTTCCGACGCTGCCCGGCACCGACCTGTACTGCACCTCCCCGGGTGGCTACACCGAGCGCTACTGGAACCCGGTCGACCTGGACCCGATCACCCTGTCGGTGATCGGCGGGGCGCTCGACGCCACGGCCAAGGAGATGGCCCAGGTGCTGTACCGGATGTCGTACTCCACCCTGATCCGCGAGTCCGAGGACCTCGGCGCCGGGCTGTTCGACGTCGTCGGCCGCGAGTTCTGCGAGTCCGACTCCACGCCCATGCACATCGGCTCGCTGCCCGGCTACATCCGCGGCATCAACCGCAAGCTCGAGGGCACCTACCGGCCGGGCGACGTGATCCTGCACAACGATCCGTACCACGGTGCTGCGCACTCCCCCGACTACGGCGTGCTCATCCCGATCTTCCACGAGGGCCGGCACGTCGCCTTCGCGGCGGCGACCGGGCACCTCAGCGACGTCGGCGGCGCCTCCCCCGGCCTCAGCGTCGACGCGATCGACGTCTTCGCCGAGGGCAAGATCCTCGACGCGGTGCGGCTGGAGCGGGCCGGCGTGCGCAACGAGGACCTGTGGGAGCACGTGCTCGGTAACGTGCGCGCGCCCAGCCAGAACGCGGGGGACATCGAGGCGATGATCTCCTGCTGCCGGCTGGGGGTGCGGCGCTGGGAGGAGCTCGTCGGGCGCTACGGCTTCGACACGGTGATGAGCGCGGCCGAGGCCTGGATGGACCACTCCGAATCCAAGCTGCGGGCCGCGATCAGCCGGGTGCCGGACGGGGTGTACCGGGCGCCCGAGGGCTTCCTCGACGACGACGGCAAGAACCGCGGCGTGCCGGTCCGGATCGCCACCACCGTCGAGGTGGCCGGCGACGAGATCATCGTCGACCTGACCGGCAGCAACGCCGCGGTCGACACCGCGATCAACGCCCCGCTGGAGGGCAGCGTGCTGCCGACGGTGAACTTCGCAGTGCGCACCCTGCTGCTGGACGAGGCGATCACCGGTGAGCCGGTGCCGCAGAACGACGGCATCTTCCGCGCGGTCAAGGTGCGGGTGCCGGTCGGCACGATCTACAACCCCTCGTTCCCGCACGCCTGCTCCAGCCGGTTCCCGGTGATCAACCGGATCCCCGACCAGGTCAACCTGGCCCTCGCCGAGGTGCTGCCGGACAACGTCACCGGCGGCAACTCCGCCTCGCTGCAGGCTCTCTCGTACAGCGGCTACGACCCGGCCACCGGCGAGTACTGGATCTACGTCGAGGTGGCCGAGGGCTCCTACGGCGGGCGCAGCGGCAAGGACGG
>NZ_JAJSOH010000058.1 GCF_021277265.1 Kineosporia rhizophila
CGGTGAACCGCGCGAACAGGTCTTCGATCTTCTCTGCCCCGTGAATGGGGCCCTCGCTGCGGAAGACCTCGATCTCGAGCTCGCCGGACTCGGTGAACTCGATCTCCCACCGTTCGCCCGGCACGGCGACCGCCACCATGACCGCCTCGGGGCGGATGTTCTGCAGCGTGTAGAAGATTTTTGCATGCTCGAGTCGGGCCAGGAAGGCCAGGAAGCCCCTGAGCGTCCCGTCGAAGTCCGGATCGGAAGTCATGATTCAGCCCTTGGTTTCGCAGTTACGTCGGTGCGCTCTTCAAGCGCATGCCCAGCCGCGCAGGCTCGCTGGCGAGGCCAGTCTCCACTCGACTCCAGCCGATTGTCATCCCCTTATCCGGGTCTGGTGAAGCCTCGGGCAGCAGCTTCGATGGGGACGGCCCTGCCGGCAGGAGAACTGGGTCGTCAGAACAGCTGCGTCTGCCCATCGATCGGTCGGGGAGCGCCGCTGTCACCGCGTTCGGGCGGTGCCTCGCCCGGAAGCGCTGATGGTGCGGAAGAGGAAGATGGAGTGCGATGCGAAGGGTCGGGCGGCTCAGGCCCGAGCAGTGGCCGGTAGTACGTGTTTTCGGGTACGAAGATGGGCAGGTACCGCCAGTTCAGCACAGCCGTGTGAAAGGCGGGCAGGAGCTCGTGGGCGTCGGGCAGCCCCAGGGCCGACCGGAGACGTTCTTGCTGTCCCACCAGGTCCGGGATGTACTCGCGCCGCTTCTCCTGGCACTCGGCCAGCCAGGCCAGAAGACGTGGTCGGTCCTCGAAAACCGAGACAACAGTGGAGTTGTGTAGGCCAGGCAGGCCGACCAGTACGGCGAGCGCATCGCGCAGACCGAAGGCAATGAGGCCCGCTTCCCCCTCGCTGCCGATGTACACCACAGGATGCGGATCGTCCGGCCCGATCAGCAGATAGGAGCCGCCGGTATCGTCTCCGGCAACCACCTCGTAGGACTCTGCGCCGGGCATGCGGATCTCGTCCCACAACGGCTCGGTCCGCTCCACATCGAAGTCGAACCAGGCCAGAGCGTCGGACACCAGGCAGTGCTGCGGATCAGATCCAGCAGTTCCTGATCGCTCACCCGTGTCTCCCAGCCCCGTGACGTGCCGGCCTTCGTCGCGGAGGTTCCTGCAACCCCGAGCCCGATCCGCCACCTTAGCGGGCCCGCCCTGCCCATCTCGATCAGCACCGGAGTCCGTTACGGCCTACTGTGGCGATCAGTGGAAAGAGTCAAACCACGGTTCGTTTCACTCGGCCTGCCGGCGGCCTGTCTGCCGAGCGCATTCCAAGGAGTACCCCCATGACTGAGTATTCGACCAAGTCTGCCCCCACGAGTGCCGGTGACTACCGGGCGCCCCGTCGGCTCAGCACGGAGACCAAGGCCTCGACCAAGACGACCGAGCTCATCTTCTATGTCGTGGCCGTCCTGGCGGTGGCCATCACCGCACTGGTCGTGGGAAGCAGCGACACCGCCAACGGTGGTCAGACCCCGGACCCGTTCGGCGCCTCCGAAACGCTGCGCTACATCACGTTTCTGACCATCGGCTACATGGTGGCGCGCGGTCTGGCCAAGTCCGGCAGCCGCGACAACTACGACGCCTGAGATGCTTTCACTCGGCGTCTGAAGCGAGTGAGCATCTAGAGTGCGTGTGAAATCCCCGGAGGCCGACCTCTCCGGGGATTCCTGCTGTCTCCACCGCCGCGCTCACGTCGTTGCCCGCCCCGCAGAGTCTGGTCGGACGCCCCGCAGCCGCGGGTTCAGCGGGCGCTGGACCTGGTGATGGCTCCGCCGCAGCTGCGTGACTATGCACGCAGCATCTGACCGCGAAGTCAGCCGGCGCCGGCGGCGGCGCTCGTGCAGTCTGCCGGGCTGCCTCCGCACGACATGGGCGCCCTGGTCACCGCCCGGTGGCTGCTGTCGATGCCGGACCTCGCCCTGGCTACCGCCGCTCCCCGCGATGCTGTGCCGGTGGTGGTCGAACTGCTGCAGTCGGGCTGGCCGGCCTGGCCGATCTGGCTGGCGGCCACGCAGTGAAGCAGCCCCCTCGGCGCGCCTGAGGGCACTCGCAGCTTCACCCCGGTGCTTCGAAAGTTCGCCCGGGGGCGCCCACATCCTGGTGCGCGGTGATGCGAACGGCAGGTCACGTGGGTACGTGACCTGCCGTTCGTGCAGGACGGAGCTGATCAGCGCGCGGCGCGGGCGATCATCTTCACGACCGTGTCCGGACGCGAGACCGCCACGGAGTGCGAGGCGCCCTTGACTGTCACCGTGGCGAGGGAGTCCGCGCGCTCGGCCATGAACTTCTGCGCCTTGAAGGGGATGTTCTTGTCCGCGCCGGCCAGCACGAACCACGAGGGGATGCTCGCCCAGGCGGGCTTGCCGGACGCCTCGTTCAGCGCAACGTCCCGGATGGGACGCTGAGTGTCGGCCATGAGAGCAGCCTTACGCGCCGGGACGTCGGCGGCGAACTGCTGACGGAACAGCGACGGCTTGATGTACAGGTCCTTGGAGCCGTCTCCGAGCGCGACGGGGGCGAGCGTCTCGCCCAGCGTGCTGCCCGGGTACTTCCCGGCGAGCTCGGCCGCGGCCTCACCCTTGGCGGGGGCGAACGCCGCGACGTAGACCAGGGCCTTCACCTTGGGGGAGCGGGCCTTGACGTTGCTGATGACGGCGCCTCCGTAGGAGTGCCCCACGAGCACCACCGGGCCCTTGATGGAGGCCAGGCGGGCGTCGAGGGCGGCGGCGTCGGAGCGCACCGAGCGCAGCGGGTTGGCCACAGCGACGGTCTTGAAGCCGCGCTTGTTCAGCCGCTCGATGACGGGGGCCCAGCTGGAGCCGTCCGCGAAGGCGCCGTGGACCAGGACGATGGTGGGCTTCTTCGCCGGCGCGGGCGCCGGTGCGGCCGATGCGCTGGGCGCGCCGAGCATGCTGAGGCCCAGGACGGCGGCCAGCCCGGCCAGCAGAACGGTGATGCGCCGGGAGATTCGGCGGGGGATTCGGTGGGTGAGCGTGTGCATGTCGGTTCTCATTCGTTCAGGAAGGCGAGCAGTTCGGTGTTGACCTCGGCTGCGTGGGTGAGCAGCAGGCCATGCGGGGCGCCGTCGATCTCGACGTAGCGCACGCCGGGCAGACGGCGGTGGAACTCGCGGGCGGTGGCGTCGATGGGCAGGATGCGGTCGGCGGTGCCGTGCAGGATCAGCGCGGGCACGTCGATGCTCTCCACGTCCTTGCGGAAGTCGGTCAGCCAGGCCGGGACACAGGCGTAGGCCGCGATCGGCGCCGAGCCGATGGCGGTGACCCAGTTCGCCTTCAGCGCGGCCTCGCTCAGGCGCGATCCGAGGTTCTCGTCGGTGTTGAAGAAGTCGACGAAGAAGTTCTCGTACCAGGCGA
The DNA here is from genome assembly GCF_021277265.1 of Kineosporia rhizophila. Lineage (GTDB taxonomy): Bacteria > Actinomycetota > Actinomycetes > Actinomycetales > Kineosporiaceae > Kineosporia > Kineosporia rhizophila. The sequence continues at coordinate 3,417 of NZ_JAJSOH010000058.1, forward strand.
AGCGGTCGGACTGTGCCTGCTCGGCGATGCCGTCGAAGACCGACTGCGGCACCCCGGTGGGGTTGTCCGGGGTCTGCAGCAGGAACGGCTGCAGCGAGGCCAGGAAGGCGGCCTTGGCCACCCGCTGCGAGCCGTAGGTGCCCAGGTAGCGGGCGACCTCACCCGAGCCCATCGAGAAGCCGGCCAGGACGACGTCGTTGAGGTCCAGCTGGGTCAGGACCTGGTTCAGGTCGGCGGCGAAGGTGTCGTAGTCGTAACCGGTCATGGTCTTGCTCGAGCGGCCGAAACCGCGTCGGTCATAGGTGATGACGCGGTAGCCGGCCCCGACGAGCGCCTGGGTCTGCTTCTCCCACGACTGCCCGTCCAGGGGGTAGCCGTGGATCAGGACGACGGGCTGGCCGGCGCCGTGGTCCTCGTAGTAGAGCTCGATGGCGCTCGAGCCCTCGGCGCCGACGGTGATGGTTGCCATGGTGTGTGCCTTTCCCGCCCGTCCGCCGGGTGCGGATCGGGCATGGCACGAACCTAGGAAGCAGGCAGGGCCGGCCGCGTCCGTCAGGCAGCGTCTCTTACGTACGTCACTTCAGGACGTCGGTACGTCAGCACATTCGTACGTCAGGAGGTCAGCACGTCCTGAGGGTGACCCAATACGACGGGGAGTTCGCTGCGGGAGGTGATGCCCAGCTTGGGGAACATGCGCTGCAGGTGGGTGCCCACCGTACGGGGGGAGATGTAGAGGCGCTCACCGATCTCCCGGTTGGTCAGCCCCTGCGCGGCCAGTTGGGCCACCCGCAGTTCGCTGGAGGTCAGCTGGTCGACGACGGTGGGGTCCTGGCGTGGGGAGGAAGCGCCGGCGGCACGTAGTTCCTGCCGGGCCCGCTCCGACCACGCGGACGCGCCCAGGGCGTCGAACACGGCCAGGGCGGCCTCCAGCGAGGCGCGTGAGTCCGCGGGCCGGCGCTGACGGCGCAGCCACTCGCCGAGAGCCAGCTGCACCCGGGCCCGTTCGAAGGGCCAGTCGTGCGGGGCCGCATCGAGAGCGGTGAGGTAGAGCGGCTCGGCGCTCTCGGCGGGGCTGAGCAGGGCCCGCGACAGGCGCAGCCCGCACAGCAGGGCCGGTGTCGGTGCCAGCTCCTCCAGCGGTGCCAGCTCGACCAGCACCTCGCGCGCCACCTCCTCGGACGCGCTGCGCACAGCCGCCTCGACCAGCTCGGAGACGGCGTAGAAGCGCAGCCAGGGGTGGAAGGCGGGGTCGGTCGGGGTGAAGACGCGGCGCAGGTGGGCCAGGGCGTCGCCGTAACGTCCCTGACAGAGGGCGGCATGGCCACGGGCGGTCTGGACGATGGCCAGCACCGGACGCGCTCCGCCGGGAACGGCGGCGCGTTCGGCCTGGGCGGCCCACCACTCCATCTGAGGGTCACCGCTCACGGCGGCCAGCTGCGCGCGCGTGGCCTGCACCATGGCGTGGATCAGGGGCTGGCCGGTCTCCAGGGCCAGCTCGGCGGCCTCGTCCGCAACCAGCAACCCGGCGCGCACGTCACTGAGGCGCCCAGCACTGCCCGCCAGGACACAGAGGCTTCGCGCCAGCATCGACAACTGCCCCTGGGCCCGAAGCGAGTCCAGAGGCCTGGCTGCCAGTTTGGCCGCCAGGGCGGGAGCACCGACGGTCACCGCCGCGCCGCCGAGGAGCTGATCGCCCTCGGCGTCCGGGGACGAACGCTGAAGCTGCTGCGCCAGAGACTGCATGACGAGTCGCCCGCGGTCGACCGGCGCGCAGAAAGCTTGCAGAGCCACCAGATAGGGGTTGCCCGCGTCCACCGGCATGCGGTCGGCGGCGGCTGCGACCCGGCTGCGCACGGCCGTCCCCGCCTCGCCGTAGTAGCAGTGCAGGGTGGCGCCCCAGAGCATGCGCAGCCCCAGCAGGGGATCCTCCGCGGCGAGCTCGACCGCCAGCTCGGCCAGCTCGGCGGTGGCGGTTCCCTCGCCGGCGCCCCACTCACCCCGAACGATGTTCACCCAGGCCGCCCGGCCGCGGTCCCGGGGCGAGAGGTCCAACGCCCCGGCCCGGGCGAGCAGGTGGGACACGACGTCCAGCTGGCCCGACTCCAGGGCCAGTTCGGCCGCCCGCAGCAGCCGGTCGGCCTTCGCGGAGGGCTCCTGCGTCAGCTCGGCCGCCCGCGTCAGGGCGGCCAGGGCGGCGGCGACACCGCCGCGGCGCAGAGCCCGGTGGGCCGTGGAATCCAGTTCGCGCGCCGCCTGCTCATCAGGGGCCGTCGTGGCCGCGGCACGATGCCACGCCTGCCGATCGGGCTGGCCCTCGAGCCCGGCGGCCAGAGCGGCGTGCGCTGCCTGGCGTTCGGCCAGAGTCGCCGCGTGATGCAGGGCCGAGCGCACGAGCGGGTGCCGGAAGACCAGCCCTCCGGACTCGACCAGACCGGCGCTGACCGCCGGTGCCAGGGCAGTGAGGTCCACCGGGGCGCCGAGCATCCGCCCGGCTGCGGCCAGGCACTCGTCCGTGGTCCCGTCACCGTTCAGGGCGGCCAGGAGCAGCACCGCGCGGGTGGTGGCGGGAAGACGGGAGACCCGCGCGGTGAAGGTCCGCTCCAGGCGCTCGGTCAGCGGCAGCGGCCCAGGGCTGAGCGCGTACGCCCCACCGACCGACTGCAGCGCCGTGGGCAGTTCGGTCAGTGCGAGCGGGTTTCCCGCTGCCTGTTCCAGCAACCGCCGCCGCACCTGGGCACCCAAACCGGGCGCGACCTCGTCCAAAAGCTCGCCCGAAACCTGGGCACTGAGCGGAGCCAGATTGAGGACGGGTATGCCCGCGCTGGCCAGACGATCGTCCAGTCCGCGGATGACGGCAATGAGGACGAGGGGGTCGGACTCGATCCGCCGCGCAACGAACCCGAGCACGTCGAGGCTGGCCCGGTCCATCCAGCCGGCGTCCTCGACCACGACCAGCAGCGGTGCCTTCGCTGCGGCATCGGACAGCAGCGTCAGTGCGGCCAGGCCGACCAGGTACAGGTCGGGCACGGCGTCGTCCGCGAGCCCGACCGCCGCCCGCAGCGCTGCCTTCTGCGGGCCCGGCAGGTCGTCGATCCCGTCGCGCAGCTGGTGTACCAGCTGATGCAGGCCCGCGTAGGGAATGTCCTCCTCCGACTGCACCCCCACCGCGGTGATCACCCGGGTCCCGCCCGCCGCCGCCAGGGCGGCCGCCTCCGCCACCAGAGCCGACTTACCGATCCCGGGCGGGCCCTGCAGAACCAGTGCGCCGCCCGAGCCCGCCCTGGCCTGCTCGACCAGGACGCTCAGCGCCTGGCGCTCGGCCTCGCGACCCAGCAGCGCCCGTCCTTGCATGCTGCGCTCCATCACTTCCGACGCGGTTCTCTTCAGGTATGGCTCTCCTACATCCGTCGACCCGGATTCGGCTCGCCAGGAACCGAACCAAGTTCGATCCGTAGGATGGCAGGTATCGCAGCGTCTGGAGGCACGTTGCCGATGGCGGGCACGCATATGGGCGCCAATCCGGACAGCGATCGCGATATCTGCCGGTCAGGGGCTGATCGCGTGACCACTCGGCCTGTCCAGACCTGTCCAGACCTGCCGGGCCTGGGCTGAGGCTGCTGCCTGTTCGTGAAAGGATCGGCCCGTCTGCCGGAAGGAGTTTCCGGCGCTCTCGTCCTCAGCAGCCTCCTGACATCTGCCGAGCAGTCTCAGGTGCCCCAGGAGAGCGGACGTCTGTGCAGGCGACCTCAGGCGTCGGCGAGCCCGTGCGACACGCTCTGATCAGGAGGGGGTGCCCAGGCCGGATCATCACCTACATTCGGCTATCCCCGATTACTATCTGCTACACCGTGGAGCCGTTGTGGGTATGAAGAGGCAGCTGCGATCACCTGCGCCAGCTACCTCTCCGCGCCCCGGGCGACGGTTCCCCTGGATAGTGATCAGAGGAGCGCCTCTGCCCCGGTGGAGTGCACATCTGATCGTGCCCCTGATGGTGTGGCTGATGCTGATGGTCGCGCTGGTGGGAGGGTGGGGGTGGGCCCAGCACGCCTCCGAGCAGGGACTGCAGTCCCGCTTCGGGATGCGGGTCACCATCGGTGCCGACTTCGTGTCCAACTACGTCGCTGACCAGCTGGCCCGCACCAACCTCCAGGCGGAACAGTTCCTCACCGGGGACGACATCAGCGAGCAACAACTGCAGAAAGTCTCCACGCCGTTCGCCTACACGGCCGTGGTCGTACTCGATGAGCAGGGACGCCTGATCCAGATCGTCCCGGCCCGGTCGGAACTGATCGGTACTGACCTCACCCCCCGCTACGACCACCTGCGCACTGCCGTGCGCGAGGGGGTGCCGGTGGTCTCGCGGGTGGTGACCTCGGCGGCCCGAGGAGTGCCGGTGGTGGCCTTCGCCACTCCCTATGACACGCCCCGCGGCCGCCGGGTGTTCTCCGGAGCACTCCAGGTACAGAACAGCCCCCTGGGCACCTACCTCACCCACGCCGCCGCACTACCCTCCAGCCGGGCCTACCTGATCGACCCCGACGGCAAGGTCGTGGCCAGCGACGGGCCGATGCCGACCACCGATCACCCCCTGGCCGAAGCCCTCATCGGGGCCACCTCCGGTACCTACCGCGAAGGCCAACGGGACTGGGCCTACGCCGCGCACCCAGTCGACGGCACCCCGTGGCGGCTCGTGGCCGCCGTCCCGACATCGGTGCTGTACGAGCCGGCCCGGGGTTCGAGCGTGTGGCGGGCCATTGTGGTGGCGGTGTTCGCCCTGACCGGGCTTGTCACGGTCTTCGGCGTCGCGCGTAGTCGCCGCGACCAGCAGTTGCTGCGCCACAGCGAGCAACGCTTCCGTGATGTCTTCGACAGATCGCTGATTGGGATGGCCATCACCACCCCGAGCACGAAGATCGTCCGGGTCAACCCGGCCTTGTGCGCGATGCTCGGTTACAGCGAAACCGAACTGCTGGCAGGCACCCTCAACGACATCGTGCATCCTCAGGACCCAGATTTCGCCACCGATGCGATGCAGGCGGCCTCCCTCGACGCAGGCGCCAACGGATTCAGCGCAGAGAGACGGTTCCTGCACGCCGACGGCCGCACCGTGCACGCGTTGCTGACCATGTCGCTACAAGGCGACACCGCAGGCGGAGCACCGCAGTTCGCCACTCAGATCATCGACGTCAGCGAGCGAAAGGCCCACGAAGCGGCTCAGCAGCGTATCAACACCCAGCTGCGCGAATCACAGCAAAGGATCGAGGATCTCGTGGCGATGCTCTCGCACGACGTCCGCCAGCCCCTGGGGGTGATCACCGGGTACGTCGAAACCATCATCGATGGCTGGGACACCATGACCGACATCCAGCGCCGGGACTTCCTCTCACGCATATCCGCGGCCGCCCGGCGGATGACGACCCTGGTCGAGGACGTCCTGGCTCTGGCCCAGCTCGATGCCGGCACCGTCGAACCGCGCCGGGCCAGAGTCGATGTCGTTCATGCCCTGACCGAGGCCATGGCCCAGTTACCCGAGGAACACTCCGCGATCATCGACGTCGTGCGCCCGCCCGAGCCCGCCAACGCCGTTGTCGACCCAGGTCACCTCCAGCAGATCCTGCTCAACCTGCTGGGCAATGCCGTGAAGTACGGGAGCGAGCCCATCGAGGTCACCGTCGCGGTCAGCGCCGAGAACGTCGACGTCACCGTCGCCGACCATGGCGAGGGGGTACCCGAAGACTTCGTCCCCCACCTCTTCGAACGCTTCGCGCGGGCCACCACCGGCGCCGCCATCGCCAAGAAGGGCACCGGCCTGGGGCTCTACATCGTCGAACAACTGGCCCAGGCCAACAACGGCCACATCAGCTACCGGCCCAACCATCCCACCGGGTCCCGCTTCACCCTGCGCCTGGTCACCGCACCACCACCCGCCGCCCCCTCCCGAGCCGCACCAGGACCTCAACCGTCTGACAGTGACGTCACCAGGAAGAGAAGCGAGCCGGGAGGAAAGTGAGGGCGATGCGCTCTCCGACGCCGCGCCCAACCGGGCTGCTGTCTAACGGCAAGCGAGGTGATCCGACCGCAGCGGCACTGGTCCCGCCACTCGAGGGGGCTGCAGTGCCTGGCCGCCCTCCGGGTGGCCAGGCTCTGTCTCAATGAGGTGGGTGCGGCGACGCAGCGCCCGCCTCCGGAATGCTCGTCGGCCTCAGCAGACGCCGATGACGATCACTCCTACGCTGAGCACCAGATCTCAGAGGTACGGACGCGTGATCAGTTCCAGAAAGTGGCCCGTCGGGTCGAGGAGGTAGACGCCTTGGCCCCCGTGCTCGCTGTTGATCTCACCGGGCCGCGTCCGTTGCGGATCAGCCCAGTGGTCACGTCCCTGACCTGTGATCTGTTCGTAGGCGCGGTCGAAATGCGCGTCATCGAGCAGGTAGGCGTAGTGCTGCGGAGGGAAGTCGATGGGCGGAGCCGCGAACTGCAGCAGGACGCCGTCGGCGATCTGGATGTTGACGAACGGTCCCCATGAGGGGACGTCGTCGGCTTCGAGCAGGGCGCGGTAGAACGCGGCCATCTCGGCCGGGTCTGTCGAGGCAATGATCGTGTGGTTGAAACGCGCTGTCACCGTTCTCCTTGTCTGTGTGGGGTGGGGACTTCGGTCACACAGACATCAGGCGGAGCACGGATCAGCCCACGACCAGATTGCCGTCCCGAGAACGGCTCGTACGAGCCTGACTGGTCATCATCATGGGCAGCCTAACCGAGCGGCGAGATCCCCGTCCACGCCACGGCGACAGCCACGCACCACGCAGGCCGCCTGTTCTGGCGCCTCCTGCACACGACACCGCGATCGTGGGCCGGCTCGAGTCGGCGCTCAGCCAGGACGTCATCTGCACCGCGGTTCGCGCCACCGCCGCCACACCCCAGAAACTGCGGCAGCTGGCCTGGGTACTGTCCGAGAACCCCATGACCCGCGCCTTCCGAATCGCAGCCACCGACCTAGTCGGCGACGAGGTCTACCGCACCTTCACTGGCGCCCTCGCCGACCTGCTCGCTGCCGGACACAAAGAAGGAACGATCCGCGCCGACCTCAGCGCTGACGACTCTCCTTGCTCTGTGCGGTCTCTGGGACTGACCTACAAGACTGATCACAAACCCGAGCGCAATGCGACCGGATCAGCGGACTGGTCCTCGACGGACTCCGCACACGCCCCAGCCCGCCCACACAAGCCACACCTTCAGACTGACAGTGCGCCAGGACCAGAACCACCACGTGCGAGGGAGGCTGGCGCCAACGCAAGAAGGCAGCTTTCGAACAGCTGTGTCTACCAGTTGACTCGCAAGCACCCTCGACCTGTGCCGATTGGGACGAAGTGGCACTCGAGGCGGTAGCAGCTTCGCGGATCGTGGTGCGCGGGCGCGAGGACGACCCGACGGTGCACGCCCTCCTGGGCCGACTGTCGGCCGGCAGCACCGACGTCGCCGAGCTGTGGTCCCGGCAAGGTGTTCTCGGTCGTTCCTCCGGTAACAAGCATTTCCCGCCGAAGGTTCGGCACGAGTACCGTCGCCTGGGACGCCTTCGTCACGGCTCACCCCACCGCGCAGACTCTCGTCCTCTACACCGCAGAGCCGGCTTCGGACGCCGAGACCGTCCGGGAGCAGGTTCGGTGCTCGCTGGAGGTGACGGTGGGGTGAATCAAAAGCGTTCAACGCGCTGAGCCACGGGGCGGGGTCTGTCGGCTGGACGCCCGCGCGCTTGGCGACGATGCTGAGGCCGCATCGTCGACGGAGAGCAGGAAGTCATGGAGAAGCGCACGCTGGAACGACTCGGACGGCAGGTGTCCGTGGTTGGGCTGGGAACCTGGCAGCTCGGCGCCGACTGGGGCGACGTCCGCGAGGAAGACGCCCTGGCCGTGCTCGATGCGGCGGTGGAGGGCGGGGTCACCTTCCTGGACACGGCGGACGTGTACGGCGACGGGCGCAGCGAGCAGCTCATCGGCCGCTTCCTGAAGACCAGGGGCGGGCAGGACATCACCGTGGCCACGAAGATGGGCCGCCGGGTGCCGCAGGAGCCGGAGAACTACACGCTGGAGAACTTCCGCGCCTGGACCGACCGCTCCCGCACCAACCTGGGCGTGGACACCCTGGACCTGGTGCAGCTGCACTGCCCGCCCACGGCGGTGTTCGAATCCGACGAGGTCTTCGACGCCCTTGACACCCTGGTCGAGGAGAAGCGGATCGCCGCCTACGGCGTAAGCGTGGAGACGTGCGAGCAGGCGCTGACCGCGATCGCACGTCCCGGCACTGCCAGCGTGCAGATCATCTTCAACGCCTTCCGGCTGAAGCCGCTGGAAAAAGTCCTCCCGGCGGCCGCCGAGGCCGGGGTGGGAATCATTGCCCGGGTACCGCTGGCCAGTGGCCTGCTCTCGGGCAAGTACACCAAGGACACGGTCTTCTCCGCCGATGACCACCGCACCTACAACCGGCACGGGGAGGCGTTCGACCAGGGCGAGACCTTCTCCGGCGTCGACTACGAGACGGGGCTGAGCGCAGCCGCGGAGTTCGCCGCGCTGGCACCGGCCGGGGCGAGCCCGGCCCAGACCGCCCTGCGCTGGATCATTCAGCAGCCGGGTGTCTCCACCGTCATCCCGGGTGCCCGCTCCATCGAGCAGGCCCGGGCCAACGCGGCGGCGGCCGACCTCGCTCCTCTGCCGGAGGAGACCCTGACCGCTGTGCAGGATCTGTACGACCGCAGCATCCGTGCACAGGTCCACCACCGCTGGTAGCAAAGTGACTGGACGATCCGCTACCGGATCATGGTTGCCGAGGTCCGACTGATGTGCCCGGGCCGCAGATCTGTCAGGGTCCCGGCCCGGGGCCTTCAGCATGCTGCGCCAGATCCTCGTACTGGGCATGACGCCTGCGTTCACCGCGCGATCACGGCGGTCACGAGCGTTCACTGAGCGGTGACCGCGAAGAGGGTGATGCCGGTGTCATCTGGTTGTGTCGGGACCGGCGTGCTGGGGGCGGGCTGACACAGTCACGGACGACGTGGAGCCCTTCATCGCGGCGAGAAGATCGGTAATCATCCCTCGAATTAGGCGCATCCTGCTTCCTTCCGGATCCGACCACGGCGGTTCGGAATCTTTGGCAGAAGATCCACTCCGATGCATCACTCTGGGTACGCGAGGCGTCACTCGGAGGTATCTTCTGTGCAACGGGAGGGTTGCCGGTCCGATGTGCGCGGTGACCCGTTGAGTCGGGGGCATCGTGGGCAGCAGTGGATCAGCAGGGGCCGGGAGCCAGCCGGGCCAGATGCCGGTGTTCAAGGGCGCGCGACAGCTCCTGGAGTGCCTGGAGCTCCTGACGCAGCGCCCACGTCGGCGAGAGGCACCCGCACCCCGCGGAAAGGTGCTATCAGCTCAGGGAATCCCGCTGGTGTGCCTCAAATGGGCGGAGGACACCGACGAGCTGGTCGCCGGGCTGGCCCGGTACCTCAAGGAGGCGGAACCGCGGCGGGTGCCGCACGTGGTGCACCGGCCGCCAGCGCCAGCGGGTTCGCCGTCCGATGATGTCGACGTCGTGGCGGACATGCTCCTGCGGATTGCCCGCGACCTCGCCAGCGGAGCCAATGCCGTAGGCGGCCGGGTCAGGTTCAGTCGGTTCGGGCTGGTGCACTGGCTCATCCGGCAGGACCTGGGTGCTGACCGGATCGACCCGCACGCCGTGCTGTTCCGCCGCCTGCGCGAGCGCGAACTGGGCCGGTCGAAGTACGCGACGCTGTTCTCCGACGAACTGCCCGAACTGTTCGAAGCGCCGGTGGTGCGATGGGCCCGCCTGGCCAGGGTCGTGCCCCCGTTGTGGTTCCGGGTGCGTCTACAGGGAAGGGTTCCGGGGGTCGGGCGGGAGTACCGGTGGCTGGTGCGCCAACCGTATCTCGACCCGCACAGCCCTGGAACAGTCCTGGGTTTCGCTGAGCGGCTCACGCTCGAGCAGCGACGGGACGAGGATCCGGCCGACGTCCTGCTCCTGCTCGTGGAGGCGTTTCTCTCGGACGTCGCCGAGGCGTACCGTCGCCGGTTCTGGCGAGCTGGCGGAGCCCGCCGCACGAGCTACCCGGTCGTCCTGCTCGACGGCGGTGACGACCCGGCCGTTGGTTTTGAACTGCTGCGCCTGGTCAGCGAGGTGCGCAACCATCCCCAGCACGGATTCGACCCGGTCGTCTTCGTCGCCGCCGCTAAGACATTTCCACCGGAACTCACCAACGGCGGCGGCCAGCACCCGACGGTCGTGCGTTGGGCGGCCCCCGAAGCCATGGACGGTTATGAGTCCTGGTGCCGTCGCCTGGCCCAGCGCTCGCGCGGACAGGAAGACTGGTACTTGCCGATCAGCGTTCCGGCCATCGAGGTGCCGCCGGCCGCCGGGGCGGATGACGAGCAGTACGTGGCTCTGTGGCACGCCGCGAACAACGCGCGACGGTTCGAGGTGGCAGTGGCGCCGCTGTGGGCGCGGCCGGCCGTGGCGCCGGTTGCGGCGGCGGTGCTCACCGCCACCTGTCTGATCGGTGCGACTGCCACCGATGTGCCCGGGATACCGTCGGACATCACCCTGCCGGTGTGGGGGCAGGAACCAGGTCGTCCGGTGACCTCTGTCGGTCCGTCCAGGGTTCCGGCCGAAACGTCCTCGCCCACTCTGGCGAACGTCCACCCGTCGCCGGACCCCGTTGCTGCCGGTCTGCCGGACTGCGTCACGGATCCCGGCATGAATCGCTTCGTCAGCCTGCACGTGTCCGAGGGGGGAGTGGCGTCGTGCATCGGTGTATCCGGCCAACTGGGGGATTTTACCGAAAGCGGCTCGGGCATCGGCAAGATCGACAAAGAGTTCGCCACGTTGAATGGGGATGCTGACCAGCGGAAGGCAGACGCCCCCACCCGTGCCGTGATCACGCTCGTGTACGTCAGTTCGTTCCGAGGCAACAAGATGGGCGACCCGGTTTCCCAGAAGCTTGAGGCTGTAGCTTTTCTCGCTGCGGCAGACGAACAGAACCGGCAACGCCAAGGCGATGGTCAACCCATCGTCAGGGTTCTGTTCGCCAACGGCGGCGAGGATCTGAGCCAGCGCGATCTCCTGGTCGAGCAGCTTAAGAAGGCCAAAGCCGCTGACCGGCTGACCGCAGTGGTCGGGCTCGACGCCAGTACCCAGGCCACTGAGGACCTGATTCTGGACTTGAACGCCGAACACATACCGGTGGTCTCCGCGACGCTCACCGCGGATGGCCTGGCCAAGGGGGCGGCAAACTACTTCTACGTGGCGGCACAGAACTCCGAACAGGCGAAACTGATCGGTCGCTACGCCGAGGAGTGGGCCCGGAGGCGCCAGCTGTCGTCCGGATCGGACGCCCCGCCCCGAAACGTTGCCATCGTGTGCCCCGCCGACAACAGCAACCTCTGGAGCCAGACTCTGCTCACTGCCCTGAGGGAAGAGTTCCGCGTTCGCGGCTGGTCCACCACGGTTCACGCCTACGTGCCCGACAAGGCCGACTCGGGCGAGGCCGGCACGCCGGAGGCGATGCGTCAGGCCTGCGGGCCAGATGCGGTCTTCGTCGACGAGAAGCCCGAGCCCGACGAGGTGGCCCGAGCGCTGCAGGGCACCGACGACCAACTGGTGGTCTTCGCCGGACGCTGGCAGCCGTTCACCGTCTTCCTGGACATTCCTGGCTTCGATCTGGACGTGATCGCTGCCGACGATGTGTCGAGTGCGGTCGCACGCCGCTACGAGAACCCCGAGATCGACCGTCGCACCTTCTCATACGTCTCGCTGGCCTACTGCGGGAAGACCGGCGGGGCCGATCGGATGCCCTACGACGGGCATCTTGAATTAGCAGATCTGAAAGGCATCAACGCTCACATCGACAGCCATGCGCCCTTGGCCCTGGCGGCCGCCCACTCAGTGATCGACGCAGCCGCAGCAGCGCTGGAGGACGGCCAGGTGCCGACACCCGAGCAGGTTCAGGAACAATTGCGCCAGACGTCCGGAGAGTTCGGGGCCGGTCCGGGGGCGCTGAACCCTGAGGCCGCGGTGGGGGAGATCTGCCGGATCAGCGTCCTGCAGGCCTATTCGAGCAGGAAAGTCGTGCCGGATCCGCTGATGGAGAGGCTGGAGTTGCGGCAGAAGTGACGCCTTTCCGGGGAAGAAGGCCCGGGTTGGCCAGCACAGCCGTGCGCCCGGAAGGGCTCTCCGGTGCGGCGTCGACGGCCTGGCGGGCGACATCGATGGTCTCCGTCAGGTCGGCGGGGACTTGGCTGCGGAGGAAGCGGCGACGCAGGGACACGTTGAGGTTGGAGAGGCGACGCAGCCGGTCGGAGGTCTGGGCCACGGCCAGCCGTGCCGATTCTACGGCGGTGTCCAGATTCCTTGTTTCCTCGGCGGATGAATCGAGCGGTCGGCGAGTTACCAGAGTCGACAGGTTCCCGAGTTCCAGGTGACCGTGGGGCCGCAGTCAACCCGCCCGGGTTCCGG
>NZ_JAJSOH010000059.1 GCF_021277265.1 Kineosporia rhizophila
TGCTGGCGGTGGGTTTGTCGCCTTGGCTGTTGCTGAGAGCGTCGGTGAGCGTGCCGATGTGAGTGTCGGTGGAGCTGCCTGCGGGGGTGCTGCCTGCAGGGGTGCTGCGTGCGGGGGTGCTGCCTGCGTGGGTGCTGGTGGTGGCGTCGCCGGTGATTTCGGTGCTGCCGTAGTAGTTGTGGATGCTGGCGTGGGGGGCCAGGTGGCGCATGGTGGCGGCGAGGTGGGGGGTGAGGGTTTCGCCGGAGGAGGTCCAGTGCTTCAGGCTGCCCAGATTGCCTGCACCGTCAAGGTCCTGGCCGTTGGTTCCGTCCTCGAGGGTCTGCTTCTCGAGGGTCTGCTTCTCGAGGGTCTGCTCGTTGAGGGTCTGGGCGAGGCTGGGCACGGTGAGCAGGTGGGTGACCTGATGCTCGCGGATGGTACGGGCGAGCGCATGGGCATCGCGGGCTTGGGGGTCGGGGACCACGACGACGGTCGCACCGGCGACCAGCGGTGCGAGGAGTTCGGTGGTGGCGTCGACGAAGCCGGTGCCGCTCTTGGCGATGGTGGTGGCGGTGTGGTCGAGGTGCTGGCGCTGGATGTGCCAGTGGAGCCGGTTGATCAGGGCTTCGTGGTTGACGGCGACGCCCTTGGGGCGGCCGGTGGTTCCGGAGGTGTAGATCAGGTAGGCGATGTCCTGACCGGTGATGGGGCGTGCGAGTACCGGCAGGCCGGAGTCGGCGCTGGTATCCGGGTCAGTCCCCGATACCGCCCCGGTCGAGCCGGCACCGGCCCCCGAACCAGCACCGGCGTCCGCGCCTGCCACCTCACCGGCATCCAGCAACAAGAGCGGCTGGTTGGGCAGGGATGCCGCGGTCTCGGCCAGTTCGGTGTTGGTGATGAGCAGGGCCGGCTGGGCGTCCTGGAGGGTGGTGGTGATGCGCTGCTGGGGGTACGCGGGGTCGAGCGGGACGTAGGCGGCGCCCACGCGCAGGGCGGCGACAACGGTGATGATCTGCTCGATGGAGCGGGGGAGCAGGATGGCGACGCGGTCGCCCACTTGGACGCCCTGACTGAGCAGAAGCTGGGCCCGGGCGTTGGCGCGGGCCTCGAGGTCGCCGTAGCTCAGGCGTTCGCCGGTGGTGGAGTCGATCAGCGCGGTGCCGGCGGAGTGGGCGGTGGCCCGGGTGTGTAGCCAGGTGCTGAGGTCGGTGTGGGGCAGGTCGGCGTCCGGACCCTTTGACCAGGCGCTCAGGCATTCCTGGTCGGCGTCGCTGAGCAGGTTCAGGTCGCTGACGGTCAGGTCGGCAGCGAGAGGGCTGGTGCGGGTGGCGAGCGCGTCGAAGGCGGCGGTGAGGGTCTCGACGAAGCGAAGCGCGCCGGGCTCGTCCAGGAGGTCCGTGGCGTAGGTGAGGAAGCCTCGGAGCTCGCGGGAGTCGTCCTCGAGGTACAGATCGAGGTCGGTCTTGACGGCGTTCAGGGTCTGGTCGCCGGGGGTCACGCTGACCTTGGGCAGGTCGAGGCCTTGGCCCGGGGTGCCCACGTAGTGCGTGAGCATGATCTGGAACAGGGGGTTGCGGTTGGCTGCGCGCTCCACCCCGGCGGCCTTGGCGATCTCCTCGAAAGGTGCGCCCTGGTGGGCAAAGCCGTCCAGCACCGTCTGGCGGGTGGCCTGCAGCAGGTCCGGCAGGGTGTGGGCGGGGTCGAGGCGGTGACGCAGCGGCAGGGTGTTGACGAAGTAGCCGACCAGGTCCTGCAGGCCGTCCTGGGTGCGGCCGCCCACGGGCGAGCCGATCACCACGTCGTCACCCGCGCCCAGCGCCGAGGCGGCCAGCGCGGTGGCCGCCTGGGCGAGCATGAACATGGTCACGCCCTGCTCGGCGGCGACCTTGCGCAGGCCCTCGACGGTGTCCGGGCGGAGGCTGAAGGTCAGGTCGAGGCCGTGGTGCGTGGGGGCGGTAGGACGGGGGCGGTCGAGGGTGATGGTGGATTCCTGCGGCGCTTCGGCCAGCACCTCGCGCCAGTAGTGCAGATCGTCCTGGAGCGGGGAGTCCGGCCGCTCCAGCACGTGACGCTGCCACACGGCGTAGTCGGCGTACTGGACGGGCAGCGGCGCCCAGTCCGGCCGAGCGCCGTTCGTGCGGGCTCGGTAGGCGGTGGACAAGTCTCCCAAGAGAGAGGGGAACGACCACTCGTCCATTGCTTGGTGGTGTACCGCAAGGGCGAGAGCCCACTCGTCCGCGTTCACCCGCAGCAGGCCGGCGCGGATCGGGAGATCGGCGGAGAGGTTGAAACCGCGCTGGATCACCCCGGCGGCCCAGGCGTCCACCGATTCGCCGGCGTCATCCGTGACCACTGACAAGAGGGAGGTCGCCTGATCCGGGGCCAGGATTTTCTGCTGCAGTTCGCCCTTGTGCTCGACGATGAGCGTCCGCAGCGCTTCGTGGCGGGCCACCACGTCCTGGAGAGCGGCCAGCAGGGCGTCCTGGTCCAGTTCACCGCGCAGGCGCAGAACCAGCGGCACGACGTACCGGCCGCCGGGTCCGCCCAACTGTTCGATGAGCCAAAGCGACTGCTGCCCGTAGGAAACCGGCAGGACGTCCGGACGCGGCACCTCGCCGATCCGGGGCAGGACAGCGATCGAGTCGTTCTGCAGGAGCTGGGCCAGACCGGCCACGGTGGGGGCCTCGAACACGTCGCGCAGGGTGATGGCCGCGCCGAGGTCCGCGTTGGTGCGGGCGACCACCCGGGTGGCCAGCAGTGAGTGCCCTCCGAGGAGGAAGAAGTCGTCGTCTGCCGAGAGCGCTGCATCTGGCTGGAGACCGAGGGCCTCGGTGAAAATCTGCGCCAGGGCGAGCTCATGCGGGGTGGACGGTGCTCGCCCCGTCTCGCCGGCGGCGCCGAGTTGTGGGGTGGGCAGGGCGCGGCGGTCGAGCTTGCCGTTGACCGTGGTGGGGAGGACGTCCAGCACGGTGAAGACGGCCGGGACCATGTAGTCGGGCAGCGTGGCGGCCGTGTGGGCGCGAAGTTCGTCTACCGCTGCCCTGGTGGTGACGTAGGCAGCGAGGAACTTGCCGCCGGCGGGGTGGTCGAACGCTACTACGGCTGCGGAATTCACCTGGGGGTGGGATTCGAGGACGTTGCGGATCTCGTCGAGCTCGATGCGGAAGCCGCGGATCTTGACCTGATCGTCCGCCCGGCCGAGGTATTCGAGCTCGCCTCGCCCGTTCCAGCGCACGAGGTCGCCGGTGCGGTACAGGCGGGTGCCGTTCTCACCGGCGATGAACCGGGAGGCCGTGAGCGCGGTTTGGCTGAGGTAGCCGTGGGCGAGCTGGATGCCGCCGAGGTAGAGCTCTCCCACCACGCCGGGTCCGACGGGGCGCAGCCAGGAGTCCAGGACGACGGTGGTGGTGTTGCGTACCGGAACGCCGATGGGGACCACGGCGGTGTCACCCGAACCAACCGGCTGGGCGGTGACGTCGACAGCGGCTTCGGTCGGCCCGTACAGGTTGTGCAGGCTGGCGTTGGCAAACAGTCGATCGGCTTCGAGTGCGGCCGCGGTCGGCAGGGCTTCGCCGGAGGAGAAGACTTGGCGCAGCGAGGTCAGCTTCGAGGGATCGGGATTGGAGGCGAGGAACGCGGTCAGCATGGAGGGCACGAAGTGCGCCACGCTCACCTGCTGGGCCTCGATGATCTCGGCCAGGTAGACCGGGTCCTTGTGCCCACCGTCACGCGCTACGACGACGGTGGCGCCGGTGATCAGCGGCAGGAAGAACTCCCACACCGAGACGTCGAACCCGTCCGGGGTCTTTTGCAGGATCCGGTCAGAGGCGGTGATCTGGTAGTTGTCCCGCATCCACAGCAGCCGGTTCACGATGGCTTCGTGGCTGACCGCGACGCCCTTGGGCCGGCCCGTGGTGCCCGAGGTGAAGATGACGTAGGCGGTGTCGGAACCAATTGAAGGACGATTGACAGCAACGGTTTCGGTGTCGGGAAGCTCTGCGTCCAGCCGCAGGACCGGCACTTCAGCGTCGTACGCCCGGTCGGTGACCAGCAGGCTCGGTGTGGCATCGGCCAGGATCGCCGCGACCCGCTCGGCTGGGTACTCCGGGTCGATCGGCACATAGGCAGCCCCCGCCCGCAGCACCGCCGCCAGCGTGACCACCAGTTCGGCCGACCGCGGCAACAACACCGCGACCCGGTCGCCGGTCCGGACGCCGCGCCCGTTCAGGACGCGCGCCAGTCCCTGCACGCGAGCGTCGAATTGGGCATACGACAGTTCGTGACCGTGCTCGTCGATCAGGGCCGTGCCGGAAGGCGTCGACTGGGCCTGTGCCCTCAGCAGGTCATCCAGAGTGTGAGCCGGAACCGGAACCGTGGGCCCTTCCTGCCACTGGGCGATGCGGGCCTGCGCGGGGTCGGACAGCACGCTGAGCCGGGACACCGGCAGATCGGGGTCGGCGGTGACCAGGCGGGTCAGGAAGCCGGTGAAGTCGGCGAGCACGTCCCGGATCGACTCGATGCTCTGCGCCGGGTCGCTGGAGGCGAGGTCCAGGCGGAAGCCGTGCACCGCATCCCGGTAGACCATCAGGTCCAACCGCCCCACCGGACCGTTGGCAATCGTCTCCTGACGGCCCATCACCGCACCGAACTGGTACTGGTAGTCGAACGCCTTGAAGTTCAGCTGCGGCAGCGCATAGAAGTCCTCCACCCCTCCAGGCCACAGCCGCGCCAGCTCCTCCTCCGCCGCCACTCCACGACGGGCGACCTCGCGGGCTTCAGCACGCACGCTGTTCACGAACTGAGGCACGGTCTGCGCAAGATCAGGCCGGAAGACCGCGGGAGCGGAGCCGACCAGCATGGCCGGGGTGGTCAGGGCCAGCCTGCCCTGCCGGTTCATCTGGGGCAGACGGACGGCCAGGAGGTCGCGCCCATCCTGCGCGGAGGTGAACAGGCCCCAGGCGGCCAGCACAACGTCCGACCAGGACACTCGGGCCGACCGGGCGAGACGGTCCACCTCGGCGGTCAGATCGTCGGCGAGCACCATGCCGGCCCGGGCATCGGTGAGGAAGAACCGCCCGGCGCCGTCTTCCGCTGCCTGGAACCGGACTACGCCTGCGTCTTCACCCAGCGCGAGCCGGTCCCGCCAGAACTCGGAGGCCGCCCCGACCGGTTGCGCGGGCATGGACTCGATGAGTTCGGCGTACTGCCCGAACCAGCGCTCAGGGACCGGGCGCTGCTCGACCAGCGCGGAGTACACCTCGGCCACCCGCCGCGTGAACAGGCCCAGCCCGTAGGCGTCGAAGAACAGGTGATGAACCACGAACTCCCAGGCCCAGCCACCGGCAGTGCGCGGATGAAGGACGGACCCGGCAGTGAACCGCGCTTCCCGGCCACCCAACTCACGGCAACGTTGAACCGCGGCGGCGCGCACCCCGTCTTCAGTCAGTGGGATCTGCGACACCGTCACCCAGGGCAAGTCTTCGACAGGGGTGAGCACCGGCTCGCCCCCGCTGTCGGACAACCGCAGTCGCAAGACGTCCGCGTCCGCGCCCGCAGTCGCCAGGGCCCGCTCGAACAGCTCGAGGTCGATCTCGCCGTCGAGCCACACCACCTGCGAGATCAGGAAAGCGTCGGCCTGCGGGGAGACCTCCTCAGCCGCCCAAACACCCAACTGAGCAGGAACAAGATGCACAGAACCAGTCGCCACCATCACTCCAGGTAAGTTAGCTTCGCCTAACCTAACTAGGAAGATCCGGAATGGACAAGACCGGAGGTCAGACCGCCCGTCCCGAGGTCTCGATCGTGGTTGCGCCCTTGCGGTCATGACCGCCGGAAGAGGCTCCCGGTGGACTCCCTGTCAAGAGCCGGAACCGTACGGAACCTGAACTTGCGGCCAAATTTGCTGTCGGCTGGCTGGTTCCGCTAGCGGCGGGCGGGCCGCGACCGTCGCATCGGCGTATCGCTGCAGGTCAAAAGCGTCTCCTTCGATCGCGGGCAGGGCCGGTTCGGGGCAGGTGGCGCCCTCGACCCGGGGTGGGCTTGTCGACACCCGATCTTCCTAGTTAGGTTAGGCGAAGCTTACTTACCTGGAGTGATGGTGGCCACTGGTTCTGTGCATCTTGTTCCTGCTCAGTTAGGAGTGTGGGCGGCGGAGGAGATGGCTCCGCAGGCCGACGCCTTCCTGATCTCGCAGATCGTGTGGTTCGACGGTGAGATCGACCTCGAACTGCTCGAGCAGGCGCTGACCACGGCCGGCGCGGAGGCCGACGTCCTTCGGATGCGGGTGCGCCACGATGCCGACGGCCAACCGGTGCTCCAGGCGGTGGGCGAGGCGCCGTGGGTCCAGGTGTCGGGAACCCCGCTGATTGATGACGCTGTACGCGCCGCTGCGGTGGATCGTTGCCGTTCGCTGGGTGGCCAGGAAGCGCGGTTCACTGCCGGGTCTGTGCTTCATCCGCGAACAGAGGGCGGCTGGGCCTGGGAGTTCGTGGTTCATCACCTGTTCTTCGACGCCTACGGGCTGGGGTTGTTCACCCGGCGGGTGGCTGAGGTGTACTCAGCGCTGGTCGAGCAGCGCCCGGTTCCCGAGCGGTGGTTCGGCGAGTACGCCGGACTCGCGGACCAGCCGGCTGGCGATCCCGCGCGGTCGGAGTTCTGGCGCAACCGGTTCGAGCAGGCCGTGGATGCCGGTGGGGCGCAGTCGGAGAGTGCCGAGGGCTCGGCTGCGCGATTCCGGCTGACGCAGGCCCGCGCCGGGGTAGTGCTGGAAGACGAGGTCGTAGGGCGGATCGACGTGTTGGCCCGGTCGGCCAAGGTGTCCTGGTCGGACGTGGTGCTGGCCGGATGGGGGCTGTTCACCTCGGCGCGCGACGGACGAGAAGCGTTCGCGGTGCGCCTGCCCCAGATGAACCGGCAGGGCAGGCTGGCCCTGACCACCCCGGCCATGCTGGTCGGGTCGGCGCCGACGGTGCTGCAGCCCGAACTGTCGCAATCTGTGGCCGAATTCGTGGCCAGCGTGCGCGAGGCCTCGCGCGAGGTCGTGCGTCATTGGGTGGTGGCGGAGGAGGAGCTGGCGCGGCTGTGGCCTGGTGGGGTGGAGGACTTCTATGCGCTGCCGCAGCTGAACTTCAAGGCGTTCGACTACCAGTACCAGTTCGGTGCGGTGATGGGCCGGCAGGAGACGATTGCCAACGGCCCGGTGGGCCGGTTGGACCTGATGGTCTACCGGGACGCGGTGCACGGCTTCCGGCTGGACCTCGCCTCGAGTGACCCGGCCTTCTCTCGTGAGGCGGTTCGCAGCTACTTCGCTGACTTCACTGAGTTCCTGACCCAGTTGGTCAGTCAGGACTCGGCACAGCCGATGGTTCACCTGGACGTGCTGTCCGAGCGCGACCGGGCGGCCGTGGCCAGCTGGCAGGGTGGTCCGACGGCCGACGTTCCCGCTGTCACGCTGGACGATCTAGTGCGGGCTCAGGTGGCGGCTACGCCGACTGGCACGGCTCTGGTGGACGATCGGGGTGTCGAGCTCTCGTATGCCGAGTTCGACGGCCGGGTGAATGCTTTGGCCGCGGTCATGGTTGCCGGTGGTGTTCGGACTGGGGACCGGGTTGCGGTGTTGTTGCCGCGCTCGGGCGATCTGGTGGTCGCTCTGGCGGCGGTTCTGCGGGCGGGGGCTGCGTATGTGCCGATCGACCCGGAGTACCCGGCCGAGCGTGTGGCGGCAATCCTGGCCGATGCCACACCGAGCCTGCTGGTCACCGACCGGGCGTACGACGCTGAAGTGCCGGTCCTGCGGCTGGACGCAGAGCTTCCCGACAGCGAAACCGTTGCTGTCAATCGTCCTTTAATTGGTTCCGACACTGCCTACGTCATTTTCACCTCGGGCACCACGGGCCGGCCCAAGGGTGTCGCGGTCAGCCACGAGGCCATCGTGAACCGGCTGCTGTGGATGCGGGACGACTACCAGATCACCGCCTCTGACCGGATCCTGCAGAAAACCCCCGACGGTTTCGACGTCTCGGTGTGGGAGTTCTTCCTGCCCCTGATCACCGGCGCCACCGTCGTCGTAGCGCGTGACGGTGGACACAAGGACCCGGTCTACCTGGCGGAGGTGATCGAGGCTCAGCGGGTGAGTGTGGCGCACTTCGTGCCGTCGATGCTGACTGCGTTCCTGGCCTCGAATCCTGATCCCGCCAGGCTGGCCTCGTTGCGGCGGGTGTTCTTCTCGGGTGAGGCCTTGCCGGCTGTGGCCGCGCTGGAGGCTGACCGCCTGTTCGCTAACGCCAGTCTGCATAACCTGTACGGGCCGACCGAAGCCGCTGTCGACGTCACCGCCCAGCCGGTTGGTTCGGGTGACACGGCCGTGGTCCCGATCGGTCGTCCGGTGCTGAATACCACGACGGTGGTGTTGGATTCGTGGCTGCGTCCCGTCGGGCCTGGTGTGGTGGGAGAGCTCTACCTCGGCGGTATCCAGCTTGCCCACGGCTATCTGGGCCAGCCTGCTCTCACCGCGTCTCGTTTTGTGGCGGCTGAGGATGGAACTCGGCTGTACCGCACGGGTGACCTCGTGCGGTGGAACGGGCGAGGCGAGCTCGAATACCTGGGTCGGGCGGACGATCAGGTCAAGATTCGCGGTTTCCGCATCGAGTTGGACGAGATCCGTAATGTTCTGGAGTCGCATCCGCAAGTGAAGGCCGCTGCGGTGGTGGCTTTCGATCATCCGGCGGGCGGGAAGTTCCTGGCTGCTTACCTGACCACGAGCGGGTCGGTCGACGAGGTGAGGGAGTATTCGGCTCGGCGGTTGCCGGACTACATGGTCCCGACGGTGTTCACGGTGCTGGACTCGCTGCCGACCACGGTCAACGGAAAGCTTGACCGCCGCGCTCTCCCGACCCCCGACCTGGGGACAGCGACCGGGGCCGGGCGGGCGCCGGAGACCCCGGTCGAGACGACCCTGGCGGAGATCTTCACGGATGTCCTTCACCTGCATGAAGGCTCGAGTGACCAGGAGTTGTCGCTTTCGGTCGACGACGACTTCTTCGCCCTCGGTGGGCACTCGCTGCTCGCCACCCGCGTGGTTGCTCGGGTAAATGCCCGGCTGGGCGTCGATCTGACGCTGCGAGAGGTGTTCGAGGCCTCCACCGTGGCCGCTTTGGCCCGGGTCGTCGAGAAGCGCCGAAGTGTTTCGGGCGAAGCGACATTGCGGCTGGGGGAACTGCCGCGCCCGGAAGTGCTGCCGGCGTCCTATGGGCAGCAGTCGCTTTGGCTGATCGAACAGCTGGGCGGGCCCGGGGGCCGGTACGTCGTCCCGCTGGTCCTGCGTCTGTCGGGGGATCTCGACCAGGCCGCCCTGCTCGACGCTGTGCAGGACGTGGTTGCGCGGCACGAGGCCCTGCGCACGCTTCTGGTCGAGGACGAGGGCAGCCTGCGTCAGGTCGTCCTGTCGCCGGAACAGGCGGCCCGTGCCCTGAACCCGCTCAATGCCGACCTGAACATCGAGAACGAAGACCACAGAACCAGAACAATGGACGCCTGGGTCGCCGGGATCCTTCGGCGCACCTTCGATCTGGCGAAGGATCTTCCGATCCGGGCCGGCCTGCTGCGGGTGGACTCAGCCGAGTGGGTTTTCGTGCTGGCGGCGCATCACCACGCGGTGGACGAGTGGTCGTTCCCGTCGTTGCTGGGGGATCTCGCCACGGCCTACCGGGCTCGGGCGGAGGGTGAGAGGCCGCACTGGGTTCCGCTGCCGGTGCAGTACGCGGATTACGCGCTGTGGCAGCGTGAGGTGCTGGGTTCCGGTGATGACGCCGATTCGTTGCTGGGGCAGGACCTTGCCTACTGGCGAGAGGTTCTGGCTGACGCCCCGCAGGAATCGACGATCACCCTGGACCGGGCCCGCCCGAACCACCCGACGCATCACGGCGTCGACCTCAGTTTCACCGTGGACGCCGTCACGGTCGACGGCCTGCGGCGGGTCGCTGCCGCTCAGGGCGTGTCGATGTTCATGATCGCCCAGGCGGCCACGGCGCTCGCGGCCTCGGTGCTGGGGGCCGGTGACGACGTGGTGATCGGCTCGCCCATCGGTGGGCGGACCGAGGACGGCCTGGAAGACCTGGTCGGGTACTTCGTCAACACGCTGCCCTTCCGCCACCGCCTCAACCCTGCGGACACGCTGGCGGACCTGCTGCAGACCACCCGGCAGTCGGTGCTCGACGGGTTCGCCCACCAGGCGGCGCCGTTCGAGGAGATCGCCAAGGCCGCCGGGGTCGAGCGGGCGGCGAACCGTAACCCGCTGTTCCAGATCATGCTCACTCACTACGTGGGCGAGCAGGCGAAGGGACTGACCCTTCCCGGCGTCACGGTGGTGACGGAGGAAGGAAGCATCGCCGCGGCCAAGACAGACATCGACCTCTATCTGGAGGACGACTCTGTCCAGCTCCAGGGCTTCCTGACCTACGCCACGGACGTCCTGGACGACGACACCGCCCGCCGCTTCGCCCAGACCCTGACCGCAGCCTTCGACGCCATCGCGACCGGCCTGGAGCTGCCCCTGGCCGACCTCCGGCTGCTGTCGGACGCCGACCTGGACCACCTCCGCACCTGGTCCACCGGCCCCCACGCCGAACTGCCCCACACCACCCTCAATGCATGGCTCCACGCCCAGGCCGTCGCCTACCCCGCCCAGACCGCTCTGATCCAGGCCGGCAGCGAGGCCGGGACCGAAGCTGGCGAACGCCTGACGTACGCGGAGTTCGACGCCCGGGCCAACGCTCTGGCCGGCCTTCTGGTCGAGCGCGGCGTGAACGTGGGGGATCGAGTAGCCGTCCTCCTGCCGCGTACCCCGGACCTGGCGGTCAGCCTGGCCGCCGTGCTGCGAGCAGGCGCAGCGTACGTCCCGCTCGACCCCGCTTACCCCCAGCAGCGCATCACCACCACCCTCCAGGACGCCCAGCCGGCCCTGCTCATCACCAACACCGAACTGGCCAAGACCGCGGCATCGCTGCCCAGCCAGCCGGTTCTGTTGCTGGACGCCGGTGATGTGGCTGGTTCGGAGGCCGGTGCTGGCTTGGGGCTTGGTGCTGGTTCGGATGCCGGTGCTGGCTTGGGGGTTGGTGCTGGTTCGGACGCCGGTGCTGGCTCGACCGGGGCGGTATCGGGGACTGGCCCGGATACCAGCGCCGACTCCGGCCTGCCGGTACTCGCACGCCCGGTAACGGGCCAGGACATCGCCTACCTGATCTACACCTCCGGCACCACCGGCCGCCCCAAGGGCGTCGCCGTCAACCACGAAGCCCTGATCAACCGCCTGCACTGGCACATCCAGCACCAGCACCTCGACCACACCGCCACCACCATCGCCAAGAGCGGCACCGGCTTCGTCGACGCCACCACTGAACTCCTCGCACCCCTGGCCGCAGGTGCGACCGTCGTCGTGGTCCCCGACCCCCAAGCCCGCGACGCCCATGCCCTCGCCCGTACCATCCGCGAGCACCAGGTCACCCACCTGCTCACCGTGCCCAGCCTCGCCCAAACCCTCAACGAGCAGACCCTCAACGAGCAGACCCTCGAGAAGCAGACCCTCGAGAAGCAGACCCTCGAGGACGGAACCAACGGCCAGGACCTTGACGGTGCAGGCAATCTGGGCAGCCTGAAGCACTGGACATCCTCCGGCGAGACACTCACCCCCCACCTCGCCGCCACCATGCGCCACCTGGCCCCCCAGGCGCACATCCACAACTACTACGGCAGCACCGAAATCACCGGCGACGCCACCACCAGCACCCACGGACCCGCCAGCAATTCGGCCGGCAATTCGGCAGGCAGCCCCACCGGCACGCACGTCGGCACGCACGTCGGCACGCACGTCGGCACGCACACGGACGCACTCGCCAACAGCCAAGGCCGCAACCCCGTTGCCGACCTCGCCACCAACAGCCCGGGCAACAACCCCACCGCCAACCTCGCCACCGACGGCCCGGGCGACAACCTCGCAGCTAACACCGCTGCCAGCCACACCGCGAACCCCGCTGCCAGCGTGATCGGCCGGCCCGTCGCCAACACCACCGCCACCATCCTCGACACCTGGCTACGCCCCGTACCCCCCGGCGTCATCGGCGAGCTCTACCTCGGCGGCACCCAAACCGCCAACGGCTACCACCACCAGCCCGCCCTCACCGCCACCCGCTTCATCGCCACCAACAACGGCACCCGCCTCTACCGCACCGGCGACCTCGCCCGCTACAACCACCACGGCCAACTCGAATACCACGGCCGCACCGACGACCAAATCAAAATCCGCGGCTTCCGCATCGAACTCGACGACATCCGCACCACCCTCCAAACCCACCCCCAGATCAACGCAGCAGCAGTCCTCGCCCACGAACACCCCGCCGGCGGCCACTACCTCACCGCCTACCTGACCACCACCAACGTAGACCTCACCACCGACAACAT
Organism: Kineosporia rhizophila; assembly: GCF_021277265.1. Lineage (GTDB taxonomy): Bacteria > Actinomycetota > Actinomycetes > Actinomycetales > Kineosporiaceae > Kineosporia > Kineosporia rhizophila. The sequence continues at coordinate 12,436 of NZ_JAJSOH010000059.1, forward strand.
CCGCCA